>NZ_JACHCX010000007.1:368546-387649 GCF_014207295.1 Streptomyces sp. AK010
GTCGTGCCGGTGTCCGGGCCGATCGTCATGGCGTGCCTCTCGGAAAGTCGATGGGAGCGGTCCGGAGCCGCCGTCCCCTGTGCGGCGGCTCCGGACCGAAGGGGCGGGTCAGGCGTGGACGACGCTGCCGTTCACGGTGGTGAGCGGCTTGTCCGCCAGGCCCAGCTCGCCGGCCCTGTCGAGCAGCTGCTGGAGCTGCCCCGAGTCGGCCCCGCCGGTCTTCATCAGCTTCAGCAGCAGCGCCGAGACCGTCAGGTTCTGCACGTCGGCCGTGGAGACCGAGCCGAGGATGCGGCCCAGGTCGTCGGTGAAGCGGGACGTGCCCTCCAGCCAGGGCCGGGCCAGTGCCTGTGCGGTCTCGGAGTGCTGGACGAAGCCGTCGACGCTCTTGCCGAGCGCGATCGAGGAGACCAGCCGGTCGAAGAAGACCGACTCACCGCCGACGATGTTGATGTCGGCGCTCTCCAGACCGGTGGCGAGCACCGTCGCCTGCGCTTCAGCGACCTGCCGCTGCACGTCGAGCCCGGCGAGGCGGATCTCCTTGTCCGCCTGCACGCGCAGCCGGTACTCCTCGTGTCCCCGCGAGGCGTCGTCGAGGGCTGCCATGGCTGCGGCCTTCTCGGTCAGTCCCTCCGCCTCGGCCTTGAGCTTCTCGCCGATGGCCGCGGCCTCCGCCATCGCCCGGGCCTGCGCGCCCTCCGCCTCGGCCCGCAGCCGAGCCTCCGTGGCGGCGGCCTCCGCACGGCCGGCCTTCTCGATGACGTCGGCTTCCTTGTCGCGGACCTGGACGGCGGCGAGCCCTTCGGCAGCCGCCTCGGCCTGGATGCCCTCGGCGAGGCGGAGCTTGGCCTGGGCGTCGAGGTCGGCCGTCTTCAACCGGGCCTCGGCCAGCGTCAGTTCCTCGGTCGCCCGGTGCGTGGCGGCCTGCTCGGCGGCCTCGGCGGCCTTGATGTCCTTGACCAGCTTCTCCTGCGCCTCGGCCTCGGCGGCGATGATCACGGCCTGCCGCTGCCGCTCCGCCTCCTCCACGGCCCGCAGCTTCTTGATGGACTCCTCCTGCTCGGCGACCGTGCGGTCCACGGCGACGCGCTCGCGGATGACCTCGGCGATGTCCCGCTTCTCCGCCTCGACCTCCTTCTCGGCGGCGATCCGGGTCAGCTGCGTCTCGCGTTCCCGGCCGATGACTTCGAGGAGCCGGTCCTTCTCGATGCGCTCATTCTCGATGGCGATGACCCGCTCGCGGTTCTTCGCGGCGACGGCGATCTCACGGGCCTGGTTCTCGCGCTGCACGCCGAGCTTCTCCTCGGTGGCCAGGAAGGCTCCCTGGGCCCGCAGCCGCTCCTCCTCCACCACCCGCGCCGTCTCGGCCTCCTCCCGGGCCCGTACGGTCGCGATCTCCCGCTTCTGCTTGATCTCCGCGTCCGCCTGCCGGCGCTCCAGCTCCAGGATGGCCTCGCGGGCGTCGACGTTCTGCCGGGTGATCTCCTTCTCCTCGGTGCGCTGGAACTCGTTGGTGCGCACGTGCTCCACGGCCGTCAACTCGGTGATCTTCCGGATGCCCTGGGCGTCGAGGACGTTGGCCGGGTCGAGCTGGGCGACCGGCGTCTGCTCCAGGTAATCGATCGCCGCGTCCTCCAGGTGATAACCGTTGAGGTCGACGCCGATGACCTCGATGATCCGGTAGCGCAGCTCCTCACGCTTGGTGTACAGATCGGTGAAGTCCAGCTGCTTGCCGACGGTCTTCAGCGCCTCGGAGAACTTCGCGTGGAACAGCTCCTGCAGCGTGTCCCGGTCGCTCGCCCGCGCGGTGCCGACGGCCTGCGCGACCTTGATCACGTCCTCGACCGTCTTGCTGACCTTCACGAAGAACGTGATCCGGATGTCGGCCCGGATGTTGTCCTGGCAGATCAGACCGTCCTTGCCGGTCCGGGTGATCTCGATGGCCTTCACCGAGATGTCCATCACCTCGGCCTTGTGCAGCACGGGCAGCACGACCTGCCCCGTGAAGGTCACATCGACCTTCCGCAGCTTGGAGACGATCAGCGCCTTGCCCTGCTCCACCTTGCGGAACAGCCGCGAGACGAGCAGTACGGCGAGCAGGGTGACGGCGACGAGCACGCCGGCGCCCAGGAGGATGACAGTCATGACGAACGTCCTTGAGGCGTGAAGGAAAACGAGGCGTGAGAAGGCCGGCCGCGGGGGCCGACGGCGGTACCGCTCAGACGGCGTGGTCCACGTGGTCCCGTGCCCGGGCTGACCGGCCGTGATCGGGCGGCGCGGGTTCGTCGGGGAAGAGCCGGTGCAGGGGACGCACCAACAGGCGGGTCAGTCGCCATGCAAGGGGCAGGGCCGCCAGGGGCAGGGCCATGCGCAGCAGCCCGGTCGCGGGAGACGGCGGCGCGCACACGGCAACCAGAAGGACGCCCCCTACACTCAGGACCCATGCCACGGCCGTCAGTGCGGAGACGGCCACCGCCACGGGTACGCCGTCCATGCCCCAGGCACGGAGGTTCGCGTCCGCGTCGAAGGTGCCGACCGAGGTGAAACCCGCGGCGACGAGGAGCCAGAAGCACAGCAGGACGACCAGGGCTGTGGTCAGCAGGATCGTGGGCGGGCCGGAGACGACCGACAACACGGTCCGCATGCCGTACCCCCCTGTCCTGTCCGCACTGCCGTCACTCGCGCTCGGCGGCGCACCGTTGCGCGGGTCCCGGTGCCGGACACCTGCCGGTGTCCGGCACCGGGATCCCCCGTAGTGCTCCCCGCGGCCCATCCTGCATCGCGGGCGCCCGCCCGCGCATTGCCGGATTCCGGCAGCGTTGTCTAGGGTCTGCATGCCGGGCGGCCGCTAAGAATCCGTCAGCGGCGTGTCAAGAACTCGGGGGCGGCATGGCGGAGTTGGAAGTTCCGGTGGAGTATCTCGAGGGCTATGCCCGGATACTGGCCGAGGTCGCGGCCACCGGGCGGCGCCTCACCCGGGAAGAACTCGCCTCACGTCGGATGCTCGGGGAGCAGGCGGCCGAAGCCGGTTACGGACTGAGGGCCCTGGTCAGCGCCCATCTGACCGCCGCCCGCTCGGCCTGGCCTCCCGGCCCCACCTCGGCCGACACCGTCCTGGCCGCCGTGCAGCAGGCGACGGACGCCTTCGCCGAGGGCTTCGAGCGCGCACAGCGCCAGGCCGTACGGCAGGAGGAGGCCGCACGCCGCGAGTTCATCGACGATCTCCTCTACGGCCGCAGCGACCTCGGACGCCTCGCCGAACGTGCCGAACGCTTCGGTCTGCGCCTTTCGCACGCTCATGCCGTCGCCGTCGCCGAGGGCCCGACCGCCTACGAAGAGGGCGATCCCGTCCCCCGCCAGGTGGAACGCGCCCTCATCGCACGCTTCGGCGACCGCAGCATCCTGCTCACCACCAAGGACGGCCGGCTGCTGTGCATCGCGCCCGGTCCCCAGGACGAGGTCCTCGCCCACTTCGCGAAGCAGGCCCATGCCGCCACCGACGGCGGCCGGGTCGCCATCGGCCGCCCCCAGCCCGGCCCCGGCGGGGTCGTCCACTCCTACGAGGAGGCACTGGGCGTCCTGGAACTCGCCGGGCGCCTGGAACTGGAGGACCCCGTCCTGCGCGCGGCCGACCTGCTCGTCTACCCCGTCCTCACCCGCGACCGGCAGGCCATGGCCGAACTCGTCATCAACGCCCTCGGCCCGCTCACCACGGCCCGCGGCGGCGCCCAGCCCCTGCTGGACACCCTGACCGCCTACTTCGACTCCGGCTGTGTGGCCGCCGAGGCCGCCCGCCGCCTCACCCTGAGCGTGCGGGCCCTGACCTACCGGCTGGAGCGCATCCACAAGCTCACCGGGGCCAACCCTGCCGATCCGGCCCACCGCTACATGCTGCAGACCGCGGTGATCGGCGCACGGCTGCTGGACTGGCCCGCCCAGGACCTGTGACGCGCCCTCGCGGACGGCGTCAGGCGCGCGCGAGTTCGGCCGCGCCGAAGGACACGTCGAAGCGGTCGCACCAGATGCTCACGCTGGTGTACCGGGACGGGTCGACATCGGCGGGCACGGTGTAGTTCTGACTCCCCTTGTTGCCCTTGAGCTTGCCCAGGCTGACATACGCCCCGTCGTCGAAGACGTGCCAGCCGGCCCGCCCCTCCTTCACCGGCGCGTCGGTCAGCCACACGCGCAGATCCGGGCCGTTGCTGGTGTCGAGGTCCTCCAGGCGTACGACGTGGGAGCCGTCGGGGAGCCGTACGAGCTTCACGCTGCCCGAGGTGGCGTGCTCGTGGCTGATCAATGTGCCGCCCGCCAGCGTCCTGGGCCGGGGAGCCGGGGAAGGGAGCGCGGAGGGCGCTCCGCCCTCAGGGGCCCTCGGGGCCGCAGCGCTGGGCAGTGCCTCCTGCACGGTTTCGTCCTGCCACAGCTTCCACGGCTGGAACCAGTACAGCCCCAAGCCGACACCGGCGACCGCAACCACCAGCACCACGATGACCCACGACCTCCCCCGCGTCTTGCGTCCACGCCTCATACCCGCCTCGATTCCTGAGTGCTTCATCCGGTTCATTCAACGGGGCACAGGGGGCGGCGCGTACCCCGACGCGAATGACGGAAGTCTTACGTCGCCGCGGCGCCCACGAGCCCGGCCGTCTTCTCGATAGATGTCCGATGAACGGACTTCCGGTTTCGCATAACGGTCCGATATCGCTCGCTGGCATTTTCGACCGTAACTACGAGTCATGTGACATGCATCACTAAAAGCTTGGCAAAGACCGTGGTAGAACTGCGCAACTCCGCAGGTGAAACCGCTCGACACCACAGCGCGGAGCGGTCGGCATGCACCGGCAGCACGACCAGGGCGATCACGATCCGCATCCACAGTCAGCCCATTCAGCGTCGCCGATCGGACAACGGCGTTCGTTCCGAGACCGCACATCGACCGGCGGCACGTCCTCAGTGCCCCGGGCTCGCACCATCGAGGTAGCCACTGTGTCACTCGACTCCGTCACCCAGAACGTCGACGAAGCCGTCAGCGATTTCTTCGAACCGATAGCCAACTGGCTCGGGGATGTCGTCTTCTACGCGGTTCCCGTCGGCGGAACAGACCTTCCCCTCATCGTCGCCTGGCTCGTCGTCGCCGGTCTGGTCTTCACCGGCTGGTTCGGGTTCGTGCAGGTCCGCAAGTTCAGACTCGCGCTCGACGTGGTGCGCGGGAAGTACGACGAGAAGGGGTCGGCCGGCGAGGTCAATCACTTCCAGGCGCTGACCGCCGCCGTCTCCGGCACGGTCGGCCTCGGAAACATCGCCGGTGTGGCCGTGGCCGTCTCCATCGGCGGACCCGGCGCCACGTTCTGGATGATCCTGTGCGGCCTGCTCGGCATGGCCACCAAGTTCGTCGAGGTCACCCTCGGTGTGAAGTACCGCGAGGTGCACGCCGACGGCACCGTCTCCGGCGGCCCGATGCACTACCTGCCCAAGGGCCTCGCCGACCGCTTCGGCAACGGCGGCGCCAAGCTCGGCAAGGTCCTCGCCGTCCTGGCCTCGATCATGGTCCTCTTCTTCGGCCTGTTCGGCGGCAACCTGTTCCAGACCAACCAGAGCTACGCGCAGATCTCCTCGACCTTCGGCGGCGAGGACGGCTTCCTGGCCTCCTCCGCAGGCGCCGTCCTCTTCGGCTTGGTCGTCTCCGCGCTGGTCGGTCTCGTGCTGCTCGGCGGCATCCGCTCCATCGCCTCGGTCACCAGCCGGCTGGTGCCCGCGATGGCCGCCATCTACATCGTGGCCTGCCTGGTCGTCATCCTGAGCAACGTCACCGCCGTCCCGGACGCCTTCCAGACCATCCTGCAGGGCGCCTTCGAGGCAGACGGCGTCGCGGGCGGTGTGCTCGGTGCCCTGATCATCGGCTTCCAGCGGGCCGCGTTCTCCAATGAGGCCGGTCTCGGCTCCGCCCCGATCGCCCACTCCGCGGTCAAGACCAACCACCCCGCGAGCGAGGGTCTGGTCGCCCTGCTGGAGCCGTTCATCGACACGGTCGTCATCTGCACCATGACCGCGCTGACCATCGTCATCGCCAACCCGGCCAGCTGGGGCGAGGCCCGAGAGGGCGAAAGCATCGGCGGCGTCACCATCACCTCCGACGCCTTCGAGACCGTCCTGCCCTGGTTCCCGGCCGTGCTCACGATCGCGGTGCTGCTGTTCGCCTTCTCCACGATCCTGACCTGGGGCTACTACGGCCTCAAGGCCTGGTCGTACCTGTTCGGCAAGAGCAAGGCCAGCGAGATGATCTTCAAGGTCGTCTGGAGCCTGTTCGTGGTCCTGGGCGCCCTGATGTCCCTCGACTCGCTGATCAGCCTGGCCGACTCCGCGCTCTTCCTGCTGTCGGTCTTCAACATCATCGGCCTGTACCTGCTCGCCCCGGTCGTCAAACGCGAGCTCGGCTCCTTCCTGGAGTTCGTCCGCGCCCGCAAGGCCGGCGACAGCAGCGACAGCGACGAAGACCAGGAGTCGGTGAAGACCACCGTCTGACCGCCCCCCGGCGGCCCGGCTCCGGTACGGGCCCGTCCCCACCTCGCGCCTTGGTGGGTACGGGCCCGTACGCCTGCCGCCCACGACCGACCACCGCGCCACGACCCGCCCGAACAGGTCACCGGGCTCACTGCCTGCCCGTTCGCGGCGAACGAGGTGGGGGTGGGCCGACGGACCCGCTCCGGTTAGGGTGTGAAGAACGCGTCAATGAGACGCGGGGTGTGCCGGGAAGTCTGGTCGGCGTCCGCAGGGCCGTGTGCCCGTTTCCCCGACACCCCGGAGGTTCGCCCCTTGGCCGCCACCCCGCCCCGTAGCCCGTTCCTCGGTCTCCTCTCCTGGCCGGAACGGCAGGCAGTGGCCCGGGCCCTGCGCACCGAGACGGTGGGCGGCCTCGTCCTGCTGGCCGCCGCGGTGGTCGCGCTGGTGTGGGCGAACACCCCGCTCAGCAGCGCCTACGCCACCATCCGCGACTTCCACTTCGGGATACCCGCGCTGGGCCTGGATCTCTCGGTCGGCCACTGGACCTCCGACGGACTGCTGACCGTCTTCTTCCTGGTCGCCGGGATCGAGCTGAAGCGGGAACTCGTCGTCGGCTCGCTGCGCACCCCGGCGACGGCGGCACTGCCCGTCATCGCCGCCGTGTGCGGCATGGCCGTACCCGCCGCCTTCTACGCCGCCACGGTCGCGGCCGGCGGCGGGAGCGTGGACGGCTGGGCGGTGCCGATGGCCACCGACATCGCCTTCGCCCTGGCCGTACTGGCTGTCATCTCCACCCACCTGCCGACCGCCCTGCGGGCGTTCCTGCTGACCCTCGCGGTCGTCGACGACCTCGGCGCGATCCTGATCATCGCCCTCTTCTTCACCGCGGACCTCAACTACTGGGCGCTCGCGGGGGCGTTCGCCGGGCTGGTCGTCTTCTACGTCCTGCAGAGGCAGCGGGTGCGGGGCTGGTGGTGGTACGTGCCACTCGGGGTGGCGATCTGGGCGCTGCTCTACAACGGCGGCGTCCACGCCACCGTCGCCGGGGTCGCCATGGGCCTGATCCTGCGCACCGTCCGCGACAAGGAGGAGAGCGCGTCACCCGCGGAACGCACCGGACATCTGCTGCACCCCCTCTCCGCCGGCCTGTGCGTGCCGCTGTTCGCGCTGTTCGCCGCCGGCGTCAGCGTCTCCGGCGACGCACTGGGCAAGGTGTTCACCACCCCGGAACCCCTCGGTGTGATCGCCGGGCTGGTCGCGGGCAAGATCCTCGGCATCTTCGCCGGAACCTACCTCGCCGCCCGCTTCACCCGCGCACGGCTGAACCCGGACCTGGCCTGGGCCGACGTCCTGGCCCTGGCGGCCCTGGCCGGCATCGGCTTCACGGTCGCCCTGCTCATCGGCGAGCTGGCCTTCCCCGGCACGGCCGTCGGCGAGCACGTCAAGGCCGCCGTCCTGATCGCCTCGGTCACCGCAGCCCTGCTGGCCACCGTCCTCCTGCGCCGCAGGAACACCCTGTACCGGCGCCTGTACGAGGAAGAGAACCTCGACGAGGACGCCGACGGTATTCCCGACATCTACCAGCGCACGGCGTCCGGCAGCACATGACCTGACCGCCGCCGCGCCGTCACCCGGTCACAAGCGGCACGAACCGCTTTCCCGGGGCCGCCGCCGACACTCTGCTGCCGGGCGGCGAGTGCATCCGGTTCCAGGCCATGAGGCGACCCGTTCGTCGTCCGAGCAATGCTCGCGTCGCTCACGAAGCATCCGCCGCACACCGGGTGGTGATCGTGAAGGACGAGACGGAGGCTGGAGCCATGACAGTCGATGTGACGGTCGAGCGCGTCATCCCGGTACCGCCCGAACACGTGGCGGCGTACGCCATGGACTGGCGCCACGACGCCGACTGGACCCAGGGCATCCGCACGGCGCAGCTCACCACGGAGGCGGCGGGCGGCGGCTTCGGCGTCGGCGCCGAGGTCACCCGTACGGCGTACTTCGTGGGCCGGCGCATCGACTACGTCCTGCGGGTCGCCGCGTACGATCCGCCCCGGCTGCTGGACATGGTCTCCGTGGCCGGTCCTATGCCCATGCACGTCACCTACACCTTCGGGCCCCACCCGAGCGGGACGCACGCCCGCATCCGCGTGCGGGGCGGCCCGGGCGGCTTCTACCGACTGGCGGCGCCGCTGCTGGCCCGGCGGGTCCGCGGCAACCTCGCCAAGGACCTGCGCGACCTCGAAGCAAGGCTCGTGGCACAGAGATGAGACGGCGATGACGTACGGCGAAGGACTCGCGCAGCGAATCCGGAAGCAGTGCAGGGCCGCCCCCGAGATCACCGAGCAGCACATGTTCGGCGGGGTGGCGTTCCTGTGCCGGGGCAACATGGCCGTGGGCGTCACCTGCAACGACCTCCTGGTCAGGGTCGGTCCCGACGGGACCGCCGCGGCACTCGCCCGGCCGGGGACCCGCGTCTTCGACATGAACGGACGCCCGATGCGCGGCTGGATCGTGGTCGACCGCGCCGCGGTCACGGAAGACGACACGCCGCGGTTTCGGCGCCGCCTGCCGCGCCGGGCTCAGCGCGGCGACCGCCGACGTCATCTGCTTCTGTGACTGCGACGCCTCCCTCGACCCGGCACTGCTCGCGCCCTTCGTACGGGATGTGCGTGCGGGTGCCGCCGACGTACTCGGGCGCAGGCGGCCCGGCGGTCGCGGCGCGTGGCCCGCGCACGCCCGCGCCGGCAACCTCGCGCTCAGCCTGCTGCTGCACCGCCGCACCGGCCTGCGTCTGCGCGACCTCGGCCCCCCGCGCGCCGCCCGCCGGGAAGCCCTGCTCGCCCTCGACCTCACCGACCGGCGCAGCGGCTACCCGCTCCAGAGGGTGGTGCGCGCCGCCGACGCGGGCCGGCGCATCACCGAACAGCTGGCCCGGTGCCGGGGGGGTGACGCGCCCATGACCACGACGCCTGCCGCCTGGGCCGTCGCCGACCCGTACGCCACCGCCCTGCGCACCGGCCGTGGCCCGCTCTTCCTGCGGCGCGCCGACGGCTGGCTGCTGCCGCTCGACATCGAACGATGGTGCGCGCACGCCGACCCGGTCGACCGGGACGTACTGGACCGGTGTGAGAACGCCGTGCTGGACGTCGGCTGCGGACCCTCGGGCTGCTCGTCGCGGAACTCGCCGCGCGCGGCCGGACCGTCCTCGGCATCGACGTCAGCGAGACCGCCGTCCACCACGCCGTACTCCGCGGGGTCCAGGCGTTGCGGCGCTCCGTCTTCGGCTCCCTGCCCGGCGAGGGCCGCTCGGACACCGTCCTGCTCATGGAAGGCAACGTCGGCATCGGCGGCGATCCGCACGCTCTGGACCGGGTGGCCCGGCTCCTCTCCCCCTCCGGCCTGTTGATCGCCGAGGCCGCGCCGGTGGACATCGACGAGCGGGTCGAGGTGCAGGTCGTCGACATCATCTACAGCTGTGGATCGGGGGACGCGTTTCCCGGGGCACGGCTGGGCGCCCCGGCCTTGCTGCGACACGCACGCAGGGCCGGATGGCGGGCCGTCGGTCAGTGGACGGCCGGGGGGCGCTGCTTCGTCGCCCTGCGCAGCCGCAGCGCCAGCAGCAGCGCCGATGCTCCGAAGAGCACGGCGGTGATCAGCAGCCATCGGGCCAGGAAGCCCTCCGGGGACAGTCCGGTGCCCAGGCGGTAGCGCCGGTCCATCGTCCCGCTGATCAGCGGGAACCACACCAGCAGAAGCAGGCCGGACAGCGCTGCCGGGACCCGGACGTACATCGCCCACTCCCGTCGTCCTGCCGCGCCGAGCCCTCGGACGACGGCCCGGTCCGCCACCGCGTACAGCGGCAGCAGGGCGAGGTCGTGCAACAGCGCCGCCCCCACGAACCACACCGCCACCCCGAACCAGTCGTCGGCGAGGAGGCGAACGCCCGCGTAACCGGCGAAGGCGAACGAGGCGGCGAGCAGCAGAAGCTGGAAGGGACTTCCGACAGGGATCCGCGATCGGAACGTCAGTCGAGGCATCGGTCGGCTCATCAGTCGGGGCATCAGAGGTCTCCGAACGTCATGCGGGCCACCCACTTGGTGTTCAGCACGCCGGGCGCCGCGGGCACGATGATCCGCGCCGGGAAGCCGTGGTCGGGGGACAGGTCCTCGCCGTTGACGTACAGGGCGAGCAGGGAGCGCGGGTCGGCGACCTGGTTGGCCCGCAAGGCGGTGCGGCGGAAGGCGCCGCGCCTCTGGAGGGACTCGACGAGCACGTCCGGCGGATCGCCGTCGTACCCGACGAGCCCGGCGAGGTCGCGCAGCCGCACACCGCGCCACCACTGGTCGGAGGTCGACCAGCCCTCGACGCAGGCGATGGGCAACGCCGCACTGTGCAGGGGAAGCCGGGCCAGCCCGGCGCGGCTCAGTCGGACGGTGCCGGTGCGCCCGGTCACGACGAGGCGCCAGGCGTCCTCGGCCGTCTCCGCCGTATCGATCCCGGCGTATCGGGCCGTCTTGTTGATCTGGAAGCCGTTCGGGCCGCTGCCGGGGTCGGCTCCGCCGTGCGGGGCCAGCAGGGCGGTGCGCCGCAGCAGCCCGTCGAAGCTCTGCCCGACCGTGGTCGCGAACAGCAGCAGCGAGCCGCCCCCGACGAACCACAGGGCACCGCGCCGGGAGACGGTCGGCCGGTCCGGGCGCGGGGAGACCAGGTCGTCCTTCTCCTCCCCCAGGTGTCGCAGATTGCGCAGCGCCACAGGCGTCTTCAGTACGACGTGGACGACGAACGCGGAGAAGAAGACCCATGCCCCGTAGAAGTGCAGGGTGTAGAAGGAGCCCGGGAAGATGTAGTCCAGCTGGATGTTGAGCACACCCGTCACGAACTCGAACAGCGCGCCGCCCACCAGCAACAGCAGCGAGACCCTCTCCAGCGCGTGCGCGAGCGAGCGGGCCGGCGGAAGCGCGAACAGCCTCGGGACCACCGACCACAGCTTGGCCAGCAGCACGGGGATCAGCGTGACACCGAGCGTGACGTGAACACTCTGGTTGAGCCGGTACAGCCAGTGCGGGTCGGTCGGCCAGGCGAAGAGGTAGAAGCCGAGAATCCCCTTGTCCGGGGTCTTGTCGTTCACCGGCGACAGGTTCGGGTTGTAGGCGGCGTAGGACACCAGCCCCGTCACGAACAGCACCGTGATCCCGCCGAGCAGGACGACGCCCAGCACCGAGGTCAGCCACGGGCCGCGCAGAGGGCTGCGCCAGAAACCCGGCGAGGAAGGAGACCGTGTCATGGCTCGACCGTAGGTCCGGCACACCCCCGGAACGGCCCCGCGACCCATGTCGAAACGCCGACATCCGGCCCGGACGGAGGCACTTCCCCCATCGCCCGGCCTAACGTGCGGATGTGACCCGCCCCCTCCTCCACGACCTGTACGCAGCCCTGGCAGCCGCCCTCCTCGTCACCGCGGCCGTATTGGTCGGACGGAACATCCAGCACTCCCACCACACCCTGTTCGTCAACTGGCCACCACTGCTCGCCACTTGGGACCCACACGTCGGCCCCGGCACCCTGGCCGCCTTGCTCCTGGCGGCAGCCGTGGTGGCGTACGGCCCGGTCCTCGCCGCCCGCCTGCCCTGGCGGGCCCTCCTCACGACGGCATGGGCGACGGCAACGGGCTGGATCGCCTGGCTCGCCCTGACGGACGGCTGGCAGCGGGGCTGCGGCGGACGGGCGCCGTGCTGCTCCGGCGGCGCACGGAACCCCCCGAGCATGTCCGCCTCGCCCTACTCGTGTCCGCGGCCCTCCTCGCCCTCCTGGTCGCCGACCTGTCCGGCATGAGCAAGGCCGAGACCGAACGCATCTGGCTCCCCTTCGCGGTGTGGCTGCTGCCGGCCTGCGCGTTCCTCACCCGTCCCCACGCCTGGCTCGCCACCCAGGCGGTGCTCGCACTCCTCCTCAACCATCTGCTGCTCACCGGGTCGTGACACCCACGAGGCAGCGCCGAATCAGGCACGGCGTCACGGCGAACCAGGTGATCGTCGCTGTCGGGCCGGCCCTCGTGGTCAGCGAAGACCCGGTCGGCCATCTCATCAACCCGATCCAGCAGGATTCTCGACCCGGTGGTCTTCGCACGGACGGAGACAGCATCCGAGAATCACGCGACGGCCTTCCGCCCGGCGCCACCCACGCTGACACGTTTACGCAGTTCAGCGCACTCTTCCCCGTGGTTTCAATGGCACCGGCGGCAGTTCCGGTGCGGGCAGCGGATCCCCGTCGTACCCCTTCACCTCCCCGAACCGCGCCCCCTCCATCCAGTCCCGGCGCGCCTGTACGATCTCTTCCTGAGATCGCCCGATCCAGTTCCAGAACATGATCAGTTCCTCCTCGAAGGGTTCGCCGCCCAGGAGCATCAGGCCCGCGTCCGACTCCGCCCGCAGGGGCAGTTCGGTACGGCCGCAGCCGAGGTAGAGCATGGAGCCGGGGAGGACGGGGACGCCGTCGACGTGGGCCTCGCCGGACATGGACAGCACGGCGTACTCGAAGTCCGGTTCCAGGGGGAGGCGTACGTCCGCGCCCCGGGTCAGGGCGAGGTCGGCACCGACGATCGGGGTGTAGGCCGTGCCGGGTGACGTCGCGCCGTCGAGGTCGCCGAGGATCAGCGTCGCCGTGACGCCGGGTGCCGTGACGACCGGCAGGTCGGCGTGGTGTTCGAAGCGCGGGTCGGTGTGGCGGTGGCTGTCGGGGAGCGCGACCCACAGCTGTGCGCCGTGCAGGAAGCGGGCGTGCGAGCGCGGGCTCTCCTCCGAGTGGCTGATGGCCCGGCCGGAGGTCATCAGGCCGAGTTCGCGTGGGCGGATCGTCTGGAGGCTGCCCGTGGAGTCGCGGTGCAGCACCTCCCCCTCGTGCAGCCAGCTCACGGTCTGCAGACCCATGTGGGGGTGCGGCGGCACCTGCATGCCGGGCTCGTCGGCGATGTCGTCGGGGCCGTAGTGGTCGACGAAGCACCAGGCTCCGACCATGCGGCGGCCGAGATTGGGCAGCAGCCGGCGGACCTCGCTGGACTCACCCAGCTTCACCCGGCGAGGGCTGAGGAGTTCACGCACCGGCTCCGCCACCACGAAGCCACGGCCACCGCACAGGGAGGGTGCCGCTTCGCGCTCAAGATTGCTCATGGCGCACAACCTAGCCCGGCACCGGGGCCCCCGTCAGCGTCACGTTCGGGCCGCGCCGCGAGTGTCCCGTCGGCGTCTCCTCGACCGCCCGTCGGCGGCCCGTCCATGTCCCGTCGGCCTCCCGTCGGCCTCCCGCCGGCATCTCGTCGGCCTTCCCCTCGGGGGCCCGTCTGTACCCGCGCAAAATAGTAGCCATGTACATAGTAACTATGTACTGTATCTACCATGGGCAACGGTTCCGAGGGCGCGACGCCCGGCTTCCTGGTGTGGCGGCTGTCGATGAAGTGGCGGGTCGCGGTCGACCGCGCGGTGGCCCCGCTGGGCCTCACCCACGCGCAGTACTCGCTGGTCGCGTCGCTGTACGGCATGCGGCACTCCGGCGAACGGCCCAGCCAGCGCCGCCTCGCCGACCTCACCGGCCTCGAGCCGCTCTACGTGTCGAAGCTGGCCCGTGCGCTGGAAACCGCCGGTCTCCTGGAGCGCACCAAGGACCCCCGCGACCCGCGCGCGGTGCAGCTGGCCCTCACCGAGCAGGGTCGCGAGGTCACCCGGCGGGCGATCGACGTCGTCCACGGACTCCTCCAGCAGCTCCTCGACCCGCTCGGCGGCCTCGACAGCGCGCGCACCCGGGAGTTCAAGCGCGAACTGACGGCCCTGCTCGACGCACCTCTTGATCCCTTCAGCGAGCACGAGACGGAGCAGTCATGACCACCACCACGCCCCTGGTCAACCCCCGTGACATCGCCCTGGCCCACTACGCCGGCCGCGCCGTCCTGGAGACCGTGCTGGCCCGGCACGGCATCACCTTCCAGCAGTCCGTCACCCTCCGGCTCTCCGCCGTCGCCGACGGCCCGGTCGGCCGCGAGCAGCTCGTCGACGGTGTCACCGACGCCCTGAAGACCGACGCGGCCGAGGTGCACCGCGTCGTCGACGAGCTGATCGCCGCGCAGCTGCTGACTCCCGACGGGGCGTCCGACGTGCGGATCACGGACACCGGGCGCGAGCGGTACGCCACCACCTCGGGCGAGACGGCACCCATCACCGCCCGGATCCACGACGGCATACCGGCGGAGGACCTGGCCGTGACGGGCCGGGTGCTGCGTCTGATCACGGAGCGGGCCGGCGCCGAGCTGGCGGAGCTGCGCCGGTGAGCCCGCTGACGTAGTGGAATATTGAACCAACAGGTTCGGTTGTCGGCCTCGAAGGAGGCCACACGTGAACACCACCCAGGACACGACGTACTACGCCCAAGGAACTCCGGCCGAGCGCTGGGAGCGCGCGCAGCTGTTCTTCGGGGCCAAGGACTACGCCTCCGCCGCGCGCGTCCTGGCCGGGCTCGTCGAGGAGGTGCCCGAGCAGACCGGGCCCCGGCTGCTCCTGGCGCGTTCCTACTACCACTCGGCCCAACTGCGTCGCGCCGAGGCCGAGTTGCGGACGATCGTCGAGCGGGACCCGGTGGAGCACTACGCCCGGCTGATGCTCGGCCGCACCCTGCAGCGGCAGAGCCGGCACGAGGAGGCGGAGTCGCATCTGCGGATCGCCTCGGCGCTCGCGGGTGACTTCGAGCAGGTCTGACCCGCGCCACGCATGAGGATGCCCGGCTCCGTGGGAGCCGGGCATCCGTGCGCCTGAGGAGCTGCTACGCGGCCGGTGTGCCATACGAGCGCCGCCCGCGCCGGTAGGCGATCTCCCCCAGCAGGATGTCGACGGCGAGGAAGGCCGCCAGCGGGATGCCGAACAGGGGCAGGAAGTACCCGAGTACGGCGATGCCCGCCAGCAACGGCACGAGGATCTGCGGAGGGACCTGCTGCCAGGCGCCGCGCGGGATCGCACGGCCGAAGGCGGTGCCGCGGCCGCGCTGCCACCACATGCGGTAGCCCCAGACGATCAGCAGGATCAGGGAGAGCGCCAGCAGCATCAGGGCGATCTGGTTGGCCAGTCCGAACAGGATGCCGGTGTGCAGGTCGATGCCCCACCGGGTGATCTTGGCGAGGACCGGGTAGTCCTCGAACCGCAGCACGTCGGTGACCTCGCCAGTGGCCGGGTCGATCGCGACGGCGTCCTGCTTGGTGGGCCAGCTGCGCTGCACCTGCTTCACGACGTACGCCGAGGTGGCGTCGGCGGGCGGCACGATCTCCACGGGATCGCCGAGCCCCTCGGCCCGCGCCGCCGTCAGGACCTTGTCCAGGCCCACACCGTGTGCGGCGTCGCCCGCCTGCCCGGCGGCCAAGCCGTGGCCGGAGTGCTCACCGCCCGCGGTGGCCGACACCGACGGGGTGGCCTGGCCCAGCGAGGTCCGCAGTTCGTCGATGTTGGCCCCGGCGTAGGCCGACCAGGTCAGACCGGTCGCCGAGAGGAAGAAGAACCCGGCCGCCGCCCATACGCCGACCGTGCCGTGCAGTCCGAGGGTGCGGCGCCGCCCCGTCGCGCCCCGCACCTTGCGCAGGGTGCGACGCCGGGAGAACCACAGCGCCAGACCACCCGCCGAGATGACCCACAGCCAGCTGGCCGCCAGCTCGCTGTACAGCCGGCCCGTCTCCCCCAGGTGCAGATCCCGGTGGAACTCGTCGATCCAGGTGCGCAGGGGCAGCGCGCCGGTGGAGCCGTACTGTTCGAGCGAGCCGCGCACCTTCGCGGTGTACGGGTCGACGAACACGGCGAGCGTGTGGCCCTCCCCGACGCCCGGGACGCCGGACAGCATCACCCTGGTCGTCGCGTCGGCCTCCGGTGAGGGGCGTACGGCGGAGACGGTGCCCTCGGGGTGCGCCTTGCGGGCGGCGGTCACCTGCTCGCCGATCGGCAGCTTCCGCTCGCCCACGGGGACGGTCATCTCGTGGTCGTAGACGAGCTTCTCGGCCTGGAAGGAGCCGGCGTACAGCAGGCCGGTGACGGCGGCGACGAGGAGGAACGGCGCCACCAGCACCCCGGCGTAGAAGTGCAGGCGGAGGATCAGCGGGCGCAGCGGGGCCCAGCTGCTCTTCGACGGTGCCGGGGCGGCTGGTTGCGGGGCCTCGTCCGTGGTGGTCGAGGGGGCGGTGGTCATCGGCGGGCTTCTCCGGGGACGTCTTCAGGGCCGGTGCGGTGTGGGCGGTGGCCGTTGCGGTGCAGTAGTCGGGGCGGCTGGGGGTTCAGTTCCCGGGGAACATGTGTGACGTGCGTCACGCATGGGTGGGGGTGCCGTGCCATCCTGCCGCGATGGGAACCTCGAACGATCACGCACCCCTGGCCGAGCGGGTCGAGCAACTCCTCGACGGAGGTCTCCCGTTGACCATCGTCGCGGCCGGCGACCCGGTGCTGCGGCGGGGCACCGAGCCGTACGACGGCCAGTTGGGGCCCGCGCTGCCGGCCCGGTTCGTCGAGGCCCTGCGGGTGACCATGCTCGCGGCGCCCGGGGTCGGTCTGGCGGCACCGCAGGTCGGTGTGGAACTCAGGATCGCGGTGATCGAGGATCCGGCACCGGTGCCGGAGGAGGTGCGGCTCACGCGCGGGCGGGTGCCGCAGCCGTTCCGAGTGCTGGTCAATCCCGCCTACGAGCCCGTCGGCGACGCGCGGGCCGCGCTCTTCGAGGGCTGCCTCAGCGTGCCGGGCCGGCAGGCGGTGGTGGCGCGGCCCGCCGCGGTGCGGCTGACCGGGCACGACGAGCACGGACAGGCCCTGGACGAGGTGTTCGAGGGCTGGCCGGCACGGATCGCGCAGCACGAGACGGACCACCTCTTATCCGGCGTTGCAGGGAAGGCTTGCCCTGTTTGACGTTGTCGGACGTTGGCGACATGCCGCTGACGTGAGAAGAGCAGAGGCCCCGGGCTCGGCAGTGCCGCGGCCGTCGTTCGGGCGATGCGCCGCCATCATCCTGCTCAAACCGAGGATCACCGGTCGCTCCGACGAGATGGACGAGCAGTACGACGGCACCTGAGCTTCTTCGACGTCCAGGGCCTCATCCCCTGCCCCATGGGGATCACCGTCGAGACCACAGCCTCGGACCGACGAGAGAGTGACCACCGACCTGCACGTTCACCGAGGATGGCGCGCTCGAGAAGACGTACGGGACCGACCTCGTCGTCACGTTCAGCCGCAGCTTGGACGATATGGACGTCCTCGACGAAGAGGCGTACTGGACCCGCACGATCAAGTAGTCCCGCTCGGCCCAGAAACTGTGCCGCAGTTGGGCGCCCTGGCCGCGCCTCGTTCACAGCGAGTATGGGCGTCATTCCGGCCACGAACGTATGCAGACACGCCAACCTCCGCTTGCCCCATAGGTCTTGTCAACCGGTATTCACCGGTCCGCAACCCAGCGCAGCCCCCCTCCCTCCGAGCACGTTGATCAACAAGACGTGCTCTTCGTCTATTGAGGGAGGAACAGATGCGAAGACACCGGATGCACCGCGCGGGAATACTGGGAACGGTCGGCGGTCTACTCGCGGTGCTCATGGCGCCTTCCGCCCATGCCGCCCCTGCGCCGCTCACGGATCCGGCCAGGGCGGCAGCGGTTGCCGCCAAGCTCGGCGACAACCGCACCGCTGGCGTCTACTACAAGAACGGGCAGCTCGTCGTCGCGGTCACCGACCAAGCTGCTGCGGCATCGGTGCGGAGTGCAGGAGGCACGGCGGAGATCGTCCGACACAGTGCGGCTCAGCTCGACTCCATCCACTCCGAACTGGACCAACTGGCGGGCATTCCCAACACCTCGTGGGGCGTCGACCCCAGCAGCAACCAGGTGACCGTCAAGATCTACGCCGGTGTATCCGCTGCTGATCGGGCGCGAATCGAACGCGTCGCTGCGGATCAGGGAGATGCGGTACGCATCGAGAGCCGCTCGGGCAAGCTGGAGCGCACCGCCTACACAATGCGCGGCGGCCTCGGCATCGTCTCGGACGACTGGCTGTGCACCGCGGGGTTCAACGTCCAAAACAGCTCAGGTGAGAAGTTCATGCTCACCGCTGGTCACTGCATGGTCGGCGGCAACTACACCTGGTACCGGTACAGCGGCAACATCAAACTGGGGACGATGGTCGACTGGGAATACGAGCCTGGTGACTGGGCGATCATCGACTACACCAACCCTGACGTCACCCCATACGGCACGGTCCAGTACAAGGACGGCTCTGAGGGGCAGATCACGAACTCGCGGTGGGTTTCGGACGGCGAGAAGGTAAAGCGTGTGGGGACAGTCAGCCAGGACCTCGATGGCATGGTGCTCGAACCGAGCACGACCGTGAACTACACCGACGGGGCCACGCTCTATAACATGATCGAGACCAGCCTCTGCGTCAGGCACGGCGACAGCGGAGGCCCCATGTTCACTGGGACGACCGCCTTGGGCATCAACTCCGGTGGCAACTAATACTCCAGTCTGACTTCGCGATCTTGAGTCGGGTCCGGCTGGGAACGGGTACGGCCACCGCGTGATCATCGGGGGTTGTGTGGACTCCTGAAGAT
>NZ_JACHCX010000008.1:0-325792 GCF_014207295.1 Streptomyces sp. AK010
CGCCGGGCGATGTTCTTCACTCATCGGGGCATCCTCGACGAAATGGGACACTCGCATAAGGCATGTACGGGCCTTGACCTGCATAAACGCCCTCTGAGGGTGCGTCTGGGATGGAACATCGTCGTCCGTCGTCCCTTCGACGTGGGGGTGGGGAGGTGCTTTCCTCACCCGGGGACAGGTGAGGACCCTCCGCCCGCGGCTCGTGGCACGCGCGGGCGGAGGGAGTCGGATCAGCCGTCGAGCCGGACGACCCGGACGGCTCCGGCCGGGACGGCGAGGCGGCCCGTGGCGGATTCACCGGTCAGCAACTCGGTGCCGGCGGCCTCCAGCGGCACCTTGACGTCCGAGCCGGTGTGGTTGACCGCGAACAGGTAGGTGCCCGACGCGCCCGTGCGCCGGACCACTTCGACGTCCCGGGGCAGATCGCGCGGGGCGAGCCGCGTGTCCTCGCCCGCCCGGCCGAGCAGCGCGTCGAGGCCGTCGACGCCGAGCCGGGTGGAGACGTACCAGGCGGTGCCCTCACCGAGACGGTGCCGGGTGACGGCGGGCAGACCGGCGGTGGGACCGTCGGCGTAGGTCAGGACGGTCTCCGCGCCGCGCGGCACCACGAACTCCGTCCACACGTCGGCGGCCAGCTCGGTCCCGTCCGGGCCGGTGACACGCACCCGTTCGCCGGGCAGCAGCGGGGAGAACTCCTCGACGGTGAGGCCGAGGACGTCCCGCAGCGGGCCCGGGTGGGCGCCCTCGTGGACGGCGTCGTGCTCGTCGACGATGCCGGAGAAGTACGAGACGACGAGCGTCCCGCCGTTTGCGACGTACGCCTTCAGGTTGCGCCCGGCCGCCTCCGTCATGAGGTACAGGGCCGGTACGACGACAAGGGGATACCTCGACAAGCCGGCTTCCGGGTGGGCGAAGTCGACGGTGAGGTGGCGGTCGTAGAGGGCCTCGTAGAAGGCGTCGGCGCGCTCGCGGGCCTCGTGGTCGACGCTGGGGCGCCAGTCGAGGTTCTGCGCCCACCAGGAGTGCCAGTCCCACAGCACGGCCACGTCGGCCTCGGTGCGGGTGCCGCGGATCTCGCTCAACGCCTCGACGGACGCGCCGAGTTCGACGACCTCGCGCCACACGCGGGTGTCGGTGCCGCCGTGCGGGACCATCGCCGAGTGGAACTTCTCGGCACCGCGCCGGGACTGGCGCCACTGGAAGAACAGGGCGCCCTCGGAGCCGCGCGCCACATGGGCGAGGGAGTTGCGGGCCATCTGGCCGGGGGCCTTGGCGGGGTTGCGGGGCTGCCAGTTGACACCCGAGGTGGAGTGCTCCAGCAGCAGCCAGGGGGCGCCGCCCGCGACGGAGCGGGTGAGGTCGGCGGCCATCGCCAGGTTGACGTGGGTGCGGCGGCCGTCGGTGATCAGGTAGTGGTCGTTGGTGACCAGGTCGACCTCGCGGCCCCAGGCCCAGTAGTCGACGGAGTCGCACTGGCTCAGCGCCGTCATGAAGTTGGTGGTGACCGGGACGCCCGGCGAGAGGTGGTGCAGGATGTCCCGTTCCATGCGGAAGTTCTCGCGCATGGTGGCGTCGGCGAACCGCTTGTAGTCCAGCGCCTGGGCGGGGTTGACGGCCGCGGGCGTGAGCCGGGGCGGGTTGATGTCCTCGAGGTCACCGTAGCGCTGGCCCCAGAAGGCCGTGCCCCAGGCCTCGTTGACCGCGTCGACCGTGCCGTACGTGGTCGCCAGCCAGCGGCGGAAGTGGGCGGCGCAGGACGCGCAGTAGCAGGCGGAGACGGGGACGCCGTACTCGTTGTGGACGTGCCACATCGCCAGCGCCGGGTGGTCGCCGTAGCGTTCGGCGAGCTGGTGCGTGATGGAGGCCGCGGCCTCGCGGTAGTCGGCGTTGCTGTGGCAGATGGCCGCCCGGGAGCCGAACTCGTACCGCACGCCCTCGGCGGTCACCGGCAGCGCCTCGGGGTGGGCCCGGTAGAACCAGACGGGCGGTACGACGGTGGGGGTGCCGAGGTCGACGCGGATGCCCTGCTCGTGCAGCAGGTCCAGGAGCCGGTCCAGCCAGCCGAAGTCGTGGCGGCCGGGTGAGGGCTCCAGCAGGGCCCAGGAGAAGATCCCGACGCTCACCAGGGTGACGCCGGCCTCCCGCATCAGCCGGACGTCCTCCTGCCAGACGCTCTCCGGCCATTGCTCGGGGTTGTAGTCCCCGCCGAAGGCGAGCCTGGTCAGGCCCCTGGGGGTGGTCTCCGGCATGGATGGTCTCCCGGTAGTCGAAAATTGGGAACGTGCACACACGCCGACGCGGCGCGGAGCCCAACATAACCGCACAGCAACAACCATTGACAAGTGTCCGGGATGTTTCTCTACTGTGAACGCTCACAGAAGCATGGCAGGTCCTCGCAGCAGGCGGGGACCCCAGGTCAGGGGAGAGATCCATGCCGTACACGAAGCGCCGCCGCCTCGTGAGAACCGCCGTCGCCATCGCCCTCGGCGCCACCACCCTCGCCGCCTGCGGCTCGGAATCCGCGGACAGCGAGACCGGGTCGGGGCCGGCCTCGCTGACGTACTGGACCTGGACACCCGGCATGGACAAGGTCGTGGACCTGTGGAACAAGGGGCCGGGCAAGAAGGACCGGATCACCGTCACGGTGAAGAAGCAGGCGTCCGGTGACACGCTGGTCACCAAGATCCTCACCGCGCACAAGGCCGGCAAGGCACCCGACCTGGTGCAGGCCGAGTACCAGGCGCTGCCCACCCTGGTCAGCAACGACGCGCTCGCGGACATCTCGAAGAACGTCGGCGGGGCCGAGGACAAGTTCGCCGGCGGCGTCTGGCAGCAGACCACGCTCGGCACCGACGCGGTCTACGCGGTTCCGCAGGACATCGGGCCGATGATGTTCTACTACCGCGAGGACCTGTTCAAGCAGTACGGCCTGACGGTGCCGACGACCTGGGACGAGTTCGCCGAGACCGCCCGCAAGCTGAAGAAGGCGGCCCCCGGCAAGGACCTCACCACCTTCTCCGCCAACGACTCCGGCCTCTTCGCGGGCCTCGCCCAGCAGGCCGGCGCCAAGTGGTGGACGACCTCCGGCGACCAGTGGAAGGTCTCCATCGACGACGCGGCCACACGGAAGGTCGCGGCGTTCTGGGGCGGCCTGGTGAAGGAGGGTGCCCTCGACAACCAGCCGATGTACACCCCGGCCTGGAACAAGGCGCTCAACACCGGCAAGCAGATCGCCTGGGTCAGCGCCGTGTGGGCACCGGGCACCCTGACCACCGCCGCACCCGACACCAAGGGCAAGTGGGCCATGGCCCCGCTCCCCCAGTGGTCCGCGAGCGAGAACCGCACCGGCAGCTGGGGCGGCTCCTCCACCGCCGTCACCACCGACTCGGGGCACCAGGCGGCCGCCGCGAAGTTCGCCACCTGGCTGAACACCGACAGCGAGGCCCTCAACGCGCTGGCGAAGGAGAGCGGCATCTACCCGGCCGCCACCAACGCCCAGACCAGCGGCGCCTTCCTCAAGCCGCCGGCCTACTTCTCCCACCAGGCCGACTTCTACCGCAAGGCCGCCGACATCGCCGAGACCACCGCGCCCTCCGCCTGGGGCCCGAACGTCAACGTCGCCTACACCACGTTCAAGGACGCCTTCGGCGCCGCCGCGAAGAACAAGTCCGACTTCGGCGCCGCCCTGGACGAGATGCAGGCCGACACCGTCGCCGACATGAAGAAGCAGGGCTTCGAGGTCGCTCCGTGAACAGCACGGCACGCCGGCGGTCGTACGGGGTGGAGGGCGCCCCGTGCGCCCACCCGTCTCCCACCACCACCCTCGAACGAGCGCGAAGCGCCCCCTGTTTCTTCCTCCTCCCAGCCGCTAGCCTCTTCGCCCTGTTCTTCGCCCTGCCCATCGGCTACGCGCTCTGGCTCAGCTTCCGCAAGGTCAAGGTCTCGGGCCTCGGCCTCGGCTCCGGCGCCCGCGGGGAGGTCTGGGCCGGTGTGGAGAACTACACCGACGCCCTCTCCGACAGCGAACTGCTGCACGGCGCCCTGCGGGTGCTCGGCTACGGGTGCATCGTCGTGCCCGTCATGCTCGGCCTCGCCCTGCTGTTCGCGCTGATGCTCGACTCGGAGAAGGTGCGGCTCGCGCCCGTCACCCGACTCGCGATCTTCCTGCCGTACGCCATCCCCGGCGTGGTGGCCGCCCTGCTCTGGGGCTTCCTCTACCTGCCGGACGTCAGCCCCTTCTACTACGTCCTCGACAAGCTCGGGATGCCGCAGCCGGACCTGCTGGACGGCGGGCCGCTGTACCTCGCCCTGTCGAACATCGCGGTGTGGGGCGGCACCGGCTTCAACATGATCGTCATCTACACCTCGCTCCGGGCGATCCCGGCGGAGGTGTACGAGGCCGCCAAGCTGGACGGCGCCACCCCGACGCAGATCGCGCTGCGGATCAAGATCCCGATGGTGGGGCCCTCACTGGTGCTGACCTGCTTCTTCTCGATCATCGCGACGCTCCAGATGTTCAACGAGCCAACCACCCTCAAGCCGCTCACCAACTCCGTTTCCACCACGTGGAGTCCGCTGATGAAGGTGTACCGGGACGCCTTCGGCGAAGGTGACATCCACGGAGCCGCGGCGCAGGCCGTGATCATCGCCTTCGCCACGCTCCTCCTCTCGTTCGGCTTCCTGCGGGCCGTGAACTGTCGCCAGAAGCAGGAGGCCGCCCGATGAGCTCCCTCGCCGTCCCCCAGGCAGAGCCGAGGGCGGACAGCACGCCCGGCACGGCCCAGGACCGCCGCCCACCGCTGCGCCGCCGGATCGCTCTGGTCCCCACGGTCACCCTGCTGCTGGGCGCGCTGTACTGCCTGCTGCCGGTCGCCTGGGTGGTCGTCGCCGCCACCAAGTCCGGGCGTGAGCTGTTCTCCACCTTCACGTTCCTGCCGGGCACCGGCTTCGCCGACAACGTCCGGGACCTGACCGCCTACCGCGACGGCGTCTACTGGCAGTGGATGGCCAACTCCGCCCTGTACGCCGGACTCGGGGCCCTGCTGTCGACATGCGTGTCGGCGGTCAGCGGCTACGCACTCTCGGCCTACCGCTTCCGCGGCCGCGAGACGATCTTCAACGTGCTGCTCGCGGGTGTGCTGATGCCGCCGGTCAGCCTGGCCGTCCCGCAGTACCTGCTGCTCGCGAAGGCCGACCTCACCGACTCCTACCTGTCCGTCCTGCTGCCGCAGATCCTCTTCCCGTACGGCGTCTACCTCGCGCGGATCTACGCCGCCGCCGCGGTGCCCGCCGACGTGATCGAGGCGGGACGCATGGACGGGGCGAGCGAGTGGCGGATCTTCACCCGGATCGCGCTGCCGATGATGATCCCCGGGATGGTGACGGTGTTCCTGTTCCAGTTCGTGGCGATCTGGAACAACTTCCTGCTCCCGTACATCATGCTCGGCGACGACGAGAAGTTCCCGATCACGCTCGGCCTGTTCACGTTGCTGGAGCAGGGCGCCAACACCCCGGCCCTGTACACCCTGGTGATCACCGGAGCCTTCCTCGCGGTGCTGCCGCTGGTCGCCCTCTTCCTGGTCATCCAGCGGTTCTGGAGTCTGGATCTGCTCTCGGGAGCCGTAAAGTCGTGACCGTGAACGCTACGGGAGGCAGGCGCAGGCCGCCCACGATCCATGACGTGGCACGCGAGGCGGGCGTCTCGCGCGGCACCGTCTCGCGCGTGCTGAACGGTGGCCACTACGTCAGTCCGGCCGCCCAGGAGGCGGTCAACGCCGCCATCCGCAGGACGGGTTACGTGGTCAACCGGCACGCCCGGTCCCTGATCACCGGGCGGTCCGACTCGATCGGCTTCCTGCTCACGGAGCCGCAGGAGCGGTTCTTCGAGGACCCCAACTTCAACGTCCTGCTGCGTGGCTGCACCCAGGCGCTGGCCGCGCACGACATCCCGCTGCTGCTGATGCTGGCGGGGACCGAGGACGAACGGCGGCGGATCACGCGGTACATCACGGCCGGGCACGTCGACGGGGTGCTGCTGGTCTCCAGTCACTCCGGTGATCCGGTCGCCGAGCGGTTGCGCGAGGCGGGGGTGCCGCTGGTCGCGTGCGGGAAGCCGATCGGACTGGCCTCCAAGGTGAGTTATGTGGCCGCCGACGACCGGGACGGGGCCCGTGACATGGTGCGTCACCTGCTGTCGCTCGGGCGGCGCCGGGTGGGCACGGTGACCGGTCCGCTGGACACGCCCGGCGGTGTCGAGCGTCTCGCCGGCTACCGGGAGGTGCTCGCGGAAGCGGGCCTGGAGTCCGACGAGCGGCTGGTCGTCTCCGGTGACTACAGCCGGGCGAGCGGCGAGGCGGGTACCGAGCGGCTGCTGGCGCAGGCCCCGGACATCGACGCGGTGTTCGTGGCCTCCGACCTCATGGCGCAGGGCGTGCTCGCGGCCCTGCAGCGGGCCGGGCGGCGGGTGCCGCAGGACGTGGCGGTCGGCGGGTTCGACGACTCTCCGGCGGCCGTGGCATCCAGCCCCGAGCTGACGACGATCCGGCAGCCGTGGGACCGCATCAGCAACGAGATGGTGCGGGTGCTGCTCGCGCAGATCGGCGGCGAGGATCCGGCGGCGGTGATCCTGCCGACGGAGCTGGTGAAGCGGGAGTCGACGTAGGGCCCCGGAGGGGGGTGGGGCCGCGAGACCGTGCTCCAAGAGCCTTCGGGCCGGAGCCGCGAGACCGAACTGCACGAGCCTTCGGGCCGGAGCCGCCAGCCCGTACTGCATGCACGGTCATTGAACCCTGCACCGGTGTTACCGTTCCCCTATGGCGTCGAAAACGGCTGGTGGGCAGCTCGAGGACCGGTGGCGGGACATCCTGTCGGCGCACGCCCGCACGATGTGCGAGATCGACCGGGCGCTGCATCCGCACGGTCTCGGCGCCTCCGACTTCGAGGTGCTGGACATGCTCGCGACCGCGGCGCCCGACGAGGGCGAGCAGTGCCGGGTGCAGAACCTCGTGGGGCGGGTCCATCTCAGTCAGAGCGCGCTGTCGCGGCTGATCGCCCGGCTGGAGAAGGACGGGCTGGTGACGCGCTCCGTCTGCGCGGAGGACCGGCGAGGTGTGTGGGTCGCTCTGACGTCCAGGGGCCGTGACCTGCACGCCGAGGTGCTGCCGCTGCAGCGGGCAGCCCTGTCCCGGACGCTGGGCGGAGAGCCGCCCAGGCCCGGATCGGGTCGGTCGCCCCGCTAGCGCGCCAGCAGGGTGCGGACTCCCTCCGAGGTCAGCGTCAGGCGGTGCTCGGAGCTGCCGTCGATGGTGAGCGACAGGTCGTCGGCCGGCCACTGTGCGGCGAGGGCGCCGAGGGGCACCAGGCGGTAGCGGGAAACGAACGGCAGCAGCCCGGCCATCTCCACCTCGGAGGTGAACACGGGCACCACCGGTTCGCCGCCCGGCTGCTCCAGCACCGGAAGCGCCACCGCCGAGGGGTTGGCGGCGTCGGAATCGTTGGCGTCGTCGGGCACGGGGATGAGCACGTCGCTGTTGGCGAGCGCGTCCAGAGCCGCCGTGTCCTCGGTGTTCTCGGCGAGGACGTCCAAAGCCCGCTGGGCGGGCGTGGGCGTGGGGTCGTTTGCTGGTGTCTCCATGGCAGATTCCCTGGTAGCGGCGGTCGTGCGGCGCGCCCGGGCATGATCCGCCCGGGTGCGGTCCTGCTCGCGTACCCGAACGGGAACGGGGCAACCCTGGTGGATCTCCGGGGTTGGTGGGAGCACGGGGGAGATCTTGTGAGGGCCGGGGTGTCCCCGGGTTCCCGCGAAACGTTGGCGTCTGATGTTACCGGCAACATCAGACGTCTGATCCAGACGTGCGCGACTGTGCCCTCGACTACCCCGGCACGGCCTTCACGGTCGACTTCCCGCCGGCGCCCTCGCTGACGCTGCCGAGCACTCCCGTCAGGCCGGGCGAGCGTGCCGCGCGAGGAGGACATCGACGCGGCGGCGGCCCAGCACCGGGTCGACGTACCGGAGGACCTGCTCCGGGACCCCGCGGGTGTGCTGCTGGGGCTGCGCTGGACGGGGGACCTGGCGCGGGCCTACGCGGGGGACGTCCTGGTCGCCGGCCAGTTCTGCTCGGGGCGGGTCTGGGACATCGGGCTGGACCGGATGCCGGCCGGGGCGCCACTCACGGAGGGGCTTCGGCTGCAGGTGCTGCCGCTGGCCCGGGACGCGCCCGTGCACGTGCCGGGGCGGTCGGGTGACGCCCGGCGGGAGGCGCGTGTACTGGACGCCGCATGGGTGGCCACGCGCCGCTGGAGCGTCCGGACCGGCTGAGACTTCCGGGCACCCGCCCGGCCTATGCTGAGCTCCTGCCGGGCGGGTTCAGCACCGCCGTACCGACATCGAGGATCACCCGCCATGACACCGAGCGCCCCCGACGGTCCCGCTCCCAAGGGCCGCAGCAGGCGCAACTTCGCGGGGGCGCGGCCGGTGATGGCCGACGTGGCCCGGATGGCCGGCGTCTCCAAGCAGACCGTGTCGCGGGTGCTCAACGACCATCCGGCCGTCCGTCCCGAGACGCGCGAGGCGGTCTCGGAGGCCATGCGCACGCTCGGCTAAAGGCCGAGCCGCAGCGCGCGGTCCCTGGCCAGTGGCAGGACCCGGATGCTCGGGGTGATCTCCTTCGACGCCGCCCGGTACGGCCCCGCCTCGATCCTGACGGCGATCAGCACGGCCGCGCAGGAAGCCGGTTACCTCGTCAGCTCCATCGCCCTCGGCACGGCCGACCGCGCCACCGTCGTCGAGGCCGTGAAGCGGCTGTCGGCCGAGGGTGCGGACGGCGTGATCGCGATCGCGCCGCAGCTGTGGGTGGGCCGGGCCCTGGCGGAGACGACCGATCTGGGCACTGACCTGGTGGTGCTGGAGAGCGCGCTCGACGACAGCACTCCCCTGGTCACCGGCGATTCCCGCACCGGTGCCCGCAAGGCCACCGAGCACCTCCTCGCCCTCGGCCACACGACCGTGTGGCGCATGGCCGGCCCGGCCGGCTGGACCTCCGCCGACCACCGGCTGACGAGCTGGCGGGCGACGCTCCGGGCCGCCGGAGCCGCCGTACCGGAGCCTCGTCGGGGACTGGAGCGCCGACTCCGGCTACGACCTGGGCCGCCGGCTGGCCCGGCGACCGGAGGTGACGGCGGTGTTCGCCTTCAACGACCAGATGGCGCTGGGCCTGCTGCACGCCCTGCACGAGTCGGGGCGGTCCGTCCCCGGTGACGTCAGCGTCGTCGGCTACGACGACATCCCCGAGGCGGCGCACTTCCTGCCGCCGCTGACCACCGTCCGCACCGACTTCGCGGAGATCGGCACCCGTTCACTGCGTCTCCTCCTGGACCGGATCGACGGCCCGGGCGAGCGGTCCCGCGCCGACACGCTCGTGCCCGTGGATCTGGTGACGCGGGCCAGCAGCGGACCCCCACCGGTGCGCTGAGGGCGTTCGTCAGCTGCTCTCCCCGGCGGCGGCCCGCTGCCAGGCCCCCTCCCTCAGCAGCCGCAGCCCGTTCAGACCGACCAGGACCGTGGAGCCCTCGTGGCCCGCGACACCCAGCGGCAGCGGCAGGTCACCGGCCAGGTCCCAGACGACCAGTCCGGCGATGAACACCCCGGCGATCACGAGGTTCTGCACGACCAGCCTGCGGGCGCGGCGGGACAGGGCGACGGTGGCGGGGACGGCGGCGAGTTCGTCGCGCACGACGACGGCGTCCGCGGTCTCCAGGGCCAGGTCGGAGCCGGCCCGGCCCATGGCGATCCCGGTGTGCGCGGCGGCCAGGGCGGGCGCGTCGTTGACGCCGTCCCCGACGACCAGCACCTTGCGGCCCGCGCTCTCCAGCTCCCGGACGGCGTCCAGCTTGTCCTGCGGCAACAGCCCGGCGCGCACGTCGTCGATACCCGCCTCGGCGGCGAGGTGTGCGGCGGCCCGGGGGTTGTCGCCGGTGAGGAGCATGGGAGCGCTGCCGGTGAGCCGGGCGAGGGAGGTGACCGTGGCGGCGGCGTCCGGGCGCAGCCGGTCGGCGATGCCGAGCAGTCCGGCGGGGGTGCCGTCGACGACGACCAGGACGGCGGTACGACCGGACTCCTCCAGTTCCGCGGCGGTCCGGGCGAACTCCTCCAGCTTCACGGCCGTGCCGTCGGCGGTCCGGGCGAACTCCTCCAGCTTCACGGCCGTGCCGTCGGCGGCGTCCAGGAGCCGGGCCGGTGCGCCCACGGCGACCGTACGGCCGCCGACGACGGCGGTGACCCCCACACCGGGCGCGGACGTGAAATCCCGCGCTTCGGGCAGGCCGAGGCCGCGCGCGCGGGCCGCGTCCACCACCGCCCGGGCCAGCGGGTGCTCACTGGGCCGCTCGACGGCGGCCGCCAGCGTCAGCAACTCCCCCTCGTCCAGGTGGGATCCGGGCAGCGGCCGGACGTCGGTGACCCGCGGGCTCCCCTCGGTGAGGGTGCCGGTCTTGTCCAGGGCGACCGCGTCCACCTGACCGATCCGCTCCATCACCACGGCCGACTTCACCAGCACGCCGTGCCGCCCGGCGTTGGCGATGGCCGACAGCAGGGGCGGCATGGTGGCCAGCACGACCGCGCACGGCGAGGCGACGATCATGAAGGTCATGGCGCGCAGCAGCGCGTCGGTGAGCTGTGCGCCGAAGGCGAGCGGCACCAGGAAGACGGCCAGGGTGGCGGCCACCATGCCCAGCGAGTAGCGCTGTTCGACCTTCTCGATGAACAGCTGCGTGGGCGCCTTCGTCTCGGACGCCTCCTGCACCATCCGGACGATGCGGGCGATCACCGAGTCGGACGCGTCGCGCTCCACCCGGATCCGGAGTGAGCCGGTGCCGTTGAGGGTGCCCGCGAAGACCTCGTCGCCCCGCTCCTTCGGCACGGGCAGCGGCTCGCCGGTGATGGTCGCCTGGTCCACCTCGCTCGCCCCGTCCAGCACCCGGCCGTCGGCGCCGACGCGCTCCCCGGGGCGTACGAGCACGAGGTCGCCGACCGTCAGATCCTCCACGACCACGGCCTGTTCACCGCCGTCGGGACCCAGGCGGGTGGCCGTGACGGGGGCCAGGTCGAGCAGCCCCCGGACGGAGTCGGCGGTGCGGGCCGTGGCCAGTGCCTCCAGCGCGCCGGAGGTGGCGAAGATGACGATGAGCAGCGCGCCGTCCATGACCTGACCGATCGCGGCGGCACCCAGCGCGGCGACGACCATCAGCAGGTCGACGTCGAGCGTGCGGTCCTTGAGCGCCTTGAGCCCCTCCCACCCCGGCTCCCAGCCGCCCGTGACGTACGACAGGGCGTACAGCGGTCCCCATGTCCAGGCCGGGGCGCCGGTCAGCTGCAAGGGCAGCGCGAGCAGGAAGAGGACGCTGGCCGCCGCGGCCCAGCGCGCCTCGGGGAGGGCGAGGACACGGGTGCGCCGCCGGGGCGGGGCCCCGGGACGCTCGGGCTGCTGCCGTTCGACCGGCTGACGCGTGAGCGTGGAGGTCATCAGGGTCCTTCAGACGGGGGCGCGTTCACCCCCACCATACAGGAACACATGAAGACTCATTCATGCCTTCATATGAAGGTTCCGCTTCACCGCACAGGCACGGCCACGTACTGGTACTCCAGGAACTCGTCGATCCCGACCCGGCCGCCCTCGCGTCCGAGCCCGGACTGCTTGACCCCGCCGAAGGGGGCCGCCGGGTTGGAGACCAGGCCCGTGTTGAGGCCGACCATGCCGACCTCCAGACCTTCACTGACGCGCAGGCCCCGGTCCAGCCCCTGGGTGAAGACGTAACCGACCAGTCCCCAGGGTGTGTCGTTGGCGCGGCGCAGGACCTCGTCCTCGTCGTCGAAGGTGAGGATCGCGGCGACCGGGCCGAAGATCTCCGTGTCCATCAGACGGCTCGCGGGGTCGACGCCGGCCAGCACGGTCGGCGGATAGAAGTTGCCCGGCCCTTCAGGCCTCCGACCGCCCACGAGCACCTCGGCGCCGCGCTCCACCGCGTCGGCGACGAGCTCCTCCACCTTGGCGCGTCCGGTGGCGTCGATCAGCGGACCGACGTCCACGCCGCTGCGGGTGCCGGGCCCCACCACCAGCGCACCCATCCGCTCGGCGAGCCGCCGCCCGAACTCGTCGGCCACCGAGCGGTGGACGAAGAACCGGTTGGCCGCTGTGCAGGCCTCGCCCATGTTGCGCATCTTGGCGACCATCGCGGCGTCCACGGCCACGTCCAGGTCGGCGTCGTCGAAGACGATGAACGGGGCGTTGCCGCCCAGCTCCATCGAGGTGCGTACGACGGTGTCGGCGCACTGCGCGAGGAGCAGCCTGCCGACGGCGGTGGAGCCGGTGAAGGACAGCTTGCGGATCCGGCCGCCGCGCAGCAGCGGCTCGCACACCTCACCGGCGCGGGAGGTGGTGACGATGTTCAGCACCCCGTCCGGCAGGCCCGCCTCCTTGAGGATCCCGGCCAGCGCGAGGCTGGACAGCGGGGTCTGGGGGGCCGGCTTGAGGATCATCGTGCAGCCGGCCGCGATCGCCGGGCCGATCTTGCGGGTGCCCATGGCCAGCGGGAAGTTCCACGGCGTGATCAGCAGGCAGGGGCCGACCGGACGACGGGAGAGCAGCATGCGGTTGCGGCCGTCGGGCAGCAGCCCGCAGCCGCCGTCGATCCGCACGGCCTCCTCGGAGAACCAGCGGAAGAACTCCGCCGCGTAGGCCACCTCGCCCCGGGCCTCGGCGAGCGGCTTGCCCATCTCCGAGGTCATCAGATGGGCCAGCTCGTCGGTGCGCTCCAGGATGATCTCGTGCGCGCGGCGCAGGATCTCGCTGCGTGCCCGGGGCGCGGTGCGGGCCCAGTCCGCCTGGGCCTGGACGGCCGCCTCCTCCGCGAGCCGGGCGTCCTTGGGGCCGGCGTCGGCGACGTGGCAGAGGATCTCGCCGGTGGCGGGGTCGTCGACGGGCATGGTGGCACCGTCCGCGGCGTCCACCCAGGCACCGCCGATGAACAACTGAGTCAGTACCTCGGTCATGTCGTCTCTCCTGGTTGATCGGCGGCGGGGTCGAGGAGTTCGGCGAGGTGCAGGGCGCGGATGTCCTGGTCGCCGGCGAGGTGGTCGATCTGGGTGGCGCAGCTGAAGCCGTCGGCGACGACGGGGCGTCCGTCCAGCCGGTCCAGCCGGGGCTTGAGGGCGAGGTCGGCGACGGCGATGGAGGTGTCGTAGTGCTCGGCTTCGAAGCCGAAGTTGCCGGCCAGTCCGCAGCAGCCCTCGGCCTCGTCGACCGCGCGTACGCCCAGGCGGCGCAGGAGATCGGCGGGGCGGCGGCCCTTGAACGTGGCGTACTCGTGACAGTGGGTCTGCAGCACGACGTTCTCGGGCAGGGGCGGCGGGGTCCAGCTCTCGTCGGCGAGGTCGGTCAGTGCCCCGGTGAAGGTCTGCACGCGGTCGGCTACGCGCCGGGCGGCCTCGGTGCCGAGGAGTTCGGGTACGTCGCGTTTGAGGGCGGCGGCGCAGCTGGGTTCGGCGACCACGACGGGCCGGTCGTCGCCGTTGTCGAGGGCGGCGACGGTGCGGGCCATGACTTTTCGTGCCGTGTCCAGTTGGCCGGTGCTGACCCAGGTCAGTCCGCAGCACAGGCCGTCCTGGGGGGTGCAGGGGATGCCGGCGTCGGCGAGCACCCGGCTCGCCGCTCCCGCGACCTTCGGGCGGAAGGCGCGGGTGAAGCTGTCGACGAAGAGGATCGCCTTGGCGGGCCCTGCGGGCTGTGCCGCGCGCAGGGTCGTGCGCAGGGCGCGGCGGGAGGCGAAGGCGGGGATTTCGCGTTCGGTGGTGACGCCGCCCAGGCGGGCCAGGAGCCTGCCGAGCGGGCCGCGCAGCAGGGCGTTGACCGGCCGGGCGGCGTATCCCGCGAGCGCCGATGTCCTCGGTAGCCAGCCCAGGGAGTAGTGGGAGCGGGGGCGCAGGCGGCCGCGGTAGTGCTGGTGGAGGAACTCCGCCTTGTAGGTGGCCATGTCGACGCCGACCGGGCAGTCGCTGGAGCAGGCCTTGCACGACAGACACAGGTCGAGGGCGTCGCGCACCTCGGTGGAGCGCCAGCCGTCGGTGACGGCCTCGCCGCGGACCATCTCCTGGAGCATGCGGGCCCGGCCTCGGGTGGAGTCGTTCTCCTCACCCGTGGCCCGGTAGCTGGGGCACATCACCCCGCCGGACTCACTGCGGCAACGCCCGACCCCGACGCAGCGGCGCACGGCACCGGCGAAACCGTCCTCGTCGTGCGGGAAGCCGAACGTCGTGTCCACCAAGGGCAACTCACGCAGCGCGAGATCGGCGTCGGACGGGGCCGGATCGACGATCACACCGGGATTGAGCAGCCCGTCCGGGTCGAAGACCTGCTTGAATGCGGCAAACGCGGCGATCATTCGGTGGCTGTACATCACCTCCAGCAGCTCACTGCGCGCACGCCCGTCACCATGCTCACCCGACAGGGAGCCGCCGTGCTCGACGACCAGAGCGGCGGCCTCGGCGAGGAAGCGTCGCATGACCTCCCGGCCGGTGCCGGTGGTCATGTCGAAGTCGATCCGTACGTGCACACACCCTGCGCCGAAGTGCCCGTACAGCACCCCCGTCAGCTGGTGGGAGGCGAGCAGTTTGCGGAATCCGCGCAGGTAGGCGGCCAGGTCCTCGGGGGCGACGGCGGCGTCCTCCCAGCCCGGCCAGGACTCCTTGCCGTCGACGAGCCGGGCGGCGAGCCCGGCGCCGTCCTCACGCACCCGCCACAACGACCGCCGCTCCGCCGGGCTCTGCACGACCCGGCCGCCGGTCAGCCGTCCCAGGTTTTTCAGCAGGCCGAGCAGCTCGGCGGCCCGGGCGTTCACCTCGGCCTGGTCGTCGCCTTCGAGCTCGACGTACAGCCAGGCGCGGCCCTCGGGCAGGCCGGTGACGGAATCGGGGCCGCGGCGGGCGCGCATGGTGGCGACGATCGCCTCGTCCATGCCCTCCACCGCACTCGGCGAGAAGCGCAGGATCTCCGGTACGTCCTCGGCCGCCGCGACCACGTCGTCGTAGCCGAGCGTGAGGAGGGCGGATGCCTGTGCGGTCGCCACCAGGCGGACCGTCGCTGCGGTGACGACCGCACAGGAGCCTTCGGAGCCCACCAGGGCACGGGCCAGGTCGAAGCCGTTCTCCGGCAGGAGGTGGTGGAGCTGGTAGCCGGAGACCTGCCGAGGGATGCGGCCCAGCTCGGTCCGGATCGGTGCCAGATTCTGCTCGATCAGGCGCTTGAGGCCGGATTCGAGCCGGGCCACGACACCGGCGTCGGACGGATCGACCGGATGCAGCCCGCGGTGGTCGGCCACGGCCCGCACGCCGTCGGCCGTCACGATCTCCAGCGCCTCGACATGCCCACTGGTCCGCCCGTCGCGCACCGACCGGTTCCCGCACGCGTCATTGCCGATCATGCCGCCGAGGGTGCAGCGGCTGTGCGACGACGGGTCCGGGCCGAAGTCCAGCCCGTGCAGCGCGGTCGCACTGCGCAGCGCGTCCAGCACCACCCCCGCCTCGACCCGCGCCGTACGCGCCTCGACGTCGATGTCCAGGATCCGGTTCATGTACCGGGAGAAGTCCAGCACCACACCCGGCCCGACGGCGTTGCCCGCCATGCTCGTGCCGCCGCCCCGGGCGGTGACCGGTACCCCCGCCTCACGGCAGGCCCGCAGCACACCGACCACGTCGTCGGCGGAACGCGGGAAGGCCACCGCCCTCGGCGGCACACGGTAGTTGGAGGCGTCGTAGGCGTAGGGGCCGGTGGCCCCCGGGCCAATCTCCACCCGCAGACCGGGCGCGAGCTCGGCGACACGGGCCACGAGACCCGCCAGGTCGCGGGTGGCGGTGGTCATCGGCCCGACGCTCCCGAGGTTCCGGCTTCGACGGCGTTCGCCCAGGCCTGGAGGCCCTCGTCGACGCCCGTCTCGTCGATCACGAGCGCCGGGATCATGCGGACGACCTGGTTCCAGGCGCCGCACAGCAGCAGGAGCAGGCCCTCGTCGATGGCGGCGCGCTGGACGCGGGCGGCGGTCTCCGGGTCGGGGCCGCCGTCCTCGGTGACGAACTCGGTGGCGAGCATGAGGCCGAGGCCGCGGACGTCACCGATGCCCGGGGTCCGGTCGGCGACGGCTTCCAGGCCCTGACGGAGCCGCTTGCCCATCGCCTCGGCGTTCTCCACGAGCTTCTCGTCGCGTACGACGTCCAGCGTCGCGCAGGCGGCGGCGCAGGCGACGGCGTTGGCGCCGTACGTGCCGCCCTGCGAGCCGGGCCATGCCTTGGTCATCAGTTCCTCGGAGGCGGCGATGCCGGAGAGGGGGAAGCCGCTGGCCAGGCCCTTGGCGGTGACGAGGATGTCGGGGGTGACGCCGAAATGGTCGTGGCCCCAGAAGCGGCCGGTGCGGCCGACGCCGGTCTGCACCTCGTCGAGGATCAGGAGGAAGCCGTGCCGGTCCGCCCGCTCGCGCAGGCCTTCCAGGAAGGCGCGGTTCGCGGGGACGTAGCCGCCCTCACCGAGGACCGGCTCGACGATGATCGCTGCCGTGTCGGCGGGCGAGGAGATCGTCTGGAGGGTGTAGTCGAGTTCCTTCAGGGCGAAGCGGGTGGCGCTCTCCTCGTCCCAGCCGTAGCGGTAGGCGGTCGGGAAGGGGGTGACGACCACGCCGCTCATCAGCGGGGAGAACCCGGAGCGGAAGCGGATGCCGGAGGTGGTCATGGAGGCGGCGGCGACCGTACGGCCGTGGAAGCCGCCGTGACAGACGATGACGTTCGGCCGGCCGGTCGCCTGGCGGGCCAGCCGCAGTGCCGACTCGACGGCCTCGCTGCCGGAGTTGGTGAAGAACAGGCTGTCCAGGCCGGCCGGCAGCACCTCGCCCAGCTTGTCGACGAGGCGGCGCAGCGGCTGGTGCATCACGGTCGTGTACTGGCCGTGGATCAGCGTGCCCACCTGCTCCTGCGCCGCCGCCACGACCTTGGGGTGGCAGTGCCCGGTGCTGGTGACGCCGATGCCGGCGGTGAAGTCGAGGTAGCGGCGGCCGTCCTCACCGTAGAGGTGGACGCCCTCGCCCCGGGCCGCCACGACGGGCGTGGCCTGGCGAAGGTGCGGCGACAGTGCGGTCATGGTGTCTCCCGGCCGTACGACGAGGTGTGGTTGCTTGGCTGAGCTCCGGTGTCCGAGCATCCAGGCCGCGGCGACCGCCGACAACGCGTGATCTGTCCGGCCGGAACCCGTTGTTCGGACGTTGTGTCAACCGCCGGACCCCCGAGGCACCCCCTGTCCCACCCGTGGACAGCTCTTGCGCAGGTCAGCCCCGCTTGTCAGAGTGACCGGGCACGCAGGGAGGCACCGTGGACCAGCACCCCCCGACGGCCGGCCGTGATGCGGCCCCGGCCGCTCGCGCACCCACCCTCGCCGACGTCCTGGCCCTGCCGGTCCTGGCCGCGGGACAGCCCCAGGTCGTCACGGGGCTCGCTCAACTGGACCGGCCGGTGCGCTGGGTGCACATCACCGAGCTGACGGACCCGGCCTCCTTCCTCAAGGGCGGCGAGCTGGTCCTGACCACCGGCATGCCGCTGCCGGAGGACGCCTCGGGTGTCCGCCGGTACGTCGACGAACTCACCGAGGTGGGGGCGGCCGCCCTGGTCATCGAACTCGTACGGCGCTATCACCGGCCGCCCGACGCCCTCGTGCAGGCTTGCCGGGCCCGGGGCCTGCCCCTGGTCACCCTCGCCCGGGACGTCAACTTCCTGGAGGTCACCCAGGTCGTGCACGCGCTGATCCTCGGCAACCAGGCCGACGCGATGCGGCGGACGCAGCGGATCCACGAGGCGTTCACGGCTCTGACGTTGCGCGGGGCGGGGCCCGAGGACGTGGTGCGCGCGGCGGCGGAGATGAGCGGCCGGACGGTCGTGCTGGAGAACCTGGTGCACCAGGCGCTGATCTGCGAGCCCTCGGGGAGCACGGTGGAGGAGGCGCTCGGGGACTGGGAGCGGCGCTCCCGGGCGGCCGAGCCCGGCGACCGCACCGAGGTGGGCGGCCCGGAGGGGTGGCTCACCGCGCCCGTCTCCTACCAGGGGGAACGCTGGGGGCGTCTGGCGATGCTGCCCGCCGACGGGCCGGTCTTCGGTCCTGAGCACGTCACCGTCGTGGAGCGGACGGCGATGGCCCTGACGGTGGCCCGGCTCATCCACTCCACGCCCTGGGAGCACACGGCTCACCGCACCGTCCTGCGGGAGCTGGCGGAGCAGCGCCACCACTCCGCCGAGGACGTCCGCGCCCGCTGCGCGGCGCTGGGCCTGCCCACGGAGGCCGGTGTCTTCCTGGCGATCCTCGTGGATCCGGGGCCCGGCGGGGAGGACGCGGAACCGGAGGCCCGGCTGCACCGGGAGCTGAGGTCGGCCGGGGTACCGGCCCTGGTCGGCGAGCTCTCCCCCGGCCGCCTCGGCGTCCTGCTGGCCCTGCGCCCCGACCGGCCCTGGCGGCCCGTGGCCGAACGGCTGAGCCGCACCGCGCTGGCTCTGGCCCCGGAAGCGATCATCGGCGTCGGCTCGGAGGTGGCTGACCTCGCCGACACCGCGCGTTCCTTCCGGGAGGCGGCCCGGGTCATAGAGGCCACCCCGCCCGGCCAGGCCCTGCCCGAAGGCCGTTCCTTCCACGAACTGCCGGACATCGACCTGCGCCGGCTGCTGTACGCGCTGCGCGAGGACACCCGGATCCAGGACTACACCGAACGGCGGCTGAGCCGGCTCGTCGACCACGACACCCGGCACGGCACCGACCTGCTGGCGACCCTGGGCCACTACCTCGACGCCGCCGGCAACAAGACGACGGCGGCCCGTCGCGGCGGCCTGTCCAGGGAGACCATGTACCAGCGCCTGCGCACCATCGAGCGTCTCCTCGACACCGACCTCGAATCCGGCGACCGCCGCACCGAACTCCACGTGGCCCTCACGATGTTGCGGGTCCTGCGCGCCGGCCAGGGCAGGCAGGACCGGCCTCTCTTGTAACGCTTTGCGCGCCCCGTTCCAAGAACGAGTGACAAGGCACTTGTCGACGAGAAGGGGACGTTCGTGGACGACGCGGAACGGTTACGGGGTGGGCCCGCTGCGGCGGTCGGTGACCCGCGGCACTTCGAGGAGTTCTACCGGCGCCATGTCGACGCGGTGCTGCGCTTCGTGGCCCGGCGGGTGGACGACCCGCACACGGCGGCCGACCTGACGGCCGAGATCTTCCTCGCCGTTCTCGACTCGGCCGGCACCTACCGCCCGCACCTCGGCAGCGAGACGGCGTGGCTGTACGGCATCGCGCGCAACGTCGTGTCGTCGGAGCGCCGCCGGATCGCCCGGGAGACCGAACGCGACCGGCGCATCCGCGGGCGGCGGTTGCTGGAGCCCGACGACATCGTCCGCATCGAGGACAAGCTCGACGCGCAGAGCCCCGGGCGGCGCGTCCTGGCCGCGCCGGCGAGGCTCCCGGAGGGCGAGCGGGCCGTCATGGAGCTGGTCGCGGTCGACCAGCTCAGGGTCACCGAGCCGCGGCCGCCCTGGGCATCCGCCAGGTCACGGCCCGGGTCCGGCTGCACCGGGCGCGCAAGGCACCGCGCGAGGCGCCCGCCCAGGCCTGGGGCCGGAGGCCGGCACACCACCCGGGGGATCAGGTGTCGAAGTCCACCGTCAGCTCCTCGGACACCGGGAACGACTGGCAGGTGAGGACGTAGCCGGCGTCGACCTCGGAGGGTTCGAGGGCGAAGTTGCGGCGCATGTCGGCCTTGCCGTCGGTCACCTGGGCGCGGCAGGTGCCGCAGACACCGCCCTTGCAGGCGAAGGGCAGGTCGGGGCGGGTCTGCTGGGCCCCTTCCAGGATGGTGCGGTCGCGGGGCAGCGGGGACGTGGTGGAGCGGCCGTCGAGGGTGACGGTGACCTGGCTGACCGGGCCGGTGGGGCCGGTCTCGACGTGGAGGACCTCGCGGACGGGCTCGTCGTCGGCGTGGAAGAGCTCCTGGTGGACGCGGTCGGCGGGTACCCCGAGGCCGGTGAGGACCTCCTGGGCGGCGCGGACCATGCCGTGCGGGCCGCACAGCCACCAGTGGTCGGCGGACTCCACGTCGACCAGGGCGTCGACGAGGGCCGAAAGCCGCTCGGCGTCGAGGCGGCCGGAGAGCACCTCGGCCTCGCGGGGCTCGCGGGACAGGACGTGGGCGAGCTGGAACCGCGTCGGGTAGAGGTCCTTCAGGTCGGCGAGTTCGTCGGCGAACATCACCGTGCCCGTGCGGCGGTTGCCGTAGAGGAGGGTGACGCGCGAACGGGAGTCGGCGGCCAGAACGGACTCGGCGATGGAGACCATGGGGGTGATGCCGGAGCCGGCGGCGATCAGGACGTGGTGGCCGTGGGTGGTCAGGTCGGGGGTGAAGGCGCCGGTGGGCGCCATGACCTGCACGGTGTCGCCGGGGCGTACGTCCCGCACCAGCCAGGAGGAGAACAGCCCGCCCGGCACCACCCGCACGCCGATGCGCGGTGCCGTGCCGGCGGGGGCGCAGATCGAGTAGGAGCGGCGCTCGTCCCGGCCGTCGATGTCGCGGCGCAGGGTGAGGGACTGGCCGGGCGCGAAGGTGAACTCCTCGGCCAGCTCGGCCGGGATGTCGAAGCTGACCGCTGCCGCGTCCTCGCACAGCGGCTGCACGGCGGCGACCCGCAGGGGGTGGAAGACCGGACGTCGGCGGGCACGCGGGCGCGGCGCCGGGGCGGGGGCCGGCTCCATCAGGTCCTCCATCAGATCTCCTTGACGTACTCGAACGGCTCGCGGCAGGCGAGGCAGCGCCACAGGGACTTGCAGGACGTGGCGCCGAAGCGGGAGGTCTCCTCGGTGTCGGGGTGACCGCAGCGGGGGCAGGGCACGGAGCGGCGGGCCGGCGACAGCACGAGCGGGACCGGGCCGGCGGCGCGCGCGGGGGCGGCGCCGGGCGGGGCGATGCCGTGCTCGGCGAGCTTGCGCCGGCCGTCCGCCGTGATCCAGTCGCTGCTCCAGGGCGGGTCGAGGACCGTGCGGATCTCCACGCGCTCGTATCCGGCCTCGCGCAGCCGGGCGGCCACGCCGGCGCGCATCTCCGCCATCGCCGGGCAGCCCGAGTAGGTCGGGGTGAGGCTCGCGACCACCGTGCCGTCCGGGGCCAGGCTCACCTCGCGCAGCACTCCGAGGTCGGCCAGGGTGAGCATGGGCAGTTCGGGGTCGGGCACCTGCTCGGCGATGCGCCGGGCCCTTCGCTCGTCGAGGAGTGCCGTCACCATGTCGCCTCCGGGTGGGCGCGGGCCACACCCTGCAACTCGGCGAGCAGCGGGGCGAGATGCTCGGTGTGCTCCCCGGCCCGGCCCGAGCCGGGCAGCGGGCGGTAGACCGGCATGGGCAGCCCGGCGGCCTCGGTGACCTGGCGCAGCACGGTGACGACCTCGTCCCGGACGTCGTACGCCGTGAACAGCTCGCCCAGGTAGGGCGCGACCTGCTCCTGGGCCCTGCGCATCCGGCGGTGCGACTCCTCGGTGCCGTCGCCCAGGCGCACGGCCCACTCGGCCGCGTACTGACGGTGGTAGGCCAGCTCCTTCACGCCCTTGGCGGCGATGGCCGCGAGCACCGGGTCGCGGTGCGCGGTGAGCCGCTCGAAGTGCGCGAGGCGCCAGCTGGCGAACACCAGCAGCCGCACGACGGAGAACGCGAAGTCCCCGTTGGGCAGTTCGGCCAGGCGTACGTTGCGGAAGTCGCCGGCGTCGCGGAAGTAGGCGAAGGCGTCCTCGTCGCGGCCGGTGCCGTCGGTCTGGCCCGCGCGGGAGTAGAGCAGGCGGGCCTGGCCGAGCAGGTCGAGCCCGATGTTGGCCAGCGCGACCTCCTCCTCCAGCTCAGGGGCGCGGGTGGTCCACTCGGCGAGCCGCTGGGCGCAGACCAGGGCGTCATCGGCCAGGGTGACGCAGAGGGCGGCCAGTTCACCGGCGTCCACGTCGTCGGGCACGGCGGTCTCGACGCCGTGCAGGGGGTCCTCGAAGCCGGTGCCGTAGGCCCAGCGGGTGTCGTCCTCGTGTCCCTCGGCGAGGGTCATGTAGACGTGGTCGTCGCTCATGTCCTCTCCTTCAGATGTGCGGGACGTCTTCGGGGATGTCGTAGAAGGTCGGGTGCCGGTAGACCTTGTCGGCGCTGGGCTCGAAGAACGGGTCCTTCTCGTCGCGGGTGGAGGCGGCGATGTGCTCCGAGCGCACGACCCAGATCGAGACGCCCTCGTTGCGCCGGGTGTACAGGTCGCGGGCGTGGGTGAGGGCCATGCGGTCGTCGGCGGCGTGCAGCGATCCCACGTGGACGTGGTTCAGGCCGCGCTTGCCGCGTACGAACACCTCGTACAGCGGCCAGTCCTGCGTGTCGGCGGTCATGCCACCGCTCCCTTCCGCTCGCGGGCCGCCTGCTTGGCGGCGTGGGCGGTGGCCGCCTCGCGCACCCAGGTGCCCTCTTCGTGGGCCGTGCGGCGCCGTTGGATCCGCTGGTCGTTGCACGGGCCGTCGCCCTTGATGACCCGCATCAGCTCGTCCCAGTCGGGCGTGCCGAAGTCGTGGCGGCCCCGCTCCTCGTTCCAGCGCAGCTCCGGGTCGGGGAGCGTGACGCCGAGCTTCTCGGCCTGGGGCACGGTCATGTCGACGAAGCGCTGCCGCAGTTCGTCGTTGCTGTGCCGCTTGATCTTCCAGGCCATGGACTGCGCGGAGTTGGGCGAGGCGTCGTCGGGCGGGCCGAACATCATCAGCGACGGCCACCACCAGCGGTTCACGGCGTCCTGCACCATCTCGCGCTGCTCCGGGGTGCCGCGCATCATCGTCATCAGCAGCTCGAAGCCCTGCCGCTGGTGGAACGACTCCTCCTTGCAGATCCGCACCATGGCGCGCGCGTACGGCCCGTAGGAGGAGCGGCACAGCGGCACCTGGTTGCAGATCGCCGCGCCGTCCACGAACCAGCCGATCACGCCGACGTCCGCGAAGCTCAGCGTCGGGTAGTTGAAGATCGACGAGTACTTCTGGCGGCCCTCGATCAGCCGCTCGGTGAGGTCGGCGCGGTCGGCGCCCAGCGTTTCCGCCGCCGAGTACAGGTACAGCCCGTGCCCGGCCTCGTCCTGGACCTTGGCGAACAGAATGGCCTTGCGGCGCAGCGACGGCGCGCGGGTGATCCACTCACCCTCCGGCTGCATGCCGATGATCTCCGAGTGCGCGTGCTGCGCGATCTGCCGGATCAGTGTCTTCCGGTAGCCCTCCGGCATCCAGTCGCGCGGCTCGATCCGCTGGTCCCGCGCGATCGTCCCGTCGAAGTGCTGCTGGAGATCCGGCTCGGCGCCGTCCGTCCCCGCGGGGCTGGAGCGTGTCGTATCCATCCGTCCCACTTCCCAACCGACCATTCGTTCGGTCCATCGTAGGACACGTCGGCGCGCCTTGGTAAGACCCCTCGGGGAAGTCCTGGACCCTTGACAGGCCTCGAATCGGCTCGATTACATGGCAACGCCAGCTAACCGAATGTTCGGTCGGCCCATGAGGTGGTGCGTGAAGTGACCCATACCGCTGACGCGAGGCCGCCCGCGGAGGCGATGTTCGCCGCGGACGAGGCCTCCCGCGGGCTCGGGATCGAGCTGCGGGAGCAGGGCGAGGGGACCGCCACGCTGCGGATGACCGTGACCCCGGCGATGGTGAACGGCCATGGGATCGTCCACGGCGGCTATGTCTTCCTGCTCGCCGACAGCGCCTTCGCCTGCGCCTGCAGCAGCCACGGCCCGGTGACCGTCGCGGCGGGCGCGGACATCACCTTCGTGGCCGGCCCCCGCGTACGAGGGCGACGAACTCGTCGCCCGGGCCGAGGAGCGCACCCGCTACGGGCGCAGCGGCCGCTACGACGTGACGGTCCGGCGGGGCGACGAGGTGATCGCGGAGTTCCGGGGCCGCAGCCGGAGCATCAGGAGCACGAGGCCGGAGGAGTCCTGGATGACCAGCGAGACGACGACCTCCGGGGCCACGGCGCCCGGCGGACAGCGGCGCGGCGAACCCCTCCCCCACGACCTGCTCGACGACACGGAGCGCCTGACGCGCGAGCAGCTGCGGGAGCTCCAGCTCGACCGCCTGCGCCGGAGTTTGCGGCACGCCTACGAGAACGTGGAGACGTACCGGAAGAAGTTCGACGCGGCCGGGGTCACCCCCGACGACTGTCGCTCGCTGGAGGACCTCGCCCGGTTCCCCTTCACCACGAAGGCCGACCTCCGGGACACCTACCCCTTCGGCATGTTCGCCGTCCCCATGGACCGGGTGCGGCGCGTGCACGCCTCCAGCGGCACCACCGGCCGCCCCACGGTGGTCGGCTACACGGAGCACGACCTGTCGATGTGGGCCGACCTCGTCGCCCGCTCGATCCGCGCCGCCGGCGGGCGCCCGGGCCACAAGGTGCACATCTCCTACGGGTACGGGCTGTTCACCGGCGGTCTCGGCGCGCACTACGGCGCGGAGCGCGCCGGCTGTCTGGTGATCCCGGCCTCCGGGGGCATGACCGCTCGCCAGGTGCAGATCATCCAGGACTTCCGGCCCGAGATCATCATGGTCACGCCGTCCTACATGCTCACCCTGCTCGACGAGTTCGAGCGCCAGGGCCTCGACCCGCGCGCGAGCAGTCTGCGCGTGGGCGTCTTCGGTGCCGAGCCGTGGACGGAGGAGATGCGCCGCGAGATCGAGGAGCGGATGGACATCCACGCCGTCGACATCTACGGCCTGTCCGAGGTGATCGGGCCGGGTGTCGCCCAGGAGTGCGTGGAGACCAAGGACGGGCTGCACGTGTGGGAGGACCACTTCTACCCCGAGGTCGTCGACCCCATCACGGGTGAGGTGCTGCCCGAGGGCGAGGAGGGCGAGCTGGTCTTCACGTCCCTGACCAAGGAGGCCCTGCCGGTCGTCCGCTACCGCACCCGCGATCTGACCCGGCTGCTGCCCGGCACGGCCCGGCCCGCGTTCCGCCGCATCGAGAAGATCACCGGCCGCTGCGACGACATGATCATCCTGCGCGGGGTGAACGTCTTCCCCAGCCAGATCGAGGAGATCGTGCTGCGCACGCCCGGCGTCGCCCCGCACTTCCAGATCCAGCTGACTCGGCGCGGCCGTATGGACCACATGACCGTCCGCGTGGAGACCCGCCCCGGCACCGGCCCCGAGCAGCGCGAAGCCGCGGCCGGGACGATCGCGAAGGCCGTCAAGGACGGCATCGGCATCACCGCCGAGGTGACGATCGTCGAACCGGAGACCCTGGAGCGCTCCCTCGGCAAGCTCCGCCGGGTCAAGGACCTGCGCGAGGCGTGACCCGGACCGGCCACCGCGGCCCTCACGGGCAGCACTTCGCCTCGGGCACCGGGGAGGGAGCGGCCGGGCAGGGGCCGAGGGCGCCCGCCCCGGAGCTCTCCGCTTCCGCGAGGCGCGCGGCCGGCTTGCGGATCAGGAGCAGGGCCGCGTCGTCGTGCAGCCGGCCGCCCACATGGGCCAGCAGTTCGTCGTGGAGCGCGCCCAGGGTGTGGGAGGGCTCGTGGGAGACGTGCCGCTCCAGGCCCTCGGCCAGGGGGTAGAAGGCGCGGCCGCCGTCGCGCGCCTCGGTGACGCCGTCGGTGTAGAGCAGCAGCTGGTCGCCGTCGGCGAAGGGGAGCACCTGGAGCGCCGGGGTGTGGCCCGTGAGGGCCCGCAGCCCGAGGGGCGGGGCCGGGTGTGCGGGCTCCACCGCGCTGATGCTCCCGGAGGCGCTCACCAGCAGCGGAGGGTTGTGCCCGCAGTTCACGACCTCCAGGTGACCGGCGCGCGGGTATCCGGCGACGACGGCGGTGACGAAGTCGTCGTGACCGAGGTTGCGGGCGAGGCTCCGCTCGATCCTGTCGACGACGGCGAGGAGGTCGGCTTCGTCGTGGGCGGCCTCGCGGAAGACACCGAGCACGAGGGCCGCGGTCCCGACGGCGGGCAGCCCCTTGCCGCGCACGTCGCCGACGATCAGCCGCACCCCGTGCGGGGTGGGTATCAGCGCGTACAGGTCGCCGCCGATCCGGGCCTCCGCCGCCGCGGCGCTGTAGCGCACGGCCACCTGGAACGGCCCGACGGTCGACGGCACCGGCCTGAGCAGCGCGTGCTGGGCGGTCTCCGCGACCGAGCGGACGGCGGCGAGCACCCGTTCCCGGCGCCCGCGCAGGGCGCTGGCCAGGCCGCTCGCGAGAGTGACGGCGACCAGGGCCGACAGCACGGCGATCAGTTCGCGGCCCGGTACGCCCTCCCGGATCCCGAGTGCCGCACCGAGCGCCGCGGCGAGGAAGCCGACGCCGAGGACCCCGCGCGGCCCGTTGGTCGTGGCGGCCAGAGCGGGGCCGGCCACCAGCAGGGGCAGCCAGACCATCCCGGCTCCGCCGGCGAGGTCGGCGGACACGACGAGGGCGACGACCAGGACGGGCAGGACGGGTGTTCCGACGGCCAGCTGTGCTGCGACGGCCCGCCTGCGGGCCGAAGCCCCGGCACCGGCCACTCGGTTCCTGAACGGCCCTACCGGCCGGTGGTCGACGCCATGGTTTCGGGCTTGGCTCATGTCTGGGTCCGCGGTCCTCACCTGTGCCAGGGCACATCCCGGAAATGTCTGACTTATCAAGAAAAAGGGGTCAGGGCACTTTCCGGCAAGAAGCGGATTTTCAGATAGTGAGCGAGAGGCTCCGGGTCACGCGGCTCGCGGTCGGGAGCAGGCGCTCGCGGATCTCCGGGAGCCGGGAGAGCCGGTTCGACGGGAGCGAGACACCGAGGGAGCCGAGGGTGTCCCCGCTGTAGACCGGGACGGCGACGCAGACCGTGCCGAGGGCGTACTCCTCGAGGTCCGTGATGGCCGGGGCCAGGGGTGAGGTCTCCAGCCGTTGGAGGAGTACCGGGAGGCTGGTGATCGTCCGCGGGGTGAGATCGGCGAGCCGGTGACGGGAGAGGTAGTCCTGGCGGGCCTCTTCGTCCAGCTCCCGCAGGACGGACTTGCCCAGCGCGGTGGCGTGCCCCGCGTCTTCGAAGCCGACCCAGAGATCGACGCGGGGGGTTCCCGGGCCGTCGACGATCTCGGCGACCCGGATCTCTCCGTCCTCGTAGAAGGTGAGGTAGGCGGCCGTCGCCAGTTCGTCGCGCAGGGCGGCGAGGGTGGGCCGGACACGGCTGAGCAGGGCCTGCGCACGCCCCATGGACTGCAGGGTCTGGAGTCTGTCGCCGAGGACGAAGCCGCCGTCGTCCAGTTTCCGCACGTACCCGTCGTGCACGAGCGTGCGCAGCAGGTGGTAGGCGGTGGCCAGGGGCAGCGCCGTCTCGCGCGCCAGCTGCTTGGCCGGCGCACCGTTCCCGTGCGCGCTCACCGCCTCCAGCAGCCGCATGGCCCGCTGCACGGAGTTGATGAGCGTAGGGCCGTCGTGCCCACCCATACGAACAGCGTGCGTCAGGCGCCCGGCCCGGGCAAGGGGAGACGGCGCGCGGGCGGTGCGGCGGGGCGGTGGCCCGACGTGGGCGATGAGCCCCTGGCGGGCGCCCCGGTACGGTGCGGCGGTGTGGGCGATCACGCCGGCGTTCCACACCCCCCAGCACACCGAACACGCGCTCAGTGCCCGCTCCGGTAGGTCACCTCGTCGAAGTCCGCGTGTGGCCGCCCCCGGTGAGGTCCCAGGCCCACAGGCCGGCGAACGCACCCGTGGAGCCGAGGGAGCGGATCCGGCCGTCCTCGATCTGCTCGGCGTGCTCTGTCGGACAGGACCGTGGCGCCCAGGGTGGGCCCGAAGGGTCCCAGCCGCTGCCGGTGTCCTGGCGGAAGCGCAGCTCGGCGCCGTCGACGTCCAGGCCCAGCCGCAGCCGCATCCCGCTCGCCGGCGTCGGCTTCGGCCTGCCGGATCGCGTCCTGCCGCCGAGCCGCGTCTGGCCGGCCTCGTCGACGCTGAGCCGGCCACGGTCGCAGGCCGCGACGCGCAGCAGCGCTCGGCACGGTCGTGGCGCCGCGCCTCGAGACCGGCCGAACCTCCGGCTCGCACCCGGACCCGTCGATCCTGCGGGTGGGGCCGGACTTCTACCTCGCGACGTCGACGTTCGAGTGGTACCCGGGCGTACGCCTGCACCACTCCACGGACCTGGTGCACTGGCGCCCCCTCGGCGGCGCACTGACCGGCACCCGGCTGCTCGACCTGACCGGATGCCCGGACTCCGGCGGCGTCTGGGCGCCCAGCCTCAGCCACGCGGACGGCCTGTTCCACCTGGCCTACAGCAACGTCTCCACCTACACCGGCGGCTTCTCCGACTGTCCCAACCACCTGATCACCGCCCCTTCGATCGAGGGCCCCTGGTCGGAACCGGTTCTGCTGCACGCCCGCGGCTTCGGCACCTCGCTGTTCCACGACGGGGCGGACAGCCGGCTGCTCAACCTGGTGCACGACTGGCGCCCGGGACGGGCAGGACCGGGTTGCGGATGAGGCCCGCGGGCCGGTTCCGTATGGAAGGTCCCCTCGTGACGCCCGCCCCGGCGTGCGCCGGGTGATCACCGCAGGACCGTGATGTCGAATACGTTCGCGAGCAACGGCCGATCGGTATTCCGCGCAGGGTCCGCGTACCCGTTCGGCCGGAAGCGGTCCAGGACCGCGAAACGCCGCCGTGGTCCTTCACCGCCCTCCCCGGACCGGCGACCATGCGATGTCATGGACATCTTGCTCGTCGCCAGCGCGTTCAACAGCCTGTCCCAGCGTGTGTTCGCCGAACTGTCGGACGAGGGGCACCACGTGGAGGTCGTGCTCGCCTCGCACGGCCCCGACGCCGTCCGGGCCGCCGTACGCGAGGTGGGCCCGGAGCTGATCGTCGCCCCGATGCTCAAGTCGGCCCTGCCGGAGGACGTGTGGCGCGAGCACACCTGCCTGATCGTGCATCCGGGACCACCCGGGGACCGGGGCCCGTCGTCGCTGGACTGGGCGATCGCCGAGGAGGCCTCCGAGTGGGGCGTGACGGTGCTTCAGGCCGAGGCGGCCATGGACGCGGGGGACGTGTGGGCCGACGGCACCTTCACGGTGCCTCCGGCGGGCAAGAGCGACATGTACCGCAACGAGGTGGCGGACGCCGCCACGGCCGCCGTGCTTCTGGCCGTGCGGCGCTACGCCGAGGGATCGTACAAGCCGCGCCCGCAGAGCGAACCCGGGGCCCACGTTCTGTGGCGGGACTACTTCCGCCAGGAACAGCGGCGGATCGACTGGGAGAACGACAGCACGGCGACAGTGCTGCGCAAGCTGCGCGGCGCCGACTCGCAGCCCGGCGTCCGGGACGAGATCTGCGGCCAGGAGGTGTTCCTGCACGGCGGGCACCCCGAGGACCGGCTGCGCGGGGAGCCCGGGGAGCTGCTCGCGACCCGGGCCGGCGCGCTCTGCCGGGCCACTCGGGACGGCGCGGTGTGGATCCCGGAGCTGCGCCCCCGCAAGAGCTCCGGTGACCCCGCGCCGTTCCGTCGCCCGGCTGCCTCCGTGCTCGCCGGCTTCCCGGCCCCGCCCGGCAGCGGCCCGGGCATGCCGGGTGCGTACGACCGCCCGTACTGGCTGCCCGAGATCGCCGCTCCGCTCGAACTGCCCCCGGACCGCACCACCTGGACCGACATCCGCTACCGGCAGAGCGGTCCCATCGGCTTCCTGAGCTTCTCGTTCCCGGGCGGGGCCATGAGCACCACCCACTGCCGCCGGCTGCTGGCCGCCTGGCGGTACGCCCTCACCCGCCCCACCTCGGTGCTGGTGTTCGGCGGCGCCCGCGACTTCTTCTCCAACGGAATCCACCTCAACGTCATCGAGGCGGCGGGCGACCCGGCGGGCGAGTCCTGGTCCAACCTGAACGCCATGGACGACCTGGTCGAGGCGGTGCTGCGCACCACCGACCGGCTGGTGGTGTCGGCCCTCGGCGGCAACGCGGCGGCCGGCGGCGTCATGCTCGCCCTGGCCGCCGACGAGGTCTGGTGTCGCACGGGCAGCGTCCTCAACCCGCACTACCGCAACATGGGCCTGCACGGGTCGGAGTACTGGACGTACTCGCTGCCCCGCCGGGTGGGCGCCGAGGCGGCCGAGCGGCTGACGACCGAGGCGTTGCCGGTGAGCTCCGCGACGGCCGAGCGCATCGGGCTGGTGGACCGTCTGGTGCCGGTCGCGTCCCAGGAGTTCGCCCCCGAGATCGCGCGCCTGGCCGCCGAACTGGCCGCCGACCCGGACCTGCCGCGCCGGATCACCGCCAAGGCCACGTCCCGTCACGCGGACGAGCTCGCGCGGCCCCTCGCCGAGTACCGGCGGGCCGAACTCGCCCGTATGCGCGCCGTCTTCTTCGACCCGGAGGCTCCCTACCACGCGCTGCGGTCCGCCTTCGTCCGTAAACTCCCGAACGGCTCCGCCCGGCCGCTGGTCACCGGGGAGGCGCGATGAGCGCGCGGCTCCTCGTGGCGGGGGTCGGCAACATCTTCCTCGCCGACGACGCCTTCGGCCCCGAGGTGATCCGCGCCCTGGACCGGGACCCGCTGCCGCCAAAGGTGCGGGTGCGGGACTTCGGCATCCGCGGCATGGACCTCGCGTACGAGCTGCTCGACGGCTACGACACGGCCGTCCTGGTCGACGCCGCCGTTCGGGGGCACGAGCCGGGCACGCTGTCGCTGATCGAGCCGGAGCTGCCCGACGCCTCCACGGCGGGCGCCCCTCCCGAGGCGCACGGCATGGACCCGGGGAAGGTCCTCGCCCTGGCCGCCCACCTGGGCGACGAGCCGCTCCCCCGCGTCCTGGTGCTGGCCTGCGAGCCCGAGCTGCGGGCACCGGCCGACGAGGACATCGCCCCGGGCATCAGCAGCACGGTGCGCGAAGCGGTCGGGCGGGCCGTCGCGGCGCTGCACACCCTGGTGCCGGTCCTGCTCGCCGACCCGGCGGCCACGCCCCCGTTGAGCCGCCCGGACGAATCCGCCGCCCTGTCCCCGGCCGGGCTGCCGGGCACGGTGAGCGGCGGCGCGGAGGATCGGTAGCGGAATGATTTCCCTACCGACCCGCGAGGAGCGGCGCCCATGTGCGATTCCGTGGACGAGATCACCCAGGCCGTCCTGGCGAAGAACGACACTCTGGCCGCGGACCTGCGTGAGGAGCTGGCCCGGCGCGGGGTGAGCGTGGTCAACCTGCTGTCCAGCCCGGGCAGCGGCAAGACGGAACTGCTCGGGCGGGTACTGGCCAGAGCGGTGGAGCGGAGCCTTTTGGTGGCCGCGCTCACCGCCGACCTGGCGACCGAGAACGACGCCGACCGGCTGGCCCGGTCGGGAGCCCCGGTGAAGCAGCTGCTGACGGACGGGCTGTGCCATCTGGAGGCGAGGCAGCTGCGCGGGCACGTCGAGAGCTGGCTGCCCGCGGGCACGTCGCTGCTGTTCGTGGAGAACGTGGGCAATCTCGTCTGCCCCGCCTCGTACGACCTCGGCGAAAGCCTGCGGATCGTACTCATGGCGGTCACGGAGGGCGAGGACAAGCCGCTGAAGTACCCCACGGCCTTCGGCTCCGCCCATCTGGTGGTGCTGACGAAGACCGATCTGGCCGGGCCGGCGGGGTTCGACGAGACGGCCTTCGAGACGAACGTCCAGCGGGTCAACCCCGGGGTGGAGGTGGTGCGGTCCTGTGCCCGCACCGGCGCCGGGGTCGACGTTCTTCTGGAGCGTGTGCTGGCCGTCCGGGACGGGGCCCCCGTCCACCGGCCGCCCCTGGCTCCCCGGCCGCACACCCACAGCCACACCCACACGCACGAGGGCGCCGAAGCCGGCCTCGTCCCGTGACGGCGCCCGCCACCGGGGCGGTGCGCCGGCGCGTCACCGTGCGCGGCACCGTGCAGGGCGTGGGCTTCCGCCCGTTCGTGCACCGCCTCGCCACCGACCTGGCGCTCGCGGGCTTCGTGAGCAACACGGCGGACGGTGTGCTCATCGAGGTGGAGGGCCCGCCGGACGGCGTCGCCGACTTCTGCGACCGGCTGGCCGGCCAGCCTCCGCCGCTGGCCGCCGTCACCGGCGTCGGCTTCGAGGACCTGCCCGCCACCGGCGCCGACAGCACCTTCGGCATCCGCTCCACCGACCGCTCCACCGGCAGCACCCTCCTCCCGCCCGACACGGCGACCTGCCCGGACTGCCTGCGGGAGCTGCGCGATCCGGCCGACCGCCGGCACCGGCACCCGTTCGTCACCTGCACGCACTGCGGCCCCCGCTTCACCATCGCCACGGGCATGCCGTACGACCGCGCGCTCACGACCATGGCCGGCTTCCCGATGTGCGCGGCGTGCGCCCGGGAGTACGGCGATCCCCTCGACCGCCGCTTCCACGCCCAGCCCGTGGCCTGCCCCGACTGCGGTCCCCGGCTGCGCCTGGTGCCGGCGGCCGGGAGCGGGGTCCGCCCGGCCCGGGACGCCGAAGCCCTGGCGTCGGCACGGGCGTTGCTGGCCGCCGGGCGGATCGTCGCCGTCAAGGGCCTCGGTGGCTATCACCTGGCCTGCCACGCCACCGACGCCCGGGCCGTCGACACCCTGCGCACCCGCAAGGCACGCGGCGGCAAGCCGTTCGCGGTGATGTGCGCGGACCTCGACGACGTACGGCGGATCGCCGAGCTCCCCGCGTCCGCACGGGCCGCCCTCACCGGCTCCCGGCGCCCCATCGTCCTGCTGCGCCGGCGCGGGGAGGCGAGCGGACTCGCGCCCGGGGTCTGCCCCGGCAGCCCGCACCTCGGCGTGATGCTGCCCTACACGCCCGTGCACACCCTGCTGTTCGGCCTGCCCGGTGACCCACCCGGCCCGCGCGTACTGGTCATGACGAGCGGCAACCGCTCCGGGGAGCCGATCGTCACGGACGACGACGAGGCCCTGACCCGGCTCGCCGGGCTGGCCGACGCCTGGCTCGCCCACGACCGGCCCATCGCCTCACCCTGCGACGACTCCCTGCTGCGGGTGCGGCCCGACGGCACCGAGCAGGTGCTGCGCCGGTCCCGGGGGTATGTGCCCCGGCCGCTGCGGCTGCCGGTCCCGGTGCGGCCCGCTCTCGCGGTGGGCGGCGACCTCAAGAACGCCCTGTGCCTCGGCGCGGGCGACCAGGCCTGGTTCGGTCCGCACATCGGCGACATGGGCGATCTGACGACCCTGGAGGCGGCCCGGCGGGCGGACGCGCACCTGCGGGCTCTGACCGGCGTGCGTCCCGAAGTGGTCGCCGCCGACCGGCACCCCGGGTACCACTCGGCACGGTGGGCCGCCCGACTGGCCGGGCACGCCCCCGTGCCGGTCCAGCACCACCACGCGCACATCGCCTCCGCGATGGCCGAGCACGGCATGGACGGCACCACGCCCGTGATCGGTGTCGCCTTCGACGGCACGGGCTACGGCGACGACGGCACCGTCTGGGGCGGCGAGATCCTCCTCGCCGACTACACCGGCTTCCGGCGCTACGCCCGCCTCTCCCCCGCCCCGCTGCCCGGCGGGGACGCGGGCGTCGCCAACCCGTGCCGTCTGGCGCTGGCCCGGCTGTGGGCGGCGGGCCTGCCGTGGGACGCGGACCTGCCGTGCGTGACCGCGTGCGCTCCCCAGGAACTGGCGTTGCTCCAGCGGCAGTTGTCCGGCGGACTCACCTGTGTGCCGACCTCCAGCATGGGCCGGCTCTTCGACGCCGTGTCGTCGCTCGTGGGCGTGTGCCATCGCGCGGGGTACGAGGCGCAGGCCGCGCTGGAGCTGGAGGCGGCGGCCGCGTCGGCGTGGGGCGCCGACAGGTCCGCGTACGCCTTCGCCGACGGGTTCGACCCGGCGCCCGTGCTGAGTGCGCTCGTCGCCGATCAGCGGCGCGGCACCCCGGCCGCCGTGCTCGCGGCCCGTTTCCACCGTGGCGTGGCGCGGGCGGTGGCGGAGATCTGCCGGCGTGCGCGTCAGGACACCGCACTCGCCACCGTCGCGCTCAGCGGCGGGGTGTTCGCCAACGCGCTGCTGGAGGAGGAGTGCGCGCGGCTGCTGACAGAGGACGGCTTCGCGGTGCTCCGGCACGGCGAAGTCCCGCCGAACGACGGCGGGCTGGCCCTCGGCCAGCTCATGGTCGCGGCGCACCTACGACAGGAGGAGTGACCCATGTGTTTGGCAGTGCCGGGCAAGGTCGTCGCCATCGACGACAGTGCCGAACCGCTCACCGGGCTGATCGACTTCGGCGGCGTGCAGAAGAAGGCGTGCCTGGAGTACGTGTCCGACGTGAAGGTGGGTGAGTACGTCATCGTGCACGTCGGCTTCGCGCTCCAGCGTCTGGACGAGGAGTCGGCCCTGGCCTCACTGAAGCTCTTCGAGGAACTGGGGCTCCTGGAGGAGGAGTTCGGGGACGCCTGGGAGCAGGCGGCCAAGGAGGCGGGCGGTACCGCGGCGGCGGCGCCCCAGGACGGCGGGAGTGAGGCCCGGTGAAGTACATCGACGAGTTCAACGACCCCCAGCTGGCACGGCGGCTGCTGGACGAGATCCGTGCCACCGCCACCCGGCCCTGGGCCCTGATGGAGGTGTGCGGCGGACAGACGCACTCGATCATCCGGCACGGCATCGACCAACTGCTCCCCGAACAGGTCGAGTTGATTCACGGGCCCGGTTGCCCGGTCTGTGTCACGCCGCTGGAGGTCATCGACAAGGCGCTGGAGATCGCCGCGCGGCCCGGGGTGATCTTCTGCTCCTTCGGCGACATGCTGCGGGTGCCGGGCACCGACCGCGACCTGTTCCGGGTCAAGGGCGAGGGCGGCGACGTACGGGTGGTCTATTCGCCGCTCGACGCCCTGGAGCTGGCCCGTCGCAACCCGGACCGGGAGGTGGTGTTCTTCGCGATCGGCTTCGAGACCACCGCCCCGGCCAACGCGATGGCCGTGCACCAGGCGCGCAGGCTGGGCCTGACCAACTTCAGCCTGCTGGTGTCGCATGTGCGGGTCCCCCCGGCCGTCGAGGCGATCATGACGGCGCCCGAGTGCCGGGTGCAGGGCTTCCTGGCCGCCGGGCACGTGTGCAGCGTGATGGGGATGGCCGAGTACCCGGAGCTGGCCGAGCGGTTCCGCGTGCCGATGGTGGTGACGGGCTTCGAGCCGCTGGACATCCTTGAGGGCATCCGCCGGGCGGTCCGCCAGCTGGAGCGCGGTGAGCACCGGGTGGAGAACGCCTACCCGCGTGCCGTGCGCGAGGAGGGCAACCCGGCCGCGGTGCGCATGATCGAGGAGGTCTTCGAGGTCACCGACCGGTCCTGGCGGGGCATCGGGCCGATCCCGGACAGCGGCTGGCGGCTGACCGACGCCTTCCGCGCGTACGACGCGGAGCACCGCTTCGACGTGAGCGGTATCCGTACCGAGGAGCCCGCGGAGTGCCGGGCCGGTGAGGTGCTCCAGGGCCTGATCAAGCCGACCGAGTGCGCCGCGTTCGGCACCACCTGCACGCCGCGCACCCCGCTCGGCGCCACCATGGTCTCCAGCGAGGGCGCCTGTGCGGCCTACTACCTCTACCGTCGGATGAACGCCCCGGCGCCGCAGGCCGGCGGCACCGCGCAGCAGGAGGTGACCCCCGTTGCCTGAGCGACTCGCCGATGTGGTCGACCCGGCCGGCTGGACCTGCCCCGCCCCGCTGCGCGACCAGGGGGTGGTGGTCATGGGTCACGGCGGCGGGGGTGCGCTGTCCGCGGAGCTGATGGAGCAGATCTTCACCCCGGCCTACGGCAACGCCACCCTGGCCGGGCTCGCCGACTCCGCCGTCCTCGAACTGGGCGGCGCGCGGCTGGCGTTCTCCACCGACTCCTACGTGGTCCGGCCGCTGTTCTTCCCCGGCGGCTGCCTAGGCGACCTCGCGGTCAACGGCACGGTCAACGACCTCGCGATGAGCGGCGCGCGACCCGCCTACCTCTCGGCCGCCTTCGTCCTGGAGGAGGGGGTGGAGCTGACCGTCGTCGAACGGATCGCCCGCTCGATGGGGGCGGCTGCCGAGGCCGCCGGGGTCACGATCGCCACGGGTGACACCAAGGTCGTGGAGTCCGGGCACGGCGACGGGGTGTACGTCACCACCGCCGGGGTGGGGCTCGTGCCCGGCGGGGTGGACATCCGGCCCCAGCGTGCCCGGCCCGGGGACGTGGTCATCGTCAGCGGTCCGATCGGACTGCACGGCGTGGCCGTCATGAGCGTGCGGGAAGGCCTGGAGTTCGGGGTGGAGGTCGCCAGTGACACCGCGCCGCTGGCGGACCTGGTGGCGGCGATGCTGGCCGTCACCGAGGACGTGCATGTGCTGCGCGACCCCACCCGGGGCGGTTTGGGCGCGTCGCTGAACGAGATCGCCCGTGCCTCCGGGACCGGTGTCCGGCTGCAGGAGCGGGCCATTCCGGTGCCGGACGCGGTGGCGAACGCCTGCGGGTTCCTCGGGCTCGATCCGCTGTACGTCGCCAACGAGGGCCGGCTGGTCGCCTTCGTGCCGCCGTCGGAGGCGGAGGAGGTGCTGGCTGTGATGCGGGCCCATCCGCAGGGTGCCGGGGCGACACGGATCGGCGAGTGCGTCGCCGAGCATCCGGGGATGGTGGTGGTCGCCACCGGGCTCGGCGGCACGCGGGTGGTGGACCTGCCGCTCGGGGAGCAGCTGCCGCGCATCTGCTGACCGCCGGACAGGAGAAGGGCCCCGCCGACGGGGCGGGGCCCTTCTCCTGTCTATGCCGGTACCGGCTCGATCCCGGCGATCTCCAGTTCACGGCCGCTGCGCAGGTCGCTGGAGGGCTGGTCGCAGCGCGGGCACCAGAAGAACGGGGGCATGCCCACCGGGAACTCCTCGGCGCACGGGCCGCACCAGGCCTGCGCGGGGATCTGCTCGACGACGAGGTGTGCCCCCGCGAGGGCGGTGCCGTCGCGGGCCACCTCGAAGGCGAACCCGAGGGCGTCGGGGACGACGCCCGCCAGCTCACCGACCCGGACGGTCACCTTCGAGACGGCGTCCGTCCCGTCCGCCCGGGCCCGCTCGCCGGCCCGCTCGATGATCGCGGTCGCGATCGACAGTTCGTGCACGGCCGGCTCACGGGTAGCGGTGGCCGGCGCGGAATCCGCCGGACATCCGCCAGATCCGCATCTCCCGCCTGAGGCTCGGCCACTCCCAGGCGAGCAGGGCCAGGACCACGCCGCCCACCAGGACGGCCTCGGTCTTCAGCACCCGCTGCCCGCTCATCCCGCCCCGCCTGCGCATGACGGTTCTGCGTGCTCGTTTCATTGCGGCGACTCCCTGCTCGTTCGCATCACGGTGTTCATCCCGGCGAGATGTTCGGCATGGTCTCGGCGAGGGCGTCATGCCGCTTCCAGTGGATCCCCGTGGAGCGGCGCGCGTCGGCGGTGCCGTCCGCGTGGTGCCCCTTCTGCCGCTCGCGCGGTCCCTTGTTGCCCTGGTGCATCCCGGCGATGTGCCCGGGCGTGTCGGGCTTCGCCTGGGGCCGGCCTACTCTGATGGTGCCCATGGGGTGTTCTCCTTCCTCGCCTCCGACCTGCGGAGTGCGTGGCTATGGCCGCTCGGTGAGGTCCTGGAAGAACTGCTCGACGGCCGGCCAGATCCGGCCGCCGCCGGACATGCCGCGCCACTCCCGGCGTACCACGGCGATCATCCGGTAACAGTCGTCGATCGGAACGATCCAGTGTTCGTCGAGGCCGTGGACGGTGTTCACCAGGAGCGCCTCCACGTCGGGTTCCACGGTTGCGAGCTGCGGACACGTACCGGCCAGCTGCTGCCAGGCCGCCGTGTCCACCTCCCACCGCATGGCTCCCGCGGGGCTCGGGCCCTCGGCGGTGACGGTGCCGTCCGTCCGGGGCACGAAGAAGACCAGGCCGACGGGTACGCCCAGGACGGCCGTGTCGACCTTGGGCAGCCGGAGCCGCCGCCGGGGCACGAGCCGGTACTGGCCGTCCCCCGCCGCCGCGTCGGCGAACAGCACCGAGCAGGGGCCGCAGGCGCAGCGCACCTCCTCCTGGCCGGTGTCGTACAGGTGGGCGTGCTCGTCGGCGACCGGTGCGGCGCACAGGTCGCACACCTCCCGCTCGGCCGCCGCCGTACGGTCGGCCGAGGAGCGGATGAGGCGGGCCAGGGCCCCGTCGGTGGTCACGGTGCGCTCCGGTGCGTCAGCGTGGTCAGCGGGACGAAGGCCGGAGCCGTCTCGGTCAGGGGCTCCACCGCCGTCAGCTCGGGCGCCGCGGCGAGCACCGCCGCGCGGACCGCGTCGGTGACCTCGTCACCTCCGCCGCCGCAGCCGGACCCGCATCCGCCGCCGCCCGTGGTCAGACGCACCCGGGCGACCTGCCCCTCCACGCCGGCCCACTCCACGTCGCCGCCGCGTTCCTGCACGGCGGGCCGCAGCCGTTCGACCGCGCGGGCCGCCCGGCGTTCGGCGGGCTCGGGGTGGATGTCGTGCAGCACCAGCAGGTGCCCCAGGAGCTCGTCCTCGGCCAGGCGCTCGGCCAGCTGCCCGTCCGCCCGGTCCAGGACGCGGGCCAGGGCCTCGCCGTAGACCTCGGTCAGCAGGGCCACCGCCTCGGTCGCGGTGCGGGTCGTGGGGCCGGGCGCGGCCTCGAGGCTGTCCAGCGCCCGGTCGAGCCGGACGAGCCGGGCCTCGACGTCCGGGTCCGCCAGCCGCGCCGTGGCGGCCTCAGCCATGGTTCGCCCCGTACGTCGGCGAGTGCAGGGTGGTCAGCGTCTTGCCCTTGCCGACGTACATGTGCACGCCGCACGGCAGACAGGGGTCGAAGCTGCGGACCGTGCGCATGATGTCGACGCCCTTGAAGTCGTCCGGCCCGTTCTCCTCGAAGATGGGCTGGCCCTGGACGGCGTCCTCGTAGGGGCCGGGGGTGCCGAACTTGTCGCGGGGGCTGGCGTTCCACGGGGTGGGCGGGTACGGGTGGTAGTTGGCGATCTTCTTGTCCTTGATCACCAGGTGGTGGGAGAGGACGCCGCGCACCGCCTCGTGGAAGCCGCAGCCGATCGCCTCGTCGGGCACCTCGTAGTTCTCGAACACCTTGGTCTCGCCCGCGCGCACCATGCCCATGGCCTCTTCGAGGAACTGCAGGGCCATGGCGGCCGCGTAGGCGATGAAGTACGGCCGGGCGCGGTCGCGTTCGATGGTGTTGCTCCACTTGGGGATGCGCCACTCCAGGGTGGTCTCCGGCAGCGACTCGCCCTTGGGCAGGGAGATGCGCACGCTGTGGCCGGTGGCCTTGATGTACGGGGTGTCGACCAGGCCGCTGAGCGCCGTCGACCACAGGCGGGCGAGGGGGCCGCCGCCCGTGTCGAGGGCGAGGTGGTCGCCGGTGCGCTGGTCGAGCCAGCGGGGGCTCATCACCCAGCTGTACTTGTCGTCGAAGTCGCGCTTCTGCGGCACCGGGACGGTCGTCTGGTTCCACGGATGGCGCATGTCGACGGGGTTGCCGAGCGGGTCGTGGGTGACGAAGGGGTCCTCGTTGACCCAGTCCTCGTAGTAGGAACTGCCCAGCATGATGCGCAGGCCCAGGTTGATGTCGACGAGGTTGTTGGTGACCAGTTCGCCGTCGACGATGATGCCGGGGGTGACGTACATCGCCTTGCCCCAGGTGTTCATCGTCTCGTAGCGGTAGTCGACGACCTTCGGGTCCTGGAACGCGCCCCAGCAGCCCAGCAGGGTGCGGCGGCGGCCGACCTCCTCGTAGCCGGGCAGTGCCTCGTAGAAGAAGTCGAAGACGTCGTCGTTCATGGCGACGGCCTTCTTCACGAAGTCGATGACCCTCATGAGGCGGCTGAGGTAGTCGGTGAAGACGGTCGGCTGCGGCATCGTGCCGACACCGCCCGGGTACAGCGTGGAGGGGTGGACGTGCCGCCCCTCCATCAGGCAGAACATCTCGCGGGTGACCCGGCTGACCTTCAGGGCCTCCTTGTAGACCTCGCCCTCGAAGGGATTGAAGGCCTTCATGATGTCGGCGATGGTCCGGTAGCCGTGGATCTCGCCGCGGGGCGCCTCGGTGCGTTCGGCGCGGGCCAGGACACCGGGGTTGGTGGCCTTGACCATCGCCTCGCAGAAATCCACGAAGACCAGGTTGTCCTGGAAGATCGTGTGGTCGAACATGTACTCTGCGGCCTCGCCGAGGTTGACGATGTGCTCGGCCAGCGGGGGCGGCTTGACGCCGTAGGCCATCTGCTGGGCGTAGTCGGAGCAGGTGGTGTGGTTGTCGCCGCAGATGCCGCAGATCCGGGACGTGATGAAGCCCGCGTCGCGCGGGTCCTTGCCCTTCATGAACACCGAGTAGCCGCGGAACAGCGACGAGGTGCTGTGGCATTCGACGACTTCCCGGTTGGCGAAGTCGATCTTCGTGTAGATGCCCAGGTTCCCGATGATCCGTGTGATCGGATCCCAGGACATGTCCACGAGCTGCGGCGGTTTGCGGTCCGTGGGCCGGGCCTCGGTGGTGGTCATCTGCGGTACTGCCCCTCGCTGTCGGTGGTGTGGGGGTGGGGGGTGTGCCCGGTGGGCTTCATCAGGCGCGCCAGTGCGGGTCGTAACCACTGGTCAGCTTGCGCTTGTTGTGGCGCCACCCGGGCTCGTGGTTGACCAGCTCGTTGGTCATGCCGCGCAGTCGGCGGACGACCGCCCCGTACGGCTTGATGACCAGGGACGACAGGGTGCTGCCCGGGGGCTCGTCCATGAACGGCATGAACGCGTCGGGGAAGCCGGGCATCGTGCAGCCGATGCAGATGCCGCCCACGTTGGGGCAGCCGCCGATGCCGGCCATCCAGCCGCGCTTGGGCACGTTGCAGTTGACGACCGGGCCCCAGCAGCCCGTCTTCACGAGGCACTTGGGGGAGTTGTAGTCCGCTGCGAAGTTGGCCTGCTCGTAGTAGGAGCCGCGGTCGCAGCCCTCGTGGACCGTCTTCCCGAACAGCCACTGCGGGCGCAGCATGTGGTCCAGCGGCGGCGGGGGTGCGGAGCCGGCCGCGTGGTAGAGGACCCAGACCAGGGTCTCCATGAAGTTCTCGGGCTGGATCGGGCAGCCGGGCACGTTGACGATCGGCAGGCCGGCCTGGGAGGTGTAGTCCCAGCCCAGGTAGTCGGCCAGACCCATGCAGCCCGTCGGGTTGCCGGACATGGCGTGGATGCCGCCGAAGGTGGCGCAGGTGCCGGCGGCGACGACCGCCCAGGCCTTGGGGGCCAGTTGGTCGATCCACCAGTTGAGGGTCTGCGGCTCGCCGGTCTCCGGGTCGTTGCCGAAGGACGTCCAGTAGCCGTCGCCCTCGATGATGTTCTGGTTGGGGATCGAGCCCTCGATGACGAGGATGAAAGGGCCCAGTTCGTCGCGTACGGCCGCCCGGTAGGGCGCGAGGAAGTCCTCGCCGCCCAGGCTGGGCGAGAGCACCTTGTTGACGAGGTTCACCTTCGGCAGGCCCGGGATCAGCCCGAGGACCAGGTCCTCGATGGAGGGCTGGTCGGCGGCGGTGAGCGAGACGGTGTCGCCGTCGCAGCTCATGCCCTCGGAGATCCAGAGGATGGTGATCTCGTCTATGCCCTGCCGGTCCTCGGACCGGTCGGGTTCCTTGCTGACTTCGGCGGTGCTGCTGTGGGTGGTCATGTCACTCGGCCTCCGCTGCGGGGGTCTCGGAGTCGGACGTGTGCCGCGCCGGAGCTGCGGCGGGAGCCGGTGCCGACGGCTCGTCCGGGGATCCGGCGGGCTCGAGGGGTTCGAGCTCGTCGGGCCGGAAGTAGTGGAAGCGGCCGTACCAGTTGTTCAGTTCGGCGGCGGGGTCGTCGTCGAGGGTGACGGCGAGGTGCACGCTGCCGTCCACGTCGTGGAAGACGGCGGCGACCTCGGCGGTCCGCCCGGCCAGGAACATGTCCTGGGCGTCGGCGCCGCGTCCCCGGGGGCGCAGCCGCACGCGGCTGCCGCCGCCGAGCGGGACGCCGTCGACGAGCACGGTGTCGGTGGTCGGGGACAGACCGTCGTCGGCACCCGCCTGCCACCAGGCGGGCCGGTCGGCGGACGCCGTGGCGAAGGTGACGGGTTCCGGGGAGCCGGCAGGGTCGGGCGACCGGTCGGCCGGCGCCGAGGCGGGGTTGACCGGTGCCGGCGAGCCGACAGCGTCAGGTAGTCGGTCGGCGGACGCCGAGACGGGGTTGGCCGATGCCGGGGGGCCGGCAGCGCCGGGCAGCCGGTCGGCGGACGCCGTGGGGGTGACCGGTGCCGGCGAGCCGATGGCGTCGAGCAGCCGGTCCGGGAACGGTGTCAGGGAGCGGACGGCGCCGGGCGACCGGTCGGCGGGCGCCGAGGCGAGGGGGACCGGCTCCGGGGAGCCGACAGCGTCGGGCAGTCGGTCGGCAGACGCCGCGGAGAAAGTGACCGGCTCCCGAGAACCGACAACGCCCGACAACCGGTCCCCAGACGCCGTCGGGGTGGACGGTGTCAGGGAGCGGACGGCGCCGTGGAGTCGTTCGAAGACCTCCTGCGGCATGGTGTCGACCCGGTCGAGGATCGCCGCCGCCCGCGGGTCCGTGGCCCGCGCCTCGCGCTTCTCCTCGTCGGTCAGCAGCATCGTGCGCAGCGTGAGGATCTCGTCGATCTCCGCGGCGTCGTGCAGGTCGCCGGGGCTTTCGGGGGCGACCTGGGGGTGGTCGGGCAGGATGATCGGCGCGGACAGCAGGACGGGTCCGGTGTCGCCGGCCTCGCCTCCGAGCACGGGGAAGGTGAACTCGTTGCGGCACGCGCGCACGAGTGCTTCCAGGTCCGCCGGGGGATCGATCAGCGAGACGAACTCCACCCCGTCCCCGCCGATGAGGGTGTGCGTGGCGATGAGGGCCCGGCGCAGTGCCTCGTCCCGCGGAGTGCGCGGGGGTGGTGCGGGCGCGGTGTTCGTGGTCCGTACGCGGATCCGGCAGAGGTCGTCGGAGAGCCGCTCGGCGGTGACGGTGGTCTCGGCGCGGATCTCCTCGCGGCTGCGCACCACCCGCCCGGTGCCGTCCGGCAGCGGCTCGGCGTCCTCCCCTGCCGCGGCGCTCACCGTGACGGTGCGTCCGCCCAGGAGGAGTTCGTCGAGCGGGGCCTCGATCTCGCACTCGCGCGGCAGGGCCTCGTCGAAGGTCAGATGCACCGTGCCGTCGTCGCCGCGCAGCGACTCGACGGGCCGGCCCGCTTCCTCCACCTGCTTGCGCTGCATCTGGAGGTAGCGGACCCGCACGCGTACCCGGGCGCTGTCCGGCTGCCGGACCCGCAGCAGGCACTCGGTCCGCTGGTACCAGGAGTCGGCGGAGCCGGAGACGCCGGGGGTGACGGGGCCGTCCGCCTCCACCCAGTCCCGGGGGAACAGCACGCCGAACTGCCAGCGGACGCGGTTCTTGGTGGAGGAACGGCGGTAGGGGTAGAGAAGGTAGCCCTCGTAGAGGACTGCGTCGGCGACGGCGCCGAGCTGCTCGAAGACGCCCGGGGACGGGCCGGCGCCGCCCCTCGTGGCAGCGCTCTTCGTGCCGCCTTCGGCCAGTGCCTCCGCCATCGCGCCTCCTCGTCACCGTGTGCACGCGCATTCCTTCCACCACGGTCACACCGGTCATCCACGGTCGCCTCCTCCGGCGCAGCGGGATTGGGCCGTTCGGGTCGCCCGGGTCGGGGCGGACAGCGACGGGCCCGTCGGCGCCTAGACGCGACGGGCCCGTGTCGGTGGTGTGGCGGGCTGGGACGTGTCGGTGGTGTGGCGGGCTGGGACGTGTTCAGCGCCGCACGTGGGAGAGCCTGCGCGCCAGCAGCGGGACCACGAGCGCGGCGGCAACCACATGGGACGCGGAGCGGACGATCCGGGTGGAGGCACACTCATGTCACTGTCTCCTGACGGGCATTGGGGCGCGGTGGGGTGTACGGAGAGGTGGACCGGACGGCGGTGCGGAACTCATCGGTGACCGGTGGACGTTCTTACGGGGCCGGTTGTTCGTCCGGATGGTTCACGGGGCCGGTGGTTCACGGAGCCGGTGCTTCGGAGCCGGTGCTTCGGAGCCGGTGGTTCGGAGCCGGTGCTTCGGAGCCGGTGCTTCGGAGCCGGTGCTTCGGAGCCGGCGGTTCACGGAGCCGGTGGTTCATCCGGATGGCACACGTCACCCGCACGAACCGGCGCGTCACGGGAAGGCGTTGCCTCATGGATCAGCCGACGCATCACCCCCGCCCCACCACCAGCCCCGCCGTCACGACCCTGGCCGACCCGTTGGTCAACAGGGGCACCGCCTTCAGCCGCCGAACGCGAGGAGCTGGGCATCGACGGGTTGCTGCCGCCCGCCGTGGAGACCCTGGACGAGCAGGTCGCCCGTGCCTACGAGGCGTTCCACGGCTACGACAAGCCCCTCAACCGGCACATCTACCTGCGGCAGCTCCAGGACACCAACGAGGTCCTCTTCTACCGTCTGGTCACCGAGTACCTGGAGGAGCTGCTGCCCGTCGTCTACACGCCGACGGTGGGCGAGGCCTGTCAGAAGTTCAGCGAGATCTACCGGCGGCCGCGCGGTCTGTTCCTGACCTGGGAGGACCGGCACCGCTTCCGGGACATCCTGCGCAACCGCCCGCACCGGGACCACGACGTGGACGTCATCGTCGTCACCGACGGCCAGCGCATCCTCGGCCTGGGCGACCAGGGCGTCGGCGGCATGGGCATCCCCATCGGCAAGCTGAGCCTCTACACGGCGATCGGCGGCATCCACCCCGCCCGTACGCTGCCGATCCTGCTGGACGTCGGCACCGACAACGAGACCCTGCTCGACAACCCCCGCTACCTGGGCCGGCGCGACCGGCGGCTGACCGGCGCCGAGTACGAGAAGATGATCGAGGCGTTCGTCTCGGCTGTCGAGGCGGAACTGCCCGGGACGCTGTTGCAGTGGGAGGACTTCGCCACCGCGCACGCCCATCCGATCCTCGCCCGCTACCGCGACCGGCTGCTCACGTTCAACGACGACATCCAGGGCACCGCGGCCGTCACGCTCGGCGCCCTGTCCACCGCTGCGGACGTGGCCGGCACCCCGCTGCCCGAGCAGCGCGTGGTGATCCTCGGCGCGGGGTCGGCCGCGATCGGCGTCGCCGACATGATCCGTACGGCGATGGTCGACGAGGGTCTGCCGGAGGACGAGGCGACGGCCCGGTTCTGGATCGTCGACATCGACGGGCTGCTGGTGTCCTCCCGCTCCGAACTGACCCCGCAGCAGCGGGCGTTCGCGCGCGACGACAGCGAGGTGGCCGACTGGGACGGCACCGGCCTGGGCGAAGTGGTGCGCCGCGTCGAGCCGACGGCGCTCATCGGGCTGTCGACGGCGCACGGCGCGTTCACCGAGGAGATCGTGCGCCAGATGGCGTCGACCTGCGAACGGCCCGTCGTCTTCCCGCTCTCCAACCCCACTTCGCACTCCGAGGCCGAGCCGGCCGACCTCACCCGCTGGACCGACGGGCGGGCGCTGATCGCCACCGGCTCACCCTTCCCGCCGCTGACGGTCGACGGGCGCGAGGTGCCGGTGGCGCAGTCGAACAACGTGTACGTCTTCCCGGCCATGGGCCTCGCGGTCACCGCGAGCCGGGCCACCCGGGTCACGGACCGCATGCTGGTGGCCGCCGCCCGGGCCGTCGCCCGGTGCGCGGTCCGGGCGGCGGACGGCGACGACATGCCCGTGCCGCTGCTGCCGCCGCTGACCGGGATGCGGGAGTCCGTCCGCGAGATCGCCCTGGCCGCGGCCCTCGCCGCCGTCGAGGACGGGGTGGCCCCGCAGGCGACGGAGGAGGAGTTGCGGGAGGCCGTCGCCCGGGCGCAGTGGACGCCCTTGTACGAGGACTAGACTAGTGGCCCGCGACGTCCCTCACCCGACCCGGATGCCCACGATGCAGGTGTCGTCGTCGGTGTCCGACTTGCTGTAGGTCAGCAGGCGGTCCAGCTGCTGGTCGAGCGTGCTCGGTGCCGCACGGGCGGTGGTCAGCAGGTGGGTGAGGGACTCCTCCACGGGCCGGTCACGGCGTTCGACCAGGCCGTCCGTGTACATCAACAAGGTGTCCCCGGCGGCCAGTTGCAGCTCGGTCTCCTCGTAGACGACCTCGGGGGCGGCCCCCAGCAACAGGCCCTTGACCAGGGGCAGGGGCTCCGCTTCGGTGTCCCGGACGAGGACGGGCGGCAGGTGTCCCGCCCGGGCCCAGCGCAGCGTCCGCCGGACCGGGTCGTACAGTCCGCACACCGCGGTCGCGGTGACGGCGCCGGTCAGATGGTGCGCCACGATGTTGAGCCAGGACAGCAGCTGGCCGGGGCCGGCGCCGGTCACGGCCAGGCCGCGCAGCGCGTTGCGCAGGACGACCATGCTGGTGGCGGCCTCGATGCCGTGCCCGGCCACGTCCCCGACACACAGCAGCACCTTCCGGGACGGCAGGACGACGGCGTCGTACCAGTCGCCGCCCACCAACTGCTCGGTCTCCGCGGGCCGGTAGCGGACGGCGACCTGGAGGCCGGAAACCTGCAACGGCGCCTGTGTGGGGGGCATGATGGCGTGCTGCAACTGCAGGGTCAGCCGGTTGCGTTCGGTGGCCTGCTGCTCGGTGTGCGCCAGTTGGTCGCGGGTGGCCGCGAGCGCCACCTCGGTCCAGTGCTGGGCCGAGATGTCCTGGCAGGCACCTCGGACCAGGAGCAGCCGGTCGTCGGTGTCCAGCACCGGTTCGGCGACGATCCGGATGTGCCGGGTCACTCCGTCCGGCCGCTGGAGCCGGAAGGCGGCGGCAGCCGGCCGCTGGTGGTGCAGCAGCGTGCGCAGGAAACGGCGGATGGAGACGCCGTCGTCCGGGTGGGCATGGGCCGGCAGCTCCTCCAGGGGCACCGGGGTGCTCGTCTGCGGCCGTCCGTAGAGGTCGAAGAGCTGCCCGTTCCAGGTGATCTCGCCGGTGAGCACGTTCTCCTCGAACCCGCCGATGCGGCCGAGCCGCTGGGCGTTCTGGAGCAGGCTGGCCAGTCGCGCCGTCTCGTCCTCGATGCGCCAGATGAGGAGGACGGACATGCCGTGGCGGCTGATGCTGATGTCCGCGACCGCCGAGAGGGGCACCTGGTCGACGAGGGCGGTGAGGTTCATCCGGCGGGCCCGGAAGGGCTCCCCGGTGGCGTAGACCCGCTCGACGCGCTGGAACAACTCACTGTCCCCCGCGGCCATGGGGTAGGCCTCCAGGAGCAGCGCGCCGTTCACGACCGCCCGCGGCCTGCCCGCCGGGTCGAGGAAGCGGCTGTTCACGTGCTGGATGCGGAAGTCGACCAGGTGTCCGTCGGCGTCGAGGTGCGGCACGAGGACGAGGGCGGGGTCGTGCAGTCCGTCGGCCAGGTCCATCAGCTCGGCGGCGTCCGGCAGCACGCGGGGCTCCTGGGCCGCTCCCTGGGACGGCGCGTGGGTCTCCAGCGTGTGGGCGCACAGTTCGGCGAGCGCCTCCACCTGGCGGACGATCTGCGGGGGCTGTGGGGCGAGCGGCTCCGGCCAGGCGATCTCCAGCACGCCGTGGATGCGGCCCCCGGTGCCGGCGGGCAGGGCGACCCGGCCGCCGTCCGGGTGGTGGTGCAGGCCGATGGTGGGCAGCCCGGTCGCGCCGAGGGTGGTGATCCACTGCCCCTCGCGCTCGATGAGGCCCCGCCGCGCCACGGTCACCACGTCCGGAGGCACGTAACGCCAGCGCGCGGCCTCGGCCGGTGAGAAGCCGGCGCTGCCCGCCAGGGTGAGGGAACCGTCGGCGCCCGCCGCCCATATGGCCACGGCCACCGCGCCGAGAGGGCGCAACGCCTGCTCCAGCAGGGCGTCTGCGACGGCCTGGGCGTCGTCCGCGGCCAGGACGCCGCTCTCCGCCGCGCGCAGGCGTACGGCGGCCGACTCGTTCTCGGCCTCGTCGGCGGCCCGGGTGGCGGCGAGGAAGGCGTCCGTGACCTCGGACATCCGGTCCCGGGCAGCCTGGTTGATGACGTCGACGGCGAGCTCCAGGGGGGTGACCTGGGCCTGCTCGGCCAACTGGGCGAGCTGCCGGGCGGCCTGGGCCGGCCCGCACTTGAGCCGCTCGACCAGGACACCCTTGGCGAGCTCGATCAGGGCACGCCCTTCGGCCTCCGCCTGGGCGGCCCGCACTTCCCGGCTGAGCCGCTCCACGGTGGCGGCGAGCCGGCCCACCGGGGACGCGGTGGAGAGGTTGTCGAGGCCGGCGGGCGGCGCGTCCGGGGACTCCGACGGCTCCTCAAAAGCCGGCCCGTCCTCATCTGAGGCCTTCGGCTCCCCCTCGATGCTCAGGGGCAACGGGTCGGACGTCACCGACGGCGGAACGGACTGCGGACCGGGGGCCGAGTCGTGCTTCGGCTCACCGCCGCGGCCCGGTTCGCGCGGCTGCTCGGACATGCTCACGGTGTGGAGGCTCCTCGGCTGGAGTGCCCTGGGGCGCGGGACGACGGGCGCTGCGGGGCGCCCGGCCCGCCGGTGCGGGGGCCGGGCGCCGGTGTGCTCATGCGGGCAGCCAGCGGCGGACGCAGGCCATGAGGTCGCGCGTGTCGACGGGCTTGGTGACGTAGTCGCTGGCACCCGAGGCGAGGCTCTTGTCGCGGTCGCCCGGCATCGCCTTGGCCGTGACGGCGATGATGGGCAGCTCGGCGTACTGCGGCATCCGGCGGATCTCGGCGGTCGCGGTGTAGCCGTCCATCTCGGGCATCATCACATCCATCAGCACGATGGCGACGTCCGGGTTGTTCATCAGTGTCTCGATGCCCCTGCGCCCGTTCTCCGCGTGCAGGACGCGGAAGCCGTGCATCTCAAGGATCCCGCTCAGCGCGAAGAGGTTGCGCGCGTCGTCGTCGACGACGAGGACGGTACGGCCCGCCGTCGCGTCGTCGACGGAGGGCGGCGTCAGGTGCTGCGGCCCTTCGGTCCGCACGAGGGAGAGCACGTCCCCGGGTTCCTCGGCGGACAGGTGCAGAGCGATACGCTCGCGCAGTTCGTCGAGGCTGGACAACAACTCCAGTGCGCCGCCCTCGGACCGGGAACGCAGCGTCTCGTCCATGGACACGTCCCCGGGGTGACTGCTGTGCACCAGCACCGGCACGCTCGTCAGCGCCGAGTCGCCTTCCAGGGCCTGGAGGAAGCGGGACGCCTCGTCGTCGCGCATGCCCAGTTCCAGGACGACGCAGTGGCACGGCTCGGACGCGAGGGCGCCGGCCGCCTCCTGCGCGCCGACGGCGGTGATGACGTCGACCGCGGGCCGCTGAGCGCCGTCGGCGCGGCCGTGCGTCAGGTCGGCGACCACGCTTTCCGCGACGAGGGTCAGCAGACCGCGCGAGCGCTCCTCCACGACGAGCAGGCGCCGGGGCCGGGGGCCGGGCCCGATCTGGGGCACCGGCACCGAACCGGCCAGTCCCTGCGGCACGGGTTCGGCCGAGGTCCGCTCGAGGGGCCTGCCGTGGTTGAGCAGTTCTTCGAAGTCGGGGCGGGCCACGGGCAGGAAGAGCGTGAACGTGCTGCCCTGACCCGGTGTGCTGTGCACCGACACGGCGCCGCCGAGGAGTTGGGCGATCTCGCGGGTGATGGACAGGCCCAGGCCGGTCCCGCCGTACTTGCGGCTCGTCGTGCCGTCCGCCTGCTGGAAGGCGCCGAAGATCGTCTCCAGGTGCTGCTCGGGAATGCCGATGCCGGTGTCCTTGACGCGGAAGGCCACCACGGCGGCGCCCCGGACCACGCCCGGGGGCACCTCGTCGTCCGCCGCGGGCTCGATGCTCAGCTCCACCCCGCCCTGCTCGGTGAACTTCACGGCGTTCGACAGGAGGTTGCGCAGCACCTGGCGCAGCCGGGAGTCGTCCGTGAGCACGTCCGCGGGCGCGCCGGGGGCGGTCGTCACCGTGAAGTCCAGGCTCTTCTGCGTCGTCATGGGCCGGAAGGTGGCCTCGACGTACTCGATGAGCTGCCGCAGCGTCACCCGCTCGGGCGTGACGTCCATCTTTCCGGCCTCGACCTTCGACAGGTCGAGGATGTCGTTGATCAGCTGGAGCAGATCGGAACCGGCGGAGTGGATGATCTGCGCGTACTCGACCTGCTTGGGCGTGAGGTTGCGGGACGGGTTCTGCGCGAGCAACTGGGCGAGGATGAGCAGGCTGTTGAGCGGGGTGCGCAGTTCGTGGCTCATGTTGGCCAGGAACTCCGACTTGTACTTCGAGGCCAGCGACAGCTGCTGGGCGCGGGTCTCCAGTTCCTGGCGGGCCTGCTCGATCTGCAGGTTCTTCGCCTCGATGTCCCGGTTCTGCGCCACCAGCAGCGAGGCCTTCTCCTCCAGTTCCGCGTTGGAGCGCTGCAGTTCCTCCTGCTGCACCTGCAACTCGGTGGAGCGGGCCTGCAGTTCGACGGTGAGGCGCTGGGACTCGACCAGCAGCTCGTCGGTGCGGGCGTTGGCCACGATGGTGTTGACGTTGACACCGATGGTCTCCATCAGCTGGGCGAGGAAGTCCCGGTGGATCTGGGTGAAGGGCGTGACCGAGGCCAGCTCGATGACGCCGAGGACCTGGCCCTCGACGACGATGGGCAGCAGCACCAGCGCGCTCGGCACCACCTGGCCGAGGCCCGAGGAGATGGTCACGTAGCCGTCCGGCAGATCTTCCACCATGATGGTGCGCCGGCTGCGCGCGGCCTGGCCGACCAGGGTGCGGCCGAAGGCGATACGGGAGGGACGGCTGCTCTCCTCGGGGTAGCCGTAGGAGCCGACGAGCCGCAGTTCGGGCCCGTCGTCGCCGTCCTCGGCGAGGTAGAAGGCCCCGTACTGGGCCGAGACCAGCGGGACGAGCTCGTCCATGATCAGCTCGGCGACCACGGGCAGGTCGCGGTGGCCCTGCATCAGGCTGGAGATGCGGGCGAGGTTGGTCTTGAGCCAGTCCTGCTCCTGGTTGGCCCGGGTGGTCTCGCGCAGGGACTCCACCATCGAGTTGATGTTGTCCTTGAGCTCGGCGACCTCGCCGGACGCCTCCACGTTGATCGAGCGGGTCAGATCGCCCTCGGCGACCGCACTGGTCACCTCGGCGATCGCGCGGACCTGCCGGGTCAGGTTGCCCGCCAGCTCGTTGACGTTCTCCGTCAGGCGCTTCCAGGTGCCGGAGACGCCCTCGACCTCGGCCTGGCCGCCGAGGCGTCCCTCGGTGCCGACCTCGCGGGCGACACGCGTGACCTCGTCGGCGAACGCGGACAGCTGGTCGACCATCGTGTTGATCGTCGTCTTGAGTTCGAGGATCTCGCCGCGGGCGTCCACGTCGATCTTCTTCGACAGGTCACCCTTGGCCACCGCGGTCGTCACCAGCGCGATGTTGCGCACCTGGCCGGTGAGGTTGTTGGCCATGGAGTTGACGTTGTCGGTGAGGTCCTTCCAGGTGCCGGCGACGTTCGGCACGTGCGCCTGGCCGCCGAGGCGCCCTTCGGTGCCGACCTCGCGGGCGACGCGGGTGACCTCGTCGGCGAAGGCGGACAGCGTGTCGACCATCGTGTTGATGACCTCGGCCAGCGCGGCGACCTCGCCGGCGGCCTCGACGGTGATCCGCTGCGACAGGTCGCCGCGCGCCACGGCGGTGGCGACCTGGGCGATGGAGCGGACCTGGCCGGTGAGGTTGGAGGCCATCACGTTGACGTTGTCGGTGAGGTCCTTCCAGGTGCCCGACACCCCGCGCACCTGGGCCTGGCCGCCGAGGCGCCCTTCGGTGCCGACCTCGCGGGCGACACGCGTGACCTCGTCGGCGAACGCGGACAGCTGGTCGACCATCGTGTTGATGGTGCTCTTCAGCTCAAGGATCTCGCCCCGCGCGTCCACGGTGATCTTCTGCGACAGGTCGCCCTTGGCGACCGCCGTGGCCACCAGCGCGATGTTGCGGACCTGGCCGGTGAGGTTGCCCGCCATGAAGTTCACGGAGTCGGTGAGGTCGCGCCAGGTGCCCTTGACGCCCTTGACGTCCGCCTGGCCGCCGAGGCGTCCCTCGGTGCCGACCTCGCGGGCGACACGCGTGACCTCGTCGGCGAACGCCGAGAGCTGGTCGACCATCGTGTTGATGGTGCTCTTCAGCTCAAGGATCTCCCCGCGCGCGTCCACGGTGATCTTCTGCGACAGGTCGCCCTCCGCGACCGCCGTGGTCACCTGGGCGATGGAGCGGACCTGGCTGGTGAGGTTGCCCGCCATGTGGTTCACGGAGTCGGTCAGATCGCGCCAGACGCCGGCCACGCCGGGCACCTGTGCCTGACCGCCGAGGCGTCCCTCACTGCCGACCTCGCGGGCGACGCGGGTGACCTCGTCGGCGAACGCGGACAGCTGGTCGACCATCGTGTTGACGGTCTCCTTCAGCTGGAGGATCTCGCCGCGGGCGGGCACGTCGATCTTCTGCGAGAGGTCGCCCTTGGCCACCGCCGTGGCCACCTGGGCGATGTCGCGGACCTGGGTGGTCAGGTTGCCCGCCATGGCGTTGACCGAGTCGGTCAGGTCGGCCCAGGTGCCCGAGACGCCCGGCACCTCCGCCTGCCCGCCGAGCGTGCCCTCGGTACCGACCTCGCGGGCCACCCGGGTGACTTCGGAGGTGAACACCGACAGCTGGTCGACCATGCCGTTGAAGACCTTGGCGATGTCGCCCATGAGGCCGTCCGCGTCGTCCGGCAGCCGGGTGCCGAAGTCCCCGTCGCGTACGGCGGTCAGGCCGGCCAGCAGCCGGCGCAACTCCTGGTCGCCCGGCACGGCATCGACGGCCCCAGTGCTGTCGCTGGTCATGAGCACCCTCGTTCCGCTCCCCAAGAGCCCTCGAAGCCGAGGACTCGGACCCCCCCGGGCCGATGTGCGGCCCGGTTGTCGTGCATGTGTTTCCACGTCACAGACATGTATGTGGTGTGGAAATACGCCGCAGGTTAACCCACGTTTCAAGCCCTGAACAAAGCAGGAGCCGCCCTCCTCGGCCGAGCAGCGGGTGCCGCGTCACCAGCCGTTTCCGGCAGCTGCGACACCGCGCCCGCTCCGACGGGGAAGTCCCTTCCCCGCATCCTCGCCCCCGCGAAGGGCGACTCAGGAGACGGCGGCGTCGTCCACCGAGGTCCGCGTCTCCAGGATGCTGTCGACTCCGGTGATCTCGCAGAGCCGCTGGAACTGAGGGGACGGCGCGACCACGCGCAGCGTGCCCGCCTGGTGGGTGAGGATCAGCAGATTGAGCAGCGTCGAGTCCGCGAAGGTGATGCCGGAGGCGTCCAGGATCACCTTCGGATACGTCCCGGCCGCGACTCCCAGGGCGTCCGACAATGGCGCGATCGAGTCCATGTCGTAGGAGCCGCGGGCGACGACGACCCAGGCCCCGAGCCATTCGTACTGCAGTACCGCGGCCCCTTCGGGGGCGTGCGTGGCGACCTGCTCCGGCAGCAGCGCGGCGCCGGTGTCGCGCGTGAGCGCCGGCACGCCGGCGTCGTCCCAGGGCACCTTCGGGCTCCTTCTGTGGCTCTCCCCGATGGGAGCACGTCATCAGTTGCACGAAAAGTATGTCATGTATCTACGTTCCGGCAATGGTGGCCCCCTAAAATACCGGGCATGGTAGGAGTGCCCGAGCCCCACAGCGGATGGACGTTCATCACCAGCCACGCGCGCGTACTGGCAGCCATCGCCGACAACCCGAACGCCCGCATCCGCGACATCGCCGCCCGTTGCCGACTGACGGAACGTGCCGTCTCGCGGATCATCTCCGATCTGGAGCAGGACGGTTACCTCTCCCACACCAAGGACGGGCGCACGAACATTTACCGCATCGAGCCGGACAAGGTGCTGCGCCACCCGGCCGAGGCCGGCCTCTCCGTGGCCTCCCTGCTCTCCCTGCTCGTCCAGGACGAGACCGACCGCGTCAGGAAACCCGTCGCCCCGTAGCGGGCGGGGGCCGACCTACGGACGACCCGCACCGGGAGGCGGCATGTCGTGGCAGGCCCGGCGCGGATTCCGGCCGACGGCGCGAAGCCCCTGCCCGGTGGTGTCGGACAGGGGCTTCGGGCGTGTGCCCCGTGTCAGCAGCTCATGGCCCAGGTGTGGGAGTCGCCCCGGTCGTTGGCCACGCCGTTGTAGCCCACCTCCTGGCCGGGGGTGAGGCAGATCGCCATCTGCCCGCCCTGACCTGCGCTGGAGTAGACCCTGACGTGGTCCTTGACACCGGGCCCGGACATCCCGTGGTTGGCCCAGGAGGAGTCTGCGTCCGCGATCCAGCTCTCCCACCAGCCGTCGTCGCCGGACCAGTTGGCGCGCTGACCGGAGAAGTCGGCGTTCTCCCAGACGCAGAACTCACCGCTCGGGCGGTCGGCGGCGCTTGCCGTGCCTGCCGTGGTGAGAGCGCCGGTGAAGAGGCGGGACAACGCCGGGACGGCGTGGAACAGCCTGCTTTCGTCATGACGGGACAGGACCTTTCGGAGAGGGAGAGGGCCGGCCGGCGAGCAGCCGGGCCGCGCGGCGCGGTGCGCGGTCGCGCACCTGGTCGTACGTGGCGATGTCCTCACGGTGCGCGGCACGGACCTCGGCGAGCCGGGCGGCCTCCAACCGGGCCCGCACGTCGTCCAGTCCGCTCTCCCGCGCACAACCGCGGTGGCCGGCACCGTACTGGCCAAGTCCTTCCTGCCCCTCCTCGGCGACGGCATGGACGGCGGCACCCGGACCTCCCTCGCGCTGATGCGTCTGGCGGTGGCGGCGGTGCTGATCCCGGGGCTGGGCGGCACCTTCCCCGAAGCGGGAGCCGGAGCGGCCAGGGAGTGACCGCCGGCACCGAGGCCTTCTACGCCGACGACTCCCGGGACTCCTCGTCGGAGCGCCTGAGCGAGAGGGCCGCGATGTCGTCGTCGAGCCTTCCGCCGCTGTGCCGGAGCAGATCCCGGTGCAGCGCGCCGAGCAGCTCGCGGGGCTGCTCCGGGTCCTGCAGCCGCATCCAGTCCGGCAGCGGAAAGAACCGGCCGGAGTGATCCCGGGTCTCCGATACGCCGTCCGTGTAGAGCAGCAACTGGTCCCCCGGGGAGAAGGCGACGCTGTCGACCCAGTAGCGGTCACCGATGAGCGACGCGAGGTTGAGGGGCGGGGAGGGGACGGTGGGGTCCAGGACCCGGACCTTCCCGCCGTGCGCGATCAGCGGCGGCGGATGGCCGCAGTTGAGAAGCCGGATCCGACCGCCGTCGGGCGGGATCTCGGCCAGGAGAGCGGTGGCGAAGTGCTCGGGCTGGTCCTGAGCGGGAAACGCGGCGCTGTGGCGGGTGACGGTGGCTTCCAGGCGATGGATGATGCCCGGCAGGTCGGGCTCGTCGTACGCCGCCTCCCTGAAGCTGCCGATCACCGCCGAGGCCACCCCCACCGCGGACAGGCCCTTGCCCCGTACGTCCCCGATGAGCAGCCGTACCCCGTGCGGTGTACCGAGTGCTTCGTAGAAGTCGCCGCCGATCCGGGCCTGCTCCTGGGCCGCCAGATACAGCGACTCGATCTCGAGGTCCCCGATGCGGCGCGGCAGCGGGCGCAGCAGCACCTTCTGGGCCGCGTCGGCGACGAGCCGGAGCTGGAAGAGCACCTCCTCCCGCTGGAGTCTGACATGACTCCCGTAGGCGGCCGCCAAGGTGACCGCGACGATCGCGGCCGCCGTGTACTGCGTCCCCAGATCGGTGTAGAAGAGGCTGAGGACCATCATCAGCAGCAGACAGAACGCCCCCAGCAGCAGCGTCGGAACCACGGGCCACATGGCCGCGGCAAGGGCCGGCGCGGCGGGCAGCAGGCGGCTGAAGGCGATCTCCCGGGGCGTGGAGAACGCCAGGACGGCGATGAGGGCGGTCAGGACCACGGGTGACAGCCGCGCGGCTTCCCATCGACCGCTGTAGGCGGGGCGACGGTGCCTCAGCCGTGCAGACATGATCACAAATGCATAATATCGGCCAAAACCGGCATCAGGCGCGGAGAGAATCTTGCGCCGCGCACTCTGCAACGGCAGCCCCGCCCGGAGGAACCAGAGTCCGTGACAGGCACGCCCGACCCCCCACGGACTCCCGTTGCCGACCGGGCGAGGATCACCCGGAGCCTGGCCGCTCGGGATCACCAGTGTTAGAAAGGTCGCATGGCGGATCGCCTCGCCCGTCCTCGACACCTCTCGGTCAAGCGCGTGATCAGCAAGAGCACGCGGAGCGTGGCCGGCCAGGTGTTGATCTTCCAGGTGGCCCTCGTGGTGCTGCTCGTGGCCTGCGGCGTCTTCGCTCTCATCCTGCAGTCGGAGCGGGACTCCGCCGCCGAGGCCAGACGCCGCTCCACAGCCGTGGCGCAGACCTTCGCGCACTCACCGGGCGTTCTGGCGGCCTTGCGGGCCCCGGACCCGAGCAGGATTCTCCAGCCGCTCACCGAGGAGGCCCGCCGGAGCGCCGGTGTCGACTTCATCGTGGTCATGGACACCAACGGCATCCGGTACACGCACCCTTTGCCGGACCGCATCGGAAAACAGTTCGTGGGCGAGATCGCGCCGTCCCTGGAGGGCAAGGTCTTCGTGGAGAGCGTCGACGGCCCGCTCGGGCGCGAAGTGCAGGCCACGGTCCCGATCAAGAACGCCGGCGACGAGGTGGTGGGCCTCGTCTCGGCGGGGATGAAGGTCAAGAACGTCGAAGGCCAGTTGCACCGGCAACTACCGATCATCCTGGGCGCGGGGGCCGGAGCGCTCGCGTTGTCCACCGGTGTGACGGCGCTGGCGGGCAGGCGGCTGCGACGGCAGACGCACAGCCTGGCCCCGGACGAGATGACCCTGATGTACGAACACCACGACACGGTGCTCCACTCCGTCCGGGAAGGGGTCCTGATCGTGGCCGCCGACGGGCGGCTCATGCTGGCGAACGACGAGGCCAGACGGCTGCTGGAACTGCCCCCGGACGCGGAGGGACGGCTCGTTTCGGAATTGCCGGGCCTCCATCCCGAGACAAGGGCGCTGCTCGCCTCCGGGCGCGAGGCCACCGACGAGGTGCACATCGCGGGAGAGCGGCTGCTCGCGATCAACCAGCGGCCCACGGAGCACCGGGGAGGCACCAGGGACACCGTGGTGACGCTGCGCGACTCCACCGAGCTGCAGGCGGTGACCGGCAGGGCGGAGGTGGCACGGGAGCGGCTCGGGCTCCTCTACGACGCCGGGCTCCACATCGGTACCACCCTGGACGTGCTGCGCACCGCCGACGAACTGGCGCGGGTCCCCGTTCCCCGCTTCGCGGACTTCGTCACCGTGGACCTGGCGGACACCGTCCTGCACGGCGACGAGCCGGCCCCCGCGGCGACGGACATGCGACGCGCGGCCGTGTGCGGCATCCAGGACGACCACCCGCTCTCCGAACAGGGCCGGCTCTTCGACTACGTTCCCTCCACCCCCCAGGCACGCGGCTACGGCAGCGGCCACTCGCAGTTGGTGAGCGATCTGCCGAGCGCCACGGGCTGGCGGCTGCAGGACCCGGAGCGCGCCCAGGCGATCATCGACTTCGGCATCCATTCCCTCATCACCGCCCCGATCCGGGCCCGTGGCGTCGTGCTGGGCATGGCCAGCTTCTGGCGCGGGCGGCAGCACGAGCCGTTCAACGAGGAGGACCTGTCGCTGGCGGAGGAACTGGTGGCCCGTGCCGCGATCAGCATCGACAACGCCCGCCGCTACACCCGCGAGCACGCCCTGGCCGTCACCCTCCAGCAGAGCCTGCTGCCGCAGGCGATGCCCGAGCAGAACGCCCTGGACATCGCCTACCGCTACCTTCCCGCCCAGGCCGGCGTGGGCGGGGACTGGTTCGATGTGATTCCCATGCCGGGGAGCCGGGTGGCACTGGCCGTCGGCGATGTGGTCGGCCACGGCCTGCACGCCGCCGCCACGATGGGACGGCTGCGCACCGCGGTCCACAACTTCTCCGCGCTGGATCTGCCACCCGACGAGCTGCTGAGCCATCTGGACGATCTGGTCGGGAAGATCGACCAGAACGAGACGGCGGAGACCGCGGCGGGTGTCGTGGGCGCCACCTGTCTGTACGGGATCTACGACCCCGTGACGCGTCGCTACGTCGTGGCACGTGCGGGGCACCTGGTGCCCGCCCTGGTCCACCCGGACGGGTCCGTCACCTTCCCGGAGGTGCCGGCCGGTCCGCCTCTGGGCCTCGGCGGCATGCCGTTCCAGACCGCGGAGCTGTGCCTTGCGGAGGGGACTCAGCTCGTCCTGTACACCGACGGCCTCATCGAGGACCGCACGCGCGACCTGGACGTGGGCATGGAACTGCTGCGCGATGCGCTGACGGGCCACCCCGGCCGGCCGCCCGAGGAGACCTGCCAGGACGTGCTGGACAACCTGCTCCCCGGGCGTCCCAAGGACGATGTCGCCCTGCTCGTCGCCCGCACGCGGGAACTGCCGCCCGACCGGGTCGCCGACTGGGACGTACCACCGGACCCGGCCGCCGTCTCCGGAATGCGCGAGGCCGTGTCGCAACGCCTCGATGCGTGGGGCCTGTCGGAGTTCGGCTTCGCCATGGAACTCATCCTCAGCGAGCTCATCACCAACGCCATCCGCTACGGCGCCGGGCCGATCCACGTCCGGCTGATCCGCGACCGCACGCTGATCTGCGAAGTGGCCGACGGCAGCAGCACGTCACCACACCTGCGGTACGCCGCGACGACCGACGAAGGAGGCCGGGGTCTGTTCCTGGTGTCGCAGATGGCCGAGCGCTGGGGCACCCGGTACACCCCGCAGGGCAAGGTCATCTGGGCCGAACAGGCCCTGCCCGAGGTCATGCAGCAGCCTGTCCCGGGTCCGGCGGACGCGGACACACTCCTGGAAGGCGAGACGGCCGACCCGTGAGTCAGGTCGCTGCGCGCTTGGGCGCGTTCGGCCCCACGCTCCCGGCCGGCGCCGGGTGATCACGGCACTGAGCGTGAGGGAGGGCGTGCGGGCGTGAGCCGCGTCGCATCGCCAGGGATGAGACTTGCTATGCAACGAGTTGCATAGCACGATCGCCGTCATGGCGCTCGAGCACGCGATCCTGGTGTCGCTCCTGGAGAAGCCGGGCTCCGGCTATGAGCTGGCCCGGCGTTTCGAACGGTCCATCGGCTACTTCTGGACCGCGACCCACCAGCAGATCTATCGCGTACTGAAGCGCATGGAGAACGACGGCTGGGTCGAAGCCCGGGACGTCCCGCAGCGAGGACGGCCGGACAAGAAGGAGTACTCCGTCGCCGACCTCGGCCGGGCCGCGCTGTCCTCGTGGTTGCACGATCCGATCGAGCCCGAGAGCGTCCGCCACGATCTGGCGGTGAAGATCCGGGGCGCGGCCTTCGACGACCCGGCCGCCCTGATCCGCGAGGTGGAGCGGCACCGGCAGGCGCACCGGGACCGGCTGGCGCACTATCTGGCAGGCGAGGAGCGGGACTTCACGGGGCCCGAAGCGGGCGCGGCCGCTCCGGACGCGCCGCCGGACGCGGAGCGGGAGCTTCAGCACGTCGTCCTGCGCGGCGGCATCGCGTACGAGCGGATGATGATCGGCTGGCTGGACGACGTGCTCGCCACGCTGGCCCGCTTCGGCCCGGGGCGCTGACCTCGCTCCACCGCACCCGCCGCGACTGCTCCGCCTCTCCGGGCGCCATACCTCTCGATTCCCGTCCGTCCACCCGCCGAAAGAGGTCCTCCATGGCTGACCATCTGCTCTTCAACCCGCGCACGTACGACCCCGCGCACTTCGACCCCGAGACACGCCGCCTGCTGCGTGGCACCGTGGACTGGTTCGAGGAGCGCGGGAAGCGGCAGCTGATCGAGGACTACCGGACCCGCGCCTGGCTCGGCGACTTCCTCGCCTTCGCCGCGAAGGAGGGCCTGTTCGCCACCTTCCTGACGCCGTCGTCCAGTGCCGGGGAGGGGGAGCCGGACAAGCGGTGGGACACCGCCCGTATCGCCGCGCTCAACGAGATCCTCGGCTTCTACGGCCTGGACTACTGGTACGCCTGGCAGGTCACCATCCTCGGCCTCGGCCCGGTCTGGCAGAGCGACAACGCCGTTGCCCGCGCCCGCGCCGCGGAACTCCTCGCGCAGGGAGAGGTGTTCGCGTTCGGCCTGTCCGAGAAGGCCCATGGCGCCGACATCTACTCCACCGACATGCTGCTCGAGCCCGACCGCGACGGCGGCTTCCGCGCCACCGGCTCCAAGTACTACATCGGCAACGGCAACGCCGCCGGTCTCGTCTCCGTCTTCGGCCGCCGTACCGACGTCGAGGGCCCCGACGGCTACGTGTTCTTCGCCGCCGACAGCCGTCACCCGAACTACCACCTGGTCAAGAACGTCGTCGACTCCTCCAAGTTCGTCAGCGAGTTCCGCCTGGAGGACTACCCCGTGACGTCCGACGACGTCCTGCACACCGGCCGCGCCGCCTTCGACGCCGCCCTCAACACGGTCAACGTCGGCAAGTTCAACCTGTGCACCGCCTCGATCGGCATCTGCGAACACGCGATGTACGAGGCCGTCACCCACGCCCACAACCGCGTCCTCTACGGCCGCCCCGTCACCGCCTTCCCGCACGTGCGGCGCGAGCTGACCGACGCGTACGTCAGGCTCGCCGGCATGAAGCTGTTCAGCGACCGCGCCGTCGACTACTTCCGCTCCGCCGGCCCCGACGACCGCCGCTACCTGCTCTTCAACCCGATGACGAAGATGAAGGTGACCACGGAGGGTGAGAAGGTCATCGACCTGATGTGGGACGTCATAGCCGCCAAGGGCTTCGAGAAGGACAACTACTTCAGCCAGGCGGCCGTGGAGATCCGTGGCCTGCCGAAGCTGGAGGGCACGGTCCACGTCAACCTGGCGCTGATCCTGAAGTTCATGCGCAACCACCTCCTCGACCCGGCCGAGTACCCGAGTGTCCCGCCCCGTCTCGACGCGGCCGACGACGACTTCCTGTTCCGGCAGGGACCGGCCAGGGGCCTCGGCTCGGTACGCTTCCACGACTGGCGCCCGGCCTTCGAGGCGTACGCCCATCTGCCCAACGTCGCTCGCCTGCGCGAACAGGCCGACGCGCTCTGTGAGTTCGTCGCCGCGGCCGCCCCCGACGCGGAGCAGAGCCGCGACCTCGACCTCGTCCTCTCGATCGGCCGGCTCTTCGCGCTCGTCGTGCACGGGCAGCTCGTCCTGGAGCAGGCCGGCCTGACCGGACTCGACGAGGACGTGCTCGACGAGCTCTTCGCCGTCCTCGTACGGGACTTCTCAGGCCATGCCGTCGAACTGCACGGCAAGGACTCGGCGACCGAGCAGCAGCAGGAGTGGGCGCTGGCGTCGGTCCGGCGGCCGGTCGTCGACGTGGCACGCACGGAGCGCGTCTGGCAGCGGGTCGAGGCGCTGTCCGGCACGTACGAGATGGCCCCGTAGGAGCACCACACCGATCACGGTGGCCGGGCCGCGGCCCGGCCACCGGCCACCGGCCGGCCAGGGTCCGGCTCCGGGGTCGGGACCCGGCGTGAGGCAGACCGCGAAGCCCGGCAGAGTGACCATGGCCATGATCAGCATCGTGGGACCGACGCCGGTGCGGCCGGCCCGACGGGCAGCGGGTAGGTGCCGACGGCGGCGCCGACACGGCTCACGGCCGTGCCGCGCGGCCTTCGCGGTCGGCACCGCCCACGCGCTGGATCCCCACCACGTCGCCGACCGGGACGTCGAGCCCGACACCGCGCAGGTGCCACGCGCCAGGAAGCTCGCCGTCGACCAGGTGGACGCCTGGGGTTTGGAGGAGGCGGCGTTCGTCACCGAGCTGGTGGTCAGCGAGCTGGTGACCAACGCCATCAGATACGGCGCGCCTCCCATCAGGCTGCGGCTGATTCGCGACACCTCCCTGATCTGCGAGGTCTTCGACGCCGGCAACACCGCCCCGCACCTGCGCCGGGCCGGCGCGTTCGACGAGGGCGGCCGGGGCCTGTTGCTCGTCGCCCAGCTCACCCATGGGTGGGGCACCCGGCACACCACCGACGGCAAGACCATCTGGTGCGCGCAGAGCCTCCCCCGGCCTGAGCCGCACTGAGATCGGCTGGACACAGCGCCTCGACCGGATCCTCCTTCCCCCCACGGCCTACGTCGACGGAGTGGAGCGAGGATCGTCCTCGCTCCACTCCTGGTGCGGACGTGTCACTGGAACTGTGCGAAGAACCTCCAGATCTCCGCCTTGGTCCAGGTGGTGACGCCGCTTTCGCCGGAGGAGCCGTCGACCGGGCCGGGTATGTGGCCTCCGTCGAACGCGGCCCATTGGACCGGGTATCCGGTACGGCAGCCCGAGTAGGTGGTGGTGATGTGCGTTCGGCTGCCCGGCGCGGGCTCGCGCGGGCTCTGGGCGGTGCAGCCGTTGTTGCTGACGAACTTGTCGCGCAGGGACCGGCCTTGCCCGATGTTGAGCACGGAGTCGCTGATCCCGTGGATTCCGAGGTAGGCGATGGGCTGGGTGCCGCCGCTGCACCCGCTGATCTGGGCGCCCGATATGACAGCGACCGCCCTGAAGACGTTCGCCCGGCTGCAGGCGAGTGCGTAGCTCATCCCGCCGCCCCAGCTGAATCCCGTGGCGAAACGCTGCGCCGGATTGACACAGAGGCCGCCCTCGATGCGCCGGATCATGTCGTCGACGAAGGTGACGTCCTCACCGCCGGAGTTGGCCCAGCCGTTGCCGAGGCCCTGGGGAGCGACGAGGATCGCGCTGTTGCTCGACTGTTCCTGTTGGCCGTAGTAGGACCAGGCGCTCCCGCTCGTGCCGCCGGAGGCGACCTCGCCGGCGGTTCCGCCCCGCCAGTGGAACGCGAAGATCAGTCGGTAGGGGCGGCTGTTGTCGTAGTTGGCGGGAACCCTGAGGATGAAGCTGCGGCTCTTGCCGCCGCTCTGAATCGTGTGCGTACCGCTCGCCAGAGTGGGGGGCCTGCCGCAGGCGCCTCCGCCCCCGCCGCCGGACGACAGTTTGATCATCTGCCACTGCTGGTTGGCGCCGCCCCAGTCGCCGTACTGGACGACGTTGCCTCCGTCGGCCGTGGAGGCGCCCTGAACCTCCACCGCCTTGCTGCTGCCGCGGTTGATCAGCCGGACGTGGCCCGCGTCGGAGTCGGCCAGGCGGAACTGCTGGTTGGCCCCGTTGTGGTCGGCCCATTGCTGGATCGCGGCACCGTCTGCGGCCGAGGCGCCGGCCACGTCGAGAACCTTGCCCGAGTGCCGGGCCTTGAGCCGGTAGAAGCCGCCGCCGGAGTCCACGAACTGCCACTGCTGATTGGCCGCGTCGTTGCGCGTCCACTGGCCGACCCGCGCGCCGTCGGCGGTGGACGAGCCGGAGACCTCCAAGGTCTTGCCGCTGTTGCGATTGACCAGGAGGTACCAGGCATTGGTGTCCACCGTCGCGGCCTCCGCGGGCGCCGGATCCACCGCGGCGAGCATGCCGATCGCGAGGGTGGCGGCCACCACGGCGGCGACCCGGGACCACCAGCGCTGTGCAGGAGAAGGGGCGGGAGGATCCGCACCAAAGGTCTTCATCGATTCACCCTTTCGTCCGTGACAGGTCCCCTCAGGTGCGCGTCCAGCGTTGGTTGCCGCCGCTGGAGCAGGAGTAGAGCTGGATCAGGGTGCCGTTGGCGGTGCCGCTCGCGACGGCGTCGAGGCAGAGGCCGGACTGGACGCCGACGATGGTTCCGTCGGAGCCGAGGCGCCATTTCTGGTTGTCACCGCCCCAGCAGCCGTAGATCTGGACTTTGGAGCCGTTGCCGGTGCCGGCGGCGTCCAGGCACTTGTCGCCGTAGACCCTGAGTTCGCCGGCGGCGGTGTACGTCCACTGCTGGTTGGTGCCGTTGTGGCAGTCCCACAGGTGGAGCTGGGTGCCGTCGGCCGTACTGGTGCCGGGCACGTCCAGACAGCGGCCCGAACCGACCCCCTTGATCGTTCCGCCGCCCGAAGGGGGCGTGGAGGTGCCGCCGTTGAGCGCGTTGAGGACCGCGGTGTAGGCGGGCTTCTTGCTGCCGCCGCTGTTGAACAGCAGCGGCGTGTGCTCCGGTCGCCAGGAGTCGCTGTCGCGCACACCCCAGACGGTGATGCCGAGGCAGCGCGGGACGGCCAGACAGTCCTTGGTCACGTCGGCGTAGGTGGTGGCCGAGGCGCCCTGGATGTCGAGTTCGGTGATGGCGACGTCGACGCCGAGGGCCGCGAAGTTCTGCAGGGTGGTGCGGAAGTTGCTGTTGTAGGGGCTGCCGCTGTTGAAGTGCGACTGGAAACCCACGCAGTCGATCGGCACTCCGCGCTGCTTGAAGTCCCGGACCATGGCGTACATGGCCTGGGTCTTCGCCCAGGTCCAGTTCTCGACGTTGTAGTCGTTGTAGCAGAGCTTGGCGGCCGGGTCGGCGGCGCGCGCGGTGCGGAAGGCGACCTCGATCCAGTCGTTCCCGGTGCGTTGCAGGTTGGAGTCGCGTCGGGCTCCCGAACTGCCGTCGGCGAACGCCTCGTTCACGACGTCCCACTGGGCGATCTTGCCCTTGTAGTGGGCCATCACGCCCTTGATGTGGTCGGTCATCGCCTGGCGCAGCGCACTGCCGCTGAGGGCCTGCATCCAGCCCGGCTGCTGGGAGTGCCAGGCCAGGGTGTGGCCGCGTACCTGCTTGCCGTTCTGCACCGCCCAGTTGTAGACGCGGTCACCGGCGGTGAAGTTGAACTGGCCCCGCTGCGGTTCGGTGGCGTCGATCTTCATCTCGTTCTCGGCCGTCACCGAGTTGAACTCACGGTTCGCGATCGTCGTGTACGCCGAGTCGCCGAGCCTGCCCGAGGCGATGGCGGTGCCGAAGTAGCGGCCGCTCTGCGCCGCCGCGGCACCGAGTGTGCTCTCGGCGGCGTGTGCGGCGGGCGGCGCGACCAGTACGGCGACGACACCGAGGACTCCGGCGACCAGCGCCAGCAGCAGGCCGCGGGCCTTTTGGCGGACAACGGGTCTGAGAAGGGCGTACGAGCCCATGGCTGTGCCTCCAAGGTAGGAATCACGGAAGGACTGAAGCTCAGGGGGAAGCGTCGTCCGGTACATCTGCCGTGCAGCACACGCGGTTCGGTATGTCGAACTACGACCGGCCCCTCAGGCACGGAGATTGCGGGATTGACGATGCATCGTCAACACTCCGGACGGAAGAAGTTTCCGATCCTCGTTCGAAACTTGCGGAGTTCCGTCCACGGGGTACTCCCGTTGTTTGTGGACAGATCAGCGACAGGCCTTGACCAGAGGGCCACGGGTTCCTAACTTGAGCCATCAACCTTCCGGGAATTCCTCGAATGTTTCGAGAAAAGAGGCCCCCTCATGTGGTTGAGTCACCCGTCCCCGGTCCACCCGAGACGATTATTCGCCGTTCTCGCACCCTTGCTTCTCTTGGTCACCTTCCTCGGTGCCCAGCCCGCCGACGCGGCGACCGTCGACCCCAACGCCTCGTATGTGCTGGTCAACCGCAATAGCGGCAAGGCTCTGGATGTCCACAACATGGCGACCGGCGACGGCGCCCGCATCACCCAGTGGACCAGGAACGACCAGAAGCAGCAGCAGTGGCGGTTCGTCGATTCCGGGGGCGGCTACTACCGCATCGAGTCCCGCCACTCGGGCAAGGTCCTGGACGTCCACAACTGGTCCACCGCGAACGGCGGCTCGATCGTCCAGTGGACCGACCTGAACGCCACCAACCAGCAGTGGCGACTGGCCGACAGCTCGGACGGCTACGTGAGGCTCGTCTCGCGCCACAGCAACAAGGCCCTCGAAGTGCAAGGCGCATCCACCGCCGACAACGCGAACGTCGTCCAGTACGACGACTGGGGCGGCAGCAACCAGCAGTGGCAGCTCGTCAAGGTCGGCGCCGACGGCCCCGGCTCCTGCGACCTCCCGTCGGCATACCGCTGGATCTCGACGGGCGCGCTGGCGCAGCCCAAGGCGGGATGGGTCTCGCTCAAGGACTTCACCGTCGCCCCCTACAACGGCAGGCAGCTCGTCTACGCGACGACGCACGACACGGGGACGAGTTGGGGTTCGATGAACTTCGGCCTGTTCACCAACTGGTCGGAGATGGCCTCGGCCAGCCAGAACAAGATGTCGACCTCGACCGTCGCGCCCACGCTCTTCTACTTCGCACCGAAGAACATCTGGGTGCTCGCCTACCAGTGGGGCGGGACCGCCTTCTCCTACCGGACCTCGAGCGACCCCACCAACCCGAACGGCTGGTCGTCCCCGCAGACGCTCTTCTCCGGAAGCATCTCCGACTCCGGAACGGGACCGATCGACCAGACGCTCATCGGTGACGGGACGAACATGTACCTGTTCTTCGCCGGTGACAACGGCAAGATCTACCGGGCCGCCATGCCGATCGGAAACTTCCCGGGCAGCTTCGGGTCGTCGTCGACCGTGGTCATGAGCGATACGAGGAACAACCTGTTCGAAGCCCCGCAGGTCTACAAGCTGCAGGGCCAGAACCGCTACCTCATGATCGTCGAGGCGATCGGCGCACAGGGCCACCGCTACTTCCGCTCGTTCACGGCCACCAGTCTGAACGGCTCGTGGACCCCCCAGGCCGCGACCGAGAGCAATCCCTTCGCCGGCAAGGCCAACAGCGGCGCCACATGGACCAACGACATCAGCCATGGCGAACTGATCCGCACCAGCCCCGATCAGACCATGACCGTCGACCCCTGCCGGCTGCAGTTGCTCTACCAGGGGCGCAGCCCCGACTCCGGCGGCGACTACGGCCTCCTGCCCTACCGCCCGGGCCTGCTGACACTGCAGCGCTGACGGCGTGACACGAGTCCGGCTCCCTACGGAGCGGACGTGGCGGGCTCGGGGAAGGCCGAGCCCGCCAGGCTCACGCAACAGTGTCGGCGCGCATACGGCGACGGGGCGTGGAGGCGGGCAGCGCTCACCGGGCGCAGGCCCCCTCCGCAACGCGGTGCCGCCGGTGACACCACCGGCGGCCCAGGCGCACCGGCTCGGCCGGGGGCGCCACGACGGACGGGCCGGGCGCCGGTGATGTGGCTGCAGCCGGATGCCGGTGATGTGGTTGCACATGGCCTCGGCAGCGCCGCCCGGGTCGTGGGTGGCGTCACCGGCCCGCTGCCCCGGACCAACCCGCTGACCCGGACCAACTCGACCTGCTGACCGACCGTGCCTTGAGGAGCACTTCCGACGGGAGCGCTCCCCACCCTCCTCGCCGAACCTTCGGACGCATCCCTGTCAGAAAGCCGAGGTAATGCCATGCGCCGCAGACTCCTCGCCCTCGTGGCAGCACTCTCCTCGCTGCCGCTGGCGCTCGCCGCCGCGCCGCCCGCCCACGCGGCCGATCCGACGACCATGACCAGCGGGTTCTACGTGGACCCCGACTCCAGCGCGAAGCGGTGGGTCGCCGCCAACCCCGGTGACGGCCGGGCAGCCGCGATCAACGCCTCCATCGCCAACACCCCGACGGCCCGCTGGTTCGGCTCCTGGAGCGGCACCATCGGCACCGCCACCGGCGCGTACGTGGGCGCCGCGGACGCCCGGGACAAGCTGCCCCTCCTCGTCGCCTACAACGTCTACAACCGCGACTACTGCGGTGGGCACTCCGCGGGCGGAGCCTCCTCACCGTCCGCCTACGCGAACTGGATCGCCCAGTTCGCGGGCGGAATCGCGGGCCGCCCGGCCGTCGTCGTCCTCGAACCGGACTCCCTCGGGGACTACGGCTGCATGACCCAGGCCCAGATCGACGAACGCGAGACGATGCTGACCGGAGCGCTCGCCGAGTTCAACCGTCAGGCCCCCAACACGTGGGTCTACCTCGACGCGGGCAACCCGGCCTGGGCCAGTGCGGCGACCATGGCCCAGCGCCTTCACGAAGCGGGTCTCCGGCAGGCACACGGTTTCTCGCTCAACGTCTCCAACTACCTGACCACGGCCGAGAACACCGCGTACGGCAACGCCGTCAACAGGGAACTCGGCGCCCGGTACGGCTACACCAAGCCGTTCGCCGTGGACACCAGCCGCAACGGCAAAGGCTCCAACGGCCAGTGGTGCAACCCTTCGGGCCGCCGCATCGGCACCCCCTCGCAGCTCGGCGGAGGCGCCGAGATGCTCCTGTGGATCAAGGTCCCGGGCGAGTCCGACGGCAACTGCGGCGTGGGAGCCGGCTCCTCGGCCGGACAGTTCCTCCCGGAGGTCGCCTACAAGATGATCTACGGCTACTGATCCGGAGCCGCCGGCCCGAGCCGGGACGGGCCGAGGCCGACCGCACCGAGAAGGACGCGGACCGGCCTCGGCCCTGACGTGAGAGCAGCCACCGGCAGCCGCCGAGAGCCGCAACGCCCCAGCCAGCATGGTGGCCCGCCGGATAGCCGCGTCCCGAACTATGTAGTCCCACCACATGTGCCCCTGACCTGCACGTTCCTACCGTGTGCGAACACGTACCCGTCCCCACCGCACACGAGGAAGTGGCGCCCATGGCCTCCGCAGCACCCGCTCCCCCACCCCAGGGCAACCTCAAGCGCATCGTCGCCGCCAGCCTCATCGGCACCACCATCGAGTGGTACGACTTCTTCCTCTACGGCTCCGCCGCCGCGCTCGTGTTCAACAAGCTGTTCTTCCCGGACTCCGACCCGCTCGTCGGCACGCTGCTGTCGTTCCTGACGTACGCGGTCGGGTTCGCCGCCCGGCCGCTGGGCGCGCTGGTGTTCGGGCACTACGGTGACCGGCTCGGACGCAAGAAGCTGCTGGTGCTGAGTCTGCTGCTGATGGGCGGGGCCACCTTCGCCATCGGGCTGTTGCCCACGCACGCCTCCATCGGGACGGCCGCGCCGGTGCTGCTCACCGTGCTCCGGCTGGTCCAGGGGTTCGCGCTCGGCGGTGAGTGGGGCGGCGCCGTGCTGCTGGTGTCGGAGCACGGGGACGCCCGGCGGCGCGGGTTCTGGGCGTCGTGGCCGCAGACCGGCGCGCCGGCGGGGCAGCTCCTCGCCACCGGTGTGCTGTCGCTGCTCACGGCCCTGCTGTCGGACGCCGCGTTCGGCAGCTGGGGCTGGCGGATCCCGTTCCTGCTGTCCGGCGTGCTCGTGATCGTCGGTTTGTGGATTCGTCTGTCTGTCGATGAATCGCCGGTGTTCAAGGAGGCGTTGGCGCAGGCCGAGGCCCGCAAGGCGGACGTCGCGGCGGAGGCCGAGAAGCTGCCGCTCGTCTCCGTGCTGCGGCACCACTGGCGTGACGTGCTGGTCGCCATGGGCGCGCGCATGGCGGAGAACATCAGCTACTACGTGATCACCGCGTTCATCCTCGTCTACGCCACCACCTCGGCCGGCGTCTCCAAGCAGACCGCCCTCAACTCGGTGCTGATCGCCTCGGCCGTGCACTTCGCGGTGATCCCCGCGTGGGGCGCGCTGTCAGACCGGATCGGGCGCCGGCCGGTGTATCTGATCGGTGCGGTCGGGGTCGGGCTGTGGATGTTCCCGTTCTTCTCGCTCATCGACACCGGCGGCTTCGGCAACCTGATCCTCGCCGTGACGGTCGGACTGGTCCTGCACGGGGCCATGTACGCGCCCCAGGCCGCGTTCTTCTCCGAGATGTTCGCGACGCGCATGCGCTACTCCGGTGCGTCGATCGGCGCACAGTTCGCCTCGGTCGCGGCGGGCGCGCCCGCACCGCTGATCGCCACCGCGCTGCTCTCCGACTACGGCAGCTCCACACCGATCGCCCTGTACGTCATCGCCGCCGCCGTGCTCACGGTCATCGCGGTGGCGGCGGCCAAGGAGACGCGCAACCGGGACCTGGCCGACGTCGCGGTTCCCTCCGGACAGGGCGCGGACCGGACGGCCACCGCCCCGGAGGACGCCCGCACCGCCTGACCCGCCGGGAGCGGTGAACTCCGGCCCCCGTACGCAGGCTGCGTACGGGGGTCAGTGCTGTGCCCGGGCGGACAACTGGTGCAGGCGCAGCGCGAGCTGGATCTCCAGGGCCCGGGCCGGGCTCTGCCAGTCGTCGCCGAGGAGACGGCCGACGCGCTCCAGGCGCTGGGCGACCGTGTTCACATGGACGTGCAGTTCGTCCTTGGTGCGGGCGGGGCTCATGCCGCAGGCGAAGTACGCGTCGAGAGTGCGCAGCAGTTCCGTGCCACGCCGCCGGTCGTAGGCGACGACCTGGCCGATGGTGCGGTCGACGAAGCCCGGGATGTCCCGATCGCCGGCCAGGAGCAGTCCGAGGAAGCCGAAGTCCTCGGCTGCGGCCCCGTCCCCGGCACGGCCGAGGACGCGCAGGGCTTCGAGGCAGCGGCGGGCCTCCGCGTAGGCCGTGGCCACGGTCTCGGGGCGAGTGGCGAGGTCCTCGGCGGGTGCGGAAGCGCCGACGGTGACCGGTGCGTGGACCGCCGTGCCCAGATGCCGGGCTGCGCGCCGGGCCAGGCCGGTCGCCGTGTCGCCGGGGCCGAGGGGCAGCAGCAGGACGGTGCCCCCGTCGCGCGCGGCGGCCAGGCCGTGCCGCGTCGCGGCCAGGTGGGACGCCGCCGCTGCCAGGCGTCTGCGGGCGTCCGCCTCCTGGTCGGCGTCGGCCGCGGTGCCCTCCAGCCGCGCGGCCAGCACCACATGGAGCGCGTCCAGGTCGGCGTGCAGCCGGGCGGCGCGCTCCCGCAGCAGGCGCGGGTCGCGGTCGCGGGCGTCCAGCAGGTCGTCCAGCAGCTCGCCGCGCACCCGTTGTTCGGCCTCGGCGGCGGATCTGCGGGCCAGGAGCAGCAGGGAGGTGACCATGGCGGCGCGCTCCAGGGTGCGCTGGTCGACGGGGTCGAGCCCCGGGTGCCCGCGCAGGACCAGTGCGCCGAGCGGTTCGCCGCCTGCGGCGACGGCGGCGATCCAGTCGTCCTCGTGCAGCACCGCGTGCCCCTCAGCGCCGGACTTCTCCAGGGCGCCGGCGGGCGCGGCGGCGGCCTCGGCGAACTCCACCGTGCCGTCGAGGATCTCGGAGACCGCGGCGGCCACGTCGTGCACGCCTCCGCCGCGCAGGACGAGTTCGGCGAGCCGGTCGTGCACGTCGGAGGCGCGCTCGATGACGCCGCTGCGGTCGCGGATGATCTCGTTCGCCCGCTCCAGGCCGGCGAGGGCCGACCGGGTCTCGGCGAGCAGGTTGGCGGTGTCGATGGCGGCCGCGGCGAGGGCGGCGAAGGAGCCGAGCAGGGCGATCTGCTCCCGCTCGAAGACCCGGGCGCGGCGGTCCGCGGCGAACAGCACGCCGATGACGTGGTGCCCGAGCGTCAGCGGCACACCGAGGATGGCCACCAGCCCCTCGTCCCGCACGCCCGCGTCGATGGTGAGCGTGTGCTGGAAGCGGTCGTCCTTGAAGTAGTCGTCGGTGACATAGGGGCGCGCGGTCTGGGCGACCAGGCCGCCCAGACCCTCACCCATGCCGAGCCGCAGCTGCTGGAACCGGGCCGCGACGGAACCCTCGGTGACCCGCATGTAGGTGTCGCCGCGCTCGGTGTCGTTCAGGCTGAGGTAGGCGACGTCGGTGCCCAGCAGCGAGCGGGCGCGCTGCACGATCGCCTGGAGTACGGCGTCGAGGTCGCGCAGCCCGGCGAGGTCGTGGGCGGTCTCGAACAGCGCGGACAGCTCGGCCTCGCGCCGGCGTCGCCCCTCCAGCTCGGCGCGCACGCGCAGGGCGAGCGGCTTGGCCTGCCGGAGCGCGGCGATCCATTCCGCCGGGCGCCCTTCGGCACGCGCGAGCAGCTCCGGCTGCTCATAGGCGTCGGCCGACGCGCCCCGGGCCAGGAGCTCGAGGAACGGCATTTCGGCGGACTGCACGTGATCGCTGGACATGCTCACAGGATTCACCATGACCGGCCGCTCCCGTCAGCCCTGTGGACAACTCCCCCGGGCGGTCGGAAGCGGCTGCTCAGTGGGCGGTCCAGCCACCGTCGAGCACGAGCGAGGTACCGGTCACGAAGGAGGCCTGCGGACTGCACAGGTAGACCACCGCCTCGGCGACCTCCTCCGGCTCGATCAGCCGTTTGACGGCGCTGTCCTGCAGCAGCACCTCGGACAGCACCCGCTCCTCGGGGATGCCGTGCGCCTGCGCCTGGTCGGTGAGCTGCTTCTCGACCAGGGGGGTGCGCACATAGGCGGGGTTCACACAGTTCGAGGTGACACCGTGGGGAGCGCCTTCGAGGGCGGTGGTCTTGGACAGTCCCTCCAGACCGTGTTTGGCGGCCACATAGGCGGACTTGTAGGCAGAGGCGCGAAGCCCGTGGACGGACGACACGTTCACGACGCGGCCCCACCCCTGCCCGTACATGTGGGGCAGGGCCCCGCGGATGAGCCGGAACGGTGCCTCCAGCATCACGGTGAGCACCGTGTGGAACACCTCGGGCGGGAATTCCTCGATGGGGCGCACCAGTTGGAGTCCGGCGTTGTTGACGAGGACGTCGGTGCCCGCGGCGGCGAGTTCGGCGGCGTCCAGGTCGGTGAGGTCGAGGACGTGCGGCTCCACCGTGCCGGCGAGGCCGCGCCCCTGGTCGGCCAGTGCCTCCAGGCCCGAGGCGTCCCGGTCGACGGCTCTGACCTTGGCCCCGGCGGCAGCGAGCCGCAGCGCACAGGCACGGCCGATGCCACCGGCGGCGCCGGTGACGAGTGCGGTGCGGCCGCCCAGGTCGAGCGGGGAGGCGTGGGGGGCCGGGAGGGCACGGGGCGCGGTCATGGTTCGACCCTAGGCAGCGCCCCTACCCCACCCCATGTGGTCACGCCCCATAGTTCAACCGGAGGCAGTGGGGTCGAACCATGTGGGGTCGTTCGACAGGGCCTGCTTGATCCGGAGCAGGCCGAACTCGTTGAGCTCGGGCAGCGCGTCGACGTCGAACCAGGCCACGTCCAGCGACTCGTCGTCGTTGACCTTCGCCTCACCGCCGACGGCACGGCAGCGGAAGGTGATGTCCATGTACTGGCAGGTGTCGCCGTTCTCGTACGTGACGGGCCGCAGGGCCTCGACGAGGACGACCCGTTCGGCGACGCACCGTACGGCCGTCTCCTCGTAGACCTCCCGCACCGCGCAGGCCGCGGGCTGCTCCCCCGGGTCCGGGATGCCGCCGAGCACGGACCACCTGCCGCTGTCGGCGCGGCGGTTGAGCAGCATTCTGCCCGCGTCGTCGAAGACGAGGGCGGTGACCCCGGGGAGCCAGAGCAGCTGATGACCGGCCGAGGCACGGAGCGTGCGGATGAAGTCGGGAGTAGCCATGCCGTCGACCCTAATGGGCCGCTTCCGGCGCCCTGGCGCGATTCAGGCTGCGTGCGGACGGCTTACGGCTGCGCGTCACCGGCGCGTCGTCCGCGCAGCCCGGCGCCGACGGCCCAGCCGAGTCCGCCGGCCGCGACCAGCACGAGGGCGATCTCCGGCAGGATGCCGAGTCGGGTGGCGGGGGTCTGCGAGGACCGCAGCGGCACCTTCTGCACCAGGGAGTCGGCCACGAACATGCCGGTCTTCTGGGTGATCCTGCCGTCCGGCATGATGATCGCGCTGACTCCGCTGGTCACCGGCACCGTCACGGTCCGGCTGTGCTCGACCGCCCGCACGCGGGACATGGCGAGCTGCTGGTAGGTCATCTCGCTGCGGTCGAAGGTGGCGTTGTTGCTGGGCACGGAGATCAGCTGGGCGCCGTCGGTGACCTCGGAGCGCACGGTCCAGTCGAAGGCGGCCTCGTAGCAGGTGACGAGGCCGACCTTGGCGCCGTCCATGGTGAACACGCCCGGCTTGGTGCCCCGGCTGAAGTCCTGGCGGACCATCGCCGTCCAGTTCTCGTTGATCGCGCCGATGAGCGAGCGCAGCGGCAGGTACTCGCCGAAGGGCTGGATCTGGCGCTTGTCGTAGGTGTCGACGGGACCCTTCGCCGGGTCCCACAGAATCTGCTCGTTGTACAGCTTGCCGTCCCGTTCGACGACGCCGCCGACCGAGATGGGCGCGCCGATGGACTCGGCGGCCGTGTCGATGACGGCGCGGGCGTCGGGGTTGGCGAAGGGATCGATGTCGGAGGAGTTCTCCGGCCACAGCACGAAGTCGGGCCGCGCGACCTTGCCGGCCTTGACCTCGGCGGCCAGCCGCTCGGTCTCGCGCGCGTGGTAGTCGAGTACGGCCCGGCGCTGGGAGTTGAAGTCGAGGCCGGCGCGGGGCACGTTGCCCTGGATCACCGCGACGGTGGCACGGCCGTCCTCGGCCGTGTCGCTGACCAGCGGCCGGGCCGCGACGGCGCCCACGACGGGGGCGGCGAGGCTCAGCAGGCCCATGGCCGCCGCGCCGCGCCGGACCTCACCGGTCCGCCGCCACCGCACGGCGAGCCGGACGACCTCGTACATCCCGAAGCCGCACAGGACGACCGCGAAGCCGAGCACCGGGGTGCCGCCCACCGCGGCGAGCGGCAGGAACACACCGTCCGCCTGGCCGAACGCGATCTTTCCCCAGGGGAAGCCGTTGAAGGGTGCACGCGCGCGTGCCGCCTCGCCGGCGATCCACACGGCTGCCGCCCACACCGGCCAGCCGGGCAGCTTCGACACGGCCGCGACCCCGGCGCCGACCGCGGCGACGAAGAGAGCCTCGATCGCCACCAGGGCGAGCCAGGGCCCCGGTCCCACCTCCACTCCGGTCCACACCAGCAGCGGCAGCAGGAAGCCGAGGCCGAAGAGGTAGCCGAGCCCGAGTGCCGCCTTCCAGCCGCGGCCGCGCAGCACCCAGCCGAAGACGGCGAAGGCCGGCAGGGCCAGCCACCACAGCGTGCGGGGCGGGAAGGAGACATAGAGGAGCAGGCCGCAGAGCGCGGCTGCGGCGGCCGGGACGAGACGTACGAGCCGCCGGGCCCACGTCCGCGCCACGGGCGCGATCCGCGGCTCCAGCTGGTCCGATTCGCCGGCGGACGTTGCGGTGACGGTCACTCCCGGAGTGTAAGGCGCGTGACCTTGGGGCCGACAGCGCGGTGGGCGTGACGGACGTCCTGTTCCTTTCGTCACGACACATCCTCAAACCGTCCACAAGCCGTTACGGTGTGCCAAGCCTCAGTCGTACGGCCCGTGGCGGCCGGTGCGGCCGGGGTCTTCACAGGTCGGGGGCTTTGGGTGCGCCGGGGGGGGCGGGCGGGGTGGGTTCCAGCGGGATGACGTCCGCGTCCGGATCGGACGCGGACGGCGAGAGACGAATCGTTTCTGACGCTGCGGGGGTCGTGGTGCTGGGCGCGTGCGCCGCTTGGTCCCTGATCACGGCGGCCGTGCACGAGGGCAGGCCGGAGGGGGTTCTCCTGGCGGTGCTGGCGGTGGCCGCCGGGTACGCCGCCGGGCGGATCGGCGGGGCGCTGCTGCCGGTCGGCGCGCCCTTCGCCGGGGCGCTGGCGGGCATCGCCCTGACCGTGGCCGTTCCGCACCTGGCTCCGGGCCCGCAGATCGCCGCGCCTCTCGGGCATGCCGGAGCCACCGCGGCCGTACTGACGTTGTCGGCCGGGGCCGCGTGCTGTGCGGCCTGGGCCGCGCCGGTTGCGGCCGTTCGCCTCGCCCTGCGCCTGCTGGCCGCGGGGACCGCGCTACTGGCGGCCCTGCTCGGCTCGACCAGCGGCCTCGTGGCCTGTCTCGCGGTGCTGGTGTGCTCGCTGACCGCAGGCCGCACCCGTCATCGCGGCGCCGCCATGGCCGCACTGGCCGCGGTCGCCGCCCTGGTGACCGGTCTGATCTGGGCGGTCGCCGCGCGGGCCGTACCGGGCGGGCTCGTGGCGGCTCTGGAGGGGCGGCTGACGCCGCACCGGGTGCAGTTGTGGCACGACGCATGGCGTCTGCTCGGCGACGACACCGCGCTGGGGGCGGGCCCGGGCCGGTTCGGGGAACTGAGCGCGACGTCCGCCCAGTCGCTGCTGTCCGACGGCAAGCCGCACTCGGCGCCCCTGCAACAGGCGGCGGAACAGGGGATCGTCGGGGTGGCCCTGCTGGCGGCGGCGTTCGGCTGGGTCCTGTACGCGCTGTGGCGCGGCCCGCGCCCGACCCCGGTGGCGCTCACCGCGGGCGCGACCCTGACCGCGCTCGCCGCCATCGCCGCCATCGGCAACGCACTGAGCTTCACGGCGGTGTCGGTGGGGGCGGGCCTGCTGGCGGGGGTGGCCACAGCACGCCCCCTCGCCGACGAACCGGCGGGCCGCACTCCGGACCCGCGGGCACGCGGCGCGGGGCGCACTGTGGCGCGGTGACCGGTCGGATGCCCGGTGCCCGGCCACAGGCCACAGGCCACGGGCCACGGGCCAGCCGGTGATCACAGCCAGTGATCACCGGCGTCGATCACAGGCGGTGATGAACAGCCGGTGATTCAGTGCGCGGGAGCGCCCGGCCTTGTGGGCCGCAGCCGCGCCTCGATCACCCGTACGGCCGCCTCCGCGTCGTCCACGGTGATCGTGAAGGTGTGCCCGTCCCACAGCTCCAGCTCGACACCTTCACCGCGTCGCACCACCACCGCGGTGCCCTTCTCGGGCCGCCAGCGGTAGCCCCAGCCACCCCAGTGGCGGGGGGTGACATGGGAGATGTACGTGGCGCCGACCACGCTGGAGAGCGGGATACGGCGGCGGGGAACGCCGATGTGGCCGCAGCGCACCTCGAGGTGCTCCTCGTCGACCCGCAGGGCGACGTGCACGAACGCGAGCGTTCCGAAGAGGACCAGCAGTCCGGCGGCGATGCACCCGACGACGGCCATGACCAGCGGGGCGATGCCGGACGTCCACGCGGAGTCGACGGCGAGCCCGATGCCGAGCGCCATGCAGGCGGCGCCCACGAGCGCCAGCAGCCACTGCACCCGGTTCGTGGCACGGCCGGTCCACACATCCGTGTGCGGGTGTGGAGCGTTCTCGCCGTGGCGGTGGTCCCTCATGCCTTGAGGGTACTCAGGATTCGCTCCGCGGGTACCCCGTGGCGGAGCGTGACTGCGCCGGGTGGGCGTCACACCGATCCGGTCGGCGGGTGACCGTCGGTGACGGGTTGCGGTCAGCGGGCGGGCGTGACCGCCTGCAGCAGACGCCCTTCGGCGTACGCCAGGGCAGGGGCGGGCAGCGTGCCCTCGCGTCCGCTGAGCAGCACGGTGAGCGTGCCGTGCGGGGTGGCTCCCGGCGCGGGCTGCTCGCCGAGCCGGCGCAGGGCCTGGGCGGCCACGGCTCCCGCGGAGCCGTGCAGCACGAGGGGCGCACGGTCGGGGCGCTGGACGGCGGTCCGGATGCGCTCGGCGACCAGCTCGTAGTGGGTGCAGCCGAGGACGACGGTGGTCACGTCGTCCGGGGTGAGGGCGGCGGCCGCGGACACCGCCGCCTCGATCGCCGCCTCGTCCGCGTGCTCCACGGCCTCGGCGAGACCCCAGCACGGCACCTCGGTGACGGGCACACCGCCGGCGAAATCCCGGATCAGGCCCTGCTGATAGGGGCTGCCGGTGGTGGCGGGGGTGGCCCAGATGGCGAGGTGCCCGCCGCCGGCCGCGGCCGGCTTGATCGCGGGAACTGTGCCGATGACCGGGATGTCCGGTTCGAGGCGGGCGCGCAGGGCGGTGAGGGCGTGCACGGTCGCGGTGTTGCAGCCGACGATCAGGGCCCCGGGGCGGCGCGCGGCGGCGGCCTCGGCGACGGCCAGGGCGCGCTCGGTGAGGTCCTGCGAGGTACGCGGGCCCCAGGGCATGCCGTCGGGGTCCAGGGAGAGCACGAGATCGGCGTCGGGGCGCAGCCGCCGAACCGCGGCGGTGGCCGCCAGCAGACCGATTCCGGAGTCCATGAGCGCGATCTTCACCCGATCACGATAGACGATGAGCCGTCCCGGACAGTCCGGGTGGTGCAGACTGCGCGCGTGAGCGCTGTTGTGTGGACTGCCGCTGGATCACTGCTCGCCTGGCTGTGGCTGCTGCTCTGTCAGGGCTTCTTCTGGCGCACCGATGTGCGGCTGCCTTCACGCGCGGAGCCCGGGGCGTGGCCGTCCGTGTGCGTCGTCGTCCCCGCCCGTGACGAGGCGGCCGTGCTGCCCGCCGCGCTGCCGTCGCTGCTCGCGCAGGACTATCCGGGGCGGGCGGAGGTCTTCCTCGTCGACGACGGCAGTTCGGACGGCACCGGTGATCTGGCGCGTGAGCTGGCGCGCCGGCACGGCGGGCTGCCGCTGACCGTGGGTTCGCCGGGCGAGCCCCCGGCCGGCTGGGCCGGCAAGCTGTGGGCGGTGCGGCACGGCATCGCACTGGCACGCGCGCGTGAGCCCGAGTACCTCCTCCTCACGGACGCCGACATCGCGCACGCGCCGGACAGTCTGCGCGAGCTGGTGGCGGCGGCCCGTTCCGGTGGGTTCGACGTCGTCTCCCAGATGGCCCGGCTGCGGGTGGCGAGCGTCTGGGAACGGCTCGTCGTGCCGGCGTTCGTCTACTTCTTCGCGCAGCTCTACCCCTTCCGCCGGATCGCCGGGCCGGGGCGGACGGCGGCCGCGGCCGGGGGATGTGTCCTGCTGCGGGCGGAGGCCGTCGAGCGGGCGCGGATCCCGGACGCGATCCGGCACGCCGTGATCGACGACGTGGCGCTCGCCCGGGCCGTCAAACACGGTGGCGGGCGCGTCTGGCTGGGGCTCGCCGAGCGGGTGGACAGCGTGCGACCGTATCCACGGCTGCACGACCTGTGGCGCATGGTGTCGCGCAGCGCCTACGCCCAGCTCCGGCACAACGTCCTGCTGCTGACCGGTACGGTCGCCGGGCTGGCGCTGGTGTATCTGGTCCCGCCGGTGGCGGTCCTGGCGGGCCTCGCCACCGGCCGTGCGCCGGCCGCGGTGCTCGGGGGTCTCGCGTGGCTGATCATGGCGGGGACGTACCTCCCGATGCTCCGCTACTACCGGCAGCCGCTGTGGCTCGCCCCTCTGCTGCCGTTCACCGCGTTCCTCTATCTGCTCATGACGGTGGATTCCGCGGTGCAGCACCACCGGGGGCGGGGTGCGGCCTGGAAGGGCCGCACCTACGCGCGCCCGGACGCCGTGCCCGACGAGGGCTGACGGCCTTGGCAAGTCACTTCCTGCCAGGGGTCCAGTTCATGCCCCACCCGTAGGCGTGGTCGACGGTCCGCTGCGGGCTCACCCCGCGGTCGGGTACCAGGTAGCGGGCCTCCCTCTGGACGATCAGGTCGCCGCCGGTATTGGTGATCAGGGCGAGCGCGCACACCAGGGAGGGGACCGTGCACTCGTCGAGGGAGAACTCGATCGGCGCGCCGTGCTGCAGCCGGAGCGTGACCGAGGCGTGCAGGTCGGCGAACGAGCGGGCGCCCTCGTAGATGGTGACGAAGACCAGGATGCGCCGGAAGGCGTTCTTGTGGTCGAGGTTGACGGTGAGGTTCTCACCCCTCGACACGGCTCCGGTGCGGTCGTCGCCGTCGAGGTGGATGTACGGAGGCTGGTGCAGCGCCCCGAAGCTGTTGCCGAGGGCCTGGACGACGCCCTTGCTGCCGTCGTCGAGTTCGTACAGCGCGCACAGGTCGAGGTCGAGGTCGGAGTGCATCGCCGTCGGGCGCCCGAACTTGCTGCTCCACCCCGAGAACTGCTTGCGCATCTCCCAGTTGAGGTTCACGTGCAGGGCACCGGATGTGCCGCCCTGCTTGGTGAGGGAGACGGAGGGGGACGCCTTGGTGAGCGTCACCTTGGTGAGGCGGACGGGCGCGGGCGGCGCGGCGGGCGGGGGCGGCGGCGCGGACTGGGGCATCGGCGGGGGCGTGTACGCGGCGGGCGGCGGGGGCGTGTACGCGGCGGGCGGCGGGGCGGCGGGAGGCGCCGGAGCCGCGACCGGTGCAGGTGCAGGTGCCGCCTGCTGGGGTTCGTCCACCGTGATGCCGTAGTCCGTGGCCAGCCCTTCGAGGCCGCTGCTGTAGCCCTGACCGACGGCGCGGAACTTCCAGGAACCCTGGCGGCGGTAGAACTCGCCCAGCACGAGAGCGGTTTCAGTCGTGGCGCCCGGGTTGTCGAAACGTGCCACCGGCGCGCCCTGGGCCGCATCCTGGACTTCGATGTACAGGTCGGGGACCTGTCCGAACGCGCCGCCGTCGGAGGAGGCGGCGAGGACCAGTGTCTCGATCTCGGGCTCCACGCGCGCGAGGTCGACGAGGAGGGTGTCGGTCACCCGGCCGCCGGCGTCGCGCTTGCCCTCGTGCCGGACGGCACCGGAGGAGTGCGCGGGCTGGTTGTAGAAGACGAGGTCCGCGTCGGAGCGGACCTTGCCGCTCACCAACAGCAGGGCGGAGGCGTCGGCGTCGGGCACTCCGGGTCCGGTTCGCCATCCCAATTCCACCCGCAGCGCCGCGGTGGGCACCGGCGTGTTTGAACCTTTCAGCATGTGCATGTCCGCCCCCATTGCGAGTCACCGCGCCAGGCACGTCCCGGCGGTTCATCGAGTTCCGTGCGCACAACCTATTCGTTGCCGCGACGAAGTCCCATGCGCGACCGCGCGGAAGACCACGGCCAACCGCTGGTAACCCGCCCGGAACTCGGCCTTTACACGATCAGAGCCTCGTTCGGCGCCCCTTTTTGCCGAGTTCGCTCGCATTGGGGATCCCGGGTCACTGCGGACACGGAAAACAACCCTCTTATCGGTCTCCCCAACCAGCACATCGTGGGCTTAACTTATGTGCCATGACCTCCCCCCGCTCCACCTATGGCGGCGGCTACTACTCCGCCTCCTTCCCGGACACCCCGATCTACGACAGGCTCGTCGCCGAGCGGGGCACCCCGCAGATCGCCCCGATCCGGGTCCCCGCTCAGTACGACATGCCGGGCAGCCACCTGCCCGCACTTCCCTCGGCGCTGCCCGCCCTTCCGGCCGCGCCCTCCCAGCCCGCCTACGGCTATCCGCAGGCGCAGCAGCCCGCACCGCTGCAACAGGCGCCCGCGGCGTACATCCCGCAGCAGGCCACCGCTCCGCGCGGCTACCCCGGTCCGCAGCAGCCGCGTCCGGCGGCCCCCGCGGGCTACGAGGCGATGCGACCCGCCGCTCCCCGGCCGGCCCCGGCTCCCTATCAGGACCCGTACAACAACCAGCAGTACCGCGGGTACTGAGCCGACCTCCGGGAGCTGTCGGTGCCGGCTGGCACGATGGCCCCATGGGGAACGCTCACCTGCACTCGATCCACGTTCATCCGGTCAAGGCGGTCCGGGGCATCGCGCCCCGGGAGGCCGCCGTGGAGCCCTGGGGGCTGGCCGGAGACCGGCGCTGGGTGCTGATCGACGACGGGGGAAAGGTCGTCACGCAACGCCTGCTGCCGCGCCTCGCACTCGTCGCCGCCGAGCCTCGGCCCGGTGGCGCCGTGCGTCTGTCGGCGCCCGGCATGCCACCGCTGACGGTGCCCGTCCCCCGTCCGTCCGTCCTCGTGCCGGTGGAGATCTTCCGCGACATGGTCGAGGCGGTCGAGGCCGAGGACGAGGCCACGCACGCCTGGTTCAGCTCCTGCCTCGGCACCGCCGTGCGACTGGCGTACATGGACGATCCGGCCACGCGCCGGCCCGTCGCCGCGGAGTACGCGCGGCCCGGTGAGACCGTCTCCTTCGCCGACGGCTTTCCGCTGCTGCTCACCACGACGGCCTCGCTCGACGCCCTCAACTCCCTGATCGCGCAGGGCGAGTACGCCGGTGAGGGCCCGCTGCCCATGAACCGCTTCCGGCCCAACGTGGTCGTGGCGGGCGCCCCCGCCTGGGCCGAGGACGACTGGTCGCGCCTCACCATCGGCGACGTGCCCTTCCGCGTGGCCAAGACCTGTGGCCGGTGCGTGGTGACCACCACCGACCAGGACACCGGCGAGCGCGGCCGCGAGCCCCTGTACAGCCTCGGACGGCACCGCCGCCTCGACGGCAAGCTGGTCTTCGGGCAGAACCTGGTGCCGCTGTCCCGCGGCACGATCCGGGTCGGGGACCCGGTCAGGATCGTCGAATAGCTCTGCGAGCGGGGCGGGAACCGTGCCGCGGGCCCGGGCGTTGGGCTTGTGTGAGAAATTCGTGAGAGGCCCCGGGGAGAGGTGATGTGGCTCCCTCTTCGCCGGGTCCGCGCGTGGACGGCTCCGCCGGGGAGTATCACGGAGCGGGAAGGGGGTGCAGGCGGTGCGAGCGATCAGGGGGCTCTGGCGCTGGCGGCGCAATCCGCTGTGCCGCGCGACCGACCTGGCCGAGGCCTGGGTGGCGCTGGCCGCCCTGCTGCTGATCCTGCTGGCCGCCCCGGTGGTCGGCTCGCTCGTCGGGGACACGGCTCAGGACGCGCTGCAGCGTTCCGTCCGGTCACAGCACGAGGCGCGGCATCTGGTGACGGCCACGGTGGTCCGCAAGCTGGACCGCTCCCCGCTGGACTCCGACCCCGAGACCTCGTCGGGCCGGGATCTGCGCAACCGCGTCCTCGCCGACTGGACCGCGCCGGACGGCACCCCGCATCAGGGCCCGGTGCTGGCGAGCCTCAAGAACCCGCAGCAGGGCGACACGTTCCGGATCTGGACCGACCGGCACGGCCGGATGGTGGCCCGCCCGCTCGACTCCGCGACGGCCTCGACGCACGCGGTCCTCGCCGGCTTCGGCGCCGCCCTGGCGGCGGGCGGTCTCATCGAGGGCGGCAGACGGCTGATCGTCTGGCGCATGGTCCGCCGCCGGTACGCCCGTTGGGACCATGCATGGGACAAGGCGGGCCCGGACTGGGGCAGGACGGGCACCGGCAGCTGACCGCCTTCCGACTCTGGTCAACCCACCACGCGCGCGCACGCTACGGTGGTCCGGCCGAACCGTTCGGCACAACCCGCGCGCGAGCGAGCCTCAGGGACGCGCCGGTGTCGATGCCGCGTGCGCGCCCAGGCCCAAAAGGGCGGGCTCGGCCGCGGTCGCGACCCCGGAGTGGAGCGCCCCGACGGCGGACGAGCCATCAGTACGACCGAGGTGGGGGCACAGCTACACCATGGCACAGGGCACGGTCCAGGTGACGCACACCGGCACGTCGCGGTGGCGGCGCCGCACGGGTGAGTACGCATCGCTCGCCGCCGCCCTGGAGGCCGCGGCCGACGGGGACGTCCTCACCGTCGCGCCCGGCACCTACCGGGAAAACCTCGTCCTGCACCGCGCGGTGACCCTGCGCGGTCCCGAGGGCTCCCCCGGCTCGGTGCGCATCGCGCCCGTGGACGGTGTGCCGCTGACCGTGCGCGCCTCTGCGGTGGTGCACGACCTGCACGTGGAGGGCCAGGATGCTGCCGCCCCCGCCGTGCTGGTGGAGGAGGGCACCCCGGAGCTGCGGGACGTGCGGGTCGTGACGCGGTCGGCGGCCGGCATCGAGGTCCGCGGCAGCGCCCGGCCCACGGTGCGGCGCTGCGCGGTCGACAACCCGGCGGGCATCGGCATCGCCGTACTCGACGGCGCGGGCGGGGTGTTCGAGGAGTGCGAGGTCGTCGCGGCCGGCCAGGCGGGCGTCGCCGTGCGCGGCGGTGCCCATCCCCGCCTGGAGCGCTGCCGGGTGCACCACACCTCGGGCTCGGGCCTGTCGGCGACCGGGGAGAACTCCGCGCTGGAGGCGGTGGGCTGCGAGATCTACGAAGTCCGGGGCAGCGGTGTGCAGATCACCGGCCGCGCCACCGCGCACCTCACCGACTGCGACGTGCACCGCACCACGGCCGACGGGGTCACGCTCGACACGGACGCCGTGCTGACGCTCGCCGACTGCCGCATCCACGACATCCCGGAGAACGCGGTCGACCTGCGTTCCCGTTCCGTCCTGACGCTCACGCGCACCACCGTGCGGCAGTTCGGGCGCAACGGCCTGTCGGTGTGGGACCCGGGCACCCGCGTCGACGCCAACCAGTGCGAGATCTTCGACAGCACGGGCGACTACCCGGCGGTGTGGGTCAGCGACGGCGCCACCGCCGTCCTGGACTCGTGCCGGGTGCACGACGTGCCGGACGCGCTGTTCGTGCTCGACCGCGGCTCGCGCGCCGACGTCGTCGACACCGACCTGTCGCAGGTGCGCAACACGGCCGTGTCGGTGAGCGACGGCGCGACCGCGCAGCTCGACGACTGCCGGATCCGGGACGCGGCGACGGGCGCCTGGTTCCGCGACCACGGCAGCGGCGGCACGCTGAACAACTGCACGGTGGACGGCACCCAGACCGGCGTGATCGTCACCAAGGGCGCCGACCCCACCGTGGAGCGCTGCACGATCGACTCCCCCGCCGAGGCCGGTGTCTACGTCTCGGCCGGCGGCCGGGGCAGCTTCCTGTGCTGCCGGGTCACGGGCAGCGGCGGCTACGGCTTCCATGTGATCGACGGCAGCCGTACGACGCTGCGGAAGTGCCGCACGGAGCGGTGCGCGCGCGGGGGCTACGAGTTCGCGGACAGCGGCGCGGACGCGGCCTCTAAAGCGAGCCCGCTCATGGAGGACTGCACGAGCGACGAGAGCGCGGGGCTGCGTGCGCCCGCCGCGCCCGAGACGGCCGTGCAGACGGTGAACCACTCCCCCGGTCTGCTGGGCGGAGTCCCGGTGCCCCGCGCCGAACCGGAGCCCCCGGCACCGGCCGTCGAGCCCGAGGAACCGGCCCGCTCCTCCAAGGACGTCCTCGGTGAACTCGACGCGCTGGTGGGCCTGGAGAGCGTCAAGCGCGAGGTGCGCGCCCTCACCGACATGATCGAGGTCGGCCGGCGCCGGCAACAGGCCGGCCTGAAGGCGGCCTCGGTCAAGCGGCACCTGGTCTTCACCGGCTCCCCCGGCACCGGCAAGACGACGGTCGCGCGGCTCTACGGCGAGATCCTCGCCTCCCTCGGCGTGCTGGAGAAGGGCCACCTGGTGGAAGTGTCCCGGGTCGACCTGGTCGGTGAGCACATCGGCTCGACGGCGATCCGCACCCAGGAGGCCTTCGAGAAGGCGCGCGGCGGTGTGCTGTTCATCGACGAGGCGTACGCGCTGTCCCCGCAGGACGCGGGCCGCGACTTCGGCAAGGAGGCCATCGACACGCTGGTGAAGCTGATGGAGGATCACCGGGACGCCGTCGTGGTGATCGTCGCGGGCTACACGGCCGAGATGGAGCGCTTCCTGTCCGTCAACCCGGGTGTGGCGTCCCGCTTCTCGCGGACCATCACCTTCAGCGACTACGGCCCCGAGGACCTGCTGCGGATCGTGGAGCAGCAGGCCGAGGAGCACGAGTACCGGCTGGCACCGGGAGCGGCGGACGGCCTGCGGAAGTACTTCACGGTGCTCCCCAAGGGCCCGGCGTTCGGCAACGGCCGTACCGCACGGCAGACCTTCGAGGCCATGGTCGAGCGGCACGCGAGCCGGGTCGCCCAGCTTCCGGAGCCGAGCACGGACGACCTGACGCTGCTCTACACCGAGGACCTCCCCGAGGTGCTCTGAGGAGGCGCCCGCCTATGCGGCGGGCGGCTCGGGCTCGTGCCGTGGCGAAGGCACCTCCGGCGCCTCCGGTCCCGCCGGAGCCTCCCCTTCGGGGACATCCGGGGCCGTCGGCCGCAGTCGGGCCAGCAGCTTGCGGCGTTCCTCGGCGAAGACCGGGTCGGCCTGGTAGTCGGAGTGGCCGAGGATCGGCGCGGGCAGCGGCAGGAGCGCGGTGCGGCCGTAGGCGAGGGGGTCCATCAGGGGGGCGTGGTCGACCTGTGCGCCGGGCAGGCGCATCGGGCCTCCGATGGGGTCGGTGAGCCGGTAGAGGTTGCGCCAGCAGTCGACGTCCCGGTGCAGGGAAGCGAGCGCGGCCGGCCCGAAGTGCGCCGGGAACCAGCGGCCGTAGAGGCGTTCCAGCGGGGAACCGTAGGTCAGCAGCGCGACCCGTTTGCGGGCGGACGGGGCGAGTTGCCAGGCCGCGGCGGCGGCGAGCACGCTGCCCTGCGAGTGCCCGGAGATGACCAGCCGTCCGCCGGTGGCACGCGTCCAGGTCGCCATCCGCCAGGTCAGGTCGGGCACCGCGCGCTCGGCGTAGCAGGGCGGGGCGAAGGGGTGGGAGGCGCGGGGCCAGAAGGTGCCGACGTCCCACAGGATGCCGATGGTGCGGCGGGCGGCGGCGTCCTTGTAGGCGCGTCGGCCCCAGGTGACGAAGAGTATGAAGCCGAGGCCGATCATCCAGGAGCCGAGGGCCTGTGCGGTCTCGGCGGCGCCGTGGACGACGGGGTAGGTGCCCTGCGCGGCCTCGCCCGGGGTCTCGTCGGTGGCGAGGGCGCCCACGAGGGCTCCGGCGCCGAGCAGCAGGGTGACGCCGGAGGTGACGGCGACGACGCGGGGTCCCCGGTCGGTGAGGGAGGCCATCGCGCGGGTGTAGGCGATACGCCGGGTGCGGGCGCGGTCCTGGGCCTCGTCCGGGTAGTCGAGTGCCACCGCGACGCGCTCGGCGCGGGCGAGCTGCCAGGCGCGGTGGGCCAGCCAGCCGAAGAGCCCGAGCAGTACGACGAGCAGCGGCGGTATCACGGACGCCTGCCAGGTCAGCAGCACCGGCGGGCCGTCGATCGACGCCCCGGTGCCGTCCAGCCAGTCGGACACGCGCTGGGACACACCACCGGACATCACTCCGCCCAGGGCGCAGGCCAGCATCGCCACGGCGGGTCCGCCCAGGCCCCGCAGCACCGCCCGCCGGTCGGGGTCGGTGCGGTGCAGGACGTACGCCACGACGCCGAGGACGATCACCAGCAGGCCCTGCACCAGGGCGATCGCACCGAAGGTCGTGTCACCGGGCAGCCGGCCTTCCGACGTCCACCCCGGGCGCTCCCACCCGGCGTACAGCACGGCGAGGGCGAGCAGGACGAGTGCGGCCAGCGGCAGGCGCCGTACGAAACGTCCGTCGAGGGTGCGGTCCAGGCGCTTCTCGCTGCGGCCGCGGCGGCAGACCACCCACACCACGGCGACGGCGCAGACGGCGAGAGCCGATTCGAGCACCAGCCCCAGGGTGTCGAGTACGGCCGGGCCGCCGGGGCGCCGGTCGTGGCGGGCGGCGGCGCTGCCGACCGCGGCGGCAACCGTGATCAGGCCCGCGGCGGTGTGTGCGGCACGCAACCGGGCCACCAGTCGGCGCCCGTACCAGAATCCGGGCCGGCCGAGTGCGGTCGGGCCGCCCTCCGCCTCGGGCTCGGGGGCACGCTCGACGGGCTGCTGGGACTCGTAGTCGCTCCACGTGCGGCGGGACAGGTACCAGAGCAGGACGGTCAGGGCGGTGGGCACGACGGCGGCGAGGGCGAGCCTGCGGCCGGGGGCGCTCCACCAGCCGCCGTCCGAGACGGTGGGCGAGAGGAAGCCCAGCCAGGAGTGGCGGTCCGCGCACGCCGCGGTGCCCGCGCACTGCCAGGCCGCCAGGTCGAGCGCGACCTCGCAGGCCGCGGCGACGAGCAGCACCGTCAGTGTGAGCCCCGCGAGCCGCACCAGAAGGCCGTACAGGCGCACGGTGCGGCGGCGGCCGTGGGCGGTGGGGCGCATCCAGTGGGCGAGGTTGACGACCATGAACGGCAGGAGCAGCAGCCACAGGGCGCGGGTGCCGTTGCCGGAGGTGAGGTTGCACCAGACGTAGGCCTCGGGCACCGGTCCGTCACGGCGGCGGTCGTCCGGGCTGCGCTCGGCGTCGACGTCGTCGGCGCGCCGGAAGACCGCCGCGGTGTGGTCGCCGGTGATCCGCACCGTCCGCGGGTCGTTCAGCATCTCCTGCGGCGTAGTGCCGCCCACGCCGTGGACCAGGAGTTCCAGGGCGGTCGCGGGCTCGCCGGGCCGCGCCGCGGGACCGTCCGGTCCGCCGGTCGAGGCCTGTTCCTGCGCACGTTCCACTGATTCGCACTTCCCCCGTGACACGCCGTCTGCTCCGTCCGTGCGGGCACAAGGATCTCCACTTCCGCGGCGCCCCACACCTCCTGTCACGGAATCTCCCCGATCCGTGATGAAGCGGAGCGCGGAGACGAGCCGACTGTGGCATGTGCGCGACGAGCGGGCGCAGTGACGCTCTCCGCTTCGCGACATGCGAGGATGGGACGTCCTCGCACCGGAGCCAGGAAGAATGTCCCAGTCGGAGCCGGTGCAGGGTGTGTCGGACGGCATTGAGGCGAAAGGACCGGAGCGTACGTGAGCGAGAATCAGAACCTCCTCGCGGAGCAGCGGCGATCCCTGATCCTCGACGAGGTCCGCCGCCGGGGCGGTGTCCGGGTCAACGAGCTGACCCGCAAGCTCGGCGTGTCGGACATGACCGTCCGCCGCGACCTCGACGCGCTGGCCCGCCAGGGCGTGCTGGAGAAGGTGCACGGCGGCGCGGTCCCGGTGGTCGAGGCGAGCACGCACGAACCCGGCTTCGAGGCCAAGTCCGGCCTGGAGCTGACCGCCAAGGAGGACATCGCGCGCGCCGCGGCCAAGCTGGTCGCGCCCGGCGCGGCGATCGCCCTGTCGGGCGGTACGACGACCTTCGCGCTCGCGCACCAGCTGCTGGACGTCCCGGACCTCACGGTGGTCACCAACTCGGTGCGGGTCGCCGACGTGTTCCACGCGGCGCAGCGCACCTCCGGCCCGCGGCAGGGCGCGGCCACGGTCGTGCTGACGGGCGGGGTGCGCACGCCCTCCGACTCGCTGGTGGGGCCGGTGGCCGACCAGGCCATCGCGGCGCTCCACTTCGACCTGTTGTTCCTCGGCGTGCACGGCATATCGGTCGAGGCCGGCCTGTCGACGCCGAACCTCGCGGAGGCCGAGACGAACCGGCGGCTCGTGCAGTCGGCCCGCCGCGTGGTCGTGGTCGCCGACCACACCAAGTGGGGCAAGGTGGGCCTGAGTTCGTTCGCCTCGCTGGAGCGGATCGACACGCTCGTGACGGACGCCGGCCTGCCGGACGAGGCACGCGGGGTGGTCACGGAGCATCTGCGGCGGCTGGTGGTGGCCGGGGAGCCCGAGGACGACGCAGACATCTGACGGGGCGCCAGCCAGGGTGACGCTTCCGGCACCACCCGCTCCCGTCCAGGAGGGCTGCGTCCATGGCCCGTCGACTGCGCCCGGTGGGGCTCGACTTCATCGAGGCCGCGCCCGTCCGCCACGTCTTCGTGCGGGAGCTGGCCGCTCCGGTGGAGGCGGTCTACGGCGCGCTCGAGGACGTGCCCGGCTGGGCCGAGTGGTTCCCGCAGGCGACGACAGCCCGCCCGGTCGACGGCGGTGCCGGACGCGACATCACGCTCACCGGTGGCGTCCGGTTCCGTGAGTCGATCGTCGCGGCCACGGCACCCGAGGTGTACGCCTATCGCGTCGACGTCACCAATCTGCCCGGCGTGCGGGCGATAACCGAGGAGTGGCGGCTCGCACCGGCCGGCACCGGCACCCGGCTGCGTGGACGTTCGCCACCGACGGGACGGCCCCGTACCGGCTGGCCCTGAGGGTGGCGCGCGGAGGCCAGGCGCGCGCGTTGCGGGACGCCGTGCGGGCGCTGGAACGGCGGCTGGCGGTCTGAGGGACCGGCTCCGGTCGGCCGGTCCGGCACGGTCGGCGCCTCAGCCGGACCGGCGCCTCAGCCGGGCCAGACGCCCGTCTCCAGAAGCGAGTCGATCGCGGCCGTGTACGGCCTGGTGTCGAGCCCCTGCGTGGCCAGCCAGGCGTCCGAGTAGTACTTGTCGAGATACCGGTCCCCCGGGTCGCACAGCAGGGTCACGACGCTGCCCTGCCGCCCCTCGGACACCATCTCGGCGACGATCTTCAGCGCGCTCCACAGCCCGGTGCCGGTCGAGCCGCCGGCCTTGCGGCCGATGGCGCGCTCCAGGGCCCGAACGGCGGCGACACTGGCCGCGTCGGGCACCTTCATCATCCGGTCGATCGCGCCGGGTACGAAGCTCGGTTCCATGCGGGGCCGGCCGATGCCCTCGATGCGGGAGCCGCAGTCGCAGGTGACGTCCGGATCGCCGGTGGTCCAGCCCTCGAAGAAACACGAGTTCTCGGGGTCGGCCACGCAGACGCGGGTGTCGTACTGCATGTAGTGGACGTAGCGCGCGAGGGTCGCGGAGGTGCCGCCGGTGCCAGCCGTGGCGACGATCCACGCCGGCTCGGGGAACCGCTCCAGGCGCAGCTGGCGGAAGATGGACTCGGCGATGTTGTTGTTCCCGCGCCAGTCCGTGGCCCGTTCGGCGTAGGTGAACTGGTCCATGTAGTGGCCGCCGGTCTCGGCCGCGAGGCGGGCGGACTCCTCGTACATCGTGCGCGAGTCGTCCACGAAGTGGCAGCGGCCGGAGTGGAACTCGATGAGGCGGATCTTCTCGGCGCTCGTCGTGCGCGGCATGACGGCGATGAAGGGCACGCCGATCAGCTTCGCGAAGTACGCCTCGGAGACGGCCGTCGAGCCGCTGGAGGCTTCGATGACGGGCCGGTCCGGCCGGATCCAGCCATTGCAGAGGCCGTACAGGAAGAGGGAGCGGGCGAGGCGGTGCTTGAGGCTGCCGGTGGGGTGGGTCGACTCGTCCTTCAGATAGAGGTCGATGCCCCAGCGCTCCGGCAGGGGGAACTGCAGCAGGTGGGTGTCGGCCGAGCGGTTGGCGTCCGCCTGGACTCTGCGGACGGCTTCTTTGAGCCAGGCCCGGTAGCCGGCGTCGCTGTGGTCGACGTCGAGGGTCTCGCCGGTCCGGGTCTGCTGGGGCGTGCTCACGGGGGCTCCTAACGCTCCGCGCCGACGACGCGTCGCGCGGCCGACAGCTCCGATCATAGACACCCGGTGCACGCTTCTCACCTGCATAAACGCTTCTTTGAGCCCCCCAAAGCGCCCCCAGGGGCAGGACCCGGGGCAAGGGGGCGCGCGGTCCCGGGGGCGCATTCGCAGGTGTGCTGCGGGCGCCCCCAGTCAGGGGGCTCGCGGGCACTGGTGCTCGGCGCCGGGCGGGGGCAGACTGCACGGCGGGACCAAGGCCCCGGACGGGGTGAGCGCAGGCACGACCGCCTCCCGGAGCAGGCGTCCGGGCATCGGCAACGCCCCCCGGGGCGTGAGCCGGAGGGCACACCGCACGGCCGGGCCGGGGTGCGGGACGGGCGGGCGCACCACCCGGAGGGGACCATGCGTCCGGACGGGGCACACTGGATCAGGACACGAGCCCGTACCGGGCACCGCGCGCAGCGGGCCGGTACGCCGACGCGCACTAGGGGGCGGGTGGCATGGGAGAACCGGAGTTCAGGGCCACGGGCGTGCGGATCGGGAAGCGGCTGCGGTCGCTCACCCGGGCCGGCCAGGTCCGGATCAGCGATGGCCGGCTCGAGCTGCTGACCAGCTACGGCAGTGAGATCGACAGCGCGCCGGTGCAGGCCGTGCGCGCCTCCAGGCCCTGGTTCGGCCCCGATGACCGGGCCACGGCGGATCTCAACGGCAAGCGGTACCTGCTCACCCTGGGCGACCACGACCCCGCGCCGGGAGAGGCCGGCCCGCCGGCCGCGCGGCGCTTCATCGAAGCCGTGCGCCGGGCAGCGGGGCGTGGCGACTGAGATGTCCGCGAGTTGCGGTACCTCATCCCCTGCGTCACTCTGGTCTCACGTCACTCTGGGTTTACCGGCGATAACGCTGCGAACCAGCCCGCCGGCCACGACAGCAGGCGGCAGTGTCACGCAGGCGCCCTGCTGGATCCGAATCCCGTGTTCTTCCGGACCTCACGTCGGGGAGTCGCAGCCGTGATCAGCTACCCAAGCAGGCACTGCACGGTGGAGCTCCAAGCCCTGCCGTCGCGGATCGGCCAGGTCCGCAGAATCGTATCTGCGCAGTTGCGCTACTGGCATCTCGACCCCCTGATCGACCGGGCTTCGCTCGGCGTGACGGAGCTGTTGTCCAACGTCCACCGGCATGCCCAGCCGGACAAGACGTGCACCGTGGAGATGGAGCTGCTGCTCGACCGGCTCACGGTCTCGGTGCGCGACGGGGATCCGCGGATGCCCGTGATCGACGAGGCCGAGCCGCTGGCGACCTGCGGGCGTGGGCTCGCGATGGTGGCCGCCATGAGCGAGAGCTGGGGCGTCCGGCCGGACGGCGAGTCCGGCAAGGTCGTGTGGTTCACCCTGCCGACGTCCGCCCCCGTGGTGACGTCGCCGTCGCTCCGCTCGCGGCGCACGGTCCAGGAGAAGCCGGCGCGCCGGTTCGCCGAGGTCGGCGCTGCCACCGACGGGCTCCGGCCCGACCATGCTCCCGCCCGGTCCGCCGTTGCCGGTTGACCGGGCGGTGACCACCGTCCCCTCGGGGCACCGGGGGCGCACATCGCCTGGGTGTGCGCCCGGGGCGTGCGTCAGTCCGCGGCGACGGCCCGCAGCGCGTCCAGGCGTGCCGCGCGCCGGGCCGGGCGCAGCCCCGCCAGGGCGCCGGCGGCGAGTCCCACGAGGGCCACGACGGCCAGTTGGGCGGGTGGCGTCGCGAAGGCGAAGGCACTGTCGCTCGCGCCGCCCGAGGCCCTGACGAGGACCCAGCCGAGGAAGGCGCCGAGGGCGAGCCCGCCGGCCGCGCCGAAGGCGGCGACCCGGACCGACTCCCAGCGGACCATGGCCCGCAGTTGGGCCCGGGTCTGGCCGACGGCCCTCAGCAGGCCCAGTTCGCGGGTGCGTTCGTGGATCGCCAGGGTCCTTGCGGCCGAACTCCTCGTTCAGCACGGACAGTCGGCGCCAGTACTCGTCCTCGTCGATCTCGCCGGAGGCGAAGCGGCGGCCGAGTACGGCGAGGGGCGAGTCGCTCTCGGCGGTGGGCCGCCCCCAGGAGCCGCCGCGGCGTCCGCCCACACCGTGCGGCGCAGCAGCACGATGCCGTCGCCGATCACCAGCGCCCAGATCACCGCAAGGAGCAGGATCCACGGGCCGGGCCCGCCGCCGCCGAAGTTCGCCAGGGTCTGCGTGTCGTCCAACTCCTCGATCGCTTCGTGTGCGGTGTCGCTTTCGAGAGTCGTCCGGCGAGGTCTCCCCGGTCGTCGTACGGCCAGCGGCACCGTGCGTACCCCAGGGGGAGTGGGCGGGCGGGACTCTTCTGTCCCCCGCCCGCTCACTTCTGTAACTACTGGTATGTACAGTGGCACCATGAGCACCTCGGAACGGCTGATCGAGTCCACCCGCGAGCTGCTGTGGGAGCGCGGCTACACGGGCACCAGCCCCAAGGCGATCCTGGAGCGCGCGGACGCCGGGCAGGGCAGCATGTACCACCACTTCAAGGGCAAGCCCGGTCTCGCCCTGGCCGCGATCCGGCGGACCGCCGAGGAGATGCGCGCTACCGCCGCGGGAGTACTCGACGGCCCGGGCACGCCCTACGAGCGCATCGAGGCGTATCTGCGGCGCGAGCGGGACGTGCTGCGGGGCTGCCCGGTCGGCCGGCTGACGATGGACCCGGACGTGATCGCGAGCCCCGAGCTGCGCGCGCCGGTCGACGAGACGCTCGAGTGGCTGCGCGGGCGGATCGCCGGGATCGTCGAAGAGGGCAAGGCGCGGGGCCAGTTCGCGCCCGGCCTGGACGCCGGGGAGATCGCGGCGGCGGTCGTCGCGACCGTCCAGGGCGGTTACGTCCTCGCCCGCGCCTCCGGCTCCCCCGCCGTGTTCGACGCGGGGGTCCGGGGGCTGCTCTCCCTGCTGGCACCCCGGACCTCTTGAGAAGACCTCGATGCACGCCCTGCAGTACGAGATCACCCTGCCCGCCGGGTACGACATGGGCATCATCCGCGACCGCGTCGCCCGCCGGGGGCATGTGCTCGACGACTGGGCCGGGCTCGGCCTCAAGGCCTATCCGATCCGCGAGCGCGGCCTGCGCGGCTCGCCGGTCAACGCCTACGCCCCCTTCTCCCTCTGGAACCGGTCGACGGGATGAACTCCCTCCTGTGGGGCGGCGGGTTCCAGGGAGTCAGCGACGACTTCGGGCGGCCGTCGGCACGCCAGTGGACGGGCCTCGCGTACGAGGAAGGCGACGGCTCGCACGCGCGGTTCGCGGTACGGCACCGCCAACCCGTTCCGGACGGCGCGCCGTTGGCCGAATCCGTGGAGGACGGGGTGGGCGAGGCGCGGCGGCCGGCGGCGCAGGACGGGGCCCTGTGCGCCGCCGCGGCCTTCGACACGAGCCGCTGGGAGCTGTGCACTTCAGCCTCTGGGAGCAGGACTCGCCCAAGGCCGACGGCGAGGTGTTCGAGGTGCTGCGCCTGTCCGCGCCGGGCCGGGACCGGCTGCCCCGGGGACGCCGGTGGTGAGCGCGGTCCGCACCCGCCGCCCGAGCCCGTACGGCGTCCACTGCACGACGGCCCCACCGCCCTGCTCCCGGAACGCCACCAGCTGCGCCCGCGCCGTCGGCACGCTGCGCAGCTCCTGGCCGGGCAGCCGGGGACTGCCGGAGGCCGTACGGGCCCTCGCCGACGCCGGGTTCGGCGACCGGGTGCTGCTGGGCGCGGACACCACCATGGCCGCCGCCCGCTCGGTGGACGGCGGCCCCGGGATGCCCTACCTGCTGCGCCGGGCGCGCCCCCGGCTCGTGCACGCCGTGGGCGAGGAGCTGGTCGAGCGCATCCTCACGGAGAACCCGGGCCGGGCGTTCGGGACCGAGTGGCGCTGACCGGCCTGGTCAACGGGTCTCAGCCGCCGGCCTGATCGCTGTCCTTCAAGGAGCCCCAGCCGTGCCAGCGGTCGACCTCGATCCAGGCGCTGACCCGGCGGCGGTCGCGGTCCGGATAGGGCTTGCCGGTGTAGTGCCGGGCGAGGAGGTCGATGTCGGCCAGGTCCTCGTCGTCGTACATCTCGGTGACGCGGCCGATGAGGGTGACGTGGGTGTACCAGTTGTCGCCGGCGAGGACGGTGAGGGTGACGCGCGGGTCGCGGCGCAGATGCTTCAGCCGTACCCGGCCCTCGTCGAGGTTGATCAGTACACGGCCGTCCTGCCACGCGTACCAGGTGGCGGCGGAGACGGGTGCGCCGTCGGAGCGCAGGGTGGCCATGACGCACGGGTTGGGCCGGCTCAGCAGGCCGTCGGCCTCGGGCGGCAGCGGCGGCTTGGACATGGGGGAACCTCCTAGGAGTCGGTCTTCTCGTCGAAACTGGCGAAGTACGCCGCGACCATGTCCTCGTCGGCGTGGCCCTGGGCGGCGGCACGCTCCATGCGGGCGGCGGCCGCTTCGGCGACGTCCAGGCGGACACCGTGTGCGGTGCCGGCCTCGACGATCAGCCGGGCGTCCTTGGCGGCGGTGCTCACGGCGAACTGGGGCGGCGTGAGCCTGCTCTCGAGAACGAGCTCGGACTTGGCACGCAGATAGCCCATGTCGAGCGGGCCACCGGCGACGAGGTCGAAGAGGCCGCGGGGATCGACGCCGAGGGCCTCGGACAGGGCGAGGGCCTCGCCTGCGGCGGCCGTGACCGCGAGGACCCAGCTGTTGGCGACGAGCTTCAGCCGGGTAGCACCACCCTGCGCCCCGTCCTCGCCGCTCCACACGGTCCGGGCGCCGACGGCGTCGAAGACCGGCGTCACCTTCTCGCGGCCCTCGGTGGGACCGGCCGCGAGCACGGTCAGCTTCCCGGCCTCGGCGGGCTGGCGGGTGCCCAGGACGGGGGCGTCGTAGAAGACCAGGCCGTGCTCGCGGGCGAAGGCGGCCAGCTCGGCGACGCCCTCGATGCCCGCGGTGGTGGACTGCACCCAGGCGGTGCCGGGGCGCAGGGCGGAGGCGGCCTCGCGCATCGTGTCCAGCGCGGCGGGACCGTCGTAGAGGATGGTCAGGACGACATCGGCGTCCTGGACGGCCTGCGCGGGGGTGTCGGCGATCCGCACGCCCTCGGCTGCCAGCGGCTCGGCCCTGGCCCGGGTGCGGTTCCAGGCGTGGACGGTGTGTCCGGCCCGGGCGAGGTTGCGGGCCATCGCCGCGCCCATGATGCCGGTGCCCAGGACGCTCACGGTGAGCTTGTCGGTCATTGCGTCACCTTCCTCGGTGGTGCGGTGCGGACGGATTGCCTGCGACCCAGCCTGCCCGCTCGGCGGCGCGCCTTCCCGGAAGCGGCGCGGCCAAGCCTGATACCGGTGGGGTCAGTCTCGCGCGATCGCGCCCGGTGCCCGCTCACCCCTGCGCGGTCAGCGCCCCCAACGGGTCGTCCAGGACCGGCTGCCAGGCCAGTTCCGCCGCGCCGACCAGGCTGTTGTGGTCGAGGGTGCAGGGCAGGATGGGGACGCCGCCGCTCTGGCCCCACAGGCTGCGGTCGGCCACGACCGCGCGCAGCCGGCCGGGGTCGGCGTCGAGGAGGGTGCGGTGCAGCCCGCCGAGGATGATGCGGTCCGGGTTGAGGATGTTGACCAGGCCGGCGAGGCCCAGGCCGAGGCGGTCGATGAGGGCCTCGGCGGCGGTGCGCACGCCCGGGTCGTCGTAGTGGTGGCGGATCAGGTCGATGGACTGCTGGAGCAGGGACACCTCGGGACCCGGTTCGCGTCCGGCCTCCTTGAGGAAGGCCAGCGGGTCGGTCTCCACGTCGAGGCAGCCGCGGCTGCCGCAGTGGCAGGGTCGGCCCTCGGGGTGCACGGTGAGGTGCCCGACCTCCAGCGCCAGGCCCGAACTGCCCCGGTGCAGGCGGCCGTCGAGGACGAGCGCGCCGCCGACGCCACGGTGGCCGGTGGCCACGCACAGCAGGTCGCGGGAGCCGCGGCCGGCGCCGTGCCGGTGCTCGGCGAGCGCGGCGAGGTTGACGTCGTTCGCGGCGAACGCGGGCCCGTCGAGGCCGGCCGCGCGTACCTGCTCGGCGAAGATGTCCCGGACGGGCGCGCCCGCGGGCCAGGCCAGGTGGAGGGGGTTGAGGGCCAGCCCCTCGGGTTCGGCGACGGCGGAGGGCACGGCGAGCCCCGCCCCCACGCACCGCAGTCCGGTCTCGCGCAGCAACTCGGCGCCGGCCGTGACGACGGAGGCGAGCACCTTGGCCGGGTCGGCGTCGACGACCTCGCAGCCGGGCGCGGTGGCGACGATCCGGCCGCCCAGTCCGACCAGCGCCGCCCGGAACCCGTCGGCGTGCACCTGCGCGGCGAGTGCGACGGGCCCGTCGTCGGCGACGGCCAGTTTGTGGGACGGCCTGCCCTGCGAACCGGCCGCCGCGCCGGGCCGGGCGTCGACCCGGATCAGCCCGAGCGCCTCCAGCTCGGCGGCGACCGCACCGGCCGTCGCCCGTGTCACCCCGAGCTCGGCGGTGAGCACGGCCCGGGTCGGCGCGCGTCCGGTGTGCACGAGTTCCAGTGCGGGTCCGAGTGCTCCGCGCCCCCGGTCCAGCCGTGCTCTCGAGGTGCTCCCGTTCCCCGCCTGCCGGGGGTCCGCCTTCCCGCTCATGAGGGCGAGTCTCCCATGATCCGCCGGGATGGTGGCCGAGCCCGCCTGCCCGGCGGCGGGGAGCAGCGGCGATGCGTGCGGCCGGGCATCAGAGGCCGCTGACCCGGAGGGTGATGTTGAGCCGGCCCGTCAGGCCCAGTGAGGGCGGCGCCGTGCCCGCGTGGACGCGTGGGACCCCGTGGTAGGCCAGGCGGGACGGGCCACCGAAGACGAACAGGTCGCCGCTGCGCAGCTCGACGTCGGTGTGGGGCCGGGTGCGCGTCTCGGTGCTGCCGAAGCGGAAGACGCAGGTGTCGCCGAGACTCAGCGACACCACCGGCGCGTCGGACTTCTCGTCGCTGTCGCGGTGCATGCCCATGCGGGCGTCGGCGTCGTAGAAGTTGATCAGTGCGATGTCGTAGTCCGGCGCGGGCCCGCCGAGGGTGTCGCGGACCGCCCGGCGGCCCAGGTCGCCGAGCCACCCCGGGAACGGCTTGACCGGGGCGCCGTCCCCGTCGGCGACGGTGCGTGCGTAGGCGTACGGGTACCAGTGCCAGCCGAGGCAGACCTGCCGGGCGGTCATGGTGCCGCCGCCGGGTGTGCGGACCGTGCGCAGGCCCGCGGGCGGCCGGGCCCAGTCGCGGCAGGCGTCGAGCAACGCGCGCTGTTGTGCGGCGTCCAGCCAGTCGGGCAGGTGCACGGCGCCGGGCGCGAGGTGCGTACGGGCCCTGGGGAACAGCTCGGCGTCCATGCCTTCCATGGTGCCCGACACGCCCTGAGCTGGGGCTCGGCTAGCCTGGTCGCACGATGAACGACCGTATGACGACGCCGTGGGGCGAGCCGGCGCTGACCCGTTTCCCCGAGGACCCGCGCGACAGCCTGCGCGCCTGGGACGCCTCGGACGCATACCTGCTGAGGCACCTGGCCGAGGAGCGGGTGCCGCTGGACGGCACGGTCGTGGTCGTCGGGGACCGGTGGGGAGCCCTGGTCACGGCGCTCGCCGCGCACCGGCCCGTGCAGATCACCGACTCCCACCTCGCACAGGAGGCGACCCGGGCCAACCTCGCGCGGGCCGGTGTCGAGCCGGGCGCGGTGCGGCTGCTCACCACGCAGGATCCGCCGCCGGAGCGGATCGACGTGCTGCTGGTGCGGGTGCCGAAGAGCCTGGCGCTGCTGGAGGACCAGTTGCTGCGCCTGGCTCCGGCCGTGCACGCGGGGACGGTCGTCGTCGGCACGGGCATGGTGAAGGAGATCCACACCTCGACGCTGACGTTGTTCGAGCGGATCCTCGGCCCGACCCGCACCTCGCTGGCCGAGAAGAAGGCCCGGCTGATCTTCTGCGCGCCGGATCCCGCCCTGGAGCGGCCCGGCAATCCATGGCCGTACGTCTACACGCTGCCGGACGGCATCGGTCCCGCCGCGGGAGGCACGGTCGTCAATCACGCGGGCGTCTTCTGCGCCGACCGGCTCGACATCGGGACGCGGTTCTTCCTGCACCATCTGCCTGAGGCACGGGGCCGCCGGGTGGTGGACCTGGGGTGCGGCAACGGCGTGGTGGGCACCTCGGTGGCGCTGGCCGACCCGGACGCCGAGGTGCTGTTCGTGGACGAGTCCTTCCAGGCCGTCGCCTCGGCCGAGGCGACGTACAAGGCGAACGGCGTGGCGGGGCATGCCGAGTTCCGGGTCGGTGACGGGCTGGCGGGGGTGCCGTCCGGCAGTGTCGACCTGGTCCTGAACAACCCGCCGTTCCACTCCCACCAGGCGACGACGGACGCCACGGCCTGGCGGATGTTCACCGGGGCGCGGCGCGCGCTGCGGCCGGGCGGGGAGCTGTGGGTGATCGGCAACCGGCACCTGGGCTACCACGTCAAGCTGCGCAAGCTGTTCGGCAACAGCCGGCTCGTCGCGAGCGACCCGAAGTTCGTGGTGCTGAAGGCCGTCAAGCGGTAGCGGCGCCGAGGGTCTGGAGGGTCCTCGCCACCGCCCGTGTCATCGCCTGCCGCGCGAGGGTCAGATAGCTGCGCGGGTCGACCGCCTCGGGCCGTTCGACGAGGAACTCCCGGATCGCGCCGGTCAGCGCGATGTTCAGGGCCGTTCCGATGTTGACCTTGGTGATGCCGCCCGCGACCGCAGCCGTGAGTTCGTCGTCCGGGACACCGGAGGAGCCGTGCAGGACGAGCGGGACGTCCAGTGCGGCCGACAGGCGCTTGAGCAGGGCGTGGTCGAGGGCCGCCGTGCGGGTGGTCATGGCGTGGGAGCTGCCGATGGCGACGGCCAGGGCGTCCACACCCGAGTCGGCGACGAAGACTTGGGCCTCGTCGGGGTCGGTGCGGGCGCCGGGGGCGTGCGCGTCCAGCGGGGGTCTGCCGTTCTTGCCGCCGATCTGGCCCAGCTCGGCCTCGATCCAGAGCCCTTGGGCGTGCGCCCGGTCGACCGCCGCCCGGGTCGCGGCGAGGTTGTCCGCGTAGGGCAGCCGGGCCGCGTCGTACATGACGGAGCTGAAGCCGGCGTCCGCGGCCTGGTGCAGCAGGGTGTCGCTCTGCACGTGGTCGAGGTGCAACGCGACCGGGACGGCGGCGTGTTCGGCGGCCGCTACGGCCGCGCGGGCGAGCGGGAGCAGGTGTCCGCCGCGGAACTTGACCGCGTTCTCGCTGACCTGGAGGACGACGGGGGCGCGCACCTGCTCGGCACCCGCGATGACGGCCTCGACGTGCTCCAGGGTGATGACGTTGAAGGAGGCGACGGCCGAGCGAGTGGCCGCGGCGGCGGTGACGAGGTCGCTGGTGGTGGTGAGGGGCACGGGGTCTCCAGGGTCAGGGTTCGAGGATCACCGAGCGCGTCAGGTGGCGCGGGGTGTCGGGGTCCAGCCCGCGGGAAGCGGCGACGGCGACCGCGAGCCGGTGGACGCGGACGAGTTCGGCGAGCGGGTCCAGGGCTCCCGCGATCCACAACGCGCCGGTGCCGCGCACCTGTTCGGCGAGTCCGTCCGGTGCGTCGCCCAGCATCCAGGTGGCCGTGCCCGCGGTGCTGACGCTGATGGGGCCGTGCCGGTACTCCATCGCCGGGTAGGCCTCCGTCCAGGCCAGGGCGGCCTCGCGCATCTTCAGTCCGGCCTCGTTGGCCAGTCCGACGGTCCAGCCGCGCCCCAGGAAGGTGAACTGCCCGCACTCCACGATGCCTTCGGGCAGCGGCTCGGCCAGGGCGGTGCGCGCGTCGGTGACGGCGGTGTCGGGGTGGAGGCCGAGGTGGGCGCGGAACAGGGTGAGGGCCGTGGTCGCGAACCGGGTCTGGACGACGGAGCGTTCGTCCGCGAAGTCCAGGACGGCGAGGGCGTCGGCGGCCGCCTCGACCGGCGTGTCCGGGGCGGCGGTGATCGCGGTGGTGGGGGTGTCGCCCTTCAGGCGGCCCAGCAGGTCCAGGACTTCGGTCGTGGTGCCGGAGCGGGTGAGGGCGACCACCCGGTCGTAGCGGCGGCCGTGGGGGAACTCCGAGGCGGCGAAGGCGTCGGTCTCGCCCTGCCCCGCGCCCTCGCGCAGGGCGGCGGCGGCCTGCGCCATGAAGTACGAGGTGCCGCAGCCGACCATCGCGACCCGCTCCCCCGGCGCCGGCAGCACCTTCACGAATCGGGGCGCCTTCGACGCGGCGCGCGCCCAGCACTCGGGCTGGCTGGTCAGCTCGTCCTCGACATGCGTCATACCGCGCCCTCCTGGCCGCCGCGCTCCTCTGCTTGTTCCTGCAAGATATCGCCAGCTTTCGAGCATCATCAAGCATTCGGACGGGATCGGGTGCGCTAAAGTCGCCAGAGATCGATACGTGGAGGTGCGGATGTCGCGCGACGCCCGCTGGAAGGCGCTGCTGGAACTGCTCGTGGAGCGCGGCCGGCTGGACGTCGAGGACGCGGCGGCGGAGCTCGGGGTGTCGGCGGCGACGATCCGCCGTGACTTCGACGGGCTGGCCGAGCAGCAGATGCTCGTGCGCACCCGGGGCGGGGCGGTCGTGCACGGCGTGTCGTACGAGCTGCCGCTGCGCTACAAGACGGCCCGCCGCGCCTCCGAGAAGCAGCGCATCGCCAAGGCGGTGGCGGATCTGGTCGCGCCGGGCGAGGCGGTCGGGCTCACCGGGGGGACCACCACGACCGAGGTGGCCCGGGCCCTGGCCGTGCGCGGGGATCTGGCGTCCGGGTCGCCCGCGCTGACCGTGGTGACGAACGCGCTGAACATCGCGGGTGAGCTGGTCGTGCGGCCCCAGTTCAAGATCGTGCTGACCGGCGGAGTCGCCCGGCCCCAGTCGTACGAGCTGGTGGGGCCGCTCGCGGACGGGGTGCTCGGGCAGATCACGGTCGATGTGGCGGTGCTCGGCGTGGTCGCCCTCGACGTGACGCACGGCGCCGCGGCGCACGACGAGGCGGAGGCCGCGATCAACCGGCTGCTGTGCGAGCGTGCGGAGCGCGTGGTGGTGGCCGCGGACTCCAGCAAGCTCGGGCAGCGGGCGTTCGCCCGGATCTGCGCGACCGAGGCGGTGGACACGCTGGTCACGGACACGGCGGCGGACGTGGGAGCGGTGCGGCGCTTCGAGGAAGCCGGGCTGCGGGTCATCACGGTCTGACGGCGACTCCATGGCGGCGACCGTCCGGCGGCGGTCGTGCGGCAGCCACGGTCCGACAGCGGCCCTCGACGGCAGTCGTCCGACGGCAGTCGTCCGACGGCAGTCGTCCGACGGCGGCCGTCCGTCGGCGGTTCTAGGCTGGAGCTGAGGCGCCTACCGGGCAGGGAGGCCGTCATGGGCGAAGCCGCACAGGACCGGGGCATGCCGGGCGGCCGGCGCTATGTGCCGATCGCCGAGCACGGGCTGATCGGTGATCTGCGCAGTGTGGCCCTGGTGGGCACCGACGGCACCATCGACTGGTACTGCTGCCCGGCCTTCGACGCGCCGAGCGTGTTCGCCTCGATCCTGGACGCGGAACGCGGCGGCTGCTTCGAGCTGGCGGCGTCGGTGCCGGCGCGGACCAAGCAGTTCTACTTCCCCGACACCAACGTGCTGATCACCCGGTTCTTCACCGAGGACGGGGTGGGTGAGGTGCAGGACTTCATGCCGCTCGGCGGCGGGGCGGCCGAGACCGACCGGCACCGGCTGATCCGGCGGGTGGTGTGCGTGCGCGGCTCCATCCCGTTCCGCACGCGCGTGGCGCCCCGGTTCGACTACGGCTCCCTGCCGCACACCGTCCGGCTGACCGGCGACACCGCGGTGTTCGAGGCGACAGGGCTCGCGCTGGCGCTGACCGCGACCGTGCCGCTGGAGGCCGACGGGTGCGACGTGCGCGGCGACTTCAAACTCTCCGAGGGCGAGACGACGGTCTTCGCGCTGGACAAGGTCGGCGGCGATGTGACGCCCCGGCGGTGCGCGCGCACCGAGGCCGAGGAGCAGTTCGCGGCGACGGTGGCGTACTGGCGGCGCTGGCTGTCGGCGTCCCGGTACAAGGGCCGCTGGCGGGAGATGGTGCACCGCTCGGCCCTGACGCTGAAGCTGCTCACCTACGCGCCGACCGGGGCGATCGTGGCCGCGCCGACGACGAGTCTGCCCGAGGAGCTGGGCGGCGAGCGCAACTGGGACTACCGGTACGTGTGGGTGCGCGACGCGGCGTTCTGCGTCTACGCCCTGCTGCGGCTGGGCTTCACCGGCGAGGCCGAGGCGTTCATGGACTTCGTGACCCGGCACATCAGCCCGGGCGACGGCAAGACCTCCGGCCCGCTGCAGATCATGTACGGCATCGACGGCCGCACCGAGCTGCCCGAGCGCACCCTCGACCATCTGGAGGGCCACCACGGATCGGCCCCCGTACGGGTCGGCAACGCGGCGGCCGACCAGCTTCAGCTCGACATCTACGGCGCGCTGATCGACTCCATCTACCTCTACGACAAGTGGGCCAAGCCCATCTCCAGCGGCCACTGGGACGACGTGTGCGCCCTGGTGGACTGGGTGTCCACGCACTGGGACCAGCCCGACGAGGGGATCTGGGAGACGCGGGGCGGGCGCAGGAACTTCCTGTACTCGCGGCTGATGTGCTGGGTGGCGATCGAGCGGGCCATCCGGATGGCCACCCGGCGCGGCCTGCCCGCCGACCTGCCGCGCTGGCGGGAGTGCCGCGACACGATCTACCGGCGGATCATGAGCCGGGGCTGGTCCGAGGAGCGTCAGGCCTTCGTCCAGCACGAGGACGACGACGTACTGGACGCGGCGGTGCTGATGATGCCGCTGACGAAGTTCATCGCCCCCACCGATCCGAAGTGGCTGTCGACGCTGGACGCGCTCACCGAGGAGCTGGTGTCCGACTCGCTGGTCTACCGCTACGACACCCGGTCCAGCCCCGACGGGCTGCGCGGCGATGAGGGCACGTTCTCCATCTGCTCGTTCTGGTACGTCGAGGCCATGGTGCACGCGGGCCGGATCGACGAGGCGCGCCTGGCCTTCGAGAAGATGCTGACCTACGCCAACCACCTGGGTCTGTACGCCGAGGAGATCAGCCACACCGGGGAGCAGCAGGGCAACTTCCCGCAGGCGTTCACGCATCTCGCGCTGATCAGCGCGGCGTTCAACCTGGACCGGGCGCTCGGCTGACGCTCAGTGTCCGTGACCGTCCTCCGCATGCCCCTCGGGGGTACCGGAGCCGGCCGCCGCTCCCTTGGCGCGGACGGTGAACGCCGCGGTGTGGACCTTGCCGTCGTGCTTGAAGTCGAGGAACAGGCGGTAGGCGCCGGAGCTGGGTGCGGTGGCCGTGAAGGAGATGTCCGGTCCGGGCCTGGTCGTACCGTCGCCGGGTTCGCCGTTCGGGTGGACGTGCAGGTAGGCGAGGTCGCCGGAGCGCAGGGCGACCAGGTGGCCGTAGGCGCCGAGGTAGGGCTGGAGGTCGGTGACGGGCCTGCCGTCACGGGAGACCTTCAGTTTCAGCTCGCTCGCCCTGCCCGGCTGCGGGGCGCCGGACAGCGTCACCTCGTAGCCGTCGACGCGGGCCGTGGTGCTCGCGGGCGGCAGGGGCCGGGCCTCGTACGGGCCGGAGGCGGCGAGGTCCGCGCCGAGGGTGAGATTCTCGGCACTCTGCCCGGCGGGGGTGAAGTCGGCGAAGACGCGGTAGCCGCCCGCGCGGGGCAGGTCCACGGGGGTGCTCCAGGTGCCGTCGGCGGCGCGGGTGGGGTGCAGGTGGCGGTAGGTGACCAGGTCGCGTGAGGCCACGATGAAATGCAGCTCCTTGTCGTGCTCGCGCTGGTAGGCCATGACCGCTCGGCCGTCGGCGTCCCGGACGGTGAAGCGCAGGTCGGCCTGCTTGCCCGCGGTGACGCGCGGGGTGTCGAGGTCGAGCGTGTAGCCGCCCTCGGAGACCTGCAGCCCGCCGGCGGGGGGCGTGTCGTGCCCGCCGTGACCGCCGCCCTCTGCCCGCTCCGGTGTGGGCCGGGTGTGTTCGTCCTCGTGTTTCGGGGGGCTGTCGGCGACGACGGGGTCGATGCCCTGGCCGACGCCGTAGGCCGCGCCGAAGGTCGCTGCCAGTGCGGCGGCGAAGGTGGTGATCCTGAGTCCGGTGTTCATGGCCGTCGGCTCCTTCAGATACCGGTCCCCCGCTCGACCGCGGGGCCTCCATACAGCTCACCATACCCCTGGGGGGTATCGAGTCAAGCGGTTTCGGCGCTTGCGTCGTATACCCCACAGGGGTATACATGAAGTTGGCGAGAGGATACCCCCGCCCCGTATGCACCGCATCTGCCGAACCGCCCCGAGGAGGCACCCGATGCCCACCACCACCTACGCCGTCTCCGGAATGTCCTGCGGCCACTGCAAGGCGACGCTGACCAAGGTCATCGGCGAGCTGACCGGCGTCAGCGGTGTCGAGGTCGACCTCGGCAGCGGCCAGGTCACCGTCACCGGTGCCGCCGAGCCCGACGACGACGTGATCGCGGAGGTCGTCGACGAGGCCGGCTACGCGCTGACCGGGAGGGTCTGAGCCATGAGCACCGGTACATCGACCGGCACCGACGCCGAGGTGGAGCTCGCCATCGGCGGCATGACCTGCGCCTCCTGCGCCGCGCGCGTCGAGAAGAAGCTCAACCGCATGGACGGGGTCACCGCCACCGTCAACTACGCCACCGAGAAGGCCAGGGTCAGCTACTCCGGCGACGTCTCCGTCGGTGATCTGATCGCCACCGTCGAGGCCACCGGCTACACCGCGCAGAAGCCCGCTCCCCCCGCCGGGCGGACCGGCCCGTCCGAGGAGCCCGACGAACTGCGGCCGCTGCGCGAGCGGTTGATCACGGCCGTGGTGCTGTCGGTTCCTGTCGTCGCCATGGCGATGGTCCCGGCGCTTCAGTTCGAGTACTGGCAGTGGCTCTCGCTCACCCTGGCGGCGCCCGTCGTGACCTACGCGGCCTGGCCCTTCCACAAGGCGGCGTTCACCAACGCGCGGCACGGCGCGGCGACCATGGACACGCTGATCTCGGTGGGCACCTCGGCCGCCTTCCTGTGGTCGCTGTGGGCGCTGTTCCTCGGCACGGCGGGCACACCGGGCATGACCCACCCCTTCGAGCTGACCATCGAGCGCAGGGACGGCGCGGGGAACATCTACCTGGAGGCCGCGGCGGGCGTGACCGCCTTCATCCTGGCCGGGCGGTACTTCGAGGCCCGGGCCAAGCGCAAGGCGGGCGCCGCGCTGCGGGCGCTGCTGGAACTGGGCGCGAAGGACGTCACCGTGCTGCGGGCCGACGGCCGCGAACAGACCGTCCCGGTAGCGGGGTTGAGGGCCGGAGACCGCTTCCTGGTCCGCCCCGGCGAGAAGATCGCGACGGACGGGACGGTCGAGGAGGGTTCCTCCGCCGTGGACGCCTCGATGCTCACCGGTGAGTCCGTCCCGGTGGAGGTGGGCGCCGGCGACCCGGTCACCGGCGCCACGGTCAACGTCGGCGGACGGCTCGTCGTGCGGGCCACCCGGGTGGGCGCCGACACCCAACTCGCCCGGATGGCCCGGCTGGTGGAGGACGCGCAGAACGGCAAGGCCGCCGCGCAGCGGCTCGCGGACCGGATCTCCGCGGTGTTCGTGCCGGTGGTGATCGCCCTGGCGCTCGGCACGCTCGGCTTCTGGCTGGGCAACGGCGTCGGGCTGACGGCCGCCTTCACCGCCGCGGTCGCCGTCCTCGTCATCGCCTGCCCGTGCGCCCTGGGCCTGGCGACACCGACCGCGCTGATGGTGGGCACCGGACGGGGCGCCCAGCTCGGCATCCTCATCAAGGGCCCGGAGGTCCTGGAGTCCACACGCCGGGTCGACACGGTCGTCCTCGACAAGACCGGCACCGTCACCACCGGCCGTATGACGCTGCTGGCCGTGCACACCGCCGAGGGCACGGAGGAGGCCGACGTGCTGCGGCTGGCCGGGGCGCTGGAGCACTCCTCCGAGCACCCGATCGCCCGGGCCGTCGCCGACGGGGCGCTGGAGAAGCTGGGCGCGCTGCCGACGCCCGAGGACTTCGCCAACGTCCCCGGGCTCGGTGTGCAGGGCGTCGTCGAGGGCCACGCGGTGCTCGTCGGCCGGGAGCGGCTGCTGGCCGACCGGGCGATGCGGCTTCCCGAGGGCCTGGCCGCGGCGAGGACCGCGGCCGAGGACGCCGGGCGCACGGCCATCGCGGTCGCGTGGGACGGCGAGGCGCGCGCGGTGCTGGAGGTGGCCGACGCGGTGAAGGACACCAGCGCGGAGGCGGTCGGACGGCTGCGGGCGCTCGGCCTCACACCGATCCTGCTGACCGGTGACAACGAGGCGGTGGCCCGGTCCGTCGCCCGCGAGGTGGGCATCGAGGAGGTCGTCGCCGAGGTGCTCCCGCAGGACAAGGTCGACGTCGTCAAGCGGCTCCAGGCCGAGGGCCGGTCGGTGGCGATGGTCGGTGACGGTGTCAACGACGCGGCGGCCCTCGCCCAGGCCGATCTGGGTCTGGCCATGGGCACCGGTACGGACGCCGCCATCGAGGCCGGCGACCTGACGCTCGTGCGCGGCGATCTGCGGGCCGCGGCGGACGCCATCCGGCTCGCCCGCCGCACGCTCGGCACCATCCGCTCGAACCTGTTCTGGGCCTTCGCCTACAACGTGGCGGCCCTGCCGCTGGCCGCCTCCGGCCTGCTCACCCCGATGATCGCCGGGGCGGCGATGGCCTTCTCGTCGGTCTTCGTGGTCGGCAACTCGCTGCGGCTGCGCACCTTCCGGGCCGCCGGCTGAGGCGCCGGCGGATCAGCGGCGGCGCCACACCAGGGTGTAGCGCCAGAACAGCCGGCGGCGCAGACGCACCCCGGGGAGGACGGCCCGGGCCTCGCGCGCGATCTCGGTGAAGGTCAGGTCCGCCGGACGGGTGCGGGCCGTCATCGAGACCGGGCGCGGGGCCGTACGCCCCCGGTTCTTCAGCAACGCCATGACGATGTCGAGCGGGATCGACGCGATGCCGAGCAGGTGATCGACGGGCGTCCGCTCCCGGGCCACACCGACGATCACCAGGGTGCCGCCGGGGGCCAGACGGTCGCGGAAGGTCTCCAGGGCCCGGGTGAACGGCAGATGGTGGACGACGGCGACACAGGTGACGACGTCGTACGACCGGTCACCGAGCCCGGTCAGCGCGTCGGCCACCGCGTACGTCACCGGGGCCGCCGCGGGCGTCAGCCGCCGCGCCCGGGCCGTGATCTCCGGGTCGGCGTCGATGCCGTGCACGCACTCCGCCCGCCCGGCCAGCAGGCGGGCCAGGTCTCCGCTGCCGCAGCCCACGTCCAGGGCACTGCCCACCCGCCCGGGGATCTGCCGCAGGATCCAGCGGTGGAAGTGGGCGTTGTGGTCCCAGGGGCGGGCGGCGTGGAAACGGTCCAGTGCGCGCAGGGCGCGGTGGGGCAGGAGTGACATGCGGTCAGTGTCCCGGCTCACCGGGGTGGGCGTCCGCCGTCTGGGCACCCGGGAGGTACCGGCTCGCAGGGGCGCCGAGCATGCGCCGGGCGTGAGCCGGTACCTTGCTGGGGAAGGCCACTGCGGGGAGAAGCACATGACCGATCCGAGGACCACGAACGCGGACGCCCCCCGTCCGCTCCAGAACACCCGGAACTCCGCGGGCGGACCCGGCCGGCTCCTGGGCGCCGTGTTCGGCGATCTCAGGGCCGTGGACGGCGCCCTCTACGCGGCGGTGGCCGCCACCCCCACGCCGACCCTGGACCGCACGCTGCGCCATCTGTCGCACGCGGCCGACCACTCCAAGATCTCCTTCGCCATCGCCGCCGCCCTGGCCCTGGCCGGCAAGCGGCCGCGCAAGGCCGCCCTCGCCGGTGTCGGCGCGATCGCCGTGGCGTCGGCCTCCGCCAACCTCCTCGGCAAGCGGCTGGTGCGCCGGGCGCGGCCGGACCGGGAGGCGGCCCGGGTGACGGTGGACCGGCACGTCAAGATGCCGACCTCGGCGTCGTTCCCGTCCGGGCACACGGCGTCGGCGGTCGCGTTCGCCACGGCAGTCGGTGTGGTGCTGCCCCCTGCGGCGGTCCCGCTCGGGGCGCTGGCCGGCGCCGTCGGCTACTCGCGCGTCCACACGGGCGTGCACTACCCGGGCGACGTGGCGGCGGGTGCGGTCCTCGGCATCGCGAGCGCGGCAGCGGCCCTGGCGGCAGCGGCGGCCACACCCTCGGCACGGACGCAGGCTCTGCTCACAGCTGCCCGATCGTGGCCGCGGATCAGCATCGTGGGCGCCCTGCGCCGGTGAACCGCGGGTCGGCCGGGGAGCGGGAACACACCCCGCCGCCCGGCGCCCTCGCGGTGACGAACCGTCAGCCGAAGGCCCGCACGGCCTGGTAGTACGTCCAGGCCGTGCTGGTGCAGGAGGTCTTCGTGCCGCTGCCGTAGGCCGCGCAGACCCTCTTGAGGTCCTCGTGGAAGGCGCTGTCGAGCCGGGACTTGTTGGCGCTGAAGGTGCCCGCCGCCTTGTAGTTGCGGTAGCCGAAGTCGTGACGGGCGCAGGACATCGAGAAGGGGAAGCCGAACGGGTTGTCCGGCGAGGAGGAGCAGTAGTCGGTCGACCAGTCGAAGGCGTACGCGGCCCATGCGGCCTGGTTGGCCCGGGCGGCGGCCCAGGTGCTGTAGCTGGACGCGCTGGTCTGCGTCCAGTTCGCGAGCACCTGGGGCTTGTCGGCAGGAGCGGCGCTCGCGCTCGTGGCGGCGCCGACCACGGTGAGGAGGGTCAGAGTCGAGGCGGCAAGACCGGTGGCGAATCTGCGGTGCATCCCACACCTCCATGACGCTGCGACCCGCCCATCGAGCCGCAGGTCCATGACAAGAGGATGACCGCCTCGTCCCCGTGCTCACACCTGATGAGCCCCAATAACTCCTGAACTTCAGGCTATTGAGGGAGAACGGCAGCGGACCGGCGCACGTCGACGGCAGTCAGCGCCAGGGCCAGCGGTCCGGGGGCGAGGAAGGCCAGCGGCAGCAGCATCCAGGCGCAGAGCGCGGCCGTCGCCACGGCGAGCAGGACCAGGCCGCTGCCGCCCACGTCCGCCACGGCGTCCCGCCCGGCCCCGCGCACCGCCGCTCGCCAGTCGGTGAGCGACTCGGGGCGCCCGCAGGCCCGCAGGCCGACCAGCGCCGCGCACCCGCCGATCACCGCGGCCGCGACCGCGAACAGCGGCGCTCCCGGCAGCCCGGCCCGGGCCAGCGCCAGGTCGGCGGCGAGCAGCAGCAGGCCCGCGAGGGCCATGACTCCCGCCACCAGGTCACCGGTGCGCAACCGCCTCCGCAGCAGGGCGAAGTACCGCCCCGCCGTGACGGGTTGGTCCTGTCCCGCGCCGCGCAGCACCGCACAGGCCGTCGACAGCGCGGCCGGGACGGTGACGAGGGGCAGGCAGGCCGCCGCCGTGGCGAGTCCGACACTCAGCACGTCGGCGAAGAGGGTCATGCGCGGGCCGAACACCTCGCCCGCCTCACGTGTCGGCCTCCCGCTCACCCCTTGACTCCGGAGCTGGCCATGCCCTCCACCAGGAAGCGCTGGAAGGCGAGGAAGAACAGCACGATCGGCAGCAGCGCGATCACCGACAGGGCGAACATCGGGCCGAACGCGGAGGTGCTGGAGGCGTCCACGAAGGAGCGCAGCGCCAGGGTGAGGGTGAACTTGTCCGGGTCGAAGAGGTAGATGAGCTGGGTGAAGAAGTCGTTCCAGGTCCAGATGAACGTGAAGATGGCGGTGGTGATCAGGGCCGGCCGGGTGAGCGGCAGTACGACCTGGAAGAAGCTCCGGAAGGGCCCGCAGCCGTCGATCCGGGCCGCCTCCTCCAGCTCGCGCGGCAGGCCGCGCATGAACTGCACGATGAGGAACACGAAGAACGCCTCGGTGGCGAGGAACTTCGGCAGGATCAGCGGCCAGTAGGTGTTCACCAGGCCGAGCTGGTTGAAGATGATGTACTGCGGGATCAGCACCGCGTGGTGCGGCAGCATGATCGTGGCGATCATGAAGGCGAACAGCGGCCCGCGCAAGCGGAACCTGAGGCGGGCGAACGCGTAGGCGGCGAGCGAGCAGCTGATGACGTTGCCGAGGACCGCGCCGCCCGCGATCAGCAGGGAGTTGCCGAGCAGCCGCCAGATGGAGACGTCGTTGACGCCGTCCAGGGCGGTCGTGTAGTTGGACCATTCCAGGTGGCTGGGCAGCAGGTCGAGGCTCGCGATGACCTCGTCGGCGGGTTTGAGCGAGGTGGCCAGCAGCCAGGCCAGGGGGTACAGCATGACCAGCAGGGCGAGCAGGCAGCCGGCGTGCAGGGCGACGCGCCCCCACCGAACGGGCTTGTGGGCAACAGTCGTGGAGGTCACCGGTCCCCCTCTGAGGCGTGGAAGACCCAGGAGCGCGAGGTGCGGAACAGCACCGCCGTGACGATGCCGATCACGAGGAGCAGCACCCAGGCCATGGCGGAGGCGTAGCCCATGTGGGAGGCGACGAAGCCCCGGTCGTAGAGGTACATGGTGTAGACGAGGGTCGAGTCGGCCGGTCCGCCCTTGCCCGCGCTGACCGCGAAGGCCGGGGTGAACACCTGGAAGGCCTGGATGGTCTGGAGGACCAGGTTGAAGAACAGCACCGGGGAGAGCATCGGCACGGTGACGGACAGGAACTGCCGCCATTTCCCGGCCCCGTCGACCGCCGCCGCCTCGTAGAGCTCGGCGGGTATCTGCTGGAGCCCGGCGAGGAAGATGACCATCGGGGCGCCGAACTGCCACACCGTCAGCAGGGCGACGGCCAGCAGCGCCCAGCCGGGCTTGTTGACCCAGCCGCCGGTGCCGAGCAGGTTGTCGACCGTGCCGCCGTCGTTGAAGACCGCCCGCCAGACGAGCGCGATGGACATCGACGCGCCGAGCAGGGAGGGCGCGTAGAACGCGGAGCGGTAGAAGCCCTTGCCGCGCTTCACGCCCTTCAGGGCGAGGGCGACGACGAGGGCCAGCGCGAGTTGCAGGGGCACGGCGACGACGACGTACGTCAGGGTCGTCGCGACCGAGCGCCAGTAGCGGGGGTCCTCGGTGAACATCTGCACGTAGTTGCGCAGGCCCACCCACTGCGGCGGGTTGAACAGGTCGTAGTCGGTGAATGACAGGTACAGCGACACGGCCATCGGCAGCAGTGTCAGGACGATCGCGCCGAGCACCCAGGGTGAGAGGAACACCCAGGCGGCGCCCGCGCGTTCGCGCTTGGGGCGGCGCTTCGGGGTGGTGGCGGGGGCGTGCCTCGCCTCCGGGGGGATCGCGGTGGTGGTCATGACCTCAGCTCCGCCTTCGCCTCGGTGACGTAGTTCTCGGCCGCTTCGCGGGGCGACATGCGCGTGTAGGACACCTGGTCGTAGTCGCGCTGGAAGGTGCTCTGCAGGGCGTTGTCACCCGAGGGCGGCGCCTGGGGCGGGTCCTTGAGCTTGCCTTCCAGGGATGCCTGGTAGTCGGCGATGGTCTTGTCGAAGTCCTTCAGCTCCGGGCCGATCTCGTCCCGGATGCTCTCGTTGACGGGGATGCCGCGGCTCGCGCCCAGGATCTTCGCGGCCTCCCGGTCGTTGATCATGAAGTCGACGAGCTGCGCCGCCTCCTTGGGATGGCCGGTGTTCGCCGAGACGCCGACGAACATGGACGGCTTGAAGTACTGGCCGGGCGTGCCGTCCTCGCCGGACGGCATCGGGGCGAGCGCGACGCCGGACGGGATGAGTGCGAGGAAGCCGCTGGCCGGGGCGTCCCAGTTGGCGTCGGTGACGGACGTGCCGCGGCCCAGCGGGGTGTTTTCGACGGAGCCGTCGAGCTGGGTGGTCTGCTCGGCGGGCGAGACGGCGCCCTCGCGGCGCAGCTTGTCGGTGAAGGTCCACCAGCGGGTGAGGTCGCCGGCGGTGAAGCCGAGCCCCCCGTCCTTCGTGTAGAGGGCCTTGCCCTGGCCGCGCAGCCAGACCTCGAAGGCGTCCTCGCTCTGTCCGGGGTCGGTCGCCCCGGGCTTGCCGGTCTTCTTCGCGAGGGCCCGCATGGTGTCGGCCCATCGGCTCCAGGTCCAGCTCTTGCCGGGCAGCGGGACGCCCGACTTCTTCCAGGCCCGGACGTCGTAGGCGACGGTCTCGGTGCCGCGGCCCTGCGGGATCGCGTACTGCACGTCGTCGACGCGGCCGGTGGCGAGCAGGCCCCGGTCGATCTCGGAGGTGCGCAGGACGGACTTCTGCCCCGCCAGGTCCAGCAGGACGCCGCCGGAGGCGTACTGGTCGATCTGGCGGTAGTCCAGCTGCATCACGTCGGGGGCGTCGCCGCCTGCGGCCTGGGTGGCGAGCTTCTGCTTGTAGGCGTCGTAGCCGGAGAACGACGTCGACACGTCGACGTTCGGGTGCTGCTTCTCGAACAGCGCGACGGCCCGCTCGGTGCGTTCCGCGCGGTCGGGGTTGCCCCACCACGTGTAGCGCAGCACGACCTTGCCGCCTCCGGCGGACTCCCCGGGTCCTCCGCAGCCCGCCAGCACGGCGCACAGTGCCAGTGCGGCGGCCGACGCGCAGAACCCCTTTGTCCTGTGTCCGGGCATGCCGAGGTCACTCCTCTCCTCGGAGATTGGCTGAGACCCCCCGGTCCCCCCGTGCCGCCGCTACTCCTCCTGGTACGGCAGCGTGGTGCCGGGCAGCGCGTACTCGTCGCGCCGGCCGCACATGCCGAAGCCGCCGAGCCGGGTGGGCGCGGCCTCGTGGGCGGTGGCGTCGCCGAGGTAGCCGGGATCGCCGGCGGCCAGGGCGTCGAGCTGGGCGCCGGTGCGCTCCGCGGTGGCCAGGGCGCCCTCCCGCCACAACTTCCGCCAGGTGGGCACCTTGTCGCGCACGATCCGTGCGGCGGCGATCTGGAACTCCAGGTACGGGCCGTTGTCCCCGGCGACGAGGGCCTCGCGCAGCCCGAGGTAGCCCTCGACGGCGAGGTCCCTGCGGCGCCGGGCGGCCGCGGCCGTCTCCGGTCCGGTGCCGGGCGGCAGGGCAGCGGCGGCGGCGTACCGGTCGGGGTCGGCGAGCACCTCGGGCGGGAAGGTGAACACGGCGTCCCCGGCCTCGGGCAGGCCGCTGTTCTGCATCAGCACGGTGATGCGCAGATCGCCGCCCTGCACCATGCGGTGCACGGTGCCCGGCGTGAACCAGGCGATCGAGCCCGCTTCGAGGGGGATGTCCCGGTAGCCGTCGGGGCTCAGCGTCTGGACCGCGCCCCGGCCGCCGGTGACGACGTACGCCTCCGTGCACACCAGGTGCAGATGCGGGCTGCCGCCGCAGACGCCGTCGGCGGCCTCCCAGTCGTAGGCGCTGAGGTGGGACAGGCCGATCGCGCCGGGCAGCGGGTGCACAAGGCCCGCCGGTTTCGGCTCGCTCACCACGGCAGGCCCTCCAGGTGGGTGCCGACCCGGTCGCGGTCCCAGGCGCCGTCGGCGACGACGATCCGGTACCGGTATCCGAAGGACTCGCCCGGCGGCAGCTCGAACTCCTCGAAGAACGCCCAGGAGAACGCGACCGTCGGGAAGGGCTCGGAGCGGACGAACCAGTGCGACTCGTGGATCGGGGACGTCCCGTCGAGGTTCTCGGGCGCGTGCGCGAAGACCAGGGTGGAGTGGCCGTCGACGTCGTCGTGTTCGGTGGTGAAGGCGAGCCAGGGGCCCTGGGTGCCCATCAGCTTGCCCGCGTCGGCGTCGGTGTCCGGGGCGAAGACCGTGCCGCCGGTGAAGTCGCGGGGGCCGCGCCACTGGAGTCCGGTGTAGCCGGCCATGTCACGGCCCGCGGTGGTGGGGGAGCCGAAGGCCAGGGGTGCGGGACGGGTGTTGGTGAGGCGGATCGACCAGTCCAGGGCCCAGGAACCTGCCTCCTCGTCCACCGAGTGGACCGTCAGGCCACGCTCCTCGCGCGCCCACTCCTCGCCACCGTTCTCGATCCAGGTGAGGTTCTCGGTGAGGGCGAGGCGGTCGTCCTCGACTATGAAGTCCGCGAAGCCGTCGTGCCGCATCGAGCCGACGCGCTCGGGCAGGGGGAGGTAGCCCCGGCCGTGGACGTAGCAGTTGCCGCCCCAGAAGTTCTGGCCGGACAGATGGCTCGCGGTCATCTGCAGGCCCTTGTGCCAGCGGTGGTCGTTCGGGCGGTAGCCGGTGACCGTGCGGCCCGAGAGGGTGCGCACGGGGTGGGCGTAGGGCTTGCGGGACTCGAAGGGGTCCGGGTCGGGGCGGTAGACGTAGCGGAGGATCTCCGTGCCGCCTGCGGTGACGGCGATGTCCTCGCCGTGCGTGTGGGTGACGCGGATGGTCATGCGCGCTCCTTGGGGGCCCAGTCGGGGTACTCGCCGTGCATGGCCTCGTAGAAGGGGTCGCCGGGGCGGATCTCCCCCGCGCGCACCGAGTGGCCGGTGAACGCCGCCTTGTACAGGGCGGCGGCGAACTCCAGGGTGGCGCGGGCGTCGTGGCCGCTGCCCGGGGGCCGGGTGCCGGTGTCGTGGGCGTCGAGGAGCGCGCCCAGCTGCGCGGTGTGCGAGCTGGGCACGTCGGCCGCGGGGGTGCGCCAGGCGGTGGCGCGCTCGGAGGCGACGTGCGGGGCCGGGGTGTAGGCCCAGCTGTCGTTGCCGTGGCCGTACAGGTGGGTGAGCTCGACGGTGGCGTCCGCGCAGTCGATGCGGATGCGGCTCACCTCGTCCGGGGAGAGCACGCTGTTGACGACCGTGGCGAGGGCGCCGCTCCTGAACCGCACCAGGGCGGTGGAGACGTCCTCGCTCTCGGTGTCATGGACCAGGCGCGCGGCCATCGCCTGGATCTCCTCCCACTCACCGAGCAGGTGCAGCATCAAGTCGTACTGGTGGATGCCGTGGCCCATGGTGGGGCCGCCGCCTTCGCTGGCCCACTTCCCGCGCCAGGGCACCGCGTAGTATGCGGCGTCCCGGTGCCAGGTGGTCTGGCAGTGCGCGACCAGCGGGGCGCCCAGCTCGCCGCTCGTGATCAGTTCGCGGGCGTGCACGGCGCCGGATCCGTAGCGGTGCTGGAAGACGACGGCCGCGTACGCGCCGGAGGCCTCCTCGGCGGCGGCGATCTCGTCGTACTCGGCGAGCGACAGGGTCAGCGGCTTCTCGCACAGCGCCCAGGCGCCCGCCTTCAGCGCGGCCACCGTCTGGTCCCGGTGCAGCCAGGGCGGCGTCCCGATGAGGACGAGGTCGGGGCGTACGGCGTCCAGCATCGCGTCCATCGAGGTGAACCCGGCGACCTGCGCACCGGCCAGCTCACGGAAGGCGTCGAGGCGCTCCCGGTCCACGTCGACGGCGGCCACCAGTTCCACCCGGTCGGAGTGGGCCCGCAGCGCGGGCAGATGGCTGCCGCTGACGATGGCGCCGGTGCCGACGACGGCCACGCGGCGGCGGGCGGGAGACCCTGGGGTCACGGACATGCGGCGCTCCTCGGACAACCGGCGGACCTGCGCTTGGAAAGCGCTTGCACTCGGAAGGACCCTAGGCGCGCGAGAATGTCTGGACAACCCCCCTGCAGCGACCTGCACAAGGTCTGCCCGAGCATCGCCCCAGCTTGGGGCGGAGATTCGGGTCGTTGCTCCCGCCACGGAAACGCACTCCCGGTTTACACAACACACCGAGGCTGTCCGCGCGAGGTGTCCCCCTCCCGCCCGGTCACGCGAGGGGGCCGATCAGCACACGGCGTACGGCGTCCACGGTTCGGCACGCGCCGACGACACGGTCGAGCGGTCCTCGCGAGGGGGCGCGGCGCCGGCCGGCACGGGACATCGTCCGCGCGGCGCGCGGGGAGCGGCTCAGCCCGTGAGCCGCCGCCTCCGTGAAGTCGCCGCACGCAGCACTTACAGTGGCTGCCTGTGATCGGAGGGTGACTTCCCGCCGGGCGGGACGAGCCCGCCGCCCAGCCCACCTCATCGGAGTCACCATGGCCCCGTCCACGCATTCTCCCCGCCCACGCCGCTCCGGGCCGTCGACCCTGCTGATTCTGATCCCCCTCGCGGTTTTGATCCTGGCGGCGGTGTCCGTGGGGTCGTGGCTGCAGTACACCGAGCGGCAGACGAAGGACACGGTGCACACGGTCGGGTCCCGGGCCGTCGACCGGGTGGACGTGGAGGCCACCGTCCAGAGCGTCGACGCCGCGGCCGGTGAGCTCGTCCTGCGCGTCAGAGTCAGCCCGCGCGGGGCCCTGGGCGAGGAGGAGGGGACCGCCCCGGTGGCCGGCCTCAGCCTCCAGACGTCCGGGGCGACCCTCAGCGACCTGGCGTTCGAAGCGCACGAGCGACTCGCGCCGAAGGACGTGCGAGTCGCGATCACGGGTGGATCGATCAGCGACTACCCGTTCGACACCTACGACACCGACGTCGAGTTCTGGGCCGTGCAGGGCGGCGAAACGGTGCCGGTGCGGATGCTCTTCTCCAACGCCGAAACCCTCTTCTCCGTTGCGGTGACACCCCCGCCGTCCGGGCAGGAGGCCGCCGTGGCGCTGAAGCTGTCCCGGTCGGGCAGCCTGCTCACCTTCGCGGTCTTCATGATGGTCGCGATGTGGGCGCTGGCGTCGTCCGTGCTCCTCGGGGCCTGGTACCTGACGACCCGCCGACAGGGCCTGGTCTGGCCCGCCCTCGCCTGGATGGCCGCCACGCTGTTCGCCCTCGCGGCGTTCCGCAACACCGCCCCCGGCACTCCGCCGATCGGCTGCGTGATGGACTGGTTCGCCTTCTTCTGGGCCGAGGCCGTCGTCGCCCTGTGCCTGATCGTCGTGGTCGCCTTCGGCATCCAAACCGCCCTGCGCGCGGCCGACACGCAAGGCGCCTGAGACCCGGCGTCCGGATGGCCGCTCGCAACAGCGAACGGCCCTGGTGGTCACCACGCGTGAGCGGGTGACCACCAGGGCCGGTCCGGTCGGGTCAGGACTTGACGATCTTGCGTACGTTCTCCACGGAGCCGCACCCGGCCTTCAACTGACGCTCACGCTCCCGCACGAACGCCAGGCCGAGCTCCTCGCGTCGCTCCATCGCCACGTTCTCCCGGGCGCCGTTGAGGATGGTGCGCTCCTCCTCGTCGGCGTGGTGGTTGACGGCCTCCACCAGCTCCTCGAGCTTCGAGTCCCACTCGTCGGAGCCGACCTCCTCGATCCCGAGGAGCTCCAGGAGGGCCTCGTTGCCCTCGTCGTGCTCGTGCTCGCCGTGCTCGACCTCTTCGTCATCGATGTTCTTGTACCGCTTGAGCGCCGGATAGACCTCGGCCTCCTCGGCCTGCGCGTGCGCGATCAGCAGGTCGGCGAACTCCCGCAACGCACCCGCCCGGTCGTCCTCGACGCTCCGCATGCGACGGAACAGGTCCTCCATGCGCCGGTGGTCCTGAAGAATGAGTTCTACGACGTCTTTTGTGTCGGCCATGGAAATGGAACGCCTTTCCCAGAAGTGAATCGGGTCACTTTCGTCTACCCCATTCCTGATGTTTTGCTCGCCGCAGGGCGTCCGCCTGTCTACCAGCGATACCAGCGGCCCCTACGGCCACCACTGTCGGCGCTGCGCAACACGAAGCCCAGCAGCCACAGCACCAGCACGATCACCGCGATCCACCACAGGGCCTTCAGCGCGAAACCCGCACCGAACAGGACCAGGGCCAGCAGCAGGACGAGAAGCAGGGGAACCATAGTTATCAACCTCCGATCATCCTGTTTCCCTGCACATCGACGAACACACAGTCGAATTTCCGTGTTTCTTCACATGACTCACGGGAACTTGGATCGTTTTCGGCCGGGCGGGGAGAGCAAGGGCCGAACGGGGTCCCGCTGTCCGTAGGGAGTTTGTGCACCTGATGGAGAACGGGCTCGCGGAGGAGGACTGGCGCGGCTGGGGGTCGACTCCGGCATCGTCGGACCGCCAGGCTCCTTCTCAGTCCGTCCCCACGACGATCACCTCGTCGGCGGACGTCCAGAGGCGGCGCTCGGACTTGGGCGGGTTGACCCGCACGCCGTACCCCGGGCCCGTCGAGGCGTCGTCGTGGCCGCGGTAGCCGATGGCACACTCGCCGCGCTCGCGTGCCGCGGCCACGACGGTGGCGAAGGCCGTCTCGCACCCGGGCAGCACGTAGTCGCCGGCCGGCCGCAGGCGGATGCCGGTGCCGTCGGCGGAGAACAGCTCCCCGAAGACCGCCGCGAGGTGCCGGTTCTGGGAGATCTGTGCCATGAGCAGGCCGATCAGCTTGCCGCTGATGATCACGTCGGCTCCAGGCCCGAGGGGTGCCAGGGCCCGGTTGCGGTCGTCCACCAGCTCGGTGACGACGGGGAGTTCACGCCCGGAGGCTTCCTCGAGCTGTCGTAGCAACAGCAGGGTGACGAGCGTACGGTTGTCGGGGTCGTCCGGGGCCTGCCCGGGCGCGGGGTCCTCCCCCACGACGATCACGCTGTCGTAGGAGTGCACGTCCAGACGCCTCAGGGTCTCGGGGCGGGTGACGTCCCCCCGGTGGAGGGTGAGGGTCAGGCCGGTGCCGTGGGGCGCGCCCGACTCGCGCACCTGGCGGACCGTCGCCTCGCCGCCGTCCGCCACCACGTCGACGACCGACCCGGGCCGGGCACGGCGGCGCAGCTGGTCGACCATGAGCGGCGCCCGGCGGTTCCAGCCGAGCAGCAGGACCCGCTCCGGCCGAGCGGGCGTCGCGGCACCGGAGGCCATCGCCGTCTTCTCGACCCACTGCCCGCACTCCCCCGCCCAGGCCGTGTCGTCGTCACGGGAGATGACGATGAGCAGATCGTCGCCGCCGAGGGTCGTCTGCGGCGGCGGGTTGAGCAGCGGGGTGTCGCCGCGCACCAGCCCGACGACGCTGGATGTCGGATAGGACAGCAGCGCGTCGCCGAACGGGCGGCCCCTCAGGGACTCTTCACCGACCAGGTAGAACTCGTCGCCGGCGAAGTCGAGGAGCTCCTGGTGGACGAGGGAGAGCCCGGGGCGGCGGGCGGCCTGGACGATCAGCCGGGCCGTGACGGTGTCGCTCTCCAGGACGACACCAGCCGGGCCCGCGGCGAGGCCGGCGGCCAGCCGGTAGCGGTCGTCCCGTACGGCGGCGACGACGGGCGGACGGTTCTCCACTTTGGCCAGTGCAGCCCGCAGCGCCAGCAGCGTCTTGACGACCTCGGCATCGGCATCGGGCTCGTCGCGAGGCAGGACCAGTACGACACCGGCCGTCTCCGGACTGGTCAGGGTGAGCACGGCCGGGTCGGTGGTGGGGCCGCTGCGGCAGATCAGCCGCGTCCGGCCGACCTGTCCCAGCTTCGTGCCGAGTGCCTCCTCCATCGCGGTCTTGTCGCGGTCGGCCAGCACCACCACCGCTGCGCGCCGCTGGTTGGCGTTGGCGGCCACCAGCTCGCCGACGACCGTGAACACCTGCTCCGACCAGCCCAGGACCACGGCGTGCCCTTGTTCGAGCACGGTCGACCGGCCGCGCCGCAACGCGGTGAGCCGCTCCGTGAGCGCCGTCGTGATCAGACCGACCAGCGTCGAGACGTACAGCAGCGCGACCAGGGCGAGCAGCACCGACATCGTCACGCGCAGCGGCGTGCCGGTCGCCCCGCCCAGCCGCAGGGTCTCCCCCGTGAGGCGCCACACCTGCGCCAGCCGGTCCGGCAGGGACTCCGGCGCGTGCGGGTCGGTCCACACCACCAGCGCACTGGCCGGGACGACGACGGCCAGACACAGCAGCGCCATCCAGCCGACCAGGGCGGAGGCACCGCGGGCCAGCGTGCTGTCGAACCAGTAACGGACCCGGTCACCCCACGCGGTGTGCCGCTGCGCCACCTTTCCCCCCTCGGTCGCCCCGGGCTCTCGTGCGGCCGGCCGCGACGCGCGGCGCGGCATGCCGGGCGAAACGGCCTCAGAGCGCGGTTGTGGATACGCAGTCGCAGTGTGGAGGCTCGTTCGCGGCGGCGGAGGCGGTTCGCCGCGCGTTCATTCCTTCGGGTCGGGCGGGCACACCGAGGGTGGCGGATCCACCGTGACGTGAGGGTTTTGCCCCTGATTCGCTCCTTAGAGGCAACGTCCTGGCGAACGGCGGCACCCCGTCACGACCACCGTTACAAAGGTCGCCATGACTGATGATCACGCAGCGGTGCGCTCCGACTCTGGTTTCTCCCGGCGGGAGTTCGCCGCCGTGGCCGGCACGGCGACGGTGGCCACGGCCCTGGCCGGCGGTACCGCCACGGCTCTGCCCGCGTCGGCCGCGCCGCTCGCCCCGGTCGCTCCCGGCGGCGGTCGCGGCGCCGATCCCGACCGGTGCCTGGCCGTCGCCCGTGCCCTGCTGGTCCTGGACTCCGACGACCGCCCCCTCGTCCCGCGCTACCTGCGCGTCCTGAAGGACGGACTGCCGACGCGACGAACCAGCCCGAAGGACGTCCTGGTCATCGGCGCCGGCCCGTCCGGGCTGGTGGCCGCCTGGCTGCTGAAGGAGGCGGGGCACCGGGTGACGGTCCTGGAGGCCAACGGCAACCGGGCGGGCGGCCGCATCAAGACCTTCCGCAAGGGCGGCCACGAGGGCGCCGGGCAGCCCTTCGCCGATCCCGGCCAGTACGCCGAGGCGGGCGCGATGCGCATCCCCGGCAGTCACCCGCTGGTGATGGAGCTCATCGACCGGTTCGACCTGAAGAAGCGGCGCTTCCACTACGTCGACGTCGACGAGGAGGGACGTCCCGCGGCCCGCACCTGGATCCACGTCAACGGAATCCGCGAGCGGCGCTCCGACTACGCCCGCTCCCCCCGGCGCGTGAACCGGTCCTTCGGCGTCCCGAAGGCCCACTGGGACACGCCCGCCGCAGCGATCCTGCGTGCCGCGCTGGACCCCGTGCGCGACGAGTTCAGCCACGTCGGCCGGGACGGCAAGCGGGTCGACAAACCGTTGCCGGAGCGGCTGCGGGGCTGGGCGCGGGTGGTGAAGCGGTTCGGCGACTGGTCGATGTTCCGCTTCCTCACCGAGCACGCCGGTCTCGACGAGCGGACCGTCGACCTGATCGGCACGCTGGAGAACCTCACCTCACGCCTCCCGCTGTCCTTCATCCACAGCTTCATCGGCTCCTCCCTCATCAGCCCCGACACTCCCTTCTACGAGCTGGAGGGCGGTACGGCCGTGCTGCCGGACGCCCTGCTCGAACGCGTGCGCAAGGAGGTGCGGTTCGACCGCCGGGTGACGCGCATCCAGTACCACCACCCCGACCGGCCGTCCCCGGACGGATCCCACGTGCGGGGCAAGGGCCCGCACGTGTGGGTGGACACCGTCTCCGAGGGCCGCGACGGCCCGGTCGTCCGCGAGCAGTTCACCGCCGACGTCGCCGTGGTCACGGTACCGTTCTCCGGGCTGCGCCATGTGCAGATCGACCCGCCGCTGTCCTACCGCAAACGCCGGGCGGTCTGCGAGCTGCACTACGACAGCGCGACCAAGGTGCTGCTCGAGTTCAGCCGCCGCTGGTGGGAGTTCGACGAGGACGACTGGAAGCGCGAGCTGAACGCCGTCGACCCTGGCCTGTACGACGCCTACCGCACCGGCAAGACCCCCGCGGACGGCAGCCTCCTCGGCGCGCACCCCTCGGTGCCCGGCGGGCACATCACACAGGCTCAACGCACCCACTACGCCGCGAACCGCGCGATCGGCCGCGACCAGCCGGAGGCGGCCGGTGTCGTGGGCGGCGGCTCGGTGTCGGACAACGCCAACCGCTTCATGTTCAACCCGTCCCACCCGGTCCCGGGCAGCGCGGGGGGCGTGGTCCTGGCGTCCTACAGCTGGGCCGACGACGCGCTGCGCTGGGACTCCCTGGACGACGAGGCGAGGTATCCGCACGCGCTGTGCGGTCTCCAGCAGGTCTACGGCCGGCGCATCGAGGTGTTCTACACCGGCGCGGGTCGTACCCAGAGCTGGCTGCGCGACCCCTACGCCTACGGGGAGGCGTCCGTGCTGCTGCCCGGCCAGCACACCGAGCTGTTGCCCGTCATCCCCGAGCGCGAGGGGCCGTTGCACTTCGCCGGGGACCACACGTCCGTCAAACCGGCATGGATCGAGGGGGCCCTTGAGTCGGCCGTGCGGGCCGCCCTGGAGGTCCACGCGGATCGGTGACCGTTGTTCACGGGGGCCCCGGCGCGCTTGCGCCGGGGCCCCCGTGCGTTCAGCTCACGCCCGTCGTCGCTTCCGGTGACCGCAAAGACCAAAACCTCCATTGGTTCCGCAAGGCAGACAGTGCGGCGATGCCCGGGCACGATGTGGCCCGCGTCACCCTCCCCCACAGGGCCCTTCCCTACCCGCATCGACGTACCGACAGGTGGTGGCACTCGTGCGCCTGCGCACCCCCCTCGCCCTGTTCGGGGCCGCCGTGCTCGTGCTCGTCGGACCACCGCTGCTGACCGCCGGCAGCGGCTCCGAGACCGGCACACAGATCCCGGGCCTGCGCTTCATGGTTCCCAACACCCCCGGCGGCGGCTACGACATCACGGCCCGCACGGCCGCGAAGAACGCCGAGGACGCCGGACTCACCCACAACATCGAGGTGTTCAACCTGCCCGGCGCCGGCGGCACGGTGGGACTGAGCCGGCTGGTGAGCGAGCACGGCAACGGCAAGCTCGCCATGTCCATGGGCCTCGGGGTCGTGGGTGCCGTCCGCTCCAACGACGCGCCGAAGACGCTCGGGGACACCACGCCGATCGCCCGGCTCACCGAGGAGCAGGACGTGGTGGTCGTGGCGAAGGACTCGCCGTACAAGACGATCGACGACCTGATCGGCGCCTGGAAGGAGAACCCGGGCAAGCTTCCCGTGGGCGGCGGCTCGTCGCCCGGCGGGCCCGACCACCTCGCGCCGATGCTGATGGCCAGGGCCGCCGGGATCCCCCCGAAGCAGGTCAACTACATCCCCTTCGACGGCGGCGGCGAACTGCTCGCCTCGATCCTCGGCAACAAGGTCGCCTTCGGTGTCTCCGGGGTCGGCGAGTACCAGGACCAGATCAAGGCGGGCGAGCTGCGCCTCCTCGCGGTCACCGGCCCCGAGCGCGTCGACGGCCTGGACGCGCCCACGCTGAAGGAGGCGGGCTTCGACGTGAACTTCACCAACTGGCGCGGCATCGTCGCCCCGCCCGGTCTGAACGACGGGGAGCGCGACAAGCTCGTGAAGCTGGTCGAGGAGCTCCACGACTCGGACGAATGGCGCACGTCCCTGATGCAGAACGGCTGGGACGACGCCTTCCTCACCGGCGAGAAGTTCGGCGCGTTCCTCGACGCCGAGGACAACCGCGTGGTTTCGGTGCTGAAGGAGCTGGGACTGTGACGACACAGACCGACATACCCCCCGCCGAAACCGGCGGCGAGCGGCGCTCCTGGCTGCGGGAGCACTCGGAACTCGGCGTGTGCGCACTGCTGCTGGCACTCGGCGCCCTCGTCCTGACCGACGCGCTCACCATGGACGTCGACATCGCCCAGCGCGGCCCGGTCGGCCCGAAGACCGTGCCGATCGTGGTCGGCGCCGGGCTGCTGGTCATCGCCGCCCTGCTCGCCCTGGACGTGCTGCGGGGCGGCCGGGGCCAGGCCGAAAGCGGTGAGGACGTCGACCTGTCCGAGCCCGCCGACTGGCGCAGCGTACTGCTGCTCGCCGGGGTGTTCCTCGGCACTGCCGTCCTCATCGAGCCGCTCGGCTTCCCCGTCGCGGGCGGGCTGCTGTTCTGGGGCGCGGCGTTCGCGCTGGGCAGCCGCAGGATCGACCGCGATCCGCTCATCGCGGCAGGGCTGTCCCTGGTCACCTACACCGTCTTCAACAACCTGCTCGGAGTGCCCCTGCCCGGTGGTCCGCTGATGGGAGTGCTGTGACATGGACGCCTTCAACTCCCTGCTGGACGGCTTCGGTACGGCCCTCACGCCGATCAATCTCCTGTGGGCCGTGATCGGTGTGCTGCTCGGCACGGCGATCGGCGTACTGCCGGGCATCGGCCCGGCGATGGCGGTCGCCCTGCTTCTGCCGGTGACGTACGGGCTCGACCCGATCGGCGCGTTCATCATGTTCGCCGGCATCTACTACGGCGCGATGTTCGGCGGCTCGACCACCTCCATCCTGCTCAACACCCCGGGTGAGAGCGCGGCGGTGGTGGCGGCCATGGAGGGCAACCCCATGGCCAAGTCCGGGCGCGGCGCCCAGGCCCTGGCGGCGGCCGCCGTCGGGCACTTCACGGGCGGCCTGATCGGCACGCTGCTGCTGGTGGCGCTCGCGCCGACGGTCGCGAAACTGGCCGTGGACATCGGCGCGCCGGACTACTTCGCCATCATGCTGCTGGCGTTCATCGCGGTGACCTCGGTGCTGGGTTCGTCCCGCATCCGGGGCCTCGCCTCCCTGCTGATCGGCCTCACCCTGGGGCTGGTGGGCCTGGACCAGATGACCGGCCAGCAGCGCCTGACGTTCGGCTCGCTCCAACTCGCCGACGGCATCGACGTGGTGATCGTGGCGGTCGGGCTCTTCGCGATCGGTGAGGCCCTGTGGGTGGCGGCCCATCTGCGGCGCAGGCCGCCGGAGCCGATCCCGGTGGGCCGTCCGTGGCTGGGGCGCGACGACGTGAACCGGACCTGGAAGTCGTGGCTGCGCGGCCCGTTCATCGGTTTCCCGTTCGGCGCGATCCCGGCCGGCGGCGCGGAGATACCCACCTTCCTGACGTACGTGACGGAGAAGCGGCTGTCGAAGCACAAGGACGAGTGGGGCAAGGGCGCCATCGAGGGCGTGGCGGGCCCGGAGTCGGCGGCGTCGGCCTCGGCGGCGGGCACGCTGGTGTCGATGCTGACCCTGGGCCTGCCGACCACGGCGGTCGCGGCCGTGATGCTGGCCGCCTTCCAGCAGTACGGCATCCAGCCCGGCCCGCTGCTCTTCGAGCGTGAGCCGGACCTGGTGTGGGGCCTGATCGCCTCGCTCTTCGTGGGCATGGTGCTGCTGCTCGCGCTGAACCTGCCGCTGGCTCCGGTGTGGGCGAAGCTGCTGCGCATCCCGCGGCCGTACCTCTACGCCGGGATCATGTTCTTCGCGGCGGTCGGCGCGTACGCGGTCGGCGGCGAGGTGATCGACCTGGTGATCCTGCTGATCATCGGTCTGATCGGCCTCGGCATGCGCCGCTACGGGCTGCCCGTGCTGCCCGCCGTCATCGGGGTGATCCTCGGGCCGAACGCCGAGCAGCAGTTGCGGCGCGCCCTGCAGATCAGCGACGGCGGCGTGACGGGGCTGGTCAACACGCCGTTCTCGGTGACCGTGTACGCGGTGATCGTGGCGCTGCTGGTGTGGCCGCTGCTGAGGAAGGCGGTGACGCGGAGCCGCGCCGAGGCGGCCTGACCCGGTCATCGCGGCACCCGTTCCCGGGTGCCGTCCGGGAAGCGGATCTCCACCTCCCCGGACACGGCGACCCGTACGCGCGTTCCTGAACCTCGCGCGTGCGGGTCGCCGTTCGCCGTCGGGTCGCCGGTCACGTCCGGGTCGGCGCTCAGCCCGACGAGGGTCGCCAGGGGGTGGGTGCCGCGCGGGTGCCGTCCCCCGGAGTCAGCCCGCGGAGTCGCCGAAGACCTCCGCGGTGTGCTCGCCGAGCGCCGGTGGCGGCAGCCGGTGGTGCGCCGGCGACGCGCTCAGCGTGATGGGGCACGCCACCTGCCGGGCCTCCGTCCCGCCGTCCGTTCCGGGCACCGTGACGATGCCGGGCAGTCCGAGCCGCTCGGCGAAGGCGAACGCCTCGTCGAGGGTGTTCACGGGGCCGGCGGGGACCCCGGCCGCCGACAGCACGCCGGTCCAGTGGTCGGCACCCGCCGTGCGCAGCCGTTCGGCCAGCGCCCGGCGCAACTCGGCGCGGTGGGCCACCCGTTCGGGGTTCGTGCGGAACCGCGGGTCACCGGCGAGGTCCGGGCCGCCGAGCGCCCCGGCCAGAGCCGCGAACTGTCCGTCGTTGCCCACCGCGAGAGCCAGCGGCCGGTCGGCGGTGGGGAAGGTCTCGTAGGGGGCGATGCTCGGGTGCGCGTTGCCCATCCGCCCGGGCACAACGCCCGCGACGGCGTACGCGGAGGCCTGGTTGACCATCGCCGACAGCAGCGAACTCAGCAGGTTCACCTCCACGCGCTGCCCCTCGCCCGTTGCGTCCCGGTGCCGCAGGGCCGCCATGATCCCGAGCGTCGCGTGCAGTCCGGTGATCACGTCGACCAGGGCCACTCCGGCCTTGGCCGGTTCGCCCTCGGGCTCCCCGGTGACGCTCATCAGTCCGCCGACCGCCTGGACGAGGAGGTCGTAGCCGGGGATCGCGGCCCCCGCGCCCGTCCCGAAGCCGCTGATCGAGCAGTAGATCAGGCCGGGGTGGCGGGCCTTCAGGTCGTCGTGGCCGAGGCCGAACCGCTCCATCGTGCCGGGCCGGAAGTTCTCCACCAGCACGTCCGACTCGGCGACGAGGGCCCGGGCCCGCTCCCGGTCGGCCTCGTCCGACAGGTCCAGGGCGACCGAGCGCTTGTTGCGGTTGACGCCGAGGAAGTAGGTGGAGGTGCCGTGCCCGTCGGCCGGCGGGCGCCACTGCCGGGTCTCGTCCCCCGCTCCCGGGCGCTCGACCTTCACCACGTCGGCGCCGAGATCGGCGAGGAGCATGGTCGCGTACGGCCCGGCCAGGACCCGCGAGAAGTCCGCGATCCGCAGCCCGTTCAGGGCGCCCCGCTCCAGGTCCACGTCTGCCTCCGGGTGATCGTCGCTGATCGTTCTCGGCCGCCTGACCTCACCCTCTCATCACCACACCCCTTGACGCGTCAATGACAACGATGGCTTGATGTGATGGGAGCGCTCCCACCTCACCCAGGGAAGGGACCACCATGCGCAGAACCCCCCACTCGTCCCCGCACTTACGGGTCATGTCCGTTCTCGGCCTCCTGGCCGCCCTGCTCCTCCCCCTCGGCATGACGTTCGCACCCCGCGCGACGGCCGCCCCCGCCGCCGACCCCGTCCGGGTCATGCCGCTCGGCGACTCGATCACCGGCTCGCCGGGCTGCTGGCGGGCGGTGCTGTGGAACCGGCTGGTCGACAGCGGATACACGGACATCGACTTCGTCGGCACCCTTCCCCCGCAGGGCTGCGGACAGGCGCACGACGGGGACAACGAGGGTCACGGCGGCGAGCTGGTCACCACCGTGGCGGACCAGAACCTGCTGCCCGGCAGGCTGGCCTCCACCCGTCCGGACATCGTTGTCATGCACTTCGGCACGAACGACCTCTGGAGCAGCATCTCCCCCGACCGCATCCTCGCCGCCTACACCACACTCGTGGCGCAGATGAGGGCCTCGAATCCGGACATGCGCATCCTCGTGGCACAGCTGATCCCCATGAACCCGAGCAGTTGCGCGGCCTGTGCGCAGCGGGTCGTCGACTTCAACGCGCGGATCCCCGGCTGGGCCCGGGCGACCGGTACCGACCGCTCCCCCGTCACCGTGGTCGACCAGTGGACCGGTTTCAGCACGGCCACCGACACCTACGACGGCGTGCACCCCGACGCCTCCGGCGACGACAAGATCGCCGCCCGCTGGTTCCCGCCCCTGGCGGCGGCCCTCGACGCCGTCCCGCCGGACCCCGGCGGTCCGGGTGACCCGGGCGGGGACCCCGTCGCGTGCACCGCGCGCTTCCGGACCGTCTCCACCTGGCAGGGCGGCTACCAGGGCGAGGTGACGGTGACGAACACGTCGGCCTCCGCGGTCCCGGGCTGGACGGCGACCGTCGTACCGGCGAACGGCGCACGTCTCACCCAGGTCTGGAACGGCGCCCTCACCACGGCCGCCGACGGTACGGCCACCGTCACGAACGCGGCGTGGAACGGCACGCTCGCCGCCGGCGCGAGCGCCACGTTCGGCTTCGTCGCCTCCGCCCCGGCAACGGCCGGCACCCCGGCGGCGACCGTCACCTGCGCGGGCAGCGCACCGGCCGGATGACGAGGGTGCCGGGGCGGCGACGTCCCGGCACCGGGCCCGTCCGCACCGGGCCCCGACCGCAGGACCCCGTTCAGCACGACAGCGCGACCGGCAACGTGCCCCACCCGACCCCCACTTCTGGAGCCGTCATGAGACTCCGCGCCACACCCACCGCCGCGCGCCCGGCCACCGCGGCCGCCGCCCTGCTCGCTCTCCTGCTGTCCTTCCTCGTCCTCACCCCGCCGGCCGAGGCCGCACCCACCGGCTTCCGGGTGCAGAACGGCCGGCTGCTGGAGGCCGACGGGAACGACTTCGTGATGCGGGGCGTCAACCACGCCCACACCTGGTATCCGGACCGGATCAGCTCCTTCGCCCACATCAAGGCCAAGGGCGCCAACACCGTCCGCGTGGTCCTCGCCAACGGTGACCGCTGGACCCGCAACGACACCGCCGACGTGGCGAACGTCGTCGCGCAGTGCAAACAGAACCGGCTCATCTGCGTCCTCGAAGTCCACGACACCACCGGGTACGGCGAGCAGAGCGGGGCGACCACTCTCTCCCGCGCGGCCGACTACTGGATCAGCGTGAAGAGCGCCCTGGCCGGCCAGGAGGACTACGTCATCGTCAACATCGGCAACGAGCCGTACGGCAACACCAACTACACGGCGTGGACGGCCGACACCAAGGCGGCCGTCCAGAAGCTGCGGAACGCCGGGTTCGATCACACGCTCATGGTCGACGCCCCCAACTGGGGTCAGGACTGGGCGTTCACCATGCGCGACAACGCCGCCTCGGTCTTCGCCGCCGACGCGGACGCCAACACCGTCTTCTCGATCCACATGTACGGCGTCTTCGACACCGCGGCCGAGATCACCGGCTACCTGAACCGGTTCGTCACCGCCAAGCTGCCCATCGTCGTCGGAGAGTTCGGCCACGACCACTCGGACGGCAACCCCGACGAGGACACCATCCTGGCCGTGTCCCAGCAGCTCCGCCTCGGCTACCTCGGCTGGTCGTGGAGCGGCAACGGCGGCGGGGTCGAGTATCTGGACATGGTCACGAACTTCGACCCGAACCAGCTCACGTCCTGGGGGCAGCGCCTCTTCCACGGCGCGAACGGCATCGCCGCCACCGCCGAGGAGGCCGCGGTCTACTCCGGCACCGGGGGCGGCGACACGACTCCCCCGACCGCCCCCGGCACGCCGACCGCCTCCGGGGTGACCTCGTCGTCCGCCACCCTGACCTGGGCCGCCGCCTCCGACGCGACCGGCGTCACCGGCTACGACATCGTGCGGGTCAGCGGCGGCACCGAGTCGGTCGTCACCAGCAGCACGCGGACCACCGCCACCCTCACCGGCCTGTCCCCCGCGACCTCCCACACCTTCGCCGTCTACGCCCGTGACGCCGCCGGCAACCGCTCGCCCCGCTCGGGCACGGTGACCGTCACGACCTCGTCCGGCGGCTCGTCGGCGGCCTGCGGCGTCGGCTACCGGGTGACGGGCAGCTGGTCCGGCGGCTTCCAGGGCGAGATCGTGCTGCGCAACACCGGCACGTCGGCGATCAACGGCTGGACGCTGCGCTGGACCTTCCCGGACAGCCAGCGCATCACCAACCTGTGGGGCGGTACGGCGACGCAGAGCGGCTCTCAGGTGAGCGTCGCGGCGGCGTCGTACACGGCGACGATCCCGGCGTCGGGCTCGGTCACCCTCGGCTTCACGGCCTCCCGGTCGACCGCGAACCCCAGCCCGACCGCCTTCACCCTGAACGGCGCGGACTGTTCCGTGAGCTGACCGGGCCCCGTGCGCGGACTGGCGCGGTGTTCGCCGGCGCGCCGGCCGTGGCCGACTGGGCGGTGCCGTGGATGAGCGGCGCCTGGTTCTACCACCGGGACAGCGCCGCGGAGCTCGAGGCGCCCTCCTGGTACGGGCCCGTCATGACGCTGGTGACCTTCGGCTGCTCGATGGTCCTGGTCGCCTGCTTCTCGCCTGGGTGCCCGATCGCCGCACCTGGTTCACCGTGCTGGGCGCGGGCACGCTCTACGGCTACCTGCTGCACGGGCTTCGTCGCGCAGGGCTCCAAGTTCTGGGGCTGGTACGAACCGGCGTGGGTGCACCGGCCCCTGGGCGAGATCGTCGTGACGGTCGCCGCCGCGGTGCTCGTGACTGTCCTGTGCACCCCGCCCGTGCGGCGGGTGTTCCGCTGGGTGATGGAGCCCGACATGGCCTGGGCGTTCCGCCGGGACGTGCGCGATCAGGCACGGGAGCGCAACGCCGTACGCGCGTGAGCGGACCGTCTCACGGCTCCTGACCGAGCCGGATCAGCGGCGACTCCCCCACCTCGTTCGGCTCAGGACACGTGTCCGAGGCCGGACACCACGAAGGCCGCCGCTCGGGCCCAGGCATGGGCACGGCCGTCGCCGCGGGGACGGCGGGACTCGCGGTCGGGGTCGTCGGCGGCATGGTCGCGGGCGAAGTCGTCGACGAGGTCGGGGACTTCTTCGAGGGCGACGAGGAGGAAGAGGAGAGCTGAGGCCGGGCCCCGGCGGCTTCCGGAGTGGGACTTCCCGTCGTCTGCCGGGTGCCGCGTCGCTATGGCTTGTCGCGCAGTTCCCCGCGCCCCTGAAGGCGCGCCCCGCAGGGAAGAGGAGGGCTGAGGCAGGGCTCCGGCGGCTCCCGGGTGGGGGCTCCCGTTGCCTGCCGGGTGCCGCGTCGCTATGGCTTGTCGCGCAGTTCCCCGCGCCCCTGAAGGCGCGCCCCGCAGGGAAGAGGAGGGCTGAGGCAGGGCTCCGGCGGCTCCCGGGTGGGGGCTCCCGTTGCCTGCCGGGTGCCGCGTCGCTATGGCTTGTCGCGCAGTTCCCCGCGCCCCTGAAGGCGCGCCCCGCCTGCAGCACCGCGGGCAGGCCGAGCCCACCGCTCGCACACGCCGGTCAGAGGGGTGTCGCCGCGTGGAGGATGAGGACCATCGTCACGGCCGCGTTCGCGGAGGACATCGCCGAGACGGCGGTTCCCGCCGCCGCGCCCCACGCGGCCAGGCCGACCGCCGTGAACACCGGCGGCCAGTCGTGCACGGCGGGGGCCGGGCCCAGCAGCGCCGCAACCCGGCGTGGCACCGGGCCGGGAGCGGCGAGTCCCGCGAGCGTGGGCAGCGGGGTGCCCCGCGAGACGAGCGCGGCCGTGCCGATCGCCCTCGCCACCGTGCGGCGACTGCCGATCGTCCGGGCCGCCTCCTCGTCCGCCCACCGCTCCGCCGTGTACGCCACGGCGGTGCGCAGCGGCCTGAGGAACGGGTTGGCCCGGGCCGCCAGTTGCACAGCCAGCAGGAACCGGTCGTGGCGTGCGTCGAGGTGCGCCCGCTCGTGGGCGAACAGGGCCCGCCGCTCGGCCGGCCCGAGCCGGTCCAGCAGGGCCGTGGTCACCACGACCCGGCCGCGCCCAGCACCGCGACCGGCCAGGCCCCTGCCCCGGCGCCCCCCGGGCGGCAGCGCGTACGCGTAGGGCACGGCGTCGGGCAGCACCGCCACCTCCGTCCCCCGCAGCCCGGCCAGCGCCAGGTGCGCCCGGCGGCGTACCCGCCGATGCCGGCGCATCGTCCGGGCGCAGGCGGCCACGACCGCGCACAACGCGGGAATCGCGGCCTTTCCCACGATCTCGTCGTAGGGCACCGCCGCCCGCACCTCGGGGTCGGACCAGCCGTCCGGCAGCGGGTTGCCGGGGAGTTGGGCGGTGCCGACCACCATCACCAGCGCCAGGCAGACCGTGCTGCACAGCGCCAGCACGACGGCCAGCACCGTCAGCAGCCGGGTCGCGGTCCGCGGATGCAGATGTTGTTCGGCGAGGCGTGCGACCGGCCAGGCCGTGAGCGGAAGGATCAGTGGCAGAAAGACGAAGACCCCCATGAGGCGTCAGTCTTCCCCTTCGCCCTGGGCCTGATCCAGCAGGTCGCGCAGCAACCGCTCCTCGTCGGGGCCGAGGCCCGTGACGAAGCTGGCCAGCACGGCACCGCGGTCGCTCTCGGCGTCCAGCACCTTGCGCATCTTCCGGGCGGCCAGGCCCGCCTGGTCCGAGTCCGGTGTCCAGGCGAAGGACCGGCCGACCCGCTCCCGGGAGACCGCACCCTTGCCCAGCAGCCGGGTCAGGATCGTGATCACCGTCGTGTACGCGAGGCCACCGCCGAGGCGCTCCTGCACCCAGCCGGCCGTGGCCGGGCCGTCCGCCTCCCGCAGCGCCGACAGCACCAGCGCCTCCAGCTCACCCTGCCCCCGCCGGGGACGCTGCCCGGGATCCGTCACCGCCCTGCCTCGCTTTCGCCGCCCTGCGTTGCCCTTGCGGACATCGTATAGATCCGTCGGCCCGATCCCGCCTACTTCTACATTGCTGTAAATTCAGAGAGGCATCCACACTGTCATCCACATCGCGTGCGCCAAGCGCTCACGAGGAGTACCTGGTGGGAGTTTCTGGGGCCGCATCCCGGGACGGCGATCACACCGTGCTCCCCGCCCGATACGCTCACGCCGTGCCCGGCCCGGGCGAGAGAGGACAGGACACCATGTTCGGACTGAGCGAGCTCGCGATCATTCTCATCGTCGTCATAGCCGTCATCGGGATGAAGAAGCTCCCCGAGCTGACCCGCTCGGCCGGCAAGGCGACCCGCATCCTCAAGGCCGAGGCCCGCGCGGCGAAGGACGAGGAGGCCGGGACGGCCCCCGCGCCGCGGGTGGTCCAGGGCGAGGTCGTCCCGCCGGGTACCGGCACCACCCCGCCCGGCGCCCGGCCGGCGGGCGCCCCGGACCACCCCTGACCGTCCCCGTGACTACAGCGTGCGCTCCAGGCGGTCCGCCACGAGCCTGACGAAGCGTGCCGGGTCCTTGGGCTGGCCGCCCTCGGCGAGCACCGCCAGGGTGTGCAGCAGTTCGGCGGACTCGGCGAGCTCCGTACGGTCCTCGCTCGCCTGGTACGCCTGGTGCAGGCCCTTCACCAGCGCGTGGCCGGGGTTGAGCTCCAGGATCCGCTTGGTGCGCGGCACTTCCTGGCCCATCGCCCGGTACATGTTCTCCAGGGCCGGGGTCAGGTCGTGCGCGTCCGAGACGACGCAGGCCGGGGAGACCGTGAGCCGCGTGGAGAGGCGGACCTCCTTGATGTCCTCCTCGAGCCGCTCCCGCATCCAGCCGAGCAGCCCGGCGTACTCCTCGGCCTGCTTCTCCCGCTCCTCGCCGGCCTTCTCCTCGTCCTCGGTGCCGAGATCGATCTCGCCCTTGGCGACGGACCGCAGCTTCTTGCCCTCGTACGTGCCGACGGCGTCGACCCAGACCTCGTCGACGGCGTCGGTGAGCAGCAGGACCTCGATGCCCTTGGCCCGGAACGCCTCCATGTGCGGGGAGTTCTCGATGCTCTGCCGGGACTCGCCGGTGATGAACCAGATGTCGTCCTGGCCGTCCTTCATCCGCTCCACGTACTGCGCGAGCGTGGTCGGCTCGTCGGCGGAGTGCGTGGTCGCGAACGAGGAGACGGCGAGGATGGCGTCGCGGTTCTCGGAGTCGGTGACCAGGCCCTCCTTCAGGGCCGTGCCGAACTCGCGCCAGAACGTGGAGTAGCGGTCGGCGTCCTTGGTCTTGATCTCCTTGACCGTGGAGAGCACCTTCTTGGTCAGCCGGCGCTGCATCATCCGGATGTGCCGGTCCTGCTGGAGGATCTCGCGGGAGACGTTGAGCGAGAGGTCCTGGGCGTCGACGACGCCCTTGACGAAGCGGAGGTAGGGCGGCAGCAGCGCCTCGCAGTCGTCCATGATGAACACGCGCTTCACGTACAGCTGGACGCCGCGCCTGAAGTCCCGCGTGAACAGGTCGTGCGGGGCGTGCGAGGGGACGAAGAGCAGGGCCTGGTACTCGAAGGTGCCCTCGGCCTGGAGCCGGATCGTCTCCAGGGGCTCGCGCCAGTCGTGGCTGATGTGCTTGTACAGCTCGTGGTACTCGTCGTCGGACACCTCGTCGCGTGAGCGCGCCCACAGGGCCTTCATGGAGTTCAGCGTCTCGGGCCCGGGCGCGTCCTGCCCGTCGCGGGCCTCCGGGACCATCCGGATCGGCCAGGTGATGAAGTCCGAGTAGCGCTTGACGATCTCCCGGAGCGTCCACTCGGAGGTGTAGTCGTGCAGCTGGTTCTCAGGGTCGGCGGGCTTGAGGTGGAGCGTCACGGACGTGCCCTGCGGCGCGTCGTCGACTCTCTCCAGCGTGTACGTCGCCTCGCCGCGCGACGTCCAGCGGGTCCCCTGGCCCTCGCCGGCGCGCCGGGTCACCAGCGTCACCTCGTCCGCCGCCATGAAGCCGGAGTAGAAGCCGACCCCGAACCGGCCGATGAGCCCCTCGGCCCCGGCCGCGTCCTTGGCCTCCTTCAGCTCCTCCAGGAACGCGGCCGTCCCCGAGTTGGCGATGGTGCCGATGAGCTTGCCGACCTCGTCGTACGACATGCCGATGCCGTTGTCCCGCACGGTCAGGGTGCGGGCCTCCTTGTCGACGTCGAGCTCGATGTGCAGGTCCGACACGTCGGCGTCGAGGGAGTCGTCCCGCAGCTTCTCCAGACGCAGCTTGTCGAGCGCGTCGGAGGCGTTGGAGACGAGCTCCCTCAGGAAGACATCCTTGTTCGAGTAGACCGAGTGGATCATCAGCTGGAGCAGCTGACGTGCCTCTACCTGGAACTCAAACGTTTCGGTCGTCATGGTTCGCGAATCCCTCACAGGTCCCACAGTCGCCTGAACTGGTGGCTGTCACTGTAAAACACCAAGTCAGGCCGGGGCCCCGGAAGTCAGACGAGATGGGCGAAGACGACCAGGTTCTCGGTGTAGTCCCGGGCCTGACGGTCGTAGGAGCCGGAGCAGGTGATGAGCCGGACCTGGGCCGTGGGCGTGTCGCCGTACACGCGGTCGTTGGGGAAGGCGTCCTTCTTGAACGACTCCGTCGCGTCGACGGCGAACGTCGCCTTTCTGCCGTCGGCCCGCGCCACCTGGAACCGGTCGCCCTTCTTCAGCGCGTTGAGTCCGGCGAACACGGCCGGGGCGGTCGCGGTGTCCACGTGCCCGGCGATGATCGCGGTGCCGGCCTCCCCGGGCGTGTGGCCCTTGGCGTACCAGCCGACCAGATTGGTGTCGTCCGCCGGCGGCGGCTCCAGCTGCCCGGAATCGTTGATGGCGAGGGCGGTGAAGGGCGCGTCGACCGAGATCTTGGGGATGAGCAGACGCACCGGCCGGGACCGCGGCAGATGGGGGCCGGACGCGACGGGCCGGCGGGGCGCCGCGGAAGAGGGCGGCGTGTCGGGGAGGTCGGGGACGGTCGAGGCGGCGGCCACGGCGGGTGGCGCGTGCGGCGGGCCGGCGGCGTCCGGCGACTCACCGCGGCCGCCGACCAGGCTCACGGTCAGGACGAGGGCGGCCACCACCCAGAGCACCGTCACGACGCGGCGGAACCGTCGCTTCGCCGGGGTGAGGCCGGGGTCGGGAAGTGGGGAGGGACTGGCTGCCATCAGGGACCACCTCATTCAGGCACGGCAACGGGCACGGCACACGGGAGGACCAGGGGGCTGGTGGCGGGCCTCCGCGGTGTCGCGGAGGTCCGCCACCAGCCCCCTAAGGGGTCCTTTCACTATGAGCGTCCGATCAGGGCGCGTGGTCTGGTGCCGTGCGTCGCAAGGCGCCGGGAAGCCCTCGTAGCGGAGCTACCAGGGCTTTTCGGCAACGCGGCGAGGTGCGGTGCCAGGCCGCGCGACCCGGACGGGCATAGTGAAAGGACCCCTAAGTCGCGTCCGCGAAGCCCCGTCGTTCGCCCGAGCGAGTGGGGCTACCCCCTGCTCGAGCGCAGTCGAGAGCTTGGGGCGCGCGCCAGGCGTCGCGGGGCAGGCGGGACGTTGCGGACACGGCCCAGGCCGGGCCGCCGCGACGCGAGGAGCACGTGCGGCGGCCACGGCTGCTATGTCAGGCACCGCTCACGCGGCGCCCTGCGAGGCCCGCTGGCGACGCAGCACGAACAGGCCGGTGCCGGCCACCGCCAGCACCGCCAGACCGCCGGCGGTCACGCCCGGAGAGGAGGCCAGGCCGCCGCCACCGGTGTGCATGCCGCCGCGCGGCTTCTCGTGCTTGCCCTCCCAGGAGCCCTTGTCGTGCTTGCCGCCGGAGCCGCGCTCTTCCTTGCCGCCCCTGTCTTCCTCGCCGTCCTTGTACGTGTCGGGGTCGTACTTGGAGCCCTCCCAGTCGTCCGAGTTCACGGAAGCCAGCGCCCCACCGCCGGTGTGCATCCCGCCGTGCGGCTTGTCGTGCTTGTCGTGCTTGTCGTGCTTGCCCTCCCAGTCGTCCGAGTTCACGAAGGCCAGCGCCCCACCGCCGGTGTGCATCCCGCCGTGCGGCTTGTCGTGCTTGTCGTGCTTGTCGTGCTTGCCCTCCCAGTCGTCCGAGTTCACGAAGGCCAGCGCCCCACCGCCGGTGTGCATCCCGCCGTGCGGCTTGTCGTGCTTGTCGTGCTTGCCCTCCCAGCTCTTTTCCTGCCCGTCGTCCTTGCCGTGCTCCTTGCCCTCTTCGTCGCCCTTGTCCTTCTCGGAGGAGTCCCAGTCGTCGGCGGTCACCGCGGACAGCGCTCCGCCGCCCGTGTGCATGCCGCCGTGGGGCTTGTGGTGCGTGCCGTCCTTGTGGTGCTCCTTGCTGTAGGAAGTGGTGTCGTGGTCCGCGTCACCCATCGCGTCGGCGTAGGCGGCGGGTGCGGCGATCGCGAGGGCGGCCGTGGCCGTCGCCGTCGCGAGCATCATGCGGGCAGAGCGCATCGGTGAGTCCTTTCGTCGCGAGCCGGGCAGCTGACGCCTCGCCAGCTCACGAGACCCGGCCTCGACGTGAACCACCGTCAGTCGAGCCGGGCCGTCCCACCATCCGGGGCGTGCACACGGGTTAAGACGACACCCTGACGGCGGCACACCACCGCTGTCCGACCGTCTCCCGAGGGTCCCGAAAAGCCGCCCGCGTCAGCGCCGTCCGAACCCCCGGTGCGTCATGCGGGCCGGGTCCGGATCGGCCAGCTGCGCCGCCATGCCGACGAGGACGAGCCCGCCCGCGATGAGCAGCCCCTGTGCCATGACGATGCCGGTGCCGAGCACGACGCCGCCGAGTGCCAACCCCCACCATGCGCCGGTCCGCCGGTACTCGCGGGGCCGGGCCGGACGGCCGGTTCTCATGGCCTGGGTGAAACGGGGATCCTCCCGCTCGAGTCGTGCTTCGAGATCGGCCAGACGCCGGTCTTCGGACTGGGGCACGGCTTCTCCTTCCCGGAACCCGAGCGCTTCGAGGCAGGGCACGGCCGGGGCCCTGACACGTCCTGGGGTGTCGGGCCCTGTGCGGTGCGGAGGGAGACAGACCTCCGATGCGGCGGTACGCCCGGCCGCGGCTGTCTCACCAGGGCTTCAGCTTCTCCCCCCTCCAGCGGCTTCCACCATCGGGCCCCACCCTCATCCTTCCCGGTGGCCGCCCCCCATGAACGCCGGTCCGAAAGGCGTGTGTCCGGCCCGAGGATGGGTGCTGTCACGGATGGCGGCCCGGGCCCGGCGACGTCCCCGCCGGGTGGGGACGGTCTCGAGGAGGCGGTACGCGGTGCCCTTGTTCTGGCGGATCTTCCTGCTGAACACCCTCGTGCTCAACGCGGCCACGGCGCTGCTGCTGAGCCCGGTGACCGTGTCCACGCCGGTTCCGCTCACCGAGGCCGCGCGGTGCTGACGGTGGGCCTCGCCGCGATGCTCGTCGCGAACGCGCTGCTGCTGCGGGTCGGTCTCGCCCCGCTCCATCGCCTGACGCGGGCCATGACGACGATCGACCTGCTGCGTCCGGGGCAGCGTCCGGCCGTCGGCGGGCAGGGGGAGGTCGCCGAGCTGATCACGACCTTCAGCACCATGGTCGACCGACTGGAGGAGGAGCGGTCCGCCAGCGGCGCCCGGGTGCTGTCCGCCCAGGAGACCGAGCGGCGCCGTGTTGCGCAGGAGTTGCATGACGAGGTCGGCCAGACCCTCACCGCCGTCCTGCTCGAACTCGAGCGCGTGGCCGGGCAGGCGCCGCCCGGGCTGCGGGAGGAGGTGCGCCATGTGCAGCAGACGACCCGGGCCGGTCTGGACGAGGTCCGGCGGATCGCCCGCCGGCTGCGCCCCGGGGTGCTGGACGGACTCGGCCTGGCCAGTGCGCTCAAGTCGCTCGCCACCGACTTCGGCGGGCCGTGTCTGTCCGTACGCCACCGGCTCGACGCGGATCTGCCGCCGCTCGGCCGGGAGGCCGCACTCGTCCTCTACGGGGTCGCGCAGGAGGGGCTGACCAACGTGGCCCGGCACGCGCGGGCGCGGCACGCCGAGATCGTGCTGCGGCGTACCGGCACGGGGGTGGAGCCGTGTGTCCGCGGCGACGGGCACGGGACCGGCGGCGCGGCGGAGGGGGCCGGCATCCGGGGTGTGTGTGAGCGTGCGCTGCTCGTCGGTGCCGGTCTCTCCCCGGTCCCCGGCCCGGGCGGAGGCACCGAGGCCCGTCTCAGCGTCCCCGTCCCCACGCCCGTACACGATCCCGGCCGGAGCGGCCGATCATGACCGACTCCCCCACCCGCATCCTGCTCGCCGACGACCACGCCCTGGTGCGGCGCGGCGTCCGGCTCGTCCTGGACGCCGAGCCCGGCCTCACCGTGGTCGCCGAGGCGGACGACGGCGCCGAGGCCGTCGCACGGGCCCGGGAGCACCGGCCCGACCTGGCCGTCCTCGGCATCGCCCTGCCGCGTCTGACGGGGCTCCAGGCCGCCCGTGAGACGTCCCGGACCTGCCCGGAGACCCGGATCCTCATCCTGACCATGTACGACACCGAGCAGTACTTCTTCCAGGCGCTCGGCGCCGGGGCCTCGGGCTACGTCCTCAAGTCGGTCGCGGACCGCGACCTGGTCGAGGCGTGCCGGGCCACGATGCGGGGCAAGCCGTTCCTGCATCCCGGTGCCGTCGACGCGCTGATCCGCGACCACCTCGACCGGGTCCGGGAGGGCGGCACGGGGTCCTCCCGGCCCCTCACCGACCGCGAGGAGGAGATTCTCAAGCTGGTCCCCGAGGGCCGCGCCTCGCAGCAGATCGCGGACCTGCTGGTCACCAGCCCCAAGACGGTGGAGCGGCACCGCGCGAACGGGCTCGAGAAGCTCGCCTGAAGGACCGTCTGGAACTGACCCGCTACGCCATCCGCGTCGGGCTGATCGAACCCTGAGCGCGCCGGGGGACGGCCGCCGCCCGCTACCGTTCGGCCGGTGGCGCCACCATCGGTGACGGCACCCACATCCGGGTGGGGACGACACCCCTCCTCGACGACACCCGTCCTCGGCGAGGTGCGGCCCGTCACACCTGCCGGTGGTCGATGCCCAGCAGGCTCGCGGCCGCGGCGAAGTCGGCCGTGTGACGGCCCACCGCGAGGGACCAGTGGTGGCCGACGCCCGTGGCGCTCCAGGCGTCGACCCATTCGCCGGGGTCGCGGCCGAAGTCGACCCGGCTGGTGGTGTTGCCGATCTCCAGTAGCGGTCCCGGTACGACGGTGCCCTCGGAGGTGACGAAGGACAGGCTGCCGTCGGCGTCCTGGCCGAGGCCGAGCAGGGTGACGGGGCCGTGCCGGACGTCGAGCTCGACGCTCACGCCCCAGCCGCGTTTGCCGTGGTAGACGCCGAGGCCGCGCAGCAGCGGGTCGCGGGCGCCGAGCGCGAGGTGGGCGGGGCCGTCGTGACCCATCTCCACCACGCCGTCCTCGAAGTTCAAGGCCTGGATCTCGGTGAAGGAGCCTCCGGCGCCGACGCTCTGGGAGGCCAACTGGGCGACGGAGGTGCGCAGTTCGTACTCGCCGGCCGCGGGCACGCCCCGGGCGGTCAGCAGGGAGGCGCCGAGGATCATGCCGGCGGCGAGCCGCTCGTGCAGTTCGCCGTCGAGCCCGCGGTGGTAGTAGGCGAGGCTGTCGAGACCGAAGTCCGCGACCAGCCGGTCCAGGGCGACGGACACGGTCGCGCCCCAGGCGAAGTCCTCCTCCACCACGCTCTCGTCGAGGGTGAACACCTGCCGGGCGAGCGCCATCCGTTCCCGGGTCTTTGCCTGCGTCACCTGTTCCACGCGGTGCCGCAGGTCGTCGAACTCCAGGACCTCCACGTGCGAGCCGAACGTCGTGGCGAGCAGCGTCGGGTCGGTCTGCACGTCGAGCATGCCCGGGTAGACGTGCCCCATGAGGCCGTGCCGGGCGTGCCGGAGCGCGGCCCGGATGTGCGCGGCCCGGATCCACTGCTCGATGCGCCGCCAGGCGGACTCCTGGTGCAGCCAGCCCGACACCGACCGGAAGGGGATGCCTGCGCGGCGGAAGACGTTGCCCACCTCGGGGACGGAGCACTGGGCGCAGTAGGCCAGCCAGTCCCCCGTGCCGAAGGTCGCGTGGTCCATCCTCTCCGACGGCTGGAGGTCGATGACCAAAACCGGGGTGTGCGAGCGCTGTGCGACCGGCAGCACCATCGAGGAGGTGAGGTACGTGGTGAGGAACAGCACGATCAGGTCGCAGTCGGCCCTGCGCAACTCCTCGGCGGCGCGGGCGCCTTCCCGGGCGTCGGAGACGAACCCGGCGTCGGTCACCTCCGCGTCCATCTCCCGGAACCGGTCGGCGACATGGGCGGCCGACTCCTGCAACCGAGGGAGGAGACCGGGGAACTGGGGCCAGTACGTGCCCAGTCCCCCGGCGACCAGTCCGATGCGGGTGCGGCGCCGGGTGACCGGGGGAAGCAGGTCGTGCAGGGCGGCGGTCCGTACGGCCGTGCGGTCCGCGGTCGTTGCCATGGTCAGTGCTCCTTGTCGGAGAGGCCGGCGGGCCAGGTGCTGGGGACGCGCAGGTCCGCCGCGTCCCGGGAGGGGCTCACGGGCCGCGGGACCAGGACGCGGATGATGAACAGGCCCGCGAGCGCCGCCGCGGTCATGCAGGCGGTGATCGTCCAGAGCAGGACGGACGGGCTGTGGTCGGCCAGGGCCGGGGTGAAGAACGCCGCGACGGCGAAGACACCGCGGGACAGGGCGTAGGTCAGGCCCTGGGTGGTGGCGCGGGTGTCCGCGGGCAGCGTGAGCTGCGACCACACCTTGTAGTTGGTCTCTCCGGCGAAGGGGTGGGAGAGCTGGTAGAGCACGAAGAAGACGAGCATGCCGACGAGTGCGCCGGCGGTCAGGGACGCGATGACGAAGGCGAGGATCTGCACCACCGCGGCCACGTGGAACAGCCGGTCGCGCCAGGCGCTGTCGGCGACGCGTACGAAGGCGAAGGTGAGCAGCACGCCGACGGGGATGAAGGCCAGGTTGATCCCGGTGGCGAGGCTCTGCGAGGCGTCGCTGACGGTGACGAGCAGATAGGTGCCGAACTGGCCGAAGGTGTTGGCCCCGAGGCCCCAGGTCACGTAGAAGACGAAGGTCGCGGCCATCGGCAGCAGGGCGGCGCGGGTCCACACGCTCTTCAGCAAGGCGCTCTCCGGCGCCGTCGCGGTGTCCGGCTCCGACAGCGCGTCGGGCAGTCTGAGCCGGGATCTCAGGGCCCAGGTGACCAGGGCGGCGACGGCGAGTTGTGCGGTGATGAGCCGGGCTCCGGTCATGCCCGTGGTGGACAGGACGAAGCCGAGGAAGATGGCGACGGCGATGCCCAGCATCCACATGACCTGCGTGAACGCCACGAGTCTCCCCCGGGCCCAGGCGGGCGCGGCGTCCGACACCACGGCCAGTGACGTCGGCAGGTCGGCGCCGGCCGCGAGCCCCGCGACGAGGACGCCGGCGAGCAGGGTGATGTCGTCCGGCGCGAGGGTGATGACGAGGGCGCCGATCGCGAAGCAGAAGATGTCCCAGTTGTAGACGCGGCGGCGGCCGAAGAGGTCGGCGAGCCGTCCGCCGACGAGGGATCCGACGGCGATGCAGCCGGTGACGATCGCGCTGATCGCCCCGGCCATCCACACGCCCATGTCGTAACTGTCACGGTAGATGGCCAGGTTGACGGAGATGCTCACGATCAGCCCGGCGTCGAGGTAGGAGGCCATGCCCGACAGGGCGGCGGCCTTCCAGAGCGGTGGGGGGATGGGGCGGGTACCGGCCATGATGCGACTCCGTCGTCTGTGACATCGCGGTTCCAGGGCCTGGTCGCAGCGAATATAGGGCGAGAAAAACGTTGCAACAAGGTGTCGCGCAGGCAGGGGCGACATGACGCCGAAATCCTCGGCCCTGTACGGGGATATGGCGTGGCCGCCCCAGCTCGCCTACGGTGAAGCCGTCCTGAAAACGTTTCAGGGGAAGGACCGTGTCCGTGATCTCCCCCGAGCTCCGGCGACTGTTCGACGATCCGCCCCGCGACTTCGGCCCCACTCCCCTGTGGTGGTGGTCGGGGTCGAAGGTGACCCGTGAGCGACTCGCCTGGCAGATGCGGGCGTTCGCGCAGGGCGGGGTCCACAACCTGGTCGTCATCAATCTGGCCCCGGCCGGTCCGGCCTTCGGGGCCCGGGCCGACGATCCGGCGTGGTTCGGCGAAGAGTGGTGGGCGCGCTTCACCGACACCTGCGAGATCGCCGCCGAGCTGGGCACGCGGCTGTGGTTCTACGACCAGATCGGGTTCTCCGGGGCCAATGTGCAGGGTGGTGTGACGCGGCGTCATCCCGAGGCCGCCGGACGCGCCCTGCGCTGCCGTGACGTGCGCGCCTTGCGCGGTGCGGTCGCCCTGACCGATGCCGAGACGCCGCTGGCCGCGTACTCCCGGCGGGGCCGACGGCTCGATGTCGACGCGGACGGGCGGACGGCTGCCCCGGACGGAACCGAGGTGCGGCTCGTCACCGCCGTCCCCACCGCGTTCGACTACCTGGACCCGCACGCCGTGGGCCTGTTGATGGACACGGTCCACCACGAGTACGACCGCCGCGTGCCGGAGTACCTCGGCAGCGTCATCGCGGGCAGTTTCCAGGACGAACTGCCCGGCACCAACGCCTGGAGCCACCGTTTCGCAGACGAGTTCCGCGCCCGGCGCGGCTACGACCTGCTCGATCACCTGCCGGCCCTGTTCGGCACGGACGTCAGGGTGCCGGAGGGGAAGATCCGCTCCGACTACTACGCGGTCCGCGCTCAGCTGACCGAGGAGGCCCTGTTCCGGCCGCTCGCCGCCTGGCACCGCGAGCGCGGTCTGCTGCTGGGCAGCGACCAGAGCCATCCCGCCCGCGCGGGCTACCCGGCGCAGTCCACACAGATCTACACCGACTACTTCCGCACCCACCGCTGGTACGGCGCCGCGGGCAGCGACCATCACGGCGACGCCAAGGTGCACTCCTCCATGGCCCATCTCCACGGCCACGAGCGCGTGTGGATCGAGGCGTTCCACTCCTCCGGCTGGGGCGGCACGCTGGAGGACACCTATGACTGGCTGCTGCCGTTCCTGCGCAGCGGCGCCAACCTCTACAACCCGCACGCCAGTTACTTCGGCACCGCGGGCGGCTGGTTCGAGTGGGCGCCGCCGTCCACCGACTGGCGCCAGCCCTACTGGAGGCAGTACCCGGCGTTCTCCCGGGCCGTGGCCCGGATCTGTTCGATCATGTCGTGGGGCGGCTACGCGGCCGATGTGGCGGTGCTGTATCCGACCGCCACCATGCAGGCGCTGATCCCGCTGGACGCACCGGTCCGGCACTTCGGCGACGGGCGGCTGGGCGACGGCCATGCCGAAGCCGACGAGACCCAGCGCCACTACCTGGACCTGTGCGGCTCCAACAACTGGCTGGGGCCGCACGCCGGTGCCCTGGACCGGCACGGGATCTCCTTCGACGTCGTCGACGACGACTCGGTTCAGCGCGCCGAGGCCACCGGCGGTGCCCTGCGGGTCGTGGGCCTCGCCTACAGGGCGGTGCTGCTGCCCTCGGCGAGCGTGCTGGAGGAGGGGACGGCACGGCGACTGTCCGAACTGCTCGACGCGGGAGGGCGGGTGGTCGTCGTGGGCCGTCCGCCGGGGACTGCCGCGGGCCGGGCCGGTGACGACGCGGTCGTGGCGGCCCTTCTGGCGCATCCCCGGCTGGAGCGGGTGCCCGACCCCGAGGCCGCCGCCGTGGCGGTGGCGGACGCGACCGGGCACGCGACGGGCGAGGTGCCGCTGCTCGTCCGGCGCACGGGGCACGAGGCGGTGGCCCTGGTCACAGCGGCCTTCCCGGAGATCGGCGCGCACCCCCTGCGCCCGCCCGAAACCGCGCCCGAGCCCGTGCGCGACGCGTCCGTCACCGTCCGGGCGTGCGTCGCGGAGGCCGAGGTCTGGAACCCGGCGACCGGCTCCCGCGCCCCCGCCCGTGTCACGGTCTCCGACAACGGCGCGGTGTCGACCATCGACGTGCCCCTGGACGGCGCCCCGGCGGCCCTGGTCGTCTGGCGGGAGGGCCGTCCGGCTCCGGCACCGGCCCCCAGCGCGAGAAGGACCGCGGTCCGGACGGTCGACGTCTCGTCGGGCTGGCACGGCCGGCTGGTCCCCACGATGGACAACACCTGGGGCGATCTGGCGCTGCCCCCGGGAGCGTCCGTGGCGGAGCCGCAGATCTGGACCATGGAGTGGACCGAGGGCTCGGCGTGGGAGGAAATCCGGGTCACCTACGGCAACCGGGTCCGGGTCCTGCCCCCGGTGTCTGCCGATCAGGCTCCCGAACCGCTGGACGCCGCGGACGCGGAGCGGGTCCTGTCCGGTGAACTGCCCCTCGTACCACCGGAATCGGACTGGGATACCGGCGTGTACTCGTCGAGCCGCGGCCTCCCGGACCAGGGCGGACTGCTGGGTACCAAGGGGCTGGTGAACGAGGAGTTCGTACAGGTCCCCGTGCCGGTCGACGGCACGGCCGCCCGGGTCCGGGCGATCGTGGAGACCCGCCATCGGGGCCTCGCCGAGTTGCACGTCGGCGCGGAGGCGGTCAAGCGGGTGTGGTGGAACGGGCAGCCTCTGGGCCCGTACGACGGCGGCTACCTCGCCTCCGCCCCTGTCGCCGTGGCCCGCGACCTCAATGTGCTGGAGTACGAGCTGTCGGACGCCCAGGACCGGCCCTCCACCATCTCGGCTGCCGCCGGCACACCGCTCGGCAGCTTCTTCTGTCTCTCCGGACCGGGCGGGCTCGGCCCCCGGCCCCGGTTCATGCGTCCGCCCGATGGGGTACGGCCCGACGGCCGGGTCACCTATCGCGGACGGCTCCGGGTGCCGGCCAGGGAGGCGCGGGCGGTGCTCGTCGTGGGTGCCGCCTCGGCGGTGACCGTGCTGCTCGACGGGGAGGTGGTGGCACGGCAGGAGAAGGTGGAGTACTACGCGGCGGACTGGGGCGCCGTGCCGGTGTTCTTCCGCCATGAGCCGGAGCCCGGGGCGGGCGAGCACACGCTGGAGGTCGTGGCCGACACCGCCGATGTCCGGGACGCCGTGTTCGTCGACCTGGTGGCGACCTCCGGGTCCGAGGTGACGTCCCTGGTCAGTGGCGCCGGCTGGGAGGCCTGGACGGGCGCGTGGCGGGGCCTGACCGTCGAGGACACGCGCAGGCGGGGCGAGTTGCAGCACTGTCACGCCGTCGTACGGCCCCACCCGCTGCCGGACACCGCGTGGCTCAACGGGCGCCCGCTGCTCGGCGGTGCCGTACGGCCGTCGCGGACCACCGACGACGTCCGGCCGTCGCCGCAGCGCTTCCGGTTCACCGTGCCGCCGGGAACGGTGTCGCTGGAGCTGCCGCTGGAGCTGCCCGCGCGGGTCCGGGTCGGAGGAGGAGCTGAACCGGCCCTGTCAGGCGAACGGCTGACGCTTCGTGAGCCGCTTGCGGCACCTGCCCTGGTCGAGGTGGTCACCGAGCCCACGGTGGTGCTGCGGGGTGGTTCCGCCTGGCACGGTCCGGTTCGGGTGCGGGCCGTGGCGGCGCCACTGGAACTGGGTGACTGGCGCGAGCAGGGGCTGGGCGGCTGGAGCGGGGGCGTGACCTACGCGCGTGCGGTGGAGGTGCCGCCCGGGCCCGATCCCGTGCTGGATCTCGGGCGGGTGCGGGGCAGCGTGGAGGTGTCGGTCGACGGGGAGTTCGCCGGTGAGGCGTTCTGCGCGCCGTACCGCTTCCCGTTGCGCGGCACCGCGGGGCGGACCGTCCGGCTGGAGGTGACGGTCCGGGGCACGCTGGCGCCGTACCTCGCGCAGGCCACGCCGACCGACTGGGCTTTCCCGTGCCAGCTGCCGTCGGGGCTGTGGGGGCCGGTGACGCTGCGGATCCCGGCCGGGGGTCAGTCGTCGTAGGGCGGCCGGGTGGAGTCGCGCAGGACGAGGCCGGGGGCGAAGACGCGGGTCTCGTGGAGGTGGTCGGCTCGGGCCTCGATCTCGTCGAGCAGCATCTCCACGGCCGCCCGGCCGAGGTCCTCGACCGGCTGCCGGACCGTGGTCAGGGTCGTCGCCCCGAAGGTCGCGACGTCGAGGTCGCCGTAGCCGACGACCTGAACGTCCTCGGGGATGCGCACACCCCGCTCGGTCAGGCCCCGGCACAGGCCGGCGGCGAGGAAGTCGTTGGTGCAGAACACCCCGTCGGGCAGGTCCTTCAGCCCGCGGGCGATCTCCGTTCCGTACGCGACGGTCATCCGCTCGGCGACGACCTGGCCCAGCCGGGCCCCGCGGCGGCTGCGCACGGCCTGCCGGGCGCCCTGGTAGCGGTCGGCGCACTGGCGTATGCCGCGCTCGCCGTTGACGACGAGGATGTCGCGGGCCCCGCTGTCGAGGAGGTGCTGTACGGCGATGCGGCCGCCGGCGATGTCGTCGACGGAGGCCGAGCAGCCCTCCCGGTCGGGCATCGCGCGGTCGGCCAGGACGAGCGGGATTCCCCGCTCGCGCAGCCGGGCCAGCCGGCCCGGGTCGGCGCCGAGCGGTACGACGACGACGCCGACCGCCCGCTGCCCGACCAGCATGCTGAAGTAGCCCTGCTCCCGTTCGGGATCGTCCCCGCTGTGACACAGGACGAGGGAGTAGCCGTGGTCGTAGGCCGCGTCGGCGGCGCCTCGCGCGATGCGCGCGTAGAAGGAGTTGGTGACGTCGGGCAGAACCAGCCCGATCGCGCAGGAGTGTCCGGTGCGCAGCCCCGCGGCTCCGGGGTGGGGGACGTAGTCGAGCGCGGCGACGGCGACGCGGACGCGCTCGGCGGTCTGGGCGGTGACCCGCTCGGGCCGGTTGAGCACGTTCGACACCGTCGACACCGAGACACCGGCGGCCGCGGCGACGTCCTGGATGCGGGCGGGGCGTGCCGGAACGGCGTCCACCCCCTCGCTGTTGCGGCCGCGCGACCAGGCACGACGATGGCCTTCATGGGAGCCGCAAGTATAACGTGACCGGGCGTGGAACGTTTTTCTCACCGGTGGTCGAGTGATCTCGTCGTACAGGGAGACCCTGCGGGCGACGGCGTCCGCAGCCCGTGCCGGCGCGGCTGCGGGCACGTGGGGTGACGGCCGTGACGACGACACCGGAACCGGTCGGGGACAGGGACCGGTTGGACGAGCACGCGGCGCTCAGGACTGCACCGTGCCGGTCGCCGCACCGCCCGGCGCGGCCGCCGAACCGCTCCCGAAGCGGATCCCCTTGGCCTCCTTGCCGAGCGCGCTCAGCAGGATCACCACGGCCAGGGTGGGCACGATGGTCCACGCCATCGCCGACGGATACCCGTGGCGTTCGGCGAGGGCCTCCTGGATCGGCAGATTGAGCGCGGCGATCAGGCGGCCACGAAGGCGTTGCGCTGGTCCTTGGTCAGACCCGCCGCCTGCCCTTGCACGGTCTTCAGCACTGCGGGCTCCCGGAATTCGCAGCCGAGGCCAGGAACGCGGTGGCGGGAATCGGGCAAAGCGCGGCCCCGTTGTGGACCAACAGCGCCGGTGGCCCGTCAACGGCGTTCGGGGGGCCGCCTTCCCGGCGCCGCGACACCGCCGGAGGCCGCCGCGTCGATCAGGCGGCGGAAGGTGGAGCACTCCAGGTGGCTCGGCGCGGGGCACGCGGCGGCGTGCCGCAGGGAGTCCCGCAGGACACCCAGTTCGCGGATCGTGCGCTCCAGTTCGTCCGCCTTGGCGGACAGCATGTCCCGGTCGATGCGCGGCCGCCCGTCCGGCGCGAACATCTGCGCGATCTCGTCGAGCGAGAACCCCGCCGTCCGCCCCAGCGCGATCAGCGCCAGCCGCTCCAGCACCCCGGGGTCGTACTGGCGGCGCAGGCCGCGCCGGCCGGTCGTGGAGATCAGCCCCTTCTCCTCGTAGAAGCGCAGCGTCGAGGCGGGCACTCCGGCGCGGTGCGCCACTTCTGCTATGTCCAGGTCTGTCATTGTCTTGACCTCAAGTCGACTTGAAGTAGAACGCTGTCATCCCGTCCGGACGAAGGCAAGCAGAGGGAGATACGACGATGGATGCCTCACGCAGGTCCTACGACGAGCAGGCCGCCCGCTGGAACGGGCCCGCCGGCCACGCCTGGGTGGATCTCCAGGGGGTGCTGAACGAGATGTTCGGGCCGATCGAGAAGCTGCTCGTCGACGCCGTGTCAGCCGAACACGCGGCCAGTGTGCTGGACGTCGGCTGCGGCACCGGCAGCATCACCCGGGCCGTCGCGCGCAGGGTCGGGCACTGCGTGGGTGTCGACATCTCCGGCCCGATGATCGAGGAGGCGCGGGCGCGGGCCGAGCAGGAGGGGGTACCGGCGTCCTTCGTCCAGGCCGACGCGCAGGAGTACGCGTTCGAACCCGCCGCCTTCGACGCCGTCGTCTCGCGCTTCGGTGTCATGTTCTTCAGCGACCCCGTGCGGGCCTTCGCCAATCTGCGGAGCACGGTGAAGGACGGGGCCGGGCTGCGGTGCGTCGTGTGGCGGGGGCCCGAGGAGAACCCGTTCATGACGACGGCGGAGCGCGCCGCGGCCCCCTTCCTGCCGGAGCTTCCCGCCCGCCGGCCGGACCAGCCGGGCCAGTTCGCCTTCGCGGACCCGGGGCGGGTTCACCGCATCCTGGCGGAGAGCGGCTGGGCCGGAATCGCCATCGAGCCGGTCGACGTGGTCTGCACCCTGCCCGAGACGGAACTCGTCACCTATTTCAGCCGGCTCGGCCCCCTCGGCACGGTCCTGCCCGACGCCGACGAGCGGACCCGGGCGGAGATCGTCGAGGTGGTCCGGCCCGCCTTCGATCCGTTCGTGCAGGGCGCGGAAGTCCGCTACACCGCGGCCTGCTGGATGGTCTCGGCGCGGGCCGCCATCGCGAAACTTTCGTGAGGTCCGGCCCTCTTTTGCGATCGCGGGCGCCCGGCGCATAGTGAGATCACGATGACGCAGAAGAGAGCCCTGGTGGTCCGCGGCGGCTGGGAAGGACATCAGCCGGTCGAGGCCACGGAACTGTTCCTGCCCTTCCTCCGGGACAACGGATTCACGGTCCGGGTCGAGGAGTCGACCGAGATCTACGCGGATGCCGCCGAGATGGCCGGCACGGACCTGGTCGTGCAGTGCGTGACGATGTCGGAGATCACGCGCGACCAGCTGGCGGGGCTGGGCTCCGCGGTCGTGGCCGGTACCGGCTTCACCGGCTGGCACGGCGGCATCGCCGACTCGTTCCGCGCCTCCTCCGACTATCTCCACCTGGTGGGCGGCCAGTTCGCCACACACCCCGGCAAGGAACCGTGCGAGCGCCGGGGTGCGGCGGACGACAATTTCCTGCCCCACACCATCGTTCTCACCGAGGCCGGCCGGGAGCACCCGATCACGGCCGGCATCGAGGACTTCGCGCTGGAGACCGAGCAGTACTGGGTGCTCCACGACGACCTGATCGACGTCCTGGCCACCACCACGCATCCCGTCCGGCCGTGGCAGCCCTGGCACCGGCCGGTCACCTCACCGGCGGTCTGGACCCGCCGGTGGGGTGCCGGGCGGATCGTGGTGACGACGCCTGGGCACAGCGTCGACGTGCTGGAGAACCCCCAGGTCCGCACCATCATCGAGAGGGGCATGCTGTGGGCGACGCGCACCGCGTCGGAGTCGTAGGGCTCGGCGTCATCTCCCGCGCGTACCTGGACACGCTCGTCGGCCGTCCCGGCGTACGCGTCACCGCGGTCGCCGACCTCGACGCCTCCCGGTCGGCCGCGGCCGCCGCCGAACTGCCCGGCGCCCGGGCCCTGACGGTCGAGGAGCTGCTGAGCAGCCCGGACGTGGACACGGTCCTGAACCTGACCACGCCGGCCGCCCACGCGGGGATAGCCCTCGGGGCGATCCGGCACGGCAAGCACGTCTACGGGGAGAAGCCCCTGGCCGCGGGCCTGGAGGACGCCCGGGCCGTGCTGGAGGCCGCCGCGAAGGCGGGCACCGGTGTCGGCTGCGCCCCGGACACCGTGCTGGGCACGGGAGTTCAGACCGCGCGGGCGGCGGTGGAGGCCGGGAGCATCGGGCGCCCCCAGTTCGCTTCGGCCGTGATGGTCACCCCGGGCCACGAACGCTGGCATCCCCACCCCGACTTCTACTACACGGCCGGCGGCGGTCCGCTGCTGGACATGGGGCCGTACTACCTCTCGTCCCTGGTGCACCTGCTGGGGCCGGTGCGTGCCGTGACCGGGGCGGCCGGGCGGCTGCGCGCCGAGCGCGTGATCGGATCGGGCCCGCGCGCCGGCGAGCGCATACCGGTCGAGGTGGACAGCCATGTCACCGGAGTGCTGGAGCACGTGAACGGGACGCTGACGACGCTCACGACGAGCTTCGACGGCGTGGCCACCACCGCCGCGCCCATCGAGGTGCACGGCGAGAGCGCCACCCTGTCGGTCCCCGACCCCAACCGCTTCGACGGGGAGGTACGCCTCCATGCGCTCGGCGACACCCGCTGGCACTCCGTTGCGACGTCAGCGGGTTACGCGGACGGCGCGCGGGGCGTCGGCCTGCTCGACTTCCTCACCGCCGACGAGCGGCGGGCGCCGCGCGCGAGCGGTGAACTGGCCCTGCACGTGCTGGAGGCGATGACCGCTCTGCTGCGTTCGGCCGCCGAGGGGCGGCGCATCGAGCTGACGACATCGGCACGGGTGCCCGAACCCGTCCCCCTGACGGCTGCCGCGCAGTGGCACGGCCGCACCGACTGAGGTCAGTCCACGGGCCACGTGTGCGCGGGCGCGTTCATGTGCATGTAGTCCATGTACGTCCTGGTCATCTGCCGGAGCGCCTCGCGGCGGTCGGAGATGCCGGCCTTCTCCAGCTGGTGCACCGTCTCCGCCTGCCACAGGGCGCCGTTGCGGCCGGTGACGCAGCGCTGCTCGATGATGCCCAGCAGGGGCTCGCGCCAGGCGGCGTCCATGCCGGTCAGCTCCAGGCCCCTGTGGGCCAGGGGCAGCAGCCGCCGCAACACCAGTTCCGTGACCGGCGCTTCGCCCACGCCGGGCCAGTACAGGCGGGCGTCGATGCCGTCGCGGGCCGCGGTGTGGAGGTTCTCCTCGGCGACCGAGAAGGACATCCGCGTCCACACCGGCCGGTCCTCGTCGACCAGGGCGCGCGTCAGTCCGTAGTAGAAGGCGCCGTTGGCGATGATGTCGGCCACGGTGGGACCGGCGGGCAGCACGCGGTTCTCGATGCGCAGATGCGGGCCGCTGTCGGTGACCGCGTAGATGGGGCGGTTCCAGCGGTAGATCGTGCCGTTGTGCAGGGTCAGCTCGCCCAGCTGGGGAACGCCGCCGCTGTCCAGCTCCTTCTGCGGGTCCTCGTCCTCGCACAGCGGCAGCAGGGCCGGGAAGTAGCGCACGTTCTCCTCGAAGAGGTCGAAGACGCTGGTGATCCAGCGCTCCCCGAACCACACCCGGGGCCGTACGCCCTGGGCCTTGATCTCCTCGGGGCGGGTGTCGGTGGCCTGCTCGAACAGGGGGATGCGGGTCTCGCGCCACAGCTCCTTGCCGAACAGGAAGGGCGAGTTCGCCGCGAGGGCGATCTGCACGCCCGCGATGGCCTGGGCCGCGTTCCAGTAGTGCGGGAACTCCTTCGGGGCGACCTGGAGGTGGAACTGGGTGCTGGTGCAGGCGGCCTCGGGAGTGATCGTGTCGGCGTACGTCGACAGACGCTCCACGCCGGCGACCCTGATCCGCAGGTCCTCGCCCCGGGCGGCGAAGATCTGCTCGTTGAGCAGCCGGTAGCGCGGGTCTCCGGAGAGGGCGGATCCGCTGACGTCCGACTCGCCCAGGGTCGGCAGGATGCCGACCATGATCAGGTGCGCGCCCACCGCGGCCGCGCGGTCCTCGGCGTGGTTGAGGGCGTCGCGGATCTCCTGCTCCCAGGAGCCGGGGCCGCCTGCCGTGAGCTGCCGGGGCGGGATGTTGATCTCCAGGTTGAAGCGGCCGAGCTCGCTGGACCAGGCGGGGTCGGCGATCGCCTGGAGCACGTCGGTGTTGCGCATCACGGGCAGCCCGGCGTCGTCCACCAGGTTGAGCTCGATCTCCAGGCCGACCTGGGGGCGCTCGCTCTCGAAGCCCGACTCGTGGAGCATCCGGGCGAGCACCTCGAGGTCGGTGTGCATCTTCTCCCGGTACCGACGGCGGTCCTCCCGGGTGAACACCAGGGCCGGCACGTCACGTCCCATGTGCCCTCCTGCGCTCCTGCGGCGGATGTGTCCGCTCCTCGGCGATGGGTCTCGTCCCAGAGTCGCACCTTGTCCTCGCCCCCGCACCCACCTAGCCTGACTTTGTGCGGCAAATAAACAAACCCCGAACGCACAGTGCCGTGCCGGGCAACAGCAGCTCCCTGACCCGGCTCCGGATCGCCCTCACCGTCTTCTTCGCCCTCGACGGCTTCGTCTTCGCCGGCTGGGTCGTGCGCATCCCCGCCATCAAGGCCCAGACCGGCGCCTCCGCCAGCGCTCTCGGCCTCGCCCTCCTGGGCGTCTCCGCCGGGGCCGTCATCACCATGACCCTCACCGGGCGTCTGTGCCGCCGCTACGGGAACCACCAGGTCACCGTCGTCTGCGCGGTGCTGCTCTCCCTCTCCGTCGCCCTGCCCCCGCTGACCCACTCGGCGCTCGCCCTGGGCCTCGTCCTGCTGCTCTTCGGGGCCGCGTACGGCGGGATCAACGTCGCCTTCAACAGCGCGGCCGTCGAACTCGTGGCGGCGCTGCGGCGGCCGGTCATGCCGAGCTTCCACGCGGCCTTCAGCCTGGGCGGCATGGTCGGAGCGGGTCTGGGCGGGCTGGTCGCGGGGGTCCTCTCCCCCACCCGGCACCTGCTGCTGCTCACGCTGGTCGGCCTGCTCGTCACCGCGGCGGTGGGCCCCACCCTCCTGCGGCACGAGCCGCCGACGCCCCCGGAGCGGGACGCTCCCACCGGGGGAGCGCCGCGCCGCCTGGACGGCCGCACCCGTGCGCTGGTGATCGCCTTCGGCCTCATCGCGGGGTGCACCGCGTACGGCGAGGGGGCGCTGGCCGACTGGGGCGCCCTGCACCTCGAGCAGGACCTGCACGCCTCGGCGGGTGCCGCGGCAGTGGGCTACTCCTGCTTCGCGCTCGCCATGACGGTGGGGCGGCTGTCCGGCACGACGCTGCTGGAGCGCCTGGGGCGGACCCGGACCGTCGTCGCCGGTGGCACCACCGCGGCGGCCGGCATGCTGCTCGGCGCCCTCGCCCCCTCCTTCTGGGCGGCCCTCCTCGGCTACGCGATCACGGGCATCGGACTGGCGAACCTCTTCCCCGTGGCCGTGGAACGGGCCGGGGCCCTCGCCGGCCCCGACGGCGTCGCCATGGCCTCCACCCTGGGTTACGGGGGCATGCTCCTCGGCCCGCCCGCGATCGGCTTCATGGCGGACTGGTTCTCCCTGCCGTCCGCACTGACCAGCGTGGCGGTGCTGGCGGCGGTGGCGGCGGCCGTCGCAGCCCTGGTGGGGGCGTCCGCGCGGCGGACGGCCGGGGGCTGAGAGGAGGGACAGCCAGGGGGGATGCCGGTGATCCTGGGTACCCGTTGCCACGCCCGGTGTGATCACCGGGCCGTACGCCGCAGACGAGGAGGCAGACCCGTGACCGAACAGCAGCATCCCGGGGAGCAGCACCCGACCCCGGAGTTTCCCTCCCAGGACCAGCCGCACCCGGGATGGACGGGCCCGATGGACCCGCCCCCGGACCACGGCGAGGACTCCTACCGGGGCAGTGGCCGGCTGGCCGGCCGCAAGGCCGTGATCACCGGTGGGGACTCCGGGATCGGCCGCGCGGTCGCCCTGGCGTTCGCCCGTGAGGGAGCCGACGTGCTGTTCACCCATCTGGATGACGAGAAGGACGACGCCGCCGAGACGGCCCGGCTCGTCGAGGAGGCCGGCCGGCGTGCCGTGCCCGTCTCGTGCGACGTACGGGAGGAGGAGAACTGCCGGGCGCTGGTCGACCGCGCCGTGGAGGAGTTCGGCCGCATCGACGTCCTCGTGAACAACGCGGCGTACCAGATGTCGCAGCCCGACGGCATCGAGGCGATCACCACCGAGCAGTTCGACCGGGTGCTGCGCACGAACCTGTACGGCATGTTCTGGCTGTGCAAGCTGGCCCTGCCGCACATCCCGGAGGGCGGCAGCATCATCAACTCCACGTCGGTGCAGGCGTACAAGCCCAGTCCGCATCTGCTCGACTACGCGACGACGAAGGGCGCGATCGTCACGTTCACGCAGGGGCTGGCGCAGATGCTGATCGAGAAGGGCATCCGCGTCAACGCGGTGGCGCCGGGCCCGGTGTGGACGCCGCTGATCCCGGCGACCCTGCCGGACACGCGGACGTTCGGCAAGCAGGCCCCCATCGGACGGCCCGCACAGCCCGCCGAGATGGCTCCGGCGTACGTCTTCCTCGCCTCGCAGGAGGCGTCGTACATCACCGCCGAGATCGTCAACGCGACGGGCGGGACGCCGCTGCCGTAGCCCCCGGGGGCGGCCGCCGGAAATCCCCGGGCTTCGAGAGCGCTTCATGCGGCAGACTCGGCGCCATGGAGACCGCCGAGTTCCTTCAAGCGCTGGAGACGGAAGGCAGGCTGCTGGCAGCGGCCGCCGAGGAGTCCGGGACGGAGGCGAAGGTGCCGGCCTGCCCCGGGTGGCAGGTGCGCGATCTGCTGCGGCACACGGGCGCCGTGCACCGCTGGGCCGCCGCCTACGTCGCCGAGCAGGTCACCGAGCGCCGCCCGCTGGCCGAACCCACGGACCTCGACGGCGCGGAGCTCATCGCCTGGTACCGCGACAGCCACCGCCGGCTCGTGGGCACGCTGGCCGGCGCCTCGCCCGACGTGGAGTGCTTCGCCTTCCTGCCCGCGCCGTCCCCGCTGGCCTTCTGGGCCCGGCGGCAGGCGCACGAGACGGCCGTGCACCGGGTCGACGCGGAGTCCGCTCGCGGCGGCGCCCCGACGGAGGTCACCCCCGAGTTCGCGACCGACGGCGTCGACGAACTGCTGCGCGGCTTCCACGCCCGTTCGAGGAGCCGCGTACGGACCCCCGAGCCACGCGTCCTGCGGATCCGCGCCGAGGACACCGGCGCGGTGTGGACGCTGCGGCTGTCGCCGGAGCCGCCCGTGACCACGCGGGACGAGGCCGGGGAGGCGGAGTGCGAACTGTCCGCCCCGGCCGGACAGTTGTACCTGGCGCTGTGGAACCGGGCGCCCCTGCCGAGCGCCACGGGCGACCAGGCACTCGCCACGCTGTGGCGGGAGGCGTCGGCGATCTGAGCGGCCACCGACCAACGGTCAGCCGTCGGTGAGCATCCTCGCCAGCACCGCGCGCTGCACGGGAAGCACCTCGCCGTGCAGCGCGCGCCCCTTCGCCGTGAGGCAGACCTTCACGCCGCGCCGGTCCTCGGAGCACATGCCGCGCTCGACGAGGCCCTCCTTCTCCAGCCGGGCGATCAGCCGCGACAGCGCGCTCTGGCTCAGATGGACCCGCTCGGAGATCTCCTGGACGCGGTAGGACGGCATGCCCTTCGGCGTCCGGCACCCGGCGAGGACGTCGAGCACCTCGAAGTCGCTGGCGCACAGCCCGTGCCCGTGCAGCGCACGGTCGAGCTCGCACTGGGTCCGCGCGTGCAGCGCCAGAATGTCCCGCCACCGTTCCACGAGCGCCTGCTCGGCCTGCTGAGCCATGCGCGGCACCGTAACAGAGAACCGAGATTGTTGCACCTGAATTAAATGCATTTGCATCTCATGCATACGCATGTAGTGTCCGGGGTATGACCTCTCCGCTCATCTCCCCCACGTCCGAGGGGCGTTGGACGCCACGGCTCTGGGGCACCCTGCTCGTGCTCTGCGCCGCGATGTTCCTGGACGCCCTGGACGTGTCCATGGTCGGCGTCGCCCTGCCGTCCATCGGCGCCGACCTCGGCCTGTCGACCTCGGCGCTGCAATGGATCGTCAGCGGCTACATCCTGGGCTACGGCGGTCTGCTGCTGCTCGGCGGACGCGCCGCCGACCTGCTGGGCCGGCGTCAGGTCTTCCTGGTGGCCCTGGGCGTCTTCGCGCTCGCCTCGCTGCTCGGCGGGCTCGTCGACTCGGGGCCGCTGCTCATCGCCAGCCGCTTCATCAAGGGCCTGAGCGCGGCCTTCACGGCCCCCGCCGGCCTGTCGATCATCACCACGACGTTCCCCGAGGGCCCGCTGCGCAACCGCGCGCTCTCCATCTACACCACCTGCGCGGCCACCGGCTTCTCCATGGGCCTGGTGCTCTCGGGCCTGCTCACCGAGGCCAGTTGGCGCCTGACCATGCTGCTGCCCGCCCCCATCGCCCTGATCGCGCTCGTCGCCGGCCTGAAGCTGCTGCCGCGCAGCGAACCGGAGAAGGACCACAACGGCTACGACGTCCCCGGCGCCGTCCTCGGCACCGCCTCGATGCTGCTGCTGGTCTTCACTGTCGTCCAGGCACCGGAGGCCGGCTGGGCGTCGGCCCGCACCCTCCTGTCCTTCCTCGCGGTGGCCGCGCTGCTGACCGTGTTCGTCCTGGTGGAGCGGCGCTCGGCGGGACCGTTGATCCGGCTCGGCGTGCTGCGCTCCGGCAGCCAGATCCGCGCCCAGCTCGGCGCGATGGCCTTCTTCGGCTCGTATGTCGGCTTCCAGTTCCTGGCGACGCTCTACATGCAGTCGCTGCTGGGCTGGTCGGCGCTGCACACGGCGCTCGCCTTCCTGCCCGCGGGCGTGCTGGTGGCGGTGTCTTCGACGAAGGTGGGAGCGATCGTCGACCGGTTCGGCACCCAGCGGCTGATCGCGGGGGGCTTCGCGCTCATGGTCCTCGGATACGCGCTGTTCCTGCGCGTCGACCTGGACCCGGTGTACGCCGCGGTGATCCTGCCGAGCATGCTGCTGATCGGCGCCGCCTGCGCCTTGGTCTTCCCGTCGCTCAACATCCAGGCCACCAACGGCGTCGACGACCACGAGCAGGGCATGGTCTCCGGTCTGCTCAACACCTCCGTCCAGGTCGGCGGCGCGATCTTCCTCGCCGTGGTGACGGCGGTGGTGACCGCGAACTCCCCCGAGGGCCCCACCCCCTCGCCGCAGGCCGTGCTCGACAGCTACCGGCCCGGCCTGGTGGTCGTGACGCTCGTCGCCCTCGTCGGCCTGCTGATCACCCTCACGGGCCTGCGCCCCCGCCGGGACCGGCCGTCCGGGCCGCCCGTCGTGGTCGCCAAGTCCACCCCCAAGGAGGCGGAGCGCGTCGCCGTGCGCGACTAGCGCGACCCGGGGGACGCCTCCGACCGTGCGCCCGGCGGGCTGCCTTGCCCGCCGGGCGCACCCCTGTGTGACGCGCCGTATGACCAGTCACGGGGGACAGCGCAGTCAGCGTGAACGCGACGCGATCACCGTCGAGTTCGGGTACGCGCTGTGCAGTGCGGCCTTCGCCGCGGCGGTGGTGTTCGGGGCCGTGGCCGGGCCCGCGTTGCTCCTCGACCGCGCTGAAGCAGGCGAGCGCGACGGTGAAGAGCACCGGCCCGTAGGGATACCCGGCCCCCAGGTAGACCATGACGGCGGCCGCCGTGCCGAACCCCCACGGCCACCGCATACCGCTTCCGCCACAGCAGCAGCCCGCCGGCCACCAGCAGCAGCGCCCGCGCGAAGAGATCCAGCTCCGCCCGCTCGCCCTGCTGCCCGTGGGCGGCGAAGTTCGACCCGGCCAGGACGAACGCGGTCACGAGGACCGTGGACCGCCACGGCCATCGCGGCTCACGCCCCTCCCACCGGTCCCACCACGCGGGCCCGTGGCCACCACTGCGGCGAACCGCCCCGCGCACGCTGCTCGTCCATACCGGCCACGCTGGACGCCACGCTCCCGCGGCCGCGTCACCCCGGCGTGGTGATCACGCGTGCTCCCCGGGAAGTACGCCCGTTCACCGGGCCGGTGGCCTACCGGCGGGTGGGAACCAGCCCGACTTCTTTGGCGAGTTGCCCCGCCGCGTGCCGGAAGAACGTCTCCCGGTCCTCCACCACCCGGTTGAACGGGCCGAACAGCTCGAAGCCGACCAGCCCGTAGAGCTGGGCCCAGGCCGTGACGAGTGCCGTCGCGACCGCCGGGGGGAGGCCGGGGGCGAGGCCGGCGGCCATGCGTTCGGCCTCGGGGCGGAGCTCGTCCGCCGGCGGGGGCCGGGCGAGCTCCGGGTCCTGGTGGGCGTCGCGGGCGATGCCGATGAGCAGGAGCCCATCGCGGGCGGCGGCCGGGACGGTGGCGTCGGGGGCCGTGTACCCGGGGACGGGCGAGCCGTAGATCAGCGCGTACTCGTGCGGTCCAGCGCGGCCAGGGCACGCTGGGCGATCGGATACGTGCGGACGATCTCGCCCAGCGACGTCGAGCCCTGCGTGATCTCCTTGAACGCCCTCCATGCGGGGCGCAGGCCCGTCAGCGCCGCGTGGAACAGCCCGGGTCGGCGCTCGAACGCCGTGAGCAGCCGCTTGCCGACGCTCATCTCCACCCCGAGCCCGGCCTTGACCGCGAACGCGTAGTTGAGAGCCTGCCGGCGCGTGTCCACGGCGTCGTGCGCCTCGGCGATCCGCACCGCCCACTCCCCCGCCAGCCGGCCGGACCGCAACGCGAAGGAGATGCCCTCGCGGGTCCACGGCTCCAGGAGCCCCGCGGCGTCACCGCACACCAGCACCCGTCCGCGGGAGAGCGGCGAGTCGTCGGCGCGGCAGCGGGTCAAGTGCCCCGAGGAGATGCTCGGTTCGAAGCCGGCGAGGCCGAGCCGGCCGATGAACTCCTCCAAGTACCGCTTCGTGGCGGCGCCTTCGCCACGGGCCGAGATCACCCCGACCGTCAGGGTGTCGCCCTTGGGGAAGACCCAGCCGTAACTGCCGGGCATGGGGCCCCAGTCGATGAGCACCCGGCCCTTCCAGTCCTCCGCGACGGTCTCCGGCACCGGGATCTCCGCCTCCAGGCCGAGATCCACCTGGGCGAGCTTGACCCCGACGTGCGCTCCTATGCGGCTGGCGCTGCCGTCCGCCCCGACGACGGCCCGGGCGAGCACGACCTCGCCGCCCTGGAGGACCACGGCGACCGTGCGCCGGTCCGGCACCGTCGAGCCGTGCTGCTCGACCCGCTGGACCGTGACGCCCGTACGCAGCTCGGCGCCCGCCTTCTGCGCGTGCTCGACGAGTTGCTGGTCGAACTCGGGCCGGTTGATCAGCCCGAAGAGCATCTGCCTGGAACGGCGCGTGCGGGTGAAGCGCCCGTCGTTCGAGAAGGTCACCGCGTGCACCCGGTCCCTGAGCGGCAACTCGAACCCGGGCGGCAGGGCGTCGCGCGAGGGGCCGATGATGCCGCCGCCGCACGTCTTGTACCGCGGCAGCTCGGCCTTCTCCAGCAACAGCACGCGTCTGCCGGCCACTGCCGCCGCGTACGCGGCCGAAGCGCCCGCGGGTCCCGCGCCCACCACGACGACGTCCCACACCTGCCGCGCGTCGTCCGCCGAAGAGTTCTCGCTGCTCACGATGGTCTACTGCTCCCGATCAAGCCGCCTGCCGCTGTCTCCCGCATCCTACGGCGGCGGTCACCGCAGGCCCCTGTGGGAGGATCGGCGGCGTGGGTGACCCTTACACGGGGCCGCGCCCACACCACACGATCACCGCGTACCGAGAGGTACGCATCCGTACAACGTCGCACCCACGAGGAGCGTGCCCATGTCGTCGAATCCGGTCGCCGAGACCGTCGCCTCGCTGATGCCCAGGGCGAAGGAGGAGCTTGCCGAACTGGTGGCCTTCCAGTCGGTGGCGGACTTCGACCAGTTCCCCAGGAGCGAGAGCGAGGGCGCCGCCCGCTGGGTCGCGGACGCGCTCGCCGCCGAGGGTTTCCAGGACGTGGCGCTGCTCGACACCCCCGACGGCACACAGTCGGTCTACGGCTTCCTGCCCGGCCCGGAGGGCGCGAAGACCGTCCTGCTCTACGCCCACTACGACGTGCAGCCGCCGCTGGACGAGGCCGCCTGGACGACCCCGCCGTTCGAGCTGACCGAGCGGGACGGCCGCTGGTACGGGCGCGGGGCCGCCGACTGCAAGGGCGGCCTGATCATGCACCTGCTGGCGCTGCGCGCGCTCAAGGCGAACGGCGGCGTGCCCGTCCACGTGAAGGTGATCGCCGAGGGCTCCGAGGAGATGGGCACGGGCGGCCTGGAGCGGTACGCCGAGGAACACCCGGAGCTGCTGGCGGCGGACACGATCGTGATCGGCGACGCGGGCAACTTCCGGGTCGGCCTGCCGACCGTCACCTCCACCCTGCGCGGCATGACCATGGTGCGCGTCCAGGTCGACACGCTCGCGGGCAACCTCCACTCCGGCCAGTTCGGCGGTGCCGCTCCCGACGCGCTCGCCGCGCTGATCCGCGTGCTGGACTCGCTGCGTGCCGAGGACGGCTCGACGACCGTCGAGGGGCTCTCCGGTGACGCGGGCTGGGAAGGGCTCCAGTACGAGGAGGATCAGTTCCGCCGCGACGCCAAGGTGCTGGACGGCGTCGAGCTGATCGGGTCCGGGACGGTCGCCGACCGCATCTGGGCGCGGCCGGCCGTCACGGTCATCGGCATCGACTGCCCGCCGGTGGTCGGAGCCACCCCGTCCGTGCAGGCGAGCGCCCGTGCGCTGATCAACCTGCGGGTGCCGCCGGGGGTGGACGCGGGCGGGGCGACCAAGCTGCTCCAGGCGCACCTGGAGGCGCACACGCCGTGGGGTGCGCGGGTGAGCACCGAGCAGATCGGCGAGGGCCAGCCGTTTCGCGCCGACACCACCAGCCCGGCGTACCAGGCCATGGCGTCCGCGATGGCGGTCGCCTACCCGGGGCAGGAGATGCAGTACGCGGGGCAGGGCGGTTCGATCCCGCTGTGCAACACGCTGGCCGCGCTCTATCCGCGTGCGGAGATCCTGCTCATCGGGCTGAGCGAGCCGGAGGCCCAGATCCACGCGGTGAACGAGAGCGTGTCGCCCGAGGAGCTGGAGCGGCTGTCGGTGGCGGAGGCGCTGTTCCTGCGCACCTACGCGGCGAGCTGACCCCTCTGCCCGCAGGCCCTCGTCCTCGGACGGGGCCTTCCCCACGGTCGTCCCCTGGACGTCATCGAACCGTCCCCCCGCCCGCACCTGCTGCGCTTCCCGGTCGGCCGGGCCTGCCTCTGGCGCGACGACGGCGAACTCACCCTGATCGACACGGGGCCGGCCGGTTCCGGTGCCCCGATCGCCGAGGCGGTGACCGCCCTCGGCCGGCAGCCCCGGGACGTACGGCGGATCGTGCTCACCCACTTCCACGAGGACCACGCGGGCGAGTTCGCCGCGCTGAGCGGCGCCGAGGTGCTGGTCCACCGGCTCGACGCGCCGTTCGTGCGCGGGGACCTGCCGGGCCCGCCGCCGGTGTTCGAAAACTGGGAGCGGCCGCTGCACGAGCAGGCGGCGAAGCTCCTGTCCGACGGGGACTTCGCCCGGCCGCCGCGGCTCACCGAGGTGTCCGGCGGTGAGGTGCTGGACATCGGCGGCGGGGCGCGGGGCGTGCACGTCCCGGGGCACACGCCCGGCAGCATCGCGCTCCATCTCCCGGAACACGGGGTGCTGTTCACGGGTGACACGGTCGCCGCGTCACCCGTCGACGGCACGGTGATGCCGGGGGTGTTCGACCTCGACCGCCCGCAGGTCCTCACGTCCTGCCGGCGCCTGGCCGAACTGGACGCGGAGGTGGCCTGCTTCGGCCATGGAGATCCGGTGACGAGTCGGGCGGGCCGCGCGCTGCGGAACGCGGCGCACGGGTGATCCACCCGGCGGGCAACCCGCCGCCTAGTCGAGGGCCGGGTCCAGGACGATGTCCTCCTCGCGGGCGGTGACGGACGGATCCTCGGGGAAGTGGCAGGCGGTCAGGTGACCCGAGGGGCTGCCCTCGACGCGCACGAGTCGCGGTTCCTCCAGGGCGCACTTCTCCTGTGCCTTCCAGCAGCGGGTGCGGAAGCGGCAGCCGGAGGGCGGGTCGATCGGGGAGGGCACGTCGCCGGCGAGCCGGATGCGTTCGCGCCGGTCGACGGCGTCCGGGTCGGCCTCGGGCACGGCGGACAGCAGCGCGTGCGTGTAGGGGTGCCGGGGCCCGGTGTACAGCGACTCCCGCTCGGCGACCTCGACGATCTTGCCGAGGTACATCACGGCGACCCGTTCGGAGAAGTGCCGTACGACGGCGAGGTCGTGGGCGATGAAGACGAACGCGATGCCGAACTCCCGCTGGAGGTCCTGGAGCAGGTTGACGACCTGCGCCTGGATGGAGACGTCCAGCGCGGAGACGGGTTCGTCGGCCACGATCAGCTTGGGCCGCAGGGCCAGGGCGCGGGCGATGCCGATGCGCTGGCGCTGCCCGCCGGAGAACTCGTTCGGATAGCGGTTGTAGTGCTCGGGGTTGAGCCCGACCGTCTCCAGGAGTTCCTGGGCGCGCCTCTTGTGGCCCTGGGGCGGGTTGATGCCGTTGAGCCGCATCGGCGTCTCGATGATGGTGCCGACGGTGTGCCGGGGGTTCAGCGAGGAGTACGGGTCCTGGAAGATCATCTGGAGGCTGCGACGGGCCTGGCGCATCCGCCCGGGCGGCTGGTGCGTGATGTCCTCGCCGTCGAAGACGACGCGGCCGCCGGTGGGTTCGAGCAGCCGGGTGATCAGGCGGCCCGTGGTCGACTTGCCGCAGCCGGACTCGCCGACCAGGCCCAGCGACTCGCCGGGCCCGACCGAGAAGTCGATGCCGTCGACGGCCCGGACGGCTCCGATCTGGCGCTGGAAGATGATGCCCTGCCGGAGGGGGAAGTGCTTCTGCAGACCGCGCACCTCCAGGAGGTTCTCGCCGGCTGCGCGGTCGCTGCTCTGCCCGGTGAGGGGCTCGGTGGTGGTGCTCACGGCATGGTTCCTTTCGTCCGCCGCCGTCACTGCGCGGCCCGTGCGACAGCGGTGCCCCGGTCGTTGGGACCGGCCCCGACGCGGATCTCCTGTTTGGCGTCGTCGCTGAGATGGCACGCGGCGAGGTGCCGTTCGCTGCCGGAGACGAGGCGCAGCTCGGGCCGCTCCGCCGTGCAACGGCCCTCCGGCACCCAGCCCTTGTAGGCGCAGCGGGGGTGGAAGGAGCAGCCGTCCGGCAGGTTGATCAGGCTCGGCGGGGTGCCGGGGATCGGGTTGAGCCGCTCGCCGACGTCGCCGCTGAGGTGCGGCATCGACTGCAACAGGCCCCAGGTGTAGGGGTGCTGGGGCTGCTTGAGCACGTCGCGGGTGGCGCCGTACTCGATGCGGCGGCCGCCGTACATCACCAGGATGTCGTCGGCGACGTCGGAGACCACGCCGAGGTCGTGCGTGATGATGACGACGGCCGAGCCGAACTCCTCCTGGAGGTCGCGGATCAGGTCCAGGATCTGCGCCTGGACGGTGACGTCCAGGGCGGTGGTGGGCTCGTCGGCGATCAGCAGCTCCGGGTCGCACACCAGGGACATGGCGATCATGGCGCGCTGGCGCATGCCGCCGGAGAACTGGTGCGGGTAGTCCCTGACCCTGCGCTCGGGCTGCGGGATGCCGACCCTCTTCAGCATCTCCACCGCGCGGTCCCTGGCCTCCTTCTTGGAGACCTTGTGGTGCACCCGGTAGGCCTCGGCGATCTGGGAGCCGACGGTGAAGAAGGGGTGCAGCGCGGAGAGCGGGTCCTGGAAGATCATGGAGACCGTGCGGCCGCGCAGGGCGCGCATCCCGGCTTCGGGCAGGGCGACGAGTTCCCGGCCGTCCAGCCAGATCTCGCCGGACACCTGGGCGCGGGTGCCCTTGTGCAGTCCGAGCAGGGCCAGTGAGGTCACCGACTTGCCGGAGCCGGACTCGCCGACGATGCCGAGGGTCCTGCCCTTCTCCAGGGTGAAGGAGACGCCGTCGACGGACTTGACGAGGCCGTCCTCGGTCGGGAAGTGCACCTTCAGGTCGCGTACGTCGAGGAAGGGTGCGGGCGCGGGTGCGACGTCCGCGCGCTGCGGTGAGGTCGATACGGACACGGGTGTTCCTAAGGACGAAGAAGGGCTCAGGCGAGGCGCACGCGCGGGTCGACGAGGCCGTACACCAGGTCGACGACGACGTTGGCGATGACGACGAACGTCGCGGCGAAGAGCGTGGTGCCGAGGATGACCGGCAGGTCGGAGTTCTGGACGGAGTCGACCGCGAGTTTGCCGATGCCGTTGATGCCGAACACCGACTCGGTGATGACCGCGGAGCCGCCGATCAGAGAGCCGACGTCCATGCCGAAGATGGTGATGATCGGGGTGATGGCGGCCCGCAGTCCGTGCTTGAGGACGACGGTGGCGGCCGGCAGGCCCTTGGCGCGGGCGGTGCGCATGTAGTCCTCGGCGAGGACCTCCAGCATGGAGGAGCGGGTGAGCCGGGTGTACATCGCGAGGTAGACGATGACCAGGGTGGTCCACGGCAGGATCAGCCCCTGGAACCAGCCGGCCGGGTCCTCGGTGATCGGCGTGTAGCCGGAGGTCGGCAGGATCTGGAACGTGTCGACGAAGAGGTAGAGCAGGAGCAGACCGATGAAGTAGATCTGCACCGACACGCCGAACAGGGCGACTCCGACCGCCGCCTTGTCGGCGGCCCTGCCCCGGCGTACCGCGGCGACGGTGCCGAGGCCGACGCCCAGGACCAGGAAGGCCACCGCGGCACCGAGGCCGAGGGAGAGATCGGCCGGGAAGTCCGACAGGAGGGTGGTCAGGACGGGGGTGTCGGTCTGGAAGGAGACGCCGAGGCAGGGCGCGCCGCAGTGGATGCGGACGCTCTGGTCACCGAAGACACGGCCGGCGAACAGCCCCTTGAGGAACTCCCAGTACTGCGTGAGGTAGCTCCGGTCCAGGCCCAGCGAGTGCTTGATCTCCGCGAGGCGCGAGGGCGAGCAGGTCTTTCCGCAGGCCAGGAGTGCGGGGTCGGAAGGCAGCGCGAAGAAGATGAAGAAGGTGATCGTGGTGATCACCAGCATGATCACGGCCGCTGCCAGCAGGCGTCTGATGAGGTAACGAAACATGGGGTGCCGGGACCTGACGTGAGTGGGATGCCCGCCGGCGGCCGGGGCCGCCGGCGGGGTGCGGTGGAGACGGTTCCGTCAGTGCTTGATGTAGACGTGGACCAGGCTCGGCTCGGCCAGGATCGTGTCGGAGATGACCCCGCCGACCTTGGAGCCGGACATGTCGCTGAAGTTCATGTACATCAGCGGAACCACGGCGGCGTCGTTGAGGATCTGCTCGTCCATCTGCCCGTAGGCGGCGTTGCGCCGGGCGACGTCGGTCATCTTGGCGGCCTTGTCGATCAGGGCATTGACCTTCGAGTCGTTCAGGTAGGAGAGGTCCTGGTTCGACTGCGGGTTCTTCCTGATCAGCCGGCCGTCGAAGAGGGTGGGCAGCACCGTGGAGGCGTTGGGCCAGTCGGCGATCCAGTCGCCCCAGGTCAGGTCGTACTGGTTCTTCGTGTTGTTGATGGTGCTGAAGTAGTTCGACGCGTCGATCGGGGAGATGTTGACGTGGATGCCGATGTGCTCCAGCGAGGTCTTCACGGCGTCGGCGAAGTGCTCCTCGGTGGGGGTGTTCTCCACGGCGATCGACATCGTGGGCTTCGGGTTGCCCGCCTGCTTCATCAGCTCCTTGGCCTTGGCGAGGTTCCCCGCGGGGCTGGCGCTGTACAGGTTGAACTTCCGGTAGCCGCCGATGCCGGGGCTCAGCATGGTGGTGGCGTAGTTGCCGTAGGCGGAGCCGCCGAAGGCACCGCGCACGGTGGTCTTGTCGATGGCGTACTCGATCGCCTCGCGGACGCGGATGTCCTTGACGCGGGATGTGTTGATGGCGAGGTAGTTGATGCCCGGCGCGGGGATCTTGTAGTAACGGCTCTTCAGGGACGGGTCGCCCGCGAGCTGCGCCAGGTCGGATCCGGCGATGGGCCACTGCTGGATCGAGGTCTGGGCGGTGCCGGCGTCGGCCTTGATCTGCTGGTCGATGGCGGACTCGTCCTGGCCGAACTTCACGTCGATGCCGTCGACGTTCTGCTGCCGGATCGGGTCGGTGGCCTGGGACCAGTGCGTGTTCCGGGCGAGGACGAGTTCCTTGTTCTTGGTATACGACTTGATCATGTACGGGCCGTCGGAGAAGACCTTGGTGTCGTAGGTCGAGCCGGTGTCATGGGCCTTGGGCACGGCGGACCAGCCGGACATCGTGGTGGTCTCGTTGAAGTCGGCCACCGGCTGCGTCAGATGGAAGACGATCGTGTACTTGTCCGGCGTCCTGATGGAGTCGAGTTGCTTGCCCTGGTAGGGACCCTTGTAGTCGGAGCCGCCGACGAGCCACTGGGCCGCGTAGGGCGGACCGCCGTTGATGTCGGAGGAGAAGCCCCGCTCCACGCCGTACTTGACGTCCTGCGCGGTGACCTCGGTGCCGTCCTGGTACTCGACGCCGTGCCTGAGGTGGAAGGTCCAGACGGTGGCGCCCTTGCTCGGCGTCCCGGTGTCGGTGGCCAGGTCACCGACCAGCTTCGGCTTCGAGCCGCTCTCGTCCCAGCCGGTCAGGGTTCGGATGATCTCCTGGTCCATGCTCTGGCCCTCGGTCGTGTAGACGCGCTGGGGGTCCAGGTGGTCGAAGTCGGCCTTGTTCAGGACGGTGAGGGTGCCGCCCTTGCCGGGGGTGCCGCTGCCGCTGTCGCTGGAGGACCCTCCGCATGCGGTGGCTCCGAGGGCGATCACCACGGCGGTTGCCGCGAGAGCGACCGTACGGGATCTGCGCGTTCTGCGCGTCATGGGGGAAACTCCGTTCTTGCTACGGGCTCGGCGGCCGTTCGTGGGACCGCCGGGCCGAAATCTCGGGGGGTGGCTCGTCAGCCGCGCCGGGCTCGGGGGTCCAGGGCGTCCCGGACGCCGTCCCCGAGCAGGTTGAGCGCCAGGACCAGGAGGAGGAGCAGGACGCCCGGCACGAAGAGGTACATCGGGTCCTGGAGGAAGAACTGGGAGGCGTCCGACAGCACGGCTCCCCAGTCGGGGTTGGGCGGGATGACACCGACGCCCAGGTACGACAGCGCCGCCTCGGTGGTGATGTTCTGCGGGACGGCGAGCGCGAAGGAGATCAGGATCGGCGCCCACAGGTTGGGCAGCAGCTGGCGGAAGAGGATGTGCCGGCGGCCGGCGCTCATCAGCCGCGCGGCGTCGACGAACTCCCGTTCGCGCAGGGACAGTACCTGCCCGCGCACCAGCCGGGCGGTGTACGCCCAGGCGAAGACCGCGATGTTGAGGACCAGGACGAGCAGCCGGAGGTTCTCGTCGGTGCCGCCGTGGGTGTTGGTCTGGAGCGCGTTCTGGATCACCGGGGTGAGCGCGATGATGAACAGCAGCTGGGGGAACGCCAGCATCACGTCCATGATCCGGGACAGCAGGGAATCGACCCAGCCGCCGAAATAGCCGGCGGCGAGCCCGGCCACGACTCCGACCGCGGTGGACAGTACGGCCGAGGCGAATCCGACGTAGAGGGAGGTGCGCAGGCCGTAGACGATGCGGGCGAACAGGTCGTAGCCGGTGCCCGGTTCGACGCCGAGCAGGTGCTCGGCGCTGATACCGCCCAGCGACCCGTAGGGGAAATTGCCCGTGTCCGGATTGATCGCCTTGTTGTCGGGGGTGATCGGTCCCCAGCCGGTCACCGCGGTGAGGACCGGCGCGAGGAGCGCGATCGTGATGAACAGGAGGGTGGCCGCCAGAGCGGCCGTGGTGACCTTGTCCCGCCTGATCCGCCGCCAGGCCATCCGGGCCGGTGAGCGGCCGGCGACAACCGTGCCGCCGGGTCTGGAGTCCTGCGTCGACGGCTCGGTCAGCAGCGCGGTGCCGCCGCCGGTGTCGACCGGCTGGTGTTGCGTGGTCATCGTACGGACATCCCGGATCTGCCCCTGGGGCAAGGAAATTGGGTGGCGGTCGTTGCTTCCGCCATGAGACTCTGCGGACTTTCGCAACGGCGTGCGAGTCCGGTCAAGCCGCGCAGGGGCGAGAAAAGAGATTGTTTGCCGACATGGAAAACTGTTGACGAGAGCGGGGAATGCGATTACCCGCCGCGTGAAGGTTCGCGGGAGATTCCTTGGGCAGCGATTGGCCGTGACCCGGGCGCCGTTTTCTTTTGCCCTTCCCTCGGAATATCCCGCGCCGGGTAAAGGGCGCGTGCGGCGGGCCCGGTGTCAGCCGACCGGCACCCCGGCCTCCAGATAGAGCGCCGCTCCGCGTTCGCGGGCCCGCAGGGCCCAGCGCAGCCGCTCGTAGCGCACCGGGGGCAGCAGGTCGGCGGCCTCCTGCTCGGTGACGAACCGCCAGGCGCGCAGCTCCGGGCCGGGCAGCAGCAGCCTGCCCGCCTCGGCGGAGTGCAGGAGGCCGCCGTCGAAGAGGAGCCGCAGTCCGCCGAACCCGGGGGGTGCGGGGCGCTCCCAGTCGACCACGAGCAGGCTCGGCACCTCGTCGAGGCTGATGCCGGTCTCCTCGGCGACCTCACGGATCCCGGCGCGCGCGGGGGCCTCACCGGGTTCGACGACGCCACCGGGAAACTCCCAGCCGGCCTTGTACGTCGGGTCGACGAGCAGCACCCGGTCCTGCTCGTCGAAGAGGAGCACTCCGGCGGCGACGGTCTCTGCGGTGGGCTCGGGCGTCTGCACGATGTCGCAGACGGGCACGGCACCGCCGGTGACGGCCTCGGCGATCTTGACGGCCGTCTCGTACGGCGTGAGGTCGCTGGTGTCGACGGGGTGGGCGTCGGCGGTGAGCCAGGAGGCGAGAGCGGCCCGGTACGGCTCGATGTGGTCGAAGGACCACTGGCGTATTCGCATGTCGCCGTCGGGAAGGTCGCGCGGTACCTCACGGCCCGCTATGCGCTCCCGCAGTATCGTTTCGGCCGGAGCGAGCAGGATGTGGCTGACCGGGATCCTGCGCGCGGCCAGGCCGCCGAAGATCTCGTCGCGGTACTCCTGGCGCAGCAGGGTCATGGGGACGACGAGGGTCCCGTCGAGCTCGGCGACCATCGCGGCCGCCGTGTCGATCACGAGCCGTCGCCAGATCGGCAGGTCCTGGAAGTCGCCGACCTCGGCGAGGCGTTTCGGCGGCAGCAGGTGGGCGAGCGCGCCGCCGATGACCTCCGGGTCGAAGAGCGTGCTGTTCGGGATCAGTTCGATCAGTTCCCGTGCGGTGGTGGTCTTCCCCGCACCGAACGCGCCGTTGATCCAGACGACGGTCACAGGTCCCCCTCTTCTGTTGGCCCCCTGAGGCTTGCCCGCTCCACCCTGCCACGGAAACCAGCCGCAGTTGAGGGCGCATGACGACGGCGCCGGCGCCCCCTCACGCGGGAGCGCCGGCGCCGTGGCTGCGGGGCCGTGCGGCTCGTCAGCCCTTCTTCTTCGCCTGGGCGCCGTCCTCCCGGTCCAGGGACAGGCTGTCCTCGGCGACGGTCTCGTCGAGGGTCTTGAGGGTTTCGTCGACGCTGAGGGTGCCGAGGCCGTCCCCGAGGGCATGGGACGGAGTGACCGCCGCGACGACGAAGCCGGTGGCGAGGGAGGCGATGGCGAGCATGCTGCGCTTCTTCATGCCCGACTCAACTGCCGGACCCGCCCCGGGGTCACGCGGCCGCGTGCGACCGGGCGATGCGGCGCTACGCGGAGTCGCCGTCCCGACCGGCCGTCCACGCTCCGGGGCCGCCGCCGCGCCACTCGATCAGGCCCGTGGCCGCCACGTACGCCGCGTCCGCGTCCTCGATCCCGGCTCGCCGCAGGAACTCGGCGATGTCGAGCGGCCCGTAGGCGATGCCGAGGAACTGGTCGTCCACACGGACCCGTCGTCCGCCGTCCGCGGCGGGCGGGTAGACCACGACGGGTTTCACGGACGCCATGGCACCAGGGTGCGCGGGGACGGCGCCGGGCGCGCGCCGGGGTGGTCCGTTCAGCCCGCCTTGCGCGTCGGCCGGAACTCGTGGACGTCGGCGGTGAGGGTGCCGTCCTGCTGCTCGTAGTGCGACAGGGCGAGGCCGAGACCGAAGAAGGTGGGTGCCCACTCACCGACGAAGATGCCCCAGCGGTCGGCACGGGCGACGCCGGTGCCCGCTTCCATCTTCCTGGAGCCCATCCAGGCGACGACGCTGAGGCCGATGGAGGCCAGACCGGCCATGTAGGCGTGCTCGCTGCGTACACCCATCTCGTGCATCTTCTTGATGATCATCAGCGGCTCCGTTCCGTGGGGGGGGTTCAGGAGACGGAGTGCCCTCACCGGATGCCGATATTCGTCAGATTTGCCCTCAATATCCGACATGGCGACTTTCAGGCCGTGCGGCGGGCCCCGGAGCACGCCGGGCGGCTCGCCTCACGGCCGTACGGACATCCCTCAGGCGCCCACGTAGGCCGCCAGGTGCTCGCCGGTCAGCGTGGAGCGGGCCTCGACGAGGTCGGCCGGGGTGCCCTCGAAGACGATCCGGCCGCCGTCGTGACCCGCACCGGGGCCGAGGTCGACGAGCCAGTCGGCGTGTGCCATGACCGCTTGGTGGTGCTCGATCACGATGACCGACTTGCCGGAGTCGACGAGCCGGTCGAGCAGGCCGAGCAGCTGCTCCACGTCCGCCAGGTGCAGACCGGTGGTCGGCTCGTCGAGGACGTAGACGCCGCCCTTGTCGCCCATGTGCGTGGCCAGCTTGAGGCGCTGCCGCTCGCCGCCGGACAACGTCGTGAGCGGCTGGCCGAGGGTGAGGTAGCCGAGCCCGACGTCCGCGAGCCGCTCAAGGATCTTGTGGGCGGCCGGGGTGCGGGCCTCGCCACTGCCGAAGAACTCCTCGGCCTCGGCCACCGGCATCGCCAGCACCTCGCTGATGTCGCGGCCGCCGAGTCGGTACTCCAGCACCGACGCCTCGAACCGCCTGCCCTCGCACTCCTCGCAGGGGGTGGCGACGCTCTGCATGATCGCCAGGTCGGTGTAGATGACACCGGCGCCGTTGCAGGTGGGGCAGGCGCCCTCGGAGTTGGCGCTGAACAGCGCCGGCTTGACCCCGCTGGCCTTGGCGAAGGCCTTGCGGATCGGGTCGGCCAGACCGGTGTAGGTCGCCGGGTTGCTGCGCCGGGAGCCGCGGATCGGGGTCTGGTCGATCGCGACGACGCCCTCTTCGGTGGGGATCGAGCCGTGCACCAGCGAGCTCTTGCCGGAGCCCGCGACACCGGTGACGACGGTGAGGACGCCGAGCGGAATGTCGACGTCGACGCCCTGGAGGTTGTTCGCCGAGGCGCCCCGGATCTCCAGCGCGCCGGTGGGCTTGCGGACCGTCGCCTTGATCTTGGCGCGGTCGTCGAGGTGACGGCCGGTGACGGTGCCGCTGCCCCGCAGCCCTTCCAGGGTGCCTTCGAAGCAGACGGTGCCGCCCGCCGTGCCGGCGCCGGGGCCGAGGTCCACGACGTGGTCCGCGATGGCGATCGTCTCGGGCTTGTGCTCCACGACCAGCACGGTGTTGCCCTTGTCGCGCAGGCGCAGCAGCAGGTTGTTCATCCGCTGGATGTCATGGGGGTGCAGGCCGATGGACGGCTCGTCGAAGACGTACGTGACGTCCGTGAGCGAGGAGCCGAGGTGGCGGATCATCTTGGTGCGCTGCGCCTCGCCGCCGGAGAGCGTGCCCGAGGCCCGGTCGAGGGAGAGGTAGCCGAGGCCGATCTCCACGAACGATTCCAGGGTGTGCCGGAGCTTGGTGAGCAGCGGCGTCACCGACGGCTCGTCGAGTCCCCGGACCCACTCCGCGAGGTCCCGGATCTCCATCGCGCAGGCGTCGGCGATGTTCACCTGGCCGATCCTCGAGGAGCGGGCGAGCTCGCTGAGCCGGGTGCCGTGGCAGTCGGGGCACCGGGTGAAGGTGACCGCCCGGTCCACGAAGGCCCGGATGTGCGGCTGCATCGACTCGCGGTCCTTGGAGAGGAAGCTCTTCTGGAGCTTGGGGATCAGCCCCTCGTAGGTGAGGTTGACCCCGTTGATCTTCACCTTGACCGGCTCGCGGTACAGGAAGTCGTGCCGCTCCTTCTTGGTGTACTCGCGGATCGGCTTCTCCTTGTCGAAGAAGCCCGACTCGGCGATGACCCGTACCACCCAGCCGTCACCGGTGTAGGTGGGGATGGTGAACGGGTCCTCGGACAGCGACTTGGAGTCGTCGTAGAGCTGGGTGAGGTCGATGTCGGAGACCGTGCCCCGGCCCTCGCAGTGCGTGCACATGCCGCCGGTGCGGCTGAAGGACACCTTCTCGGTCCTGGTCTTGTCGGCACCGCGGTCCACGGTGAATCCGCCGCTCGCCGAGACCGAGGCGGTGTTGAAGGAGAAGGCGCCGGGCGGGCCGATGTGGGGTGTGCCGAGCCGGCTGAAGAGGATCCGCAGCATCGCGTTGGCGTCGGTGGCGGTGCCGACGGTGGAGCGGGGGTCGGAACCCATGCGCTGCTGGTCGACGGCGATCGCGGTCGTCAGCCCGTCCAGCACGTCGACCTCGGGACGGGCCAGGTTCGGCATGAACCCCTGCAGGAAGGCGCTGTAGGTCTCGTTGATCAGCCGCTGCGACTCCGCCGCGATCGTGTCGAACACCAGCGAGCTCTTGCCCGAACCGGAGACGCCGGTGAACACCGTGAGCCGGCGCTTGGGGATCTCGATGCTGACGTCCCTGAGGTTGTTCTCGCGCGCGCCGTGCACGCGGATCACGTCATGGCTGTCGGCAACGTGCGGCCCGGGCGACTGTCCGTCCGTCGTCGTGGCCTTGCTCATGGTGTCTCCATCTGTCGGGCGGGGCTGCCGCGCTCGGACGATCTCGTTCCCCCGCGCCGCTCCCGAGGGGCGGCGCGGAGGGAGGTGCGGTGCGGGGGGCTGTTACGACGCCTTGAGCTGCTGGATGCGGACCATGTTGCCCGCGGGGTCGCGGAAGGCGCAGTCGCGGACGCCGTAGGGCTGGTCCACCGGCTCCTGGACCACCTCGGCGTCGCCCGCCTGCACCCGCTCGAAGGTGCCGTCGACGTCGCTGGTGGCCAGGACGATGCTGGCGTAGGTGCCCTTGGCCATCATCTCGGCGATGGTGCGGCGCTCGTCCTCGGTGACGCCGGGGTCGGCGGCCGGCGGGTGCAGCACGATGTTCGTGCCGGGCTGGCCGACGGGGCCGACGGTGATCCAGCGCATGCCTTCGTATCCGACGTCGTTTCTGACCTCGAAGCCGAGGGTGTCGCGGTAGAACGCCAGGGCGGCGTCCGGGTCGTCGTGCGGAAGGAAGCTGGCGTGAATGTGAAGGTCCATGGCCCTCACGCTAGGTTCGGCTCGCGGCGGGCGCTTCTCGATTCCTGACCGGTCTGGTCACCTGCTTCGCCACGCACGACGGAATGCCCGCCGTCGCGCGCGCCGCCTCACGCCGGTAGGCACCGGGCGGCATGCCGACCAGCTCGGTGAAACGGGTGCTGAACGTGCCCAGGGACGCGCAGCCGACCTCGAAGCAGACCTCGGTGACACTGAGGTCGCCCCGGCGCAGCAGCGCCATCGCGCGCTCGATACGCCGCGTCATCAGGTAGCTGTACGGAGACTCGCCGTACGCCTGCCGGAACCCGCGACTGAGGTGCCCGGCCGACATGTGCACGCCCCGGGCGAGGGCCTCTACGTCGAGGGGCTTCGCGTACTCCCGGTCGATCCGGTCCTTGACGCGGCGCAGTCGGGCGAGGTCATGCAGGTGCTGCGCCGAGGCGGGTCTGCTGCTCACAAGCGCGATCGTGCCACATCGCACGCACATGCGGTCGATGTCCGGTGATACGGACCCAACCGGTCCGTATCACCCCGGGGCCACCGCCACTTCAGCCCCCGCACGGCTCGGTGCCCCACCGCTGGCTGAACGTTCCTGCCGGATCGGCCGACTCCGGCTCACACCCCGGCCGCCGCCGCGTCCGTCCGCTTCGCCAGTGCGGCCGCCGCCGCGCCCACCAGCCCGGCGTCGGTGCCCATCTGGGCCGGCGCGACGGTCAGGTGCCGGACGAAGGACAGCGTCGCGTAGGTGCTCAGGGCCTTGCGCAGGGGGTCGAACAGGACGTCGCCAGCCTTGCCCACTCCCCCGCCGATCACCGCGATGTCGATCTCCACGAGGGTCGCGGTGGCGGCGATCCCGGCGGCCAGGGCCTGGGCGGCCCGCTCGAAGGAGGCGACGGCCACCGGGTCGCCGGACCGGGCGGCGGCGGCCACCGCGGCGGCGGAGGAGTCCCCGTCGGGCGCGGGCAGCCAGCCGTTCTCCAGTGCGCGGCGGGCGATGTTGGGGCCGCTCGCGATGCGCTCCACGCAGCCGTGCGAGCCGCAGGGGCACAGGTCGCCGTCGAGGTCCACGCTGATGTGGCCGATGTGGCCCGCGTTGCCGGTGGGCCCGGGGTGCAGCCGGCCGCCGAGCACCAGACCGCCGCCGACGCCCGTGGAGACGACCATGCACAACGCGTTGTCATGGCCGCGGGCAGCGCCCTGCCAGTGCTCGGCCGCCGTGATCGCCACGCCGTCGCCGATCAGTTCGACGGGCAGGTTCCCGGCGGCGTCCCGGACCCGGGCGACGAGCGGGTAGTCGCGCCAGCCGGGCACGTTGACCGGGCTCACCGTGCCCGCGGAGGCGTCCACGGGCCCGGCGCTGCCGATCCCCACGGCCGTGGCACGCCCCCACAGCGGCGACGCGGTGAGCTCGCCGAGCACCTCCTCCACGGCCCGCATCACGGTGTCTCCGTCCTCCCGGGCGGGCGTCGGCCGCTGGGCGCGGACCAGGATCCGGCCGCGGCCGTCCACCAGAGCGCCGGCGATCTTGGTGCCGCCGATGTCGAGCGCGGCCACGAGGTCGGTGTGCATCAGAGTCGGATCTCCCCGTCGGGCATGCATGAGAAAAGCGCCGAGAAAGCCATCAAGCAGGGCAAGCAGCGGACCGGCTCCGTGGCGGTGCACGGGTCCGGAGAGTGCGGTGGACAGTCTCCCCCGAGCCTGACAACGTTGTCCAGGCTCTATGCTCGACGCCACATCCTCATACAAACCCAGGATCGACGCACCCCCGTGGACGACAGGACAGGACACCGCACCGTGCCCCAGACCCCCCTCCGATCCGCAGCGCGCTACGGCACCCGGCCGACCATGAAGGACGTAGCGGCACGCGCCGGAGTCGGCCTCAAGACGGTCTCCCGTGTCGTGAACGGGGAGCCGGGGGTCACCCCGGAGACGGAGCGGCGGGTCCAGGAGGCGATCGACGCGCTGGGCTTTCGCCGCAACGACAGCGCACGGGTGCTGCGCAAGGGCCGCACGGCGAGCATCGGCCTGGTCCTGGAGGACCTCGCGGACCCGTTCTACGGCCCTCTGAGCCGGTCGGTCGAGGAGGTCGCCCGCGCGCACGGGGCCCTGCTGATCAACGGCTCCAGCGCGGAGGACCCCGAGCGCGAGCAGGAACTGGTGCTGGCGCTGTGCGCGCGGCGGGTGGACGGGCTGGTGGTGATCCCGGCCGGGGACGACCACCGGTACCTGGAGCCCGAGCTCAAGGCGGGTGTCGCCACGGTGTTCGTGGACCGGCCGGCCGGGCACATCGACGCCGACGTGGTCCTGTCGGACAACTTCGGCGGCGCCCGCGACGGCGTCGCCCACCTCATCGCCCACGGGCACCGCCGGATCGGCTTCATCGGCGACATGCCCCGCATCCACACCGCCGCCGAGCGGCTGCGCGGATACCGGGCGGCGATGGAGGACGCGGGCATACCGGTGGCGGGCTCCTGGATGTCCCTCGGCGTCACCGACCCCGAGCGGGTGCGCAGGGCCGCCGAGGAGATGCTGACCGGCCCGGACCCGGTCACGGCGATCTTCGCGGGCAACAACCGCGTGACGGTCACCGCCATCCGGGTGCTCGCCGAGCAGGCCCGCCGCGTCGCCCTGGTCGGCTTCGACGACATCGAGCTCGCCGACCTGCTCCAGCCGGGCGTCACGGTCGTCGCCCAGGACGCCTCGGACATCGGCCGCACCGCGGCGGAACGTCTCTTCCGGCAGCTGGACGGCACCCTCGCCACCCCCGAGCGCATCGAGCTGCCGACCCGGCTGATCACCCGCGGCTCGGGCGAGATCCCGCCGGCGGACTGAGCGGCCCATGGACGACGCCACCGATCGCACGCTGCGGGCACTCGGCCTGGCCGAGGCGCCGCGCGAGCACCCCCTGCTGTATCCGGGTGCGTGGCCCGCGGATTCCGGACTCCTCGACGGGGACCGCTTCCTGCCGCCGGAGCGGCTGGTGTACGAGGACCGCACACCGGTCATCGCCATCGGCTCCAACGGCTGCCCGGGGCAGTTGCGGCACAAGATGACGGAGTTCGGGATCAGGTCACCGCTGCCGATGGTGAAGGCACGGGTGACGGGCCTCGACGCGGGTGTCTCCGCGCACGTGAGCCGCATGGGATACGTGTCGGCGTCGCCGGTCGGCGCCCCGGGCACCGTGCGGGAGTGGTTCGTCCTGTGGCTCGACGCCGAGCAGCTCGCGGTGATCGACGCGAGCGAGGGCGTGCCGGTGCCGGGCGGCAACTTCGACCGGGCCTGGCTGCCGTCGCCCTGCGTCCGGATCGACCTTGCGGACGGCACCCGCCTGCCCGGGGCCTACGCCTACGTCAACCGGCACGGTGTCCTCCACGACGGCACGGGCACTGCGCGCACACACCCGGGAGAGCGGGAGCTGCTGACCGAGCTGCTCGTCGGGCTGCCGCGTCTGCGGGAGCTGTTCGGCGTCGTGCCCGAGGAGTTCTGCGCGCGGGCACGCGGAGACCGGCGGCTGTGCGAGCGGGGCACCCGGCTGTTCATCGAGGAGAAGCTGGTGACGGCCTCCGGTCTGGAGCGGTACGTGGCCGCCTCGGCGCGCGCTCAGCAGAGCGGGAGTCCGGGCACCGCCCCGTCGTTGTCACCGCCCTTGATGTAGACGTCGCTGACCCAGACGTCCGTGTTGCCGCTGCCGTCGTCGGTCTTGGCCCACCAGATGTCGGTCCACTGGCCAGAGGTCTCGCGGCGGCCCGGATTCTGCCGGCAGTAGAGGTTGTTGGTGCCCGCCTTGAGGATGCCGGCCTCGGTGCCGGAGACGGTGCAGGAGTCGGCGGTCTTCCAGACCTGGCAGTTGTACTTGCCGCCGCCGACGGGGTGGCAGACCGGGGCCGGGGTGGTCGAGCCGCCGCCCGTCGTGGCGCCCCCACCGGAACCGCTGCCAAAGGTGCCGTCCGGCGTCCCCGCGCCCGCGCCGCCGGTCGGCTTCCCGGGGGCCGGGGTGATCGTCCGGCCGGTGGGCTCGGGGTCCTTCTTGTCGTCCGGCTTCCCGGTGGGAGCTGCGCCCTTGTCGTCGCCCTGTCGCGTGGCCCTCGGGGCGTTCGAGCCGTCGTCCGCTCCGCAGGGCTCACAGGACCCGGCCTCCCCGCGGGATGCGTCGGTCCGCGCGCCGCTCTCCCTGCCTCCGGAGTCGTCGAGGTGCGCGACCGTGCTCCCCCGTCGACACCACTGCCCCGTTCCTGTGACCCCACCGGATGCGCCGCGGGACGACTCCGTCGGTGCGTGGCGTACGGACTAAGGGGTCCTTTCACTATGAGCGTCCGATCAGGGCGCGTGGTCTGGTGCCGTGCGTCGCAAGGCGCCGGGAAGCCCTCGTAGCGGAGCTACTAGGGCTTTTCGGCAACGCGGCGAGGTGCGGTGCCAGACCGCGCGACCCGGACGGGCATAGTGAAAGGACCCCTAAGGGGCGGCGGTGAAGGCTTGAGCCGCCGACGACGGCTGCGACAGGGCCGGTACGTGCCGGCGGATCCGGCGGGCGGAAGCCGTCAGGCGGAAGCCGTCAGGCGGAAGCCGTCAGGCGGAGGCCGTCAGGTCCCCGCGCCGGGGCGCCGCGAAGCTCTCCAGGTCCGCCCGGGTCAGGCCGGCCAGGCGGGCCACCTCCCCGATGTCCAGGGCGCCGCAGTCCAGGCCCCGCAGCAGGTACCCGCTGAGGGCCTTGGCGGTGGCGGGTTCGTCCATGACGTCGCCGCCGGTGCGGTTGGCGTAGCGGGACAGTCGGGCGGCGGCCTGCTCGAAGCCCTCGCGGTAGAAGGCGAAGACGGCCGCGTAGCGGGTGGGGATGTGGCCGGGGTGCATGTCCCAGCCCTGGTAGTAGGCGCGGGCCAGTGCGCGGCGGGTGAGGCCGTAGTGCAGGCGCCAGGCGTCGTGGACCTTCGCGGTCGGGCCGACCGGGAGGACATTGGTCGAGCCGTCCGAGACGCGTACGCCGGTACCGGCCGCCGCGACCTGCATGACGGCCTTGGCGTGGTCCGCCGCGGGGTGGTCGCTGGCCTGGTGGGCGGCGGAGACGCCGAGGCAGGCGCTGTAGTCGAAGGTGCCGTAGTGCAGTCCGGTCGCGCGGCCGTCGGCGGCCTGGATCATGCGGGCGACGGTGGCGGTGCCGTCGGCGGCGAGGATGGACTGGCTGGTCTCGATCTGGATCTCGAAGCCGATCCGGCCGGGCTCGAGCCCGTGCGCCTTCTCGAAGGCGTCCAGGAGTCGTGCCATGGCGGTGACCTGCTCGGCGTAGGTCACCTTCGGCAAGGTGAGGACGAGCCCGTCGGGCAGGCCGCCGGCCTCCATCAGGCCGGTGAGGAAGATGTCGAGGGTGCGGATGCCCCGGGCGCGTACGGGCGCTTCCATGCACTTCATGCGGATGCCCATGCAGGGGGCGGCGGTGCCGTCCAGGTAGGCCTCGGCGATGATCCGGGCGGCGCGGGCGGCGGCCTCGTCCTCCTCGGCGTCGGGGCGGTTGCCGTAACCGTCCTCGAAGTCGACGCGCAGGTCCTCGATCGGCTCGCGCTCCAGCTTGGCGCGCACGCGCGCGTGGACGGGCTCGGCGAGTTCCTCGGAGAAGCCGAGGACGGCGGCGAAGGCCGCGGCGTCCGGGGCGTGCTCGTCGAGGGCGGCGAGGGCCCTCTCGCCCCAGGAGCGGACGGTGTCGGCGGCGAAGACGTCGCCGGGGACGTAGACGGTGTGGACGGGCTGGCGGGTCCCGGGGTCCCCGGGGTAGCGGCGCTCCAGCTCCGCGTCGACGGGCGCGAGGGAGGCGCTGATCTCCTCGCTGACCGCGCCCGCGAGGCTCGTCGCCACCTTCTCCTGCTGGCCCTGACCCATTCCGAGACCCTCCTCTTTTCCGCTTTACGGAATCAACAATCCGTAGAGCGAAGTTATCGGCCGACCTTCGGCCTGGTCAACACCGTCGTGAAGTGGGGTTCCCCATCCTTCACCCTTGGTCACTGCCGACCCGCCCTCATCTTCCGTATTCAGTAGGCAAGCTTCATCCTGACGCGCAAGGGGAGGAGACCACGTGCCGAACGAGGTCGGAGTGACGCGCCGCCATGGGCTCAGGGCGGCGGCCGCCGCCGTCGCCGCAGGACCGCTGCTCACCACCGCGGGCCCCACACAGCCCGCTTCCGCCGGCGAGCACCCGGGCGCCCTGGACGTCATGACGTTCAACGTCCGCTTCGGGACCGTCGTCGACACGACACCGCGCTGGGAGGTGCGCCGGCCGGTGATGCGAGAACTGCTGCGCCGCGAGCGCCCGCACGTCATCGGCACCCAGGAAGGGCTCTACCGGCAGGTGCGCGCGATCGAGAAGGATCTCGGCGAGCACTACGACTGGATCGGCACCGGACGCGGGGGCGGCAGCAAGGACGAGTTCATGGCGGTCTTCTACGACACGCGCAGACTCCAGCCGATCGAGTTCGATCACTTCTGGCTGTCCGACACCCCGTACACGATCGCCTCGAACACCTGGGGCGCGGACTGGCTGCGCATGGTGACCTGGGTCCGTTTCGCCGATCTCGGCGACGGGGGACGGGAGTTCTACGTCCTCAACACCCACCTGGACAGCGTCAGCCAGTACGCCCGGGAACGCTCGGCGGGGCTGATCGGCGAGACGATCGCCGGGTGGGGCCGGTCGTCACCGGTCATCGTCACCGGCGACTTCAACGCGGCCGCCCACGACAACCGGGTGCACGACCTCATGCTGGACATCGGGCTGGTGGACGCCTGGGACGCGGCGGCCTCGCGGGGCCCGGCGTACGGGACGCACCACGGCTACCGGACGCCCAGGCCCGGCGGGCGGCGCATCGACTGGATCCTCACCACCCCGGGGGTGACCACGCACCGGGCCGGGATGAACACCTTCAGCAGGGACGGGACGTATCCGAGCGACCATCTGCCGGTGCAGGCCTCGATGACCCTGGGATGAGAAAAGCCCCCGTGACCGCTCGCGCGGTCACAGGGGCCTTCCACGGCCGGGGGCCGATCAGCCCTTGCGGGTCTTGATCTCCTCGGTGAGGGCCGGGACGACGTCGAAGAGGTCGCCGACGACGCCGTAGTCGACGAGGTCGAAGATCGGGGCCTCGGCGTCCTTGTTGACCGCCACGATCGTCTTCGAGGTCTGCATACCGGCGCGGTGCTGGATCGCGCCGGAGATGCCGTTGGCGATGTACAGCTGCGGCGAGACGGACTTGCCGGTCTGGCCTACCTGGTTGGTGTGCGGGTACCAGCCGGCGTCCACCGCGGCACGCGAGGCACCGACGGCCGCACCGAGCGAGTCGGCGAGGGCCTCGATGATCGCGAAGTTCTCCGCGCCGTTGACGCCACGGCCACCCGAGACCACGATCGCGGCCTCGGTCAGCTCGGGACGGCCTGTCGACTCACGCGGCGTACGGCCGGTGACCTTGGTGCCGGTGGCCTGCGCGGAGAAGGTCACGGACAGGGCCTCGACCGCACCGGCGGCCGGGGCGGCCTCGACGGCGGCGCTGTTGGGCTTGACCGTGATGACCGGAGTGCCCTTGGAGACACGGGTCTTGGTGGTGAAGGACGCGGCGAACACCGACTGCGTGGCCACCGGGCCCTCGTCGCCGGCCTCGAGGTCGACGGCGTCGGTGATGATGCCGGAGCCCAGACGCAGCGCCAGACGGGCGGCGATCTCCTTGCCCTCGGCGGAGGACGGCACCAGCACGGCGGCCGGGGAGACGGCCTCGGCGGCGGCCTGGAGGGCGTCGACCTTCGGTACGACCAGGTAGTCGGCGTACTCGGCGGCCTCGTGGGTGAGCACCTTGACCGCGCCGTGCTCGGCGAGGGCGGCGGCGGTGTCACCGGCGCCGTTGCCCAGCGCGACGGCGACCGGCTCGCCGATGCGGCGGGCCAGGGTCAGCAGCTCCAGGGTGGGCTTGCGGACGGCGCCGTCCACGTGGTCGACGTAGACGAGAACTTCAGCCATGGGACTTCTTCTCTCCTGCTTGCGAAAGATGAGGGGCGGTCGGCGAAGGGGCTCAGATGAACTTCTGGCCCGCGAGGAACTCAGCGAGCTGCTTGCCGCCCTCGCCCTCGTCCTTGACGATCGTGCCCGCGGTGCGGGCCGGGCGCTCGGCCGCGCCGTCGACCTTGGTCCAGGCGCCCTCCAGGCCGACCTCCTCGGCGTCGATGTCGAGGTCGGACAGGTCCCAGGACTCCACCGGCTTCTTCTTGGCCGCCATGATGCCCTTGAAGGACGGGTAACGGGCCTCGCCCGACTGGTCGGTCACCGACACGACCGCCGGCAGGGAGGCCTCCAGGTTCTCGGAGGCGGCGTCGCCGTCGCGGCGGCCCTTGACGGTGCCGCCCTCGACCGAGACCTCGGAGAGCAGGGTGACCTGCGGGACGCCCAGGCGCTCGGCGAGCAGGGCCGGGACGACGCCCATGGTGCCGTCGGTGGAGGCCATGCCGGAGATGACCAGGTCGTAACCGGCCTTCTCGACGGCCTTGGCCAGGACGAGGGAGGTGCCGATGGCGTCGGTGCCGTGGATGTCGTCGTCCTCGACGTGGATCGCCTTGTCGGCACCCATGGACAGCGCCTTGCGCAGGGCGTCCTTGGCGTCCTCGGGGCCCACCGTCAAAACGGTGATCTCCACGTCGTCGTCGGAGTTCTCGGAGATCTGCAGCGCCTGCTCGACCGCGTACTCGTCGAGCTCGGAGAGCAGACCGTCCACGTCGTCCCGGTCGACGGTCAGGTCATCGGCGAAGTGCCGGTCGCCAGTGGCGTCGGGCACGTACTTCACAGTGACAACGATCCTCAAGCTCACGCCGGCTCTCCTACTGCATCGTCATTTCCATGCTGCCTACTTGCAGGCAGCATAGGCGCCTCTAGCGTCCGATCCCGGTCGGGGCGAACCCACGCCCCGAGCGAAATATTACTCGTCAGTACACCCAGTTCGTTCCCGCTAAGCAAGCGCTTTGAACTGTGACCTTCGCAACGCAGCGTAACCGGAACTCGACGGTCACGCAGCCCGGGGGACGCCCGGTTCAGTCGCGCAGGCGCTGGAATCGTCCCTGGTGGTAGAGGAGGGGACGGCCGGTGCCCGAGGGGTCGCCGTGCACCACCTCGGCGAGCACGATCCGGTGGTCCCCGGCGGGCACGCGCGCCACGACCCGGCCCACCAGCCAGGCCACCACGCCGTCCAGGACCGGGACGCCCTCGGGCCCCTCCCGCCAGACCGTGGGCGGACCGAAGCGGTCGGCGCCGCTGCGGGCGAAGGTGGCGGCGAGCTCCTGCTGGTGCTCGCCGAGGACGTGGACGCCGACGTGGTCCGCCGCCGCGATCGCGGGCCAGCTGGAGGAGCCCGTACCGACGCCGAAGGACAGCAGGGGCGGTTCGGCGGAGACGGACGTCAGGGAGGTGGCGGTGAAGCCCACCGGTCCGGCCTCGCCACGAGCGGTGATGACGGCGACTCCCGCCGCGTGCCGCCGGAAGACCGAGCGCAGGAGGTCGGGCGTGGCGAGGAGGTCCGCAGGCATGGGGTCAGGCTGACGATAAATGGTACGCGCAGTCAAGTTCGTTCCGTGATGTGGGAGATGACTCACTGGAGGCGTCACACCCGTCACACCGCCTCCCCGAGCGCGGCGATCACGTCGGCCTTGCGCGGCTGCCCCGTGGCCCGCCGCACCACGCGGCCGTCGGCGTCGAGGACCAGCACGGTCGGCGTCTTGAGGATGTCCAGCCGTCGCACGAGGTCCAGGTGGGCCTCGGCGTCGATCTCGACGTGAGTGACTCCGGGCACCACCTCGGCGACCTCGCCGAGGACCCGCCGGGTCGCCCGGCAGGGCGCGCAGAACGCACTCGAGAACTGCACGAGCGTGGCCCGCTCGCCGAGTTCCGCGCCCAGTTCCGCCGCATCGAGCCGCTTGCCGTCGTCCCGCCCGCGCACCCGCACTCTCCCGCTCCGCCGCCGTTGCAGCACTCCGTAGGCGCTCGCCGCCGCGAGCACCGCCACGCACACCATCAGTCCGGTCATCACCTGCTGCAAGCGTTCACGAGACCGCAAAGATTCCCGCCCCCTGCGCACGACCCGGCTACGGAATGCTTGGTTCCCATGGACATCGACGTGAGAGGGCCGCGCTTCGGCGCGGCCGTCACGGCCGCCGTGCTGGCGGTCGTTCTGGTCACCGGGAGCGCCTGGCTGCTGGCCTGGCAGACGCTGGCATTCCTGCTCGGCGCGGCGGGCGGGGTCCGGCGCTCCCCCTACGGCCTGCTGTTCGCCAAGGCCGTACGGCCGCGGCTCGGGCCGCCGACGGAGTTCGAGGCGCCCGAACCACCGCGTTTCGCCCAGGCGGTGGGGCTGCTCTTCGCCGGGCTCGGGCTCGTCGGCCTCACCCTGGGACCCGGCTGGCTGGGACTCGCGGCGACCGGCGCCGCGCTCGCCGCCGCCTTCCTCAATGCTGCGTTCGGGTATTGCCTGGGCTGCGAGTTGTACCTGCTCGCGCGGCGGGTGACGGTGCGTGCGGGGTAATGGGGGAGCAAAAGCACGAGGTGGGAACAGTGGGGCGACGTGACGAGAATCTCGCCGCCGACGGGCGCGAGGACTGGCTACCCGGCCGTTCTTCGGGCACGATCTGCGACAAGCCGTAAACCTACGGCTGCGTAACTTTTCCACTGGGAATCCCTTCCCAGGCAGAGCAGGAAGGGTCCGGCCCGCCCATGGCAGAGCTCGTCTACCGTCCCGTCGTCGGTTTCGCCCGCACGCTGTTCAAGGTGTGGGACCTCAAGATCGACCTCCAGGGTTCGGAGAACATCCCGCGCTCGGGCGGCGCCGTGCTGGTGAGCAATCACATCAGCTACCTGGACTTCGTCTTCGACGGCCTGGCGGCGCTGCCGCAGAAGCGTCTCGTGCGTTTCATGGCGAAGGAGTCCGTCTTCCGGCACCGGGTCTCCGGCCCGCTGATGCGCGGCATGAAGCACATCCCGGTGGACCGCAAGCAGGGCGAGGCGGCCTACGCGCACGCCCTTGACTCACTGCGCTCGGGTGAGATCGTCGGGGTCTTCCCGGAGGCGACGATCTCGCCGTCCTTCACGCTGAAGAGCTTCAAGTCGGGCGCGGCGCGCCTGGCCCAGGAGGCCGGCGTCCCGCTGATCCCGATGGCGGTGTGGGGCACGCAGCGGCTGTGGACCAAGGGCCACCCGCGCAACTTCAAGCGCAGCCACATCCCCATCACGATCCGGGTCGGCGAGGCGATCGAGGCCTCCCGCGACAAGTACGCGGGTGCCATCACGCGCCAGCTGCGGGAGCGCGTCCAGGAGCTCCTGGAGGCCGCCCAGCGCGCCTACCCCGTCCGCCCGAAGGGCCCGGAGGACACCTGGTGGATGCCGGCCCACCTCGGCGGCACGGCCCCGACGCCGGAGCAGGTGCGGGCGGCCGAGACGCACTGACGCCCGAGCGGCCGGGATTCAGGTCGAGGCGCACTGACGCCCGTCCGGCCCGGGCTCAGGCCGAGGACTCCGGAGCGCGCACGGCGATGTCCGCCCCCGGGCTGAACTCCGCCAGCAGCCCGCCGAGTTCCTCCGCGGCCGCCGTCACCTCGGCGACCGGCATCGGCGCCAGGCTCTCCAGCAGGAAGACGCCCGACGTCGTCGCCTCGGTGAGCCGGGTGCGCGGGCCCTGGCGCCAGTTCCAGCGGCGGCAGGTCACCCCCGCGCCGTCGCACCACACCACTTCGCCCGCGTCGGGGTGCTCGATGGCCTCCTCGCCCCCGGCAACGGTCACGAAGTCCTCCCGCCCCGTGGCGCGGATCAGCCGCATGCCGCCCTCGATCCGGTCGACGTCCTCGCCGCCGACGGGGATCAGATGAGCGACGGAGACGGCGTTGTAAAGGTCGACGAGTAGGTTGATGCGGGGCAGCCCGGCGTCCGAGAGGGCCCGTTTGGCCAGGGCCTCCGCCGAGTTGCGGGTCCGGGACGGCTTCGAGCCGAACGCCGTGTAGACCTGGCGCCAGGCGGCCATGTGCGGGTCCTCGTGCGGGGCGCGGCCGTCCAGTCGTGCGGCGAGCCGGCGTGCCGCGTCGTCCAGCAGCGCCGAACCGGCCTCGCTGCTCGGCCCGTTGACCAGGCCGCGCGCCTCGATCGCGACGTGGGTGAAGCCGGGCGCGAGGGCGCGTACGTCGTCGGACATGGTCAGCGTGAGCGTCATGGTCGTTGCCTCAGAGTGCGGTGGGGAGCGTCTGCCACAGGTCCGGCCGGTCGCGAGCCGCCGTGAGGGCGTCCAGCACGACCGGATGCGGTGCTGCATACAGTACCGGGTAGTCCAGTTCATTGGACGTCGGGTCGGGTGTGAAGGCGAGCCGCTCACCGTCGAGGGAGAACCGGGCGTCGACACCGGGCTTGTTGCCCCGGGGGTCCTGCCGGTGCCACGCGCCGTTGAACCGCACGGCGACCAGCCCGTGCACCACGTCGAACTTCTGGTAGCACAGCGCGGTGGGGATGTCCTCGGCCCGCAGCAGGGCGGTCAGCGCGTGGGCCTTGGCGTAGCAGATGCCGGTGCGCTGCTCCAGGACGTCGGAGGCGCGCCAGGTGACGCGGAGACCGCCGGAGTCCTGTGAGTGCGGGATGGTGTCACGCACGAACTCGAAGGCCACCCGCGCATACTCATACGAGTCGGCCACCCCGTCGGCGAGCCCCGCCGCCGTCTCGCGCACGAGCGGGTGGTGGTGGTCGATCACCTCGTCGGCGGCCAGGTAGGCGGAGAGGTCGGGCGTCTGCTGGATCATCTGCATGCGCGCAGAGCTTAGGAAGAGATCCACTCCCGAGTCAATCACTTTCCATACTTCCGTATACCTATGCATCACAGGGAAGAACGGCTGAACACCGCCGCAACCAGTCGCGCCGTCACAACCCTTTCGCCGGACCGCGGGTCTCGGAGCCGCGGACCAGTGACGAGGAGAAGACATGAGACATCTACAGCGCCTGCTCGGAGCGGCGGTCGCCTGTGGGGCACTGGCGGCGGCCGCTGCCGGGACCGGCCCCGCCCACGCCCTGGACAACGAGTTGTGGATCAGCGCGCCGTACGAGACGGTGCTGCCCGGTGCGGACGCGGACGGCGGCGCGCCGGAACGCAGCCTGGACGTGGCGGTCAGTCGCGATGTCGCCGACGGCCGAGTGCCCGCCGGGCAGCTGACCGTCGACGTGAGCGAGATCGCCGGCTTCGCGCGGGTGTCGTGGCCCGCGAACTGCGAGCCCGAGTCGGAGACCCGGGCGGTCTGCGCCTTCCCGGAGATGCCGGCCGGGACGGACAGCGTGCGGGCGGCCACGTTCGGGCTGCGCGCGCTGCCGGGGGCGGACGTCGGCTCCTCGGGCCAGGTACGTTATTCGGCCACCGCGGGCGACCTGACATCGCACGCCGGTGAGACCCGGGTCGGCGTGGGCAACGGACCGGACCTCGGGCTGAGCGAGGCACCCCACCAGCGGGACCTCAGGCCGGGCACCGTGACGAGCGTGCGGGCGACGCTGTCCAACAGCGGGAACCGCACCGCGGAGCGCACCCTGCTGTGGATCAACGCCTCCTACGGGCTGCGCTTCACGGAACGGCACGCGAACTGCGCGTACCGGGAGCACGACACCGGCACGGGGGCCCTGTGCGTGCTGGACGAGGCCGTGGCGCCGGGACAGCGGTTCGCGCTGGCCACAGAACTCGGCGTCGGCCGGAAGGCGCTGTACGAGCGGTTCGACCACTCCGTGCAGCCCTACTCGGACGAGGCCCTGGCCGAGGCTCGCGGCGAGTGGACGTGGACCCGGGGCACGGGCGCCGAACTGGACCTGCGCCCCGCGGCCACTGTCAAGGACTCGGCAGCGGACCCCGACATCGACCCGCAGGACAACTACGGGTCCGTCATCCTCGACGCCCGCAACACAGCCGACCTGAAGCTCACCGGCAGCCGGGTGCGCGGGGCCGCCGGTGACACGGTGACCGCGAAGATCACCGTGCACAACCGCGGCCCGGCCTGGGTGGCGTCGCTGGGCGCTGGCGCCGCCGTGGCCACCGTGCGGTTCCACGCCCCGGAGGGCACGACCGTCGGCACCCTGCCGGAGGACAGGTGCTGGACGGCGGAGGACGGCACGCCCCCCGCCACGTACTACTGCCGGACGCCGATCCACCTGCACGACAAGGCCTCGTACACGTTCGAGATCCCGCTGCGGATCGACCGTGTGGTGCGCGGAGCGCACACCACCGTCGCCACCCTCAACGACGATCCCGAGCTGAGCATCAGGAGGTTCGACCCAAGCCTGCGCAACAACAGGACGGAGATCGTCGTCAACCGGTGAGCCCTCGGGTCAGCGGGCCATCTCCTCCTTCAGCGCCGCCACGAACGTGTCCACGTCCTCCTCGGTCGTGTCGAAGGCGCACATCCAGCGGACGTCGCCCGCGGCCTCGTCCCAGAAGTAGAAGCGGAACCGCTTCTGGAGGCGCTCGCTGACGTCGTGGGGCAGCCGGGCGAAGACCGCGTTGGCCTGCACGGGGTAGAGGATCTCCACCCCGTGCACGGCCCGCACGCCCTCGGCGAGGCGCTGGGCCATCTCGTTGGCGTGACCGGCGTTGCGCAGCCACAGGTCCCGGGCGAGCAGGGCCTCCAACTGCACCGACACGAAGCGCATCTTGGAGGCGAGCTGCATGGACAGCTTGCGCAGGTGCTTCATGTGGCTGACGGCGTCCTGGTTGAGCACCACGACGGCCTCACCGAACAGGGCGCCGTTCTTCGTGCCGCCCAGGGAGAGGATGTCGACGCCGGCCGCGTTGGTGAGCGTCCGCATCGGGACGTTCAGGGTGGCGGCGGCGTTGGCCAGCCGCGAGCCGTCCAGGTGCACCTTCATGCCGTGCGCGTGGGCGTGCTCGCAGATGGCGCGTATCTCGTCCGGCGTGTAGACCGTGCCCAGCTCGGTGGCCTGGGCGATGGAGACGACCTGCGGCATCGCACGGTGCTCGTCGTCCCAGCCGTACGCCTGACGGTCGATCAGCTCTGGCGTGAGCTTGCCGTCGGGCGCCGGAACGGTCAGCAGCTTCAGGCCGCCGACCCGCTCCGGTGCGCCGCACTCGTCGACGTTGATGTGCGCGGTCTCCGCACAGATCACCGCGCCCCATCGGTCGGTGACCGCCTGGAGCGCGACGACGTTCGCGCCGGTGCCGTTGAAGACCGGGAACGCCTCGGCCGTGGGCCCGAAGTGGCTGCGGACCACCTGCTGGAGGTTCTCGGTGTAGGCGTCCTCGCCGTAGGCGACCTGGTGCCCGCCGTTGGCCAGGGCCAGGGCGGCGAGGACCTCCGGGTGCGCCCCGGCGTAGTTGTCGCTGGCGAAACCGCGGACCTCGGGGTCGTGATGACGGCGGGCGTCGGTCCTCGGCGGATTCACGGCTTCTCGGTGAGCCACAGACGTTTTCCGTTCACTTCGGCGGCGGGCTTGTCCCAGACCTCGGTGATGGCCTCGGCCAGATCCTTGACGTCGGTGAAGCCCGCGAACTTCGCGTTGGGCCGGTCGGCACGCATCGCGTCGTGGACCAGCGCCTTCACCACCAGGATCGCAGCCGCCGACGTCGGCCCCTCGGCGCCCCCGGCCTTGCGGAAGTAGTCCGCCATGGCCAGCGTCCAGGCCTCGGCCGCCGCCTTGCCGGCCGCGTAGGCGGCGTTGCCCGCGGTGGGCTTGCTGGCGCCCGCGGCGCTGATCAGCACGTACCGGCCGCGGTCGCTGCGCTGGAGCCCCTCGTGGAAGGCGAGGGACGTGTGCTGCACCGTGCGGACCAGCAGCATCTCCAGGAAGTCCCAGTCGTCGAGGCTGGTCCGCGTGAAGGTCTCGCTGCCGCGCCAGCCGCCCACGAGGTGGACCAGGCCGTCGACGCGGCCGAAGTCCTTCTCGATACGGGTGGCCCAGTCGCGGGTGGCCCCCAGGTCCAGCAGATCGACCGTGTCACCGGTGACGGTGGCGCCGCCGGTCGCGTAGCTCGCCGCGTCCACCGCCTCCGCCAGCCGCTCCGGATCGTTGTCCGAGCCGATGACGGTGGCTCCCGCATCGGCCAGCCTGAGCAGCGCGGCCCGGCCGGCGGGTCCGCCCGCTCCAGCCACCGCGATCACCGCACCGCTGAGCGCCCCGTTCCCCATGATCTTCGCCTCCTGAGCAGTGTTCCCGGTACGCCGATCACTCACGCGGCGATCCGCTCGGCGCTGTCCGCCGTGATGCCCTTGGTGGAGGCGATCACGTTCTTCAGCTTCTTGGAAAGTGCCTCATAGAACATGCTCAGCGGAAACTCGTCCGGAAGCACGTCATCGACGAGTTTGCGCGGCGGCTGCGTCGTGTCCAGGGCGTCGGGACCCTTGGCCCACTTGGAGCCCGGGTGCGGGGAGAGGTAGGTCGAGACCAGCTCGTACCCGGCGAACCAGTGGACGAGCTTCGGGCGGTCGATGCCGTCGCGGTACAGGTCCTCGATCTCGGCGCACAGCTGGTTGGTGACCTGCGGGGCGCGCTCCCAGTCGATGGTCAGCCTGTTGTCGGTCCAGCGGACGACGTCGTGCTTGTGCAGGTAGGCGAAGAGAAGCTGGCCGCCGAGGCCGTCGTAGTTGCGGACGCGCTCGCCGGTGACGGGGAAGCGGAACATGCGGTCGAAGAGGACCGCGACCTGCACGTCACGGGCCTGCGGGACGCCGTCGGCCTCCAGCTTCACGGCCTCCTTGAAGGCGGTGAGGTCGCAGCGCAGCTCCTCCAGGCCGTACATCCAGAACGGCTGGCGCTGCTTGATCATGAACGGGTCGAAGGGCAGGTCGCCGTGGCTGTGGGTGCGGTCGTGGACCATGTCCCACAGGACGAACGCCTCCTCGCAGCGCTTCTGGTCGTGGACCATCGCCGCGACGTCCTCGGGCAGCTCCAGGCTCAGGATGTCGACGGCGGCGTCGGTCACCCGGCGGAAGCGGGCGGCCTCGCGGTCGCAGAAGATGCCACCCCAGGTGAATCGTTCCGGCGCCTCGCGCACGGCGATGGTCTCGGGGAACAGCACGGCCGAGTTGGTGTCGTAGCCGGACGTGAAGTCCACGAACTTGATGCCGCAGAACAGCGGGTTGTCGTAGCGGATGCGCTCCAGCTCGGCCAGCCAGTCCGGCCAGACCATGCGCAGCACGACCGCCTCGAGGTTGCGGTCCGGGTTGCCGTTCTGCGTGTACATGGGGAAGACGACGAGGTGCTGGAGGCCGTCCGCACGGTTCGCGGCGGGCTGGAAGGCCAGCAGCGAGTCGAGGAAGTCGGGCACCTGGAAGCCGCTGTCGGCCCACCGGGTCAGGTCCTTGACCAGGGCCTCGTGATAGGCGCCGTCGTGCGGGAGCAGTGGGGAGAGCTCCAGGACGGCGTCGGCGACCTGTCGGACCGCGAGCTCGGCGTCGGCCGGGTCGGGCGCGCCCTCGGCGTCGAAGTCGATCGACCCGTCCTTGGACTGCCATGGCCGGATCCGCTCCACGGCATCCTTGAGCACGGGCCATGCCGGGTGCTCCACCACCCTGGCCACGGGAGGAAGATCTTCCTCCGAACCCACCTGCACAAGAATTTCCGTCATGTCCCACCTTCCACGGGAGAATCTCACGTATGCAGACCGTATACACACGAGGTTCCCCCCAGCAAGGGTGAACCCGGGAAATTATCCTGCCCGACCCGCTCCTTCACCGCACTTTTTCCTGTCGGTCATGCTTCTGCCCGGATGCACGGCGACCATGCCCTCACTCTCTGCACAGGGCGGGTCCAGGCGATACGGTCAGGGGGGCCGTCAGGCCCCCAGTGCCGCCTGTCGACGGAAGAGAGTCGCGTCTTGAACTTCCTCACCATCGGTCACCGCGGAGTCATGGGTGTGGAACCCGAGAACACCCTCCGGTCCTTCGTCGCCGCCCAGGAGGCGGGACTCGACGCCATCGAACTCGATCTGCACCTGAGCAAGGACGGCGCGCTCGTCGTCATGCACGACACGGATGTGGACCGCACGACCGACGGCACCGGGCCGATCGCCGAGAAGACCCTCGCCGAGCTGCGGGCCCTGGACGCGGGCCGGGGTGAGCGGGTCCCGGTGTTCGAGGAGGTCCTGGAGGCCGTGCAGGCGCCGCTCCAGGCGGAGATCAAGGACGCCCAGGCGGCGCGGGCCCTGGCCGAGGTCATGAACGAGCGCGGACTGGCGGGCCGGGTGGAGGTGTCCTCGTTCCACGACGAGGCGATCGCCGAGATCAAGCCACTGGTCCCGGGGGTGCGCACCGCCCTGATCGCCGGCCGCTACGGCACCGACATCGTGGACCGCGCCGTCCAGGCCGGCGCCGAGACCGTCTGCCTGAACATCCGCCGGCTCACCCTGGAGATCGTGGAGCGGGCCCGCAAGGCCGATCTGAGGATCATCGGCTGGGTGGTGAACACCCAGGACCAGCTGCGGCTCGTCCGGGCGTTCGGCCTGGACGGCGCGACCACCGACCACCCGGACATCAAGCGCACGGGCCGATTCACGGCGTAGCGGCTATGCGAGCTCCTTCACCAGCAGCTCGAACTGCAGGTCGTCGCGCTGCGGGAGACCGAAGCGCTCGTCGCCGTACGGGAACGGGGTCATCCGCCCCGTACGGCGGTATCCGCGCCGCTCGTACCAGGCGATGAGGTCGTCGCGCACGGAGATCACGGTCATCTGCATCTCCCGCACGCCCCAGGTCGCGCGGGCCTGCCGCTCCGCCTCCGTGATGATCACCTTGCCGAGGCCCGCGCCCTGGAGCAGGGGGCTGACGGCGAACATTCCGAAGTAGGCATGGTCGCCCTGGTGCTCCAGCTGGCAGCAGGCCACGATCCTGCCCTCCCGCACCACGGCCAGGAGCCGGCTGTCGGGCGACTTGATGACCTCCAGCACCCCCTCCGGGTCGGTCCGCTGCCCTTCGAGGATGTCGGCCTCGGTGGTCCACCCGGCCCGGCTGTCGTCGCCCCGGTACGCCGACTCGATCAGCGCGACCAGTTCGTCGACGTCGGCATCGGTGGCATCGCGGAAGGTCAGTGCGGTGGTGGCGGTCTCCATGGGCGTACGCTCCGTTGTTCCGGCACGGCTCGGGCAGGGATGAGCGTAACGCCGCCACTAAGCTCCGCTGCATGGTGCATGTACTCAGCAGCCGGATCCTGCTCCGCCCCACCGATCCCGAGCGGTCCCGGGCCTTCTACGGCGAGCAACTCGGCCTCGCCGTCTACCGCGAGTTCGGCACGGGAGCGGAGCGCGGCACGGTCTTCTTCATGGGGGGCGGCTTCCTGGAGGTCTCGGGCCGGTCCGAGACGCCCCCGGCGCCCGCGGTCCGGCTGTGGCTGCAGGTGGACGACGTGGGCGCGGCCCAGGAGGAACTGCGGGCGAAGGGCGTGGACATCGTGCGGCCGCCGGTCAAGGAGCCCTGGGGGCTGGTCGAGATGTGGATCGCGGATCCGGACGGGACGCCGATCGTGCTGGTGGAGGTGCCCGCGGACCACCCGATGCGCTACCGGCCGGGTATCTGAGCTCGCTCCGGGCGGTGCTCCCGCCCTCGGTCGGTGCGGGTGAGTTCGCGAAAGCCCGCCCCGGCCAGGAGGGCGAGCGGGGCACTGTCGGCGGCCGTTTCGCTGCGGCCAGCCGGTCGACGCCGCACAGCCGCAGCCAGTCGGCGGCCCGGGCGAGGAGCCAGGGCTGCGGCTTGCGCTGAAGTGCGCTCCAGCTCCTAGCGTCCTGGGCACGACCTGCCTGGAGGGGACGAGAGCGTGCGTTACACACTGTTCGGCAAGACCGGTCTGCGCGTGAGCGAGCTGACCCTCGGCGCCATGACCATCGGGGACGACTGGGGCTGGGGCGCCCCAAAAGAGACCAGCGCCCGGATCGTCGACGCCTACGCGGAGGCCGGCGGCAACTTCGTCGACACCGCCAGCAACTACACCGACGGCAGCTCGGAACGGATCCTCGGAGAGCTGCTCGAAGGGCGGCGCGACAGGTTCGTGCTGGCCAGCAAGTACACCTGCGCCATCCGCGCCGGCGACGTCAACGCCGCGGGCAACCACCGCAAGAACCTGGTCCAGTCGGTGGAGGCGAGCCTGCGACGGCTGCGCACCGACCGGCTGGACGTGCTGTGGGTGCACGCCCGGGACAACTTCACACCTGTCGAGGAGGTCATGCGGGCCCTGGACGACCTCGTCCGCACGGGCAAGGTGCGCGCCCGGCCGGTGGCCGGTTCAGGTCCGCAGCGCGCCGAGCCGCCCTTCGAGCTGGCTGAGCAACTCCCCGAGCAGTGCGGCGAGTTCGCCCTGCTCGGGGCCGTCCAGGCCGGACAGCACGGCGGTCTCGTAGGCGAGCTGGACGGGCAGGATGCCGTCGACCAGGTCGCGTCCGGCGTCGGTGAGGCGGAGGTGGACGACCCGGCGGTCCCGGGTGTCCCCGCGCCGCTCGACCAGACCGCGCTCGGTCAGCTGCTTGAGGCGTTTGGTGACGGCGGCCCCCGAGGAGAAGGTCTCCCGGGCCAGGTCCCCGGGCGTCAGCTCGTGCCCGGTGCGACGCAGCGCGCCCAGCAGATCGAACTCGGGCCGGCTGAGCCCCGCCCGGCGCAGCGGAGCGTCCTCGGCCTGCTGCAGCAGCGCGGCACAGCGGTTGATCCGCCCGATGATCTCCATCGGCCCGGTGTCGAGCCCGGGCTGCACGGCCTGCCACTGCCGGACGACGGCGGCCACGGTGTCGCCCCTGCGGCCATCGCCGGGATCGGCTCCGCCGTGGAGCCCGTCGTGCGGACCGGCTTCGCCGGTCGTGTCGCGAGCCGGATCCCCGGCGGCGGTGGCCCGCTCCTTCGCCGAAGACCCGCCGGGAACATCGCCCGCGGCGGCCCGGGCGCCTCCGACGGGCTCCCCTCCGGCCTCCGCCGCGCCGGTCGCCCGTCCCTCCACCACCGGTTCCGCCTCGTCGCCCGGCTGCGGGGCCCGTCCCCCGGCACTCCCCGTGGGCGATGGTCCTTCGGTCGGCGTCATGGCCGTGCGTCCTCCGTTTCGGTGCCCGGGTCCCGGTCCGGGAGCAGGCCCTGGCGTCGGGCCGTCGCGGCGAGCGTACGGTGTCCGGACTGTTCGGCGAGCACGACCCGCTCCTGGGGCAGGGCCCTCTGCCACCATTCACCAGCGGCGGCGTCGGCCGTGGCGCGCAGGTCGGACAGGGCGACGGCGAGGCCGCGGCGGGCGGATTCCAGGGCCGCGGGGCCGGGGTCCGGCCCGGCCAGGAGGCGGGCGGCGTGCTCGCGGGCCCGGTCGGCGGTGGTCAGCGCGCGTTCGACGCGGTCGCCCGCGCGCCGGTTGGTGACCGCGATGGCGGCGACGAACCCGACCAGCGCGCCGACGACGGTGTCCACGACCCGCTCCGTCATCAGCGTCCCGGCCGCCTGGTATCCGGCGAACTCCGTGATGAGCAGGGCCATGGGCGTCACGCAGACGCTGCCGAGCCAGTAGTTCCGGCTGATCAGCACCTCCGCACCGAAGCTGAACGCCAGGCAGCACAGCACGAGCGCCGGCGGGCCCAGGTGCGCGAGCGGCACGACGGCCAGGAAGACGAGCACGCCGACGACGTTGCCCACGACCCGCTGGACGGCCCGGCTCCAGGTCAGCGCGATGTTCGCCTGGTAGAGCGAGGCGGCGGTGACCAGTGCCCAGTAGGGGCGGCCGATCCCGAGGGCGAGGGAGGCGTAGCCGGCGAGCGCGCAGCCGAGCGCGGTACGTGCCGCGAGCGGGGTCAGCGGGCCCAGCCGCGCCCAGAGGGGCCGGGCCACGTCCACGCCGAGCAGTTCGTCGGCGGCCGCGCGCGGAAGTCCGGCCTCCGGGACGGGGCCGGTGCCACGCAGCGAGCCCGCCCACGTGCGCAGCCGGCCCGCGTCCGCCTCCGTCGGCGCCGCGAGGGCGACCTCGGCGCGGACGACGAGCCGCTCGAGGGCCCGCCGGGTGCGTGAGGGGGCGCTGGTGGACAGCAGTGACTGCCAGGCGGCCTGCACGGCGGCGTAGCCCGCGGCGCGGGCCCGGGCGTGGCCTTCCCCGGTGCCGCCGGTGCCGGCGTACGCGGCGGCGGCCTTCAGGGCCGTGGCGGTGGCGCGGCGCTCCGGTCCGTGCGGCCGGACCAGCGCGGGCGCCATGCAGACCAGCCAGGCCCACGCGCCCGTCGCGGCGGCCAGAGCCAGATGGCCGGGCACCTGGGCGAGGGTCTGCGGTGCGAACAGGGAGGCGGAACTGACGAAGGTGAGGACGACGTTGCCCGGCGGGCCGACCCGGGTGGCGTCGCACAGCACCTTCTGGGCTGCGGCGAGCAGCGCGCCGACGGTGACCAGGACGACGGCGCTGCCGGTGAGCGAGGCCGAGACCAGCGCCACGGCCACCCCGCCGAGCATGCCCAGCACCACCCACACCAGGACCCGGGCCCGGGCGGCGTAGGGCCGGTTGTGGGCGTACAGGGCGCACAGGGAGCCGGCCATCGCGTACATCACGAGGTCGAGCCGGCCGAGCGCCAGGAGGGTGAAGGCGGGCGGGGCGATCGCCGCGACCACGCTCAGCGCGGGCTTGAACCAGATCTCCGAGGGCCTGCCGAGGCGCAGCACACCCGCCAAGGGGAGACGCCGGGCGGGTGGGGTGGAGGGGGTGGGGGGCGGACTGCTCATGACGCCAAGATTAACAGGTGTTTTACCAGTAAAGCATTAGCCCTCGCCTGGCGTGCTCCGTCGAATGCTCCCCGTGTACATCCTTGCGCTCGCGTGCGCGCCGCATGGCCCGGGCATCGAATGACCGACCGCCGAACGGGGAGGTACGCGTGCACGGACCGGCTTCGTCCGGCTGGCTGCTGGTGGCGCTCTGCGCGGTGACCGGCACCTACTGCCTGGCGCGGATGCGCAGCGGCGCCGAGGGGCGGCGCGGTGCCGCGGGCGGCGAGGCGCTGATGGGTTTCGGGATGGCCGCGATGGCCGTCCCCGCGGCGGTGTTCACTCCGCCCGCGTGGGCCTGGCCCGTCTACGCGGCGGTGTTCGGGGCGGCGGGGGTCCACGCGCTGTGGGCGGCTCGGACGGGCCCGCACCATCTCCATCACCTGGTGGGGGCCGCGGCGATGGTCTACATGTCCCTCGTCATGGCCGGCTCCCCCGGGCACGCGCACGGTCGGGGCGGATCGGGAGTCCCGCTCCTGACCGGGGCGCTGCTGCTCTACTTCGCCGCTTACGTGCTGCTGACCGGCGTCCGTCTGGTGCCGGTCGCCGCCGTGGCCGGGGGCGGTGCGAGCGCCGGACGGGGCGACCGGCCGGAACTGGCGCGCGCCTGCCGTCTGTCCATGGGGATCGCAATGGTGGCGATGCTGCTGACGCTGTGAGCGGGACCGTCCCGCGCCCGACGGATCCGTTGCCTGCGTCACTTTGGCGCCACAAGGCGTACCCCTGGGTGGGGCCGCGCTCATAGGCTGCCCCCATGATGCTCACCGCCGCGCTGCTGCTGCTCGGCGCCGTGACCGCCGTGGTCGCGCCCCGGCTGCTCGCCCGGGCGGACTGGCCGGACCGTGAGCCGGTGGTGGCGCTGTGGGTGTGGCAGTGCGTGGTGGCGGCCGTCCTCGTGTGCTGCGCCCTGTCCATGACGCTCAGTGCGGCGGCGGCCTGGCACGCGGTCGGCGGGCACCTCTTCGCGACGGCCCCGCGCGCGGTCATGGAGGCCTACGCCCTCGGTACGGCGGGGCCCTGGGCCGCGACCACGGCGGTCGCGCTGGCCGGCGCCGGGCTGTGGAGCGCGGCGATGCTGGTCCACGAGATCGGCGGGGCCCGCGCCCGGCGCCGCCGCCGGCGTGCCGATCTGCTGGTCCGGGCCCCGCTGCTGCCGGGCGAGGTGGCCGTCTCCGGCCGGCTCGTCGTCCTGGAGAGCGAGCAGCCCGACGCCTGGTGGCAGCCCGGCACTCCCCCTCAACTGGTCGTCACCACCGCCGCGTTGCTCCGGCTGAAGGGCAGGCAGCTGGACGCGGTGCTCGCCCATGAGCAGGGCCACGCCCGGGCCCGGCACGACTGGCTGCTGAACTGCTCCTCGGCTCTCGCCGGCGGCTTTCCGCAGGTACCGGTGTTCGCCGCGTTCCGCGACGAGATGCACCGCCTGGTCGAACTCGCCGCCGACGACACGGCATCGCGCCGCTTCGGCCGCCTCACGACGGCCCTGGCGCTGGTCGAACTGAACGAGCACCGCGGCGTGTTCGGGCCCTGCCCGACTCCGCAGGCCCATGTCCCGGCCCGGGTGCACCGGTTGCTCACTCCCCCGGACCGGCTGACCGCGGCCCGGCGGATGCGGCTGACGGCGGCGGCCGCGCTGGTGCCCGTGGTGCCGGTGCTGGTGGCGTTCGTGCCGGGGCTGCGGGCGCTGGGATAGCCGAGGCGCCCGAGCGTCTCGAGATTCCCGGCGCGGGGCGCTCGGTCACCCTCCGGTGGGTCCGGCACGGCCGAAGCGTGCCGTCCCGGTGGCGGAAGATCTTCCCCGTACTGGATCCGGACCCCCCGGTTCGGCGAGGATCGCTGTATGCACACCTCGTCCGTCGATTCCCCGCCCCGTCCGGAGCACCGCGCCACCGCCGGTCTCGCCGGTGCCCTGGCCCTGTGCTCGGCGCTGTTGCTGACCCTCGTCGTGGCGAGATGGAGCCCGTTGATCAGCGCGGACGGGGAGATCTCCGACACCACCCACCGCTGGGCGGTCGACTCGCCGGCCCTCACCCAGGCGTGCCGCATCCTCACGGACTGGGTGTGGGACCCGTGGACGATGCGTCTGCTGTGCGCGGCCGTCGTCGTGTGGCTGGTGGTGCGGTGGGCGGCGCGCTGGACGGCGCTGTGGCTGGCGCTGGCCGTCGCGCTGGGCACGCTGTTGCAGCAGGGCATCAAGGCCGCGGTGGACCGCCCGCGCCCGGTCTGGCCCGATCCCGTCGACTCGGCCCACTACTCGGCGTTCCCGTCGGGCCACGCCATGACCGCCACGGTGGTGTGCGGCCTGCTGCTGTGGCTCCTGCACCGGCACGGCGTCGGCCGGGCCGTGTGGCGTACGGCCGTGGCCGTGGCCGTCGTCTCCGTGGTCGGGGTCGGGCTGACCCGGATCTGGCTCGGTGTCCACTGGCCGTCGGACGTGGTGGGCGGCTGGCTGCTGGGCACCATGGTCGTGGCCCTGGCGGTGTGGGTGCACCGGCGCCGGCAGCCCTGAACCCGTCACCGCCTCACCGGTCTTCGTTCGCGGCGCACCGCGGCCTCGTAGGATCGCCCCATGACCGCCGTGCTCTTCGACTTCTCCGGGACGCTCTTCCGTGTCGAGTCCACCGACTCCTGGCTGCGGGGCGCCCTGGCCGCGACCGATGTCCGGCTCACCGAGGCCGAGTTGACCGCCGCGGTCCTGGCTCTGGAGGCGGTGGGGGCGCTGCCCGGCGGCGGTGATCCCGCGCGGGTGCCGGAGGAACTCGCGGACGCCTGGCCGATCCGGGACCGCAGCGCCGCCCTGCACCGGGCGGCCTACACCGGTCTCGCCCGGCAGGTGCCGCTGCCCGACCCGGCACTGCACGACGCGCTGTACGACCGCCACATGACCCCGGCCGCGTGGGCCCCGTACCCGGACGCCGTCGAGGTGCTGCGCGCGTTGCGGGAACGGGGCGTTCCCGTCGGGGTGGTCAGCAACATCGGCTGGGACCTGCGGCCGGTCTTCCGCGCGCACGGCCTGGACCCGTACATCGATGCGTACGTCCTGTCGTTCGAGCACGGCGTGCAGAAGCCCGACCCGCGGCTGTTCGGCATCGCCTGCGAGGCGCTCGGCGCCGACCCGCGCACCACCCTCATGGTCGGCGACGACCGCCGGGCGGACGGTGGTGCCACCGCTCTGGGATGCGGGGTGCACTTCGTGGACCATCTGCCGGCGGCCGACCGGCCGGACGGGCTGCGGCCGGTCCTGGATCTGGTGAGCTGAGACGGACGCGCCGTCCACATGGACGGTGAGCCGCTCCGGAAAGTAGCCCAAGGACACTACCGGGGCCGAGTGCTCGCCCGCCTCGGACGATCCCCCGCGTCGCCCGAGGCAGACGGCATCACCGGCCCAGACCTGACAGGTCGTGGCCGGACCCCTCCGAGTATAGTTGGCTGGCAGCCAGTCAACACAGGAGTTGCAGCATGTCTCCGCGTAGCGCCTCGGTGAACCAAGAGTTGCGGCGGCGTTCCCGGGAGCGGCTCCTGCAGGCGGCGGTCGAGCTGGTGAGTGAGCGCGGTTACGACGCGACCACGCTCGGCGACATCGCGGACCGGGCGGGATCGGCCCGGGGCCTGGTGTCCTACTACTTTCCCGGCAAGCGCCAGCTGGTGCAGTCCGCGGTGCACCGGTTGATGCACCGCACGCTGGAAGAGGCGCTGGAGCGCGAGCCGCGCACGGAGGACGGCCGGGAGCGGATGGCCCGGGCCATCGACGCGATCCTGGGTCTGGCCCGGGACCGGCCCGTGCTGATGCGCCAGCACATGGCGGGGATCCTGCAGGCCGAGGGCTTCATGCAGTGCCCGGAGCAACGCCGGCTGGCCGAGCTGCTGCGGGACACCATGGCCCGGCACGGGTCGCCGGACGTCGACAGCGACTACCCGATGATGCGCGCCCTGCTGATGGGCTCGGTGTACGCGGCCGTGGTGCCGGGGGCGCCGATGCCGGTGCCGGTGCTGCGCGCCGAGTTGTTCAAGCGCTACCGGCTCGGCTGGGAACTGGGTCTCCCGCCGGAGACCGGAGCCTGCGGCGGGAGGGGCGACAAGGATCTGTCGCGGTTCTTCGCGACCGGGGCCGCACCGGAGTGCGACCCGCGGGGTCAGTCGAAGTAGTCCGGCTGGGTCTGGACGTTGAGCTCACGCTGGTGGACCCGGCGGGCCGGGTCCGTGCGCCGGTCGTCGATCTTCAGCACGTCGAAGCCCCGGGCGTACTCGTTCGAGTAGATGTAGCCGTTGTAGTAGTACGCGGACCACGAGCCGCCCGACTTGATGGTGTCGGTGGTCAGCGGGCCGCGGTCGAAGTAGGCGATCTCCTTCGGCTTGGCCGAGTCGGTGAAGTCCCAGACGGAGACGCCGCCCTGGTACCAGGCCTGGACCATGATGTCCTTGCCCTTGACCGGGATCAGCGAGCCGTTGTGGGCGACGCAGTTCTCGGTGTCCGCCTGGTGGCGGGGGATCTTGAAGTAGCTGCGGAAGACGAGTTTGCGCTTGTCGCCCTTGCCGACGATGTCGTAGATGCCGTCGGCACCGCGGTCCGGGCCGATCTCCGCGTTGCAGGTGGCAGCGCCGCCGCCGCCCAGCTCGTCGGTGTAGACGACCTTGTTCGCCTTCTGGTTGAAGGTCGCCGAGTGCCAGAACGCGAAGTTCACGTTGTCCTGCACGCGGTCGATGACCTTCGGGCGTTCCGGGTCCTTGATGGAGAACAGGATCCCGTCGCCCATGCAGGCGCCCGCGGCCAGGTCCTTCGACGGCAGCACGGTGATGTCATGGCAGCCGGTGGTCTTGGACACGCCCGGGTTGGTGGGTCCGCCCGGGTTGCCGCCGCCGTCCGGCCCCTCACCGGGGAACAGCACGGGGAAGCCCACGACCGCGGCCTTCTCGGGGGCCTTGCGCGGCACCTTGATCACGGAGATGCCGTCGTGCGGCGGCTGGCAGTCGGGGTAGGCGGCGTTCGGCGAGTACGAGGAGACGTACACGTAGACGTTGCGGCGCTCGGGCACCAGCGTGTGGGTGTGCGAGCCGCAGGCGGTCTCGACGGCGGCGACGTACCTCGGGTTGCGCTTGTCGCTGATGTCGAAGACCTTCATGCCCTCCCACGAGGACTTCTCGGTCGCCGGCTGGGTGGTGCTGGAGCAACTGCTGTCGCTGCGCGAGGAGTCGGTGGACAGGAACAGCAGGTCGCCGGAGACGGAGATGTCGTTCTGCGAGCCGGGGCACAGCACCTGGGCGACGGTCTTCGGCGCCTTGGGGTTGCTGATGTCGAAGATGCGGAAGCCGTCGTAGTTGCCCGCGAACGCGTACCTGCCCTGGAAGGCGAGGTCCGAGTTCGTGCCCTGGAGCACGTCCTTGGGGACGTGGGCCAGGTGCTGGATGTTGTCGGAGTGGACGATCTCGTCCTGGCCGGGTATGTCGCCGTTCCGGATGGCCTCCCGGACCTCTGCCTGGTCGCTCTTGGAGACCTTCGTCGGCGCGGGCGGCGCGTCCCCCGGGTCGGGGGTGGCCCCTGCCGGTGCCGCCGTGAGGAGCGCGGCCAGCAGCCCGGCGGCGGCAGCGGCAACTCCCCAGCGTCTGCGGCGTGTTCTGCGGTCGTTCAACAGGATCACTGTTTTCCTCCCTGGTTCCGTTCGCTGCGGAACGGTTCACGCACCACGCAGTATCGTCTTCGCCATGCACATACCAATAGAGGGCAACAGAATCGCAATGAAGTTTTCCGATCAATGACCCGCGGAAACGTGCGTGTACGTCGTCCGCAACCCCAGGTGCGTCCCACCCCGCTTGCCACAGGAGGTCGTTGTGCTCTTCCGCCGTGCGTCCCGGGCGTCCGCCGTCACGACGGGGCTGGTCGCCCTGGTGGTACTCGCGGCCGGGGGCTGTGACTCCGGGCCGGACCGGGGGCCGGCCGCCGCGGACGGGCCCGCCGTGATCGCGCCGGGAGAACCCGGCGAGGCCAACCGCACCCTGTCCGCGAAGGAGGCAGCCGACCGGCGCTCGGAGAACGACTCCCCCAACTCGGCCGACGTCTCCTACGTCCGGATGATGATCGAGCACCACGCGCAGGCCCTGGTGATGACCGAACTCACCCCGCAGCGCGCCGAGTCGAAGGATGTGAAGCGGATCGCCGAGCGCATCGCGGCCGGCCAGAAGCCGGAGATCGGGGCCATGAAGGGCTGGCTGAAGTCGTACGGCAAGCCGCTGATGACCGGGCGGCACGAGCACGCCGCGATGCCCGGCATGGCGACGCAGGCCCAGCTGAGGAAGCTCCGCGCGGCCGATGGAAAGGCCTTCGACCGCCTCTTCCTGACCCTCATGACGACCCATCACCAGGGTGCGATCACCATGGCCACGGACGTGAAGGGGCAGGGCAACAACATCCGCGTCGAGGAGATGGCCGACGAGGTGATCGCGCAGCAGACGAGCGAGATCACACGGATGCGGAACATGCTCTGATCGCGCTCGGGGGCGGCCTCTCGTCCCGGTTCAGCGCCGGGCGCGGCGCGGCGACAGCAGGCCCGCGTCCCGGGCCTGGCCGATCAGTCTGAGCGACGTACGACGGCTGTGCCCGGTCGCGCCCATCACGGCGAGGACCGGGTCGGCGCCGTCCCGCTGGGCCGCGCGGTACTCCCGCGCCACCAGCAGCCTCCCCTCCGCCCCGCGCGGCCAGGCGGGCCGGGCCCGGCGCCCCTCGCTCCCGCTGCCGTCGGACCCGGGCCCGGTACCGCACGCCTCGGCGACCGACTCCTCGATCCAGTCGGCGAGCACCGCCAGGTCGTCGAGGGACAGCGCGGGCTGAGCGCGCACCTCCTCGACGCAGACGCATCCGCCGCCCACGACGGCCAGCGCGTCGACTCGCGCGCCGTCCGCGAAGGCCAGCCGGAACTCGAACCAGCGCGTGGCGCCCTCGTTCTCCCGCACTTCCCAGGCGGGGCGCACGGCCACCGCACCGTCCGCCGGAGAGCGATCAGAAAGATTCAGAAAGGATGCTTCCAGCACACACCGAACGTAACCGCATGATCACATTCCCTACAGATCGGACACGCGCCGCGGGCGGAGCACTGCACCCTGTCAGCGGAGCCCGTCCGGTGCGATGCTGGAGACGTATCGCTCTCCCGAGATCCGCCGGATCCCCCGGGTAAGGAGTTCCCCCGTGCTGCGAGTCGCCGTCGTAGGTTCCGGGCCGAGCGGGTGCTACACCGCCCAGAGCCTCGTCCGGCTGGACTCCGAGGTGCGCGTCGACGTCCTGGACCGGCTGCCGTGCCCCTACGGCCTCGTCCGCTACGGCGTGGCACCCGACCACGAGAAGATCAAGTCCCTGCAGAACAACCTGCGCGCGGTCCTGGAGCACGAGCGGGTCCGGTTCCTCGGCGGGGTGCAGGTCGGCCCCGGCGGCGTGACCGTCGGCCGGCTGCGGGAGCTGTACCACGCGGTGGTGTACTGCGTGGGCGCCGCCACCGACCGCCATCTGGGCGTCCCTGGGGAGGACCTGCCGGGGAGCTGGTCGGCGACGCAGTTCGTGTCCTGGTACAGCGCCCACCCGGACGCCGTGGACGCCGGTTTCCTGCGGGACGCCCGGTCGGCGGTGGTCATCGGGGTGGGGAACGTCGCCGTGGACGTCACGCGGATGCTGGCCCGGGGGCTGGCCGAGCTGACCCCCACGGACATGCCGCAGGCGGCCCTGACCACCCTGGCGGACAGCCGGGTCACCGAGATCCACATGGTGGGCCGGCGCGGCCCGTCCCAGGCCCGGTTCACCACCAAGGAGCTGCGCGAGCTGGGCACCCTGCCGGAGACGGACGTCGTCGTGGACCCGGCGGAGCTGGCTCTGGACCCGGGATACACGGACCCGTCCGCGCTGCCCGCCCCGCAGCGCCGCAACGTCGAGGTCCTGCGCGGTTGGGCCGGGACTCCCCCGAAGGGCGCACCGCGCCGCATCCGTCTCCGGTTCTTCCTCCGCCCGGCCGAACTGCTCGCCGAGCGGGACCATGTGGGCGCGGTGCGGTTCGAGCGGACGGCCCCGGACGGCCAGGGCGGCGTGACGGGCACCGGCCGCCATGAGGTCGTCGAAGGGCAGCTGGTTCTGCGCTCGGTGGGCTACCGCGGAGTTCCCCTGGAAGGCCTCCCCTTCGACCCGGCCACCGGCACCGTCCCGAACCTGTCCGGGCGAGTCCTGCGCGAGGGTGCCGTCGCCCCGGGCGAGTACGTGGCGGGCTGGATCAAGCGCGGCCCCACGGGCGTCATCGGCACGAACCGCCCCTGCGCGAAGGAGACGGCGACCTCGCTCCTGGAGGACGCGCCGCTCCTCGCTCTGCGGGCCGCGCCCGGCGACCCCCTCCCGGCGCTGCGCGCGGCGGGAGCCGACCCGGTGGAGTGGCCGGGCTGGCAGTCGATCGAGCGGGCGGAGGCGGAACTGGGAGCCTCACTGGGGCGGGGCGTGGTGAAACTCCCGGACTGGCCGTCCCTGTTGAAGGCCGCGGCCGGCAAGGCCCCCTGAGGACGCTCAGCCACCGAGCCGGGCGGCCTGCCGGGCGGCGGCGTCGAGCAGGGCGTCCAGCAACCCCGGGAACAGCTCGTCCAGGTCGTCCCGCCGCAACCCGTTCATCTTGGCCGTTCCCCGGTACACCTGCCGGATCACCCCGCTCTCCCGCAGCACCCGGAAGTGGTGCGTGGTGGTCGACTTGGTGACGGGCAGATCGAAGTGCGAGCAGGACAACTCACCCGGCGCGCCGGCGAGCTCTCGCACGATCCGCAGCCGCATCGGATCCGAGAGCGCATGCAGAACGTCCTCCAGCCTGATCTCGCCGGACGCGGGATGCGGCAGGTCACGACTGCTGACGGCGGGGGACGACACGGCGGGCTCCACTTCCTCGGGGGACTCCATAGTACGAGAACCATCGTAGTTTGACATCCACCGTACTACGATGCCTATCGTACGAGTCGACATCGGCCCCGTGACGAATGGAGTCCGCCGTGACCGCGCTCTTCGAGCCCTACACCCTGCGCGAGCTGACGATCCCCAACCGCGTGTGGATGCCCCCGATGTGCCAGTACTCGGCGGCGCCGGAGGGCCCGGAGACCGGGGTCCCCACCGACTGGCACTTCGCGCACTACGCCGCCCGCGCCACCGGCGGGACGGGCCTGATCATCGTCGAGGCGACCGCGGTGTCGGCGCAGGGCCGCATCTCCCCCTACGACCTGGGCATCTGGAACGACGCGCAGGTCGAGGCGTTCCGCCGCATCACCCGCTTCCTCACCGCGCAGGGCACGGTGCCGGCGATCCAGCTGGCCCACGCCGGACGCAAGGCGTCGACGGACCGCCCCTGGAGGGGCGGCGCCCCGGTCGGCCCGGACGCCCACGGGTGGGACTCGGTCGCCCCGAGCCCGCTCGCCTTCGACGACGGGCACCCCGCCCCGGCCGAGCTGACCGTCGACCAGATCAAGGACATCGTCGGGCAGTTCACGGCCGCGGCCCGTCGCGCGCTCGCCGCCGGTTTCGAGATCGCCGAGATCCACGGCGCCCACGGCTACCTGATCAACGAGTTCCTCTCCCCGCACTCCAACCATCGCACCGACGCCTACGGCGGCTCGTACGAGAACCGCACCCGCTTCGCCCTCGAAGTCGTCGACGCCGTACGGGAGGTGTGGCCGGACGACAAGCCGCTGTTCTTCCGCGTCTCGGCGACCGAATGGCTCGAGGAGGGCGGCTGGACCGCGGACGACACGGTCCGCTTCGCGGCCGATCTGCGGGACCACGGCATCGACCTGCTGGACGTCTCCACCGGCGGCAACGCCTCCGGCGTCCGCATCCCCACCGGCCCCGGATACCAGGTGCCCTTCGCCGCCCGGGTGAAGAACGAGACGCCCCTGCCGGTCGCCGCGGTCGGGCTCATCACGGACGTCGAGCAGGCCGAGAAGATCCTGGCCAACGGCGAGGCGGACGCGGTCCTGCTGGGCCGCGAGCTGCTGCGCAACCCCTCCTGGGCGCGGCACGCGGCGCGGGAGCTCGGCGGCGAGGTGCGGGTGCCGGACCAGTACCACCGGTCGGTCTGAACCGACCGTCCGGCCCGGCGCCCGCCCGGGCACCTCAACCGGCCGCGCACGCCGTTCCGTTGAGCGTGAACGCGGCCGGGGCGGCGCTGTTGCCGCCGTGACTCGCCTGATAGCCGATGCTGACGCTCGCGCCCGGCGCGATGGTGCCGTTGTACGCGACGTTGGTGGCGGTGACCGGCCCGGACGACGGCGCGTACGTGGCACCCCAGCCGCCCGTGACCGTCTGCCCCGCGGGCAGCGTGAAGCCGAGCTTCCAGCCGTCGACGGCCGTCGTGCCGGTGTTGGTGAGGGTCACGGAGGCGGTCAGACCGGTGCTCCAGGCGTTCACCGAGGCCGTCACCCTGCAGGCGCCGGGCTGCGGCTGGGGAGCCGGGCCGGAACTGTCCAGGCCGAAGAAGGTGAGCACGCGGGACGCCATGCCCTGGGCGTACAGGTTGTGGCCGACGCCCTGGAGGCTGACGGCCTCCACGAGAGCCCGGTCACCCGTGCCGCCGTAGCGGGTACGGGTCCAGCCGGACTGGGGCGTGTCGGTGGTGGTGGGGGTCTGGCTCACGCCCTGCACATCGGTCCACTGCTTGATCTGCTCCCCGAAGTTGGGGTAGCGCAGGACATCGTCCTGGGTGCCGTGCCAGATCTGCATCCGGGGCCGGGCGCCGGTGTGGCCGGGGTACGCACCCCGGGCCAGGTCGCCCCACTCCTTCGGGGTGCGGGTCACCGAGCCGCCCGAGCAGGCGCTGTTCCACTCGGAGCCGTCGGTGGTGGCGAAGCAGCCGAACGGGACGCCGGAGAAGGCGGCGCCCGCCGCGAACACGTCCGGGTAGTCCCCGAGCAGGACGTTCGTCATCATCGCGCCGGAGGAGATGCCGGTGGCGAAGATCCGGCCGGTGTCGGCGTTGTAGGTCCGGGTGGTCCAGTCGATCATCGACTTGATGCCGACCGGGTCGCTTCCGCCGCCGCGGCGCAGGGCCTGGGGCGAGGAGACGTCGAAGCACTTGCTGCTGCGGGTGACGGACGGGTAGAGCACGATGAATCCGTAGCGGTCGGCGAGCGTGTCGTACTCCGTGCCGTTGTACATGTCCGGGCCCGAGCCGGTGCACCAGTGCACGGCCACCACGACGGCCGGCTTCGGCGTGACGCTCTCCGGTACGTACAGGTACATACGCAGGTTACTGGGGTTCGTGCCGAAGTTCGTGACCTCGGTGAGGGCGGCGGCGGGAACGGCACCCGCGCGGGCGCCATCGCGTGCGGGTACGCCCGCGGCGGCCGCGGGTGCGCTGAGCGCGGTCGCCGCGAGTAACGGCAGCAGTGCGGCGACGAGCGCGAGGAGCATCGGCCGCAGGCGTCTCGGTGCCGTGAGGAGGGGGGTGGCAGTCACGTCCGGGTTCCTTCCGTCGTGAGGTGCGGTTCAGGAAGCATCCGCTCGGCATGGTGACATGGACATGGCCCCCATGGAAGCGCTCCCACACCGGCACCGCCCTGACCAGGAGCGGCCGAATGTGTTCTGCGCGAGCCGTTGACTAGAAAGCGCTTGCCCCCTACGTTCCGTTCAGCAGAGTGACCCGCCGGTGTGAATCCACCCCTACAGGAGACTCACTTCCGACGGAATACTGAACTGCGTTCAGCCACATGAGCAGCTCAATGAAGGCACTCCCCCGACGGGACGCTCGGGCTCCCCGAGGAGCCCGACGCGCCTCCACCCCCACGACAGAAGGAATCGGGACATGACTTCTGCGGCACGCCCGCGCGCCCGCAGGCGCGCACTGACCGGCGCACTGGCCACTCTCGGCCTCTCGCTTGGCATGATCATGACTACCAATGCGTCCCCCGCGAGCGCCGCGACCTGGCCGACCCCCAACGGCAGCCAGGGCACCTCCTCCACCATCTCCGTGTCCGGCACCAAGGACTACGGGATGAAGCGGTACTACGGCACCGGAGACCTGGCCGGTGACGGCCAGGAGGAGGGCCAGGACCCGATCTTCAAACTCGCGGACGGCGCGGTGCTGAAGAACGTCATCCTCGGCGCCCCCGCGGCCGACGGCATCCACTGCGAGGGCAGCTGCACGCTGCAGAACGTCTGGTGGGAGGACGTCGGCGAGGACGCCGCCACCTTCCGCGGCGGCAACGGCGCGATCTACCAGGTGATCGGCGGCGGAGCGAAGAGGGCCGCGGACAAGGTCTTCCAGCACAACGGCGGCGGCACGCTGACCATCTCCAACTTCGCGGTGCAGGAGTTCAAGACGCTGTACCGCTCGTGCGGCGACTGCTCCACGCAGTACACCCGCAAGGTCAACCTCAACACCGTCGACGTGACCGGCACCGGCTCCACCGCGCGGCTCGTCGGCATCAACGTCAACCGCAACGACGTGGCGACACTGCGGAACATCACGATCCGCAACGACTCCGGCCGCAAGGTCGTGCCCTGCCAGAAGTACAACAACAACACGGCCGTCGGCTCCGGACCCGACAGCAAGAACTGCCTCTACGCCACCTCGGACGTCACCTACCGGTAGTCCCGGGCAGGTCATCATCCTCCCCCCACGGTGAAGGCGGCCGTGCGGAGCGTCTCTGCGGGCGCTGCGCACGGCCGTCCGCGTCAGGTACCGCGCACCCGCGCGCACGGGGCTGTCCGTCTCCCACGACGGCACGGCGCCTCGTGGAGCAGATGGCGCCGGCCCTCCGGGCCTCCCTCCTCGTCCGGCACGCCCCGCCGGCGGTCGCCGAGGCGTTCTGCGCGACGCGACTCGGGGGCGACTGGGGGCACGCGTTCGGGACGCTGCCGGAGTCGGCGGGCCTGGACGCGATCGTGGAGCGGGCGTTGCCGGGCGGTGCGGGCTGGGGCGCGGGGAGGGCTGACGCCGGGCGGCTTCGCGGGCCCCGGGTGGGTCGGCCGGGTCGGCGCGCCGGGGCCGGGCCGACCCGAACTCAAGCCATCGTGCGCACAGTTCGCGCACCGTCATCGCCCGATTCCGCTTCGTTGTCGGTGCCGTGGTGCAGACTCCCCGTCAGTTGGCAGTTCGCCTGGGGGAGGACACCGTGTTCAGGGGGATCGACGAGGTCGACTGGGCCTCGCTGCGCCATGCGTACGGCAGCGCGGAGGACGTGCCGGGACTACTGCGGGGACTGGCCTCCGCCGACCCGGTCGAGCGACAGACCGCGCTCGACGGGATGTACGGCGCGGTGCACCACCAGGGCGGGGTCTACGACTCGACACTCGCCTGTGTTCCGTTTCTCCTCGCGCTCGTCGGCCGTGAGGAGGTGCGGGACCGGGCGGAGGTGGTGGACCTTCTCGTCAGCATCGGTGACTTCGACGGCGCCCCCGATGGTCCCGCGGCGAGCGCCCGGGACGCCCTGCGGGCGCGTGGGGACGTCTTCGAACGGCTCGCGGGGGACGCGGACCCCGGCGTGCGCCGGGCAGCCGCAGGGGCGCTGGTGCGGTTCCTCGACCGGCCGGCGCGCGTGCTCGACCTGGTGCGGGAGCGGATCACCGTGGAGCGGGACGAGCGGGTGCTGCTCGCCCTGGCGGAGAGCCTCGGCCTGTTCGCGCGGCGGTACCGCCCGGCCGATGCCGCCCACACCGCCGAGGCGGTGCGCCTGCTGACCGAGCTGAGCGGGTCCCCTCACGGCCCCGGCCTGAGGCTCGCCGCGCTCGGTCAGCTCGCGGGGTGTGCCGAGGACCGGCTCCCCGCCGATCTCGTACCGACCGTCGTCCGCCTGCTCAGGGACAGATCCGAGCAGCGGGGCCGAGCGGGGCACCCGTACGACGGTTCCGGCCCGGACACACTCGCCGGCCGGCTGCGGCGGCTGCGCCCCTCGGACGAGGAGGGGGCCCGGCTGCTGCGGACCCTGCACGCGGCGCTCGGCAGCCGGGTGCCCGACCGGGTCGCCCTGCTGTGCGGGCAGTTGACCAGCCCGGATCCCCTCGACCGGTGCAACGGCGTGTGGATGTCGGCCGGGCTGATCCGTGAGTGGCGTACCGGCCATGCGGAGCCGGTCGTCCTCATCGGCAATCAACTGGACTCGAAGGAGGGCAGGTTGCACGACGCGGCGGTCGCCGTCCTGGTGGAGCTCCTCGCACTGGCCGCGCCCGCCGCCGGCCCTCTCCACGTGCTGGTGACATACCGTCCCGAGCTCCGGATACGGCACGCAGAGCGGGGGGCGCCGGCCCTGGGGGGCCCGCTCAGGGCACTGGCTGGTGCCGGGGACGCGCGGGCCGTGCCGCTGCTGGCGGAGGTGCTGGCGGGCCCGGTCGTCCCGAACGATCTGGGGCTGGTGATACCCCACTTGGGCGGCGCGGCCGTTCCGCTCGCCCCGGCGCTGCGGCGACGGCTCGCCCGGGTGCCGCTCGACGCGTCCGACGTGCGCGAGCGGGCCGTTCCCCTGCTGTCGGCCCTCGCCGCTCTGGGCGACGTCGAGTCCGTGCCCGCGGTGCTGCGTCTGCTGCGGGGCATGCCGGACGGTGTGCGGCAGCGCGATGCCGTCACCGCGGCGGCGGTCCGTGCCCTCGGCGTGCTCGGCGGAGCGGCGCGCGAAGCGATACCGGAGCTGCGCGGGCTGCTGGGGACCGACAGCGCGGTCACGGCGGCCGACGCGCTGTGGTCGGTCACGGGCGACGCCACCGCCGTGCTGCCCGTACTGCTGCGGGAGCTGTCGGACCCCGGGAGCGGTCAGCGACCCCATGCCGCGGCCGTTCTGGGGCGGTTGGGCGCGGCGGCGCGTCCGGCCCTGCCCGGGCTGCGCGAGATGGCCGCTTCCGGCGACGCGTGGACGCGGGCCACGGCCGCGTGCGCGGTGTGGCGCACGGCCGGGGAACCGGAGGGGTTCCTCCCTGTCCTGCGCTCCGCATGGGTGGAACACCCCCGCACGCGCACAACCATCGCGCAGTGCGTCTCGGCGCTGGGGCCCGCTGGAGCACCCCTGCATGACGTGATCCGGGCGGAGCTCGCCGCCCCCCGGCGGCATCGCAGCGACTCCGGCGGCCATCGCATAGGCGAGGACCTGGCGTTGCTGCGGACGTGCCGGGAGGCGCTGGCCGGGCAGGGGCACCCGTAGGCCTCACCCGGCCGTACGCCCCCACATCGGGCCGAAGCGGGACCACTCCACGTCCCACTGGTCGAGGCGGCGGCGCTCCAGGCGGCGGCGGAGGCCTCGGCCGGCACCCAGCGGGACGACAGCGGCGCACAGGCCCGACACGCCGCCGATCAGGGAGGCCCGTACGCGGGCCTGGGGCTCGGTGACGGGCCGGGTGACCTGGCGGCCCTCGGGGTCCGTCCACACGGTGACCGGGGCGCCGGCGGCGCTGCCCGCCGGAACCCGCAGCTGGCCGGAGTGCTCGGCGCCGTCCGCGGCGGTCCACCGCGCCGTGGCCCACACCTGCTCGGCCCGGGACACGTGGCCGTTCTCGGAGGCCGTCCCGGGAGCGCGCTCGGCGAGCCGTGCCACGAGCGGGCGCCGTTCGGCCCGTTCCCGGGCCAGCCCGTCCTCCACGGAGCGGCTCACCGCCGTCCCGGCCAGCACCCCGACGAAGAGGGTGAGCAGCCACACGCCCAGGACGACCCAGGCCTCCACCCTGTCGGCGCGGCGCCTGAGCGGATTGCGCCGCCAGCGCCACAGCCACACCCTCGGACCACGTAACGCCATCGAAGGCCTCCTCCTCACGAGCCCACGACCATCCCGCCGCCCTCCCCATACGGACGGCGGCGCCTGGATGCTCAGTGCACCTACCCGACGTGACGCTCCCCACGGGCCGGTGCCCTGCGGGTGCGGCCCGCGGGAGACCGCGCCCACAGCGTCGACACCCCCGCTGACCTGCGCCGGACCCCTTTCCGGAGGTGACTGTCAGTGGTCGGGTGCAGACTGGCCGGTGTTCGGGACGAAGGCGTCAAGGACGACGCCGCGGAGGTGATCGGCATGACCGAGGTACTGCTCGCCGTGGGCACGCGCAAAGGCCTGTTCATCGGGCGCCGTCGAGGTGGTGGCGCCTGGGAGTTCGACGAGAGCCCCTACTTCAACGCGCAGGCCGTGTACTCGGTCGCCATCGACACCCGGACCGGCACCCCGCGGCTGCTGGTGGGCGGCGACAGCGCGCACTGGGGCCCGTCGGTGTTCCACTCCGACGATCTCGGCCGGACCTGGACCGAACCGGCCCGCCCGGCGGTCAAGTTCCCCAAGGACACCGGGGCGTCCCTGGAGCGGGTGTGGCAGCTGCACCCGGCCGCCGCCGAGCCGGACGTGGTGTACGCGGGCACCGAACCGGCGGCGCTGTACCGCTCGGAGGACCGCGGGGAGACGTTCGAGCTGGTCCGGCCGCTGTGGGAGCACCCCACGCGGTCGAAGTGGGTGCCGGGCGGTGGCGGTGAGGGCCTGCACACCGTGCTCACCGACGCGCGCGACCCGAAGGCGGTGACGGTCGCCGTCTCGACCGCCGGCGTGTTCCGCACGCTGGACGGCGGCGCGAGCTGGGCGCCTTCCAACTCGGGTGTCTCGGCGGTGTTCCTGCCCGACCCGAACCCCGAGTTCGGCCAGTGCGTGCACAAGGTCACGCGGGACGGTGCCACCCCGGACCGGCTGTATCTGCAGAACCACTGGGGGGTGTACCGCAGTGACGACGCGGGCGCGCACTGGACGGACATCGGCGAGGGCCTGCCGTCCACGTTCGGGTTCGCGGTGGCGGCGCATCCGCACAGAGGCGACACGGCGTACGTGTTCCCGATCAACGCCGACGCCGACCGGGTCCCGGCCGACCACCGGTGCCGCGTCTACCGGACGGCGGACGCAGGCAAGAGCTGGGAGCCGCTCTCCGCGGGGCTGCCCCAGAAGGACCACTACGGCACGGTGCTGCGCGACGCGATGTGCACCGACGACGCCGACCCGGCGGGCGTCTACTTCGGCAACCGCAACGGCGAGGTGTTCGCGTCGGCGGACGACGGCGACAGCTGGCAGCAGCTCGCCTCGCATCTGCCGGACGTGCTGTGCGTGCGTGCCGCGCTCGTCGGCTGAGGCGCGGACGGGGCGGGGGGCGAGCGTGCGCACAGGCGTTGGCCACCGGTTGATCGCCGCTGCCCGTACGGCAGTAGGGTGACGCCCGTGGCACCACGACCCTTGCATGAAATCGTCGAAGCGGGCTGGGCGAAGGCCCTGGAACCGGTGGCCGAACGCGTCGCCGCGATGGGGGACTTCCTCCGCGCGGAGATCGCCGCCGGACGCACCTACCTCCCGGCCGGGGCGAACGTCCTGCGGGCCTTCCAGCAGCCCTTCGACGACGTACGCGTCCTGATCGTCGGTCAGGACCCGTACCCGACTCCGGGGCACGCGGTGGGGCTGTCGTTCTCGGTCGCGCCCGAGGTGCGGCCGCTGCCCGGCAGCCTCATCAACATCTACCGCGAGCTGAACGCCGACCTGGGGCTCCCCCAGCCGTCCAACGGTGACCTGACGCCGTGGACGCAGCAGGGCGTACTGCTGCTCAACAGAGCCCTGACCACCGCCCCGCGCAAGCCCGCCGCACACCGCGGCAAGGGCTGGGAGGAGGTCACGGAGCAGGCGATCCGGGCCCTGGCGGGGCGCGGCAAGCCGCTGGTGTCCATCCTGTGGGGCCGTGACGCCCGCGATCTGCGCCCGCTCCTCGGCGATCTGCCCTGCGTCGAATCCGCCCACCCCTCCCCCATGTCGGCCGACCGGGGCTTCTTCGGCTCCCGTCCGTTCAGCCGGGCCAACGACCTGCTGATCCGCCAGGGCGGCCAACCGGTGGACTGGCGCCTGCCGTGACCGGGGTGTCGGAGGGTTCCGGGTTCCTCGCCGTGGACTCCGGCGGTTCCGGGCTCCGGGCCGTGGTGGGGACCGCCGAGCGCGGTCCGCTCGCCCGGCGGGAATCCCGTGAGCCGGTCCGCACCGGCGAGCGGGGCATCGACCCCGAACACTTCATGGCGCGACTCGTGCCGTTGGTGCGCGCGTTGACCGCCGAGGCGGGGGCGGTGCCGCTGACCACCGTCGTCGTCGGCGCGACCGGGCTGGCCTCGCTGGGGGACGGGCTGCGCGCCGAACTGCCGGGCGCCCTGGCCCGGGAGTGGGGCGTGCACAGGGTCGCACTGGCCGCCGACGCCGTGACCGCGTATGTGGGTGCCCTCGGGCCACGCCCCGGTGCCGTGATCGCCGGCGGGACCGGACTGATCGCGATCGGCACCGATCTCACCGGCTGGCGGCGGGCTGACGGCTGGGGGCATCTGCTCGGCGACTGCGGAGGCGGTGCGTGGATCGGGCGGGCCGGTCTCGAGGCCGCGCTGCGCGCCCACGACGGGCGTGAGGGCGGCTCTGCGGGGCTGCTGGCCTGCGCCGAGGAGGTGTTCGGGCCCGTGGCAGGGCTGCCCGGAGCGCTGTATCCCCGACCCGACCGGCCGGCCGTGCTCGCCTCGTTCGCGCCCCGCGTGGCCGCCTGCGCGGACGAGGACCCCGTCGCGGCGGGCATCCTGCGTGCGGCCGCCCGGCACATGGCCGACTCCGCGGCGGCCGTGTGCCCCTCCGGCGGCGCGTCGTGCATCGCCGTCACCGGCGGCCTGTTCAAGCTGGGCGAGCCGTTGCTCGGCCCTCTGGACGAGGAATTGAAGCGGCGGCTTCCGCAGGTGCAACGGGTTCCGGCCGAAGGTGATCCCCTGCACGGCTCGGTGCGCATGGCTGCCGGACTGAGCAGCGGTTCGCTCATGCTGCCGAGTGACGGGACGATGCTGTCCGTGACCACCCGTTCGGGTGGTTGATCCGTGCGCTTCCCGTCCGTACGTAACTCATCAGACAAAACAGGACGGATACCGCTCACCTGCACCCTCCCCGAACAGGGGAACCCGAGAAGCCAGTAACATGCGGCGCCATGAGTTCCCCCACTGGGCCCGCGGATGGCCTGCCTGTACGAATGCCGCGCCCCCGCCAGCCCGGACGGCATCGCCGTCCCGAGCCGCTGGTTGCTCCCGAGGGCGCGCCCGCGCTCGTCCTCGCCGTGCCGGGGACGCCCAGTAGCGCCACGCGCAGCCTCGCCGAGGAGGTCGTGAGCATCGCCCGCTCCGAGCTGCCCGGCCTCGACGCCCGCATCGGTTACCTCGACGGGGACAACGCCGAATTCCCCTCGCTGCAGGCCGTGCTCGTGCACACCGCCGAAAAGCGCACGGCCCGTTTCGAGCAGGCCCGCGCCGCCGGCATGGACGTCAAGATGCCCGACGGTCCCGTCGCCGTCGTCGTGCCGCTGCTCGCCGGGCCGGACAGCGCGCTGCTGCGCCAGGTCCGCCAGGCCCTCATGGAGAGCCGTGTCGCCGCCGAGTTGACCGATGTCCTCGGCCCGCACCCGCTGCTCGCCGAGGCGCTGCACGTGCGGCTGTCCGAGGCCGGTCTGGCCCGTGCCGACCGCGCCCGGCTGTTCACCGTGGCGACCGCCGCGGACGGCATCGTCCTGGCGTCGGTGGGCGGTGACGAGGCCGTGCAGGCGGCGGGGATCACCGGCATGCTGCTCGCCGCGCGCCTCGCCGTGCCGGTGATGGCCGCGGCCCTGGACCAGGAGGGCTCCATCGCCTCCGTCGCCGAGCAGCTGCGCTCCTCGGGCTCGCAGCAGCTGGCGCTGGCGCCGTATCTGATCGGTCCGGAGATCGAGCCGGGTCTGATCGAGGAGGCCGCGAAGGAGGCGGGCTGCTCCGCCGCCGAGTCGCTCGGCCCCTACCCGGCGATCGGCAAACTCGCCCTGGCCAAGTACACGACGGCGCTGGGCATCGCGCCGCAGCAGGCGCAGAGCACGCCGGCCCGCTGACGCGAGGCCCCACCCCCGACGGCGAAGGCCCGCTCCGGTTCGGAGCGGGCCTTCGCCGTCGGGGGTGGGGCTCATGGGCGGAGTCCCGGGCCGGCCGGATGCGGGCGCGTTCGGTCCCGTGGCCCTCGGTCCTCAGCCCTCACCACTCAGCCCTCAGTTGAGGACCACGCACGAGGCCGCCGTCACCCGGATCGAGCCGCCTCGTCGCGGGACGCCCGTGACCGGATCGACTGCGAACCACGTCACGTCGCCGGAGCGCTCGTTGGCGACATACAGGGAGCCGCCGGAGGCGGTGAGGGCGCGCGGCCAGTGGCCGCCGCAGTGGACCGTGGTGACGAGCCGCAGCTCCTCGCCCTCGGTGCCTTCGACGGCGAGCACGGACAGGACGTCCTCGCCGCGGGTGGCGGTCCAGACGAAGCGGCCGTCGGGCGAGGCGACGATGCCCGAGGGGTAGGCGTCGCGCGCCGGTGCGCCCGGCAGCACCGGGGTCTCGGACAGCGGCGTCAGCACGCCCGACGCGGCGTCCCAGCGGCAGACGGTGACGGACGGGCTCAGTTCGTTGACGACGTACGCCCGCGAGCCGTCCGGGTGAAAGGCGAGGTGGCGCGGTCCCGAGCCGGGGCGCAGGGCGGTCTCCCGGTGCAGGGCCAGGGCGCCGTCCGTCAGGGTGCACACCCGTACCGAGTCCGTGCCGAGGTCGACACTGACGGCCCAGCGGCCGCTCGGGTCGGGCTGCACGTGATGGGCGTGCGGCGCCTGTTGGCGGGGAGTGTGCGGCCCCGCGCCGCTGTGTCGGAGCACGCTGGAAGCGGAACGCGCGAGGGCGCCGTCGGGGCGGACGGGGACCGCGGTGACGCTGCCGGAGCCGTAGTTGGCGGTCAGGACGTGGTCGTCGAACAGGCCGAGGTGGGTCGGGCCGCTGCCGCTGACCGGCACGGGCCGCCCGGCCGGCACGGGTTTGTCCCCGTCGACCCGGTACGCGGCCACCGCGCCGTCGGCCGTCTCACTGACCGCGTAGAGCGTCCGCCCGTCGGGCGCGAGGGTCAGGCAGGAGGGGTCCTGCACGGCGTTCACGCTGCTCAGCACGGTCAGCGCGCCGCTGCCGGGGTCGACCTCCGCGGTCACGATACCGGGGCCGCCGGCCGCCGTGAACGACCCGATGTACGCCCGCCGCCCGCCGTCCGCCACCGCTGTCCCCTCTCACCCGCGCCGCCCGGAATGACCGCGCAGCCGATCATGCAAGGTCTAGACCAGGCGGTCAAGGGTGCTTCGCCCGCCTGGACCCGTGCCGGACGCGGTGGGTACCGGCAGAACGGGTTGGCCCGGCCCGCCGGGGCAGGCTCGGGCCACGCCCGGAGCGGGCCGCCGGAACAGGCTCGGGCCACGCCCGGAGCGGGCCATAAGAGTGCACCAGCCGGCGGCATACACGCCGGAGGGGCTGGCCGGCCACCGGGCGCTCGGATGCCCCGCGGCCGACGCGTCGGCGTGCACAGCCCAGCGGTCAAGTCACCCGAAACCCGCCACGGGCCGCGCGGACGTGCCTCGCCTGGCGCCCCCAAGCACGTGCACAGCCGAGCAGCCGAGTCACCCGAAAACCCGCAGCGGCCACGCGGGAGTACCCCGCCAGGCGCCCAGCCCGTGCACAATCCAGCGGCCGACTCACCCCAGGCCCGCTGTGGGCCAGGCGGGAGTGCGCCGCAAGGAGCGCCGCCAACCCGCGCAGAGTGCCGGTCAGCTCGGGGCAGAGGTGCTCCCCGTCCCGCCCCCTCCGGCCGTCACACTGCGGGAGGACGGGCCCCGTCGGACAAACCGCCTCCGCCGCCGTCTGCGCCCGGGCCTCGCGGGGCGCTTCCGTCAGGCGCCCACCAGAGGCGAGCCCGACGGTGTGCGCAGGGGGCGGGCCAGTTCGGACAGGGCGCGTTCCAGGCCGTGCAGGTGGGCCAGGGCCGGTTCCGCGTGGGGTGGTCCGTCCGCGTGGACCGCGATGTCCCTGCCCTCGGTGAGGGCCTCGACGGCGGCCTCCACCCGTCCGCAGGCCACGGCCAGACGCGCGTCGTGGGAGGCCTCCGGGTCGGCGGCGACCGCGACCAGGCCGCGGACCTCCCGGGCGCAGTCGTCGAGGAGGGCGAGCACGTGCCGGGCCCGGCGCTTGCGGCCGAGCATCGGGTTCAGCGGGTGCACGAGCGGGGCGACCGAAAGCCGTACCCGGGCGAGGAGCTGCTCCAGCTCCGCCACCCGCGGGGCCGGATCGGCGTCCGCCGCACCCGCCAGCCGCCGGGCGGTCTCGACGGCGCAGGCGTGCACACAGCCCAGGGCCCGCCGGATCCAGGCGTCGGTGACGCTGTGGGTGGTGACGGGCAGGACGAGGATCACGGCCAGGGCGGCGCCGAGCGCCCCGACGCCGGTCTCGGCGAGCCGCAGGGCGAGCAGCCCGGGGCCGAGCACGCCGAGGAGGCCGTAGAGCAGGCCGGCGAGGAGGGTGACCCAGAGCATCATCCAGGTGTAGGACACGGCGGCCGTGTAGAAGATGCCGAAGACGCAGACGGCGGCGAGGGCGGCCGTGACCGCCGGGTCGCCGTGCACGGGCACCGCCACGAGCAGGCCGAGGGCGATGCCGATGACCGTGCCGAGCAGCCGCCGGAAGCCGCGGACCAGGGTCTCGCCGCGCGAGGTGGTGTTGACGAAGATCCACCAGGTGGCGCCGACGGCCCAGTACCAGCGCTGCCCGGACACCAGCTGACCCACGACGAGCGCGAAGCCGGCCCCGGCGGTGGCCTGGATCGCCTGCCGGGTGGTGACCCGGGCCAGGCCGGTGCCGCCCGGCGGTGCGGGCACGGCGGGCGGCGGCAGGCGGCGCTCGTAGCACCACAGGCCGAAGCGCACCGCGGCGGCGGCGAGGACGGACAGCAGGACCGCGGCGTACAGCTGGGGAAGCTGGTCGGTGGTGGCGTGCAGGAACTGCGCGACGAAGAAGGTCATGAACGCGAACACGCCGAGGCTGTGCCCGCGCGGTCCCCAGCGGCGCGCGTACACGCCCGCGCCGACCACGGCGAGGAAGGTGAGGTCGCGGGCCAGCGGGTGGTCGTGCAGCTCGGCCGCGGCGGTGAGTACCGGCAGGCCGACGGCGGGCAGCAACGCGGTCGTGACCGCCTGGCCGCGGACCGTGGTGTCGGTGACGGTGAACAGGGCGAGCAGGGCGGCGAGACCACCTGTGACGGCACCCGCGAGGGAGTGCCCGGCGAGGCCGCACAGGGCGACCGCGAGCGCGATGCCGAGCACGGCCCGCGCGCCGAACCGCAACCTCGTCCGCCCCGGATCCGGAGCCATGAACACCCTCTTCAGCACCGCTTACCGCCCCTTTCGCAACACCGGCCATGAGTACGCATGAAAAAGGCGCCGCGGAGTCCGCAGCGCCATCGACGCGTCCATATCAGCATCCTGGGGGCCACTGGCTCAACCGGCTTCTTCTAGACTGTGCCATTGGCGCAGCCGGAGGGGCTCGGGGACGGCCGCGGCAGAGCCAACGGACGAGGAGGACGCGTCATGCCCGTGGACGAGCTCGACACCCGCATCCTGCGGTTGCTGCTGGAGCAGCCGCGCACGAGCGTGCGCGAGTACGCCCGGATCCTCGGCGTCGCCCGGGGCACACTCCAGGCCCGGCTCGACCGGCTGGAGCGCGACGGCGTGATCACCGGCACGGCCCCGGCCCTCTCCCCCGCCGCGCTCGGGCATCCGGTCCTGGCGTTCGTGCACATCGAGGTCACCCAGGGGCATCTAGACGAGGTGGGTGACGCGCTGGCGGCGGTGCCGGAGATCGTGGAGGCGTTCTCGATCACGGGCGGCGGGGATCTGCTGGCCCGGGTCGTGGCGCGGGACAACGCACATCTGGAGGACGTCGTCCAGAAGCTGATCAGCATGCCCGGGGTGGTGCGCACCCGTACCGAGGTCGCCCTGCGCGAGCGCGTCTCGCAGCGGATGCTGCCGCTGGTGGAGTCGATCGGGCGGTCGGCCCGGGGATGATCTTTGAGAGCATGGCCCCATGAGCATGCTCCATGGAATATCGGTCATCTTCGATCTCGACGGAACCCTCGTGGACAGCGAGCCGAACTACTACGAGGCGGGCCGCCAGACGCTGGCCGACCACGGCGTCCCGGACTTCACCTGGGCGGACCACGAGCGGTACGTCGGCATCAGCACACAGGAGACCGTCGCGGACTGGAAGGACCGCTACGGCCTGCCCGCCTCGGTGGACGAACTGGTCGCCGCCAAGAACCGCCGCTATCTGGAACTGGCCCGCGGCGCCACGCGCGCCTACCCGCAGATGCGCACGTTCGTCGAACTGCTGGCGGCCGAGGGCGTGCCCATGGCCGTGGCCTCCGGCTCCTCCCCCAAGGCCATCGCCGCGGTGCTGACCGGAACCGGACTGGACGCGCACCTGCACACCGTGGTCTCCGCCGACGAGGTCGCACACGGCAAGCCGGCGCCGGACGTCTTCCTGGAGGCGGCGCGCAGGCTCGGCGCGGACCCGTCCGACTGCGTCGTACTGGAGGACGCCGCCCCGGGCGCCGCCGCCGCGCACGCGGCCGGCATGCGGTGCATCGCGATCCCGTACGTCCCGGCACAGGCGGACGCACCGGAGTTCGCCACGGCGGCACTGCTTCTGCCGGGTGGCCAGGGGGAGTTCACGGCACGATCCGCGTACGACTGGCTGGTGAACTCGGCCGGCCTTTCCTGAACTGGCCGCTCCCGACCCGTTGACGCTCCCGCGTCCCCTCCCTAGGGTCTGGTCGATCATCCGCACGGCGTTAGATATATCGAACACTCCATGACCCGTGAGCACCGTGGACCCGTGGACCCGTGGACCCGTGGACCCGTGGAGGAGCACACATGGCACGGCCCCTCTCCAGACGATCCCTTCTTCAGGCCGCGACCGCCGTCGCGGGCGGCTTGCCCGGCACCGGTGAGAGGCAGTGCGACAGATCGCCGGACAGTCCGGCGTCGCGGTACAGCCCCACCTTCAGGTACGGGCCGCTGCGGCTCCGGCCGCGGTCTGCGACGCCCCGTCCGCCTGGACCGTCCGGCCCTTCGGGCTGGAGGACGTGGGCCTCGGGCAGGGCGCCCAGAAGTTCTTCGCCGAGGTGCGGTAAGGCTGCTCGCCGGGGTCCGGCTCAGCTTCAGCATGACGCTGGACGGGACCGAGTGGGCGCCCTTCGCCGAGGGGACGGAGGGTCCGACGCACGCCTACTTCCACCGCGCCGAACCGAAGGTCGGGTTCGGCCGCCGGGACTCGGGCGTCGCCAGCCCGGCGAGGTCCGGCGGCGCCACGCTGCTGGACGAGATCTGGGCCGGGGCGCCGTTCCGGGACAAGGGGGCGCTGGTGACGCGGGTGCGGTCCACGGTGGACACATGGGTGACCGCTGAACTGCTGAGCAGGGCGGACGGGGACAAGGTGGTGGCGACGGCGGGAGCGGCTTCGTACGAGCCCTGAGCGCCCACCTGCCCGGCCGGGCGTGTGCGGCGTCCGCGGCGGGCGCCCACCCGCCCGAACTTTTTTGCGGCGGGAGTGATTGTTTCGCCTCTGGCGTCCGTACCTCTTGGTGTTGGGCCGGTTGACATTCCAGGAGGCACGATGCGCATCTCGCGCAGCACGGCAGGAACCGCGTTCGTGGGCGGTGCGTTGATCCTTACACTGACCGCGCTCGCCTACCCGGGCATGCTGGGCATGCAGAACGCGGCTTCCGGCCAGGACCGGATCATCGCCAACACCCAGTGGGGTCCGCTGACCGAGGCGGACCGCGACTTCGTGGTGCGCGTGCGCGCGGCCGGACTGTGGGAGTATCCGCTGGGGCAGCTGATCAAGGAGCGGAGCACGTCGCCCGAGATGCAGGAGGTCTCCAAGCACCTGCTCGTGGGGCACGGCCGGCTCGACGCGGGCTGCCGCAAGATCTCGACGGACCTGGGCATCACTCTGCCGAACGAGGCGTCGCCGCAGCAGCAGCAGTTCGTGGCGACGGCCGAGGGCAGCACCGGCAGGGAGTTCGAGTCGACGGCCGTCACCATCATGCGCGTCGCGCACGGGGGCATCTTCCCGACGATCGCCAAGATCCGGGCGACCACCCGGAACAGCCTCGTGCGGGAGCTCGCCGACACGACCAACGACACCGTTCTCGACCACATCACGGTCCTGGAGAAGACCGGCCTGATCAACCAGGAGCAGGTCAGCTTCCAGATCACCGCCCCGCCCAAGCTGCCCCAGGAGCAGACGACACCGCCGCCGCCGCAGCAGGGTGCGCCGGTACGCGTGCTGCCGGTCCCCGAGGAGCTGAAGGATTTCCAGACGGTTGCTCCCAACCCGTCCTACGGCGCACCGGCACCGTCTCCGTCGGCGGGCTGAGCCGGGTACGACATCCCCGGGGGCGCGGTCCGCTCGCGTCCCCCGGTCCTACGAACGGCGGCGGGGCTTGCCGCGCCGGTCGTTCTTGGCGGCTCCGCGCCCGCTCTTCCCGGTGCGCTTCGCCCCGGCGGACCTCCCGGCCGCCGCCTTATTGGGCGCCGCCTTTCCGGGCGCCGGCTTCCGCCGGGCGCCGCCCCGGTCCGCGTCCGCGGACTCGCCCCGGGCGGGGGCCTGCTGACGGCCCCGGGTGCTGTTGACCGTGCGGCCGCGGACGATGCCGATGAAGTCCTCGATCAGGTCCGTCTTCGCGTCCTCGGGCCAGGCCAGGGCCACGCTCGACTCAGGGGCGTCCTTGAGGGGCCGGTGGGTGAGGTCCTTGCGGTGGTGGAGGCGGGCGAGCGACAGCGGGACGACGAGGACGCCGATGCCCGCCGCGACCAGCTCGACGGCGTCGGCGGTGGTGGCCGGCCGTTCGAACGCCGGCCGCCCGGGGAGGCTCTCCCAGTCGAGGACGTCGTCGAGGGGGTGCAGCACGATGTCGTCGGCCAGATCTTCCGGCGCGACCTCGTCGACGGCGGTGACCAAATGGTCCTTGGGCACGACGACGACCGTCTGCTCGGTGTAGAGGGGGATCGCGCTGAAGACCTCGCGATCCACGGGCGTACGGACGAGGCCCGCGTCGGCGTCCCCGCCCAGCAGCCGCTCGGCCGCCGCTCCGGGGGGTACCTGCGTGAGGGTCAGGGGGACGTCGGGCTGCCGTTCGTTCCAGATGCGCACCCATTTGTCGGGCATCACCCCGGGGACGTAGGCGAGCCGGAACGAGGGAGTTGCATCCGAGCCTGTCACCCGGCCAGGTTACCGGCCGTGGTCGGAGGTCGTGCACACGCTCGATACGCTGGTCCGCATGACGTCGCACCAGAGCACCCAGACGATGAAGCCCGCGACCGCGGCGAAGAAGCTGGGTGTGTACCTCGAGGCCACACCCGCCGAGTTCCGGGAGGGTGCCGTCTCGCGAGCCGAGCTGAACAAGCTCCAGGCGAACCCGCCGCAGTGGCTGCAGGACCTGCGGCTCAACGGCCCGCACCCCCGGCCCGTGGTCGCCGCGAAGCTCGGCGTCTCCATCGCGGGCCTCGCCCGCGCGGGTGTCACCGAGCCCCTCACCACCGAGCAGATCGAGACACTGAAGCAGGAAGAGCCCGAGTGGCTGGTGCGGGAGCGCGCCACCCAGGCGGAGGTCCGCAAGGAATCGGCCCGGATCAAGAAGAAGAACGCCGAGCGTCAGGCCTGACCCCGGGCACCCCGCACTCTTCGGACGGCCCCCACCGGATGATCCAGTGGGGGCCGTCCTTGTTTTCTGGGTGCCTCTGGCCGCCGTGTGGCCTCGGTGAAATCCCTCGGCCATGTCTTGACATGGCGAGGGGCGATCCGTAGCTTGGCCGGCTATTTGGATTCGTGAAGGGCATTCACGAATATGAACTGAGGACCACCGATGCCGGATAGCCGAGGCCGCATCGACATGCGGCTCCGCCGCGTGCGCCGCCTGACCGCCACCCTCGCCGTCTCAAAGCTCCTGGCGAACACCACCAACTTCCAGGACGGCAACGCCGGGATGTACCTCACCGGCCCGTACAACATCTCCACCTTCGACACCGCGCTCGGCAAGGACAAATACGAAGTGCTGCCGGCCCCCTCGGGTCCGGCCGGCAACAACGACGTGCTGGCCGACGGCGGGAACATCTCCTTCGGCGCCCGGACCGGCAAGACGAAGCAGGAGCAGACGCTCGCGGCGTTCCTCGTCTCCCCCGAGGGCCAGGAGCTCGCCATGACCGGCGACCACCAGCCCGTCGTGCGCATCCCGGTCAACTCCGCGCTCGACGCGGCGAAGGTGCGCCACGGCCCCGCTGGAGCGTGGTGCAGAAGGCGTACGAGACCGCCTCCGCGCAGTTCCCGCCGACGTATCCCGGTGTCTACGTCGAAGAGCTTCCCAGCAGCACCCGCACCATCTCGACCCTGACCACGTCGGTGACCGCCTTCGTGGGCCACACCCGCCGCGGCCCGCTGAACGAGCCGGTGCGCGTCACCAGCTGGTGAACGGCGCAGCCGACGGCGCTCCGGGCGCCCAGTCCCCGCCCGGCGTGTGGGGCAACGGGCTGCGGGTCGCCGTCGACCACGACTGTCCTCGGTGGACTCCAGCGTGACGCAGGCGGCCCGGCCGCTGCCGGCCTTGACGACCCGGACGATCACGGCAAGTTCCCCCGTCGTACCCGTGCGGTTCGGTTCGCACAGGTCAAGCAGCGCGCTTGTGACTCCTGATGGTCAAGCGCCCAACCCACCTTCTTCGGTGCTGAGTTGACCGAACAAGACGGGTTCTGGCCGGCACGGAGAGAGGTTTCGTGAAGGCAACGTTCCCGGGTCCGCACATCGCGCCCGCGCGCCGCCGTGAACCGGTCCACCGGTTAACACCTCCCGCGCGCCGAGGGGCCGGTGGCACGGACGGCAGGCCTGCGAGACCCGCATGTACGGCCGCACGCCCCGGCACTCCTCGAGTTCTCCCCGAGTCGCACACACCCTTCGGTGGCCGATTCCCTCGGGGCGGCATGGATGCGCACGAAGTTGATCGCGGCCTTACGGGACGCACCTTCGAGTGCCCTCTTTCGATCGGGACATGCCCGACCCAAACGCCAGACCGCGCCACCCCTTCCGGCCCGTAGAAACATCTACGAGCATGGCTACGGCCGTGCGGCACGCGGAACCCCGCGGGTCACCGGCCCGTGTCCAGCACGCGCCCGACCGCGGCGCCGTCGACTGTGCCTGGGGTGGCCATGCAGAGCGTCATGTGGAAGCAAGCCGTCGAGTGGCTCGCCGCGGCCGCCACGGACCCCCAGCAGTGCAAGCGGGAGTGGGACTACGGCGCGGGCACGGTGCTCGTGGAGTCCGGGCGGTACTGGGACGTGCTCAGCGTCCCCGACCGGCTCGGGCTGCTCGCGCTGGACCTCCTGTGGCGCGACCCGCTGAGGGTGCCCGGCCCCACCCTGATGGACTGCGCGGCCCGCAGAGTGGGGTTCTTCCTGCCGCCCGATCCGGTCAGCGAGTGGGTCGGCTTCGGGGTGCGGCACGTGGGCCGGGGATCCTGGGTCGCCGTGCCGCCGCCGTACCGGCCCGCCGGTCGCCTGGAGTGGCTCGTGCCGCCGGACGGAACCGGCACCCTGCACATCCCCGGCACGCTCGAGGCGGCTCTGCGGGAGGCCAGCGGAACCCTTGCGGTGCTGGCGCCGGTCAGCGCGGAGCCGGTGGCGCCGGACGGCTGGTGAGGCGGGCGCCTGACGAGGGCACCGTCGCCGCGGGGGGACGGCCGGGGCCGGGGCGGGTGCCCGCGGGGCCGACCTGGCCCGGGTGCCGGCCGGCGGCGGGGTGGGGAGTTATGGCCGAGTGGGGGGCGACGGCCGGGTAAGGAGCGGCGGGCTGGTGGGAACCGCCCACCGGGTGAGACGCGGCGGGTGAGTGAGGACTTGGGGCCGTGCGGGGGCCACCGGGGACGACCGGGCCCATGTGCCGGCCGGCGGCCCATGAGGTGACGGCGGTCCAGGTCTCGCTCTCGGCCGGCGCGGCGAAGGAGACCCACTGGCCGTCGCGGTGCTCCGGGACCGTGTGGCCCCGCGCCTCCCACTCGGCGACCAGGGCCGCGTAGATCGGCGGATGTCCCGCGTACCCGCTGGTGAGTTCGGCGTACGAGCGGGGCGCGGCGTCGTTCCCCGGAAGGCGCCGGGCCGTCTCCGTGCTGTCCATGCCAGGGGAACGCGGCGCCGCACACCGGTGGCACGCGGGCCGGGCCCCGTCCGTCGGGTCGAGTGAACCCGTCACCCGTACGGCGGCACGCGCGCACCGGACAAACATCCAGTCAGGCGGTCGCCCGTTCAGAGGTGGGGACGTTCCCGGCCACACGGCGGTTCCAGGCCAACCGGCTGCCCCCGGCGGCCTCGTGTCGCCCCTGGCCGCCCTCTGGCCTCCTCATGAGGAACAGTTTCGCCGGGTCCGACGGAGTTCTCGACCGGGACGGGCCTGTCCGGTCAGACTGACCTCACGCCGACAATCCGGTACGACGCCAGGGAGAGGCCATGTCACAGCGCCCTGACCTCCGGCAGCGCAGGGCCGTGCTGGAGCACGAGTGGTCCCGCTGGGTGCCGAGGCTGAGCGTCCCGGGCGCGCGGCCGGGCGGCACCGCGACGCTGCGCCACGAGGTGACCGAGTCCTGGGCGCGTTCGCTGGGCAGCGTGGACCCGGCCCGGGACAGCGCCCCGGTCACCGACGGCGGCCAGGTGCACCAGCGCTGGACGTCCTCACCGCTGTACCGGCCGGTCTCCGCCCTCGCCGGGGAGCTGCACAGCATCGCCGAGGAGGCCGGGTTCGTCACGGCGGTCACCGACGAGTCGGGCACCATCCTGTGGACCTGTGGCGGCCCCACCATGCGGCGCCGGGCCGAACAGGTCAACTTCGCACCGGGCGGCCGCTGGGACGAACAGGCCATGGGCACCAACGCGCTGTCCCTCGCCCTGCGCACCGGCCGCCCCAGCTCCGTCTTCTCGGCGGAGCATCTGGTGTCGGCCCTGCACGGCTGGGTCTGCTACTGCGCCCCGGTGCACGGCCGGGACGGCCGCGTCCTCGGCGTACTGGACCTGTCCACGACCTGGGACCAATCACACCCCCTGGCCATGTCGACCGTACGGACACTGGTGTCCAGCATCGAGGCCCGCCTCACCACACAGGAACCCGGTACGGGACACCTGCGGCTCAGCTGCCTGGGCGTCGAGCGGGCCGTGCGGGACGGACGGCAACTGCACGTGCGTCCACGCCAGTTGGAGATCCTCGTCCTCCTCTCCCTCGAACCCGGGGGGTTCTCCGCGGAACGATTGCGCGCGGCCCTGTACGGCGACCGCCCGGTGACGTCGTCGACCTTCAAGGCGGAGATCTCCCACCTGCGCCGCGTGCTGGGCGGCGCGATCTCCCCCCGTCACTACACCCTCACCGATCCCGTGTCCTGCGACGCCGCCGACGTCCTGCGCGCACTGGAGCAGGGCGACACGGACACGGCCCTGCGCCGTTACGGCGGCCCGCTGCTCCCCCGCTCCGAGGCCCCCGGCATCGAGGAGTGGCGCACGCGCATCGAAGTGGCGGTACGCGACGCCGTGCTGGTGAGCACCCGCCCCGAGCACGCCCTGCGCTACGGCGAACGGGCCCCGTACGACACGGAGGTCCACGAGCACGCGCTGCGGCTGCTCGGCCCAGGCGACACCCGCCGGGCGATCGCGCGGGGCCGGCTCGCGACGGCCCTGAGCGGCTGACGGGCGCCGGGTGCGGCACGGCGCCAACCTTGCGCCAACCTCCCGGGAGCACAGTGAGGGCGTCGCAACCCGCCCCGCACTTCACCGAGGAGAGCCGCCATGGTGTACGCGCAGCCAGGAACCGAAGGCAGCATCGTCACCTTCGCCCGCCGCTACGACAACTTCATCGACGGCGACTGGACAGCGCCTGTCGAGGGCCGCTACTTCGAGAACCCGACGCCCGTGACCGGCAAGGCCTTCTGCGAGGTCGCGCGTTCCACGGCGGCCGACGTCGACCTCGCACTGGACGCCGCGCACCGGGCGGCCGACCAGTGGGGCCGCACGTCCACGACGGAACGCGCGAACATCCTCAACAGGATCGCGGACCGCATCGAGCAGAACCTGGAGAAGATCGCGGTCGCCGAGACGTGGGAGAACGGCAAGCCGGTCCGCGAGACCCTGGCCGCCGACATCCCGCTGGCCGTGGACCACTTCCGCTACTTCGCCGGAGTCGTCCGCGCCCAGGAGGGCAGCATCGCGGAGATCGACGCCGACACGGTCGCGTACCACTTCCACGAGCCGCTGGGCGTGGTCGGCCAGATCATCCCGTGGAACTTCCCCATCCTCATGGCCACATGGAAGCTCGCCCCCGCGCTGGCCGCGGGCAACTGCGTCGTCATCAAACCGGCCGAGCAGACCCCGGTCAGCCTGCTTTATGTCATCGACCTGATCGCCGACCTGCTCCCGCCGGGCGTGGTCAACGTCGTCAACGGCTTCGGCGTGGAGGCGGGCAAGCCGCTGGCGTCCAGCCCGCGCGTGGCGAAGGTGGCGTTCACGGGTGAGACGACCACCGGCCGCCTGATCATGCAGTACGCGAGTGAGAACATCATCCCCGTCACCCTGGAACTGGGCGGCAAGAGCCCGAACATCTTCCTGCCCGACGTCATGGCCGCCGACGACGACTTCCTGGACAAGGCGGTCGAGGGCTTCGTGATGTTCGCCCTCAACCAGGGCGAGGTCTGCACCTGCCCGTCGCGCGCCCTGATCCATGCCTCCATCTACGACGACTTCATGGCCCGCTGCGTCGAACGCACCCGGGCCATCGTAGGCGGCGACCCGCTGGACCCGGCCACCATGATCGGCGCGCAGGCGAGCAACGACCAGTACGAGAAGATCCTTTCCTACCTCGACATCGGCAGGAAGGAGGGCGCCGAGGTCGTCACGGGCGGCAACCCCCGCGCGGTGCCGGGCCTGGAGGGCGGCTACTACATCGAGCCGACCATCTTCCGCGGCACCAACGACATGCGGATCTTCCAGGAGGAGATCTTCGGCCCGGTCGTCTCGGTCACGACGTACGACTCGGTCGACGAGGCCCTGAAGACAGCCAACGACACCCTGTACGGCCTCGGAGCCGGCGTCTGGACCCGCGACGGCAACACGGCCTACCGCCTGGGCCGCGAGATCAAGGCGGGCCGCGTCTGGACCAACTGCTACCACGCGTACCCGGCCCATGCGGCGTTCGGCGGCTACAAGAAGTCGGGGATGGGACGCGAGACGCACAAGATGATGCTGGACCACTACCAGCAGACCAAGAATCTTCTGGTGTCGTACTCGCCGAAGAGGCTGGGCTTCTTCTAGACACAGGCGGAAGGGCGCCTGACCGGGCAGACACCCCCGGGCGCCCTTCGTGTAGCACAGCTCCGGGCCGAGCCCGGGCCAACGCGCGGCCGTCGCTGCATCCTCTCGGGCTCTCCATCACCGCACGGAGTCCTCGATGAGACGGTTCGTGAGGGGCCTCGCGCTTTCCGGACAGGCTTCTGACCGTCTATGTCACGCGGCGATTCGCGACTTCTCGTACTCGGCGTGGACTTCGCGCGGAGGGCGGTAACCCACCGCCGAGTGGAGGCGTTTTCCTTCGTGCAGCAGTCGATGACCGTTGCGAGGTACAGCCAGCCTTCCCCGGTCGCGATGCAGGTGATGTCACCGACGAGTTTCCCGCCGGGCGCATCCGCGGTGAAGTCGCGGCCGACGAGGTCCGGCACCTGGCCGGCCGCAGCCTGCGTGGTGGCGCCGCTTCTTTCTCGTTTCCCTGTTCAGGACAACCCTATTGGGTGCCTGTCCGGAAGCATCGTGGTCCCTCATCGCGTGCTGACGTCCTGGGCGAGGAACTCGGCGTGGTCGCGGCGCACATCACTGCGACCGTCATGGGCTTTCGAAGAACACGGCCTGGTTCTTGCCCGCGGTTTTGGCTCGGTACAGGGCGATGTCGGCGTCCCGCAGCGCTTCTGCCGGCGTGGTCGGCCTGGTGATGCTCCGTGCTCCGATGCTTGTCGTCACCCGGACCGAGCGGCCATGGTCGAGGATGAACGAGTCCATGAAGGAGTCGAGGATCCGCATGGTGTAGTCGCGGAGCGCGCCGGCGTCCACGCCCACCGCGAGGAGTGCGAATTCGTCTCCGCCGATCCTGGCGACCGTGTCCTGCTCACGGACCCTGGCTGTCAGCCGCCGGGCGACGTCGATGAGCAGTTCGTCACCGGACGGGTGGCCCAGGGTGTCGTTGACCTCCTTGAAGCCGTCGAGATCGAGCATCAGCAGCGCGGCGGGGAAGGATGCGGTGCACCGGCTGAGAACAGACTCCAGACTCTGGTTCAGCAGCGCTCTGTTGGCCAGCCCCGTCAGTGGGTCGTGGGTCGCCTGATGGCTCAGCTGCTTCTGGAGCTCTTCCTGTTCCCGCAGTGACGCCGCGAGGTAGTGGGCCTGTGTCCGGGCTTCGATGGCCCTGCTCTGGGCGTACCGGGCCAGGAACGCGATGCGCAGCACCAGCAGCAGCGAAAGGGTCGCCAGCATGCCGACGATCACCGTGATGTTCACGGGCTGGCCCCGGATGCCTCCGACATTGGCCAGCACGATCACCGGCCCCACCAGGATGAGCGCGATCAGGATCGACAGTCGTTTCCGGGGCATCCTCTCCTTGCCGTCCGACAGGCGTGTCGGCCAGCCGACGGAGGGGTGCAGCGCCGCAGCCCCCAGCAGGAGGGACGACACCATCCACCCCGCCTCGGACACGTCCTCAGCGATCGCGGTCCCTGTCGTGGCCATGGTTCCGTAGTAGAGGCCGTCTGCGGCGAGGAGGACCAGAAGCCACCCGGTGCACAGAAGAATCGAAGGGGTGCGCTTGCCGGTGGTGAGCATCAGCCGGGCGGCCACGCACAACAGCACCAGGTCGGCGACGGGATAGGCGACGGACACCACGAGCGGCCACGCAGACAGCTCGCTGCGCAGGTAGGGGGCGATGATGAACGCCCATGACAGGATGCCGAACCCCAGCGTGACGATTCCCGCGTCGAGCCACCCCGCCCAGTGCAGGCGGCGAGTGTACTGCCGGGCCAACGTCACCAGCCCGGCGGCGAACAACAGGTAGCTGCCGAGGTAGAGAAGGTCGGCCACACCCGGGAACGGAACCTCCGCGTCGTGCACCTGGTACAGCCCCCAGATCGCGTCCGCGACCGCGAACGGTGCCATGGCCGCCGCGAAGAGGAGCCACGGAAGGATCGATGGCGGCCTGTTCCTGATCACTCCCCACGCGATCGCGAAGACGACTGAGGCGGGGATCAGTACGGGCAGCATGTACCGCGCCGTGGAGGAGGTGACCAGATAGATGATGATCAACACGGCCCCTGCTGCCGCGTACAACCAGGCCGTCGCATCACGGCGGACGGGCAACTGGACGTCAAGCTTGCCCACAGGCTCTCCTTCCCTCCGGCACGTACGCCCGCCCGGGGGGCGATGTCCGAGCGGCTCGTCAGCCGGGTTCGTGGCCTGGAGGGCGGGAGCGCACCGTGCCGAGGGTGCGACAGGTCCGGTCGAGTTCCTCCTGGAGCCGGGGAGCGGTCTCGGCCAGTGACGCCGGCTCTCCGGACCGCGCGTGCTCTTCCAGTTCCTGGCAACAGGCGGCGAGGCTCACGGCCCCCACGTTCCCGGCGGCGCCTCTGAGGCTGTGAGCCTGGTCTGCGATCTCCTGCGCGTCGTGGCGGCCGAGCGCGTGGAAGAGCGCGCTGGTCATCTCGGGGGCCCGGACGAGGAAGTGGTCCACCAGCCTGTCGACCAGTTCGCGCTCGGCGGGGCTGCCGGCGCCGCGCAGTTCGTCCAGCCGCTGCTCGATGGAGACTCGGAGGCCGTCGTTGCCCGTCCGCGGTGGGGTGGTGGGGTGGACCCAGCGCGCGAGGGCTTGTTCCAGCTCGTCGGCGCTGACCGGTTTGGAGACGTAGTCGTCCATGCCCGCGGCCATGCACCGTTCCCGGTCCTCGGCGAGGGCGCCTGCGGTCATGGCGATCACCGGCAGGTGCCCCTGGTCGCCTTCCCGGCGGCGCAGTTCACGGGTGGCGGTGTAGCCGTCCATCCGCGGCATCTGGCAGTCCATGAGCACGGCCTGATAAGCGTGCTCTTCGGCCATGAGCAGGGCTTGGGCGCCGTCGGCGGCGATGTCCGTGCTGTAGCCGAGCCGGGTGAGCAGGCCCTGGGCGACCATCTGGTTGATCTCGTTGTCCTCGACCAGCAGGAGACGGCCCCGGTGGGCCTGCTGGGGTGCGGGGGGGCTCAGCGCTGCCGGGGCGGTCGCTGCCACCGGCGATGTCCGGATGGCGAGTTCGACCAGGGCCTCCAGGAGTTGGGTCTGGCGGACGGGCTTGGACAAGCTGCGGGCGATGCCGGCCGCTTGCAGCTCGGCGGCGGGCGGCTGGGCGCCGGAGGTGAGGAGCAACAGCTGTACGCGGGCGAGCCTCTGGTCTGTGGTGATCCGGCGGGCGAGTTCCAGACCGTCCATGTCGGGCATATACATGTCGACGATGGCGAGGGTGAAGGGACGGCCTGCGGCCTCTGCCTCGTGCAGGGCCACCAGGGCCTGAGGGCCGCCGGCGACCATGGTCGGCCCGATGTGCCATCTGCGCAGCTGCGCGTCGAGGATCAGCCGGTTGGTGTCGTTGTCGTCGACGACCAGGACCCGCATCCCGCGAAGGACGTCGGAGTGCGGCGGGGCCGGGGGTGGTTCGGGGGCGTCGGGAGCGCGAACGGGTACGCAGAAGGAGAAGGTGCTTCCCTGGCCCGGCCGGCTGGTGACGCCGATGGAGCCTCCCATGGCCTCGGTGATCCTGCGGCAGATGGCCAGCCCCAGGCCGGTGCCACCGTAGCGGCGGGTGGTGGAGGCATCGGCCTGGGAGAAGGCGTCGAACATCCGCTCCTGGTCGGCCGCGGCTATGCCGATGCCCGTGTCGGCCACCTCGAACCGCAGCCATGGCGCCCGCTCTGCCGGCGGCCTGGCCGGGGCCGGGCGGGCACGGAGCACGACCTCGCCGGATTCGGTGAACTTCACCGCGTTGGACGCCAGATTGAGCAGGATCTGCCGCAGTCGGCCGGAATCCGCGAGAACCATAGCGGGCAGGTCGGGATGGCAGTCGCTGAGCAGTTCCAGGCCCTCGGCCTGCGGGGTCTGCGCCACCAGCGAGACGACCTCCTCCACCAGCACCTGCGGGCTGACGGGGACCTCGTCCAGTTCCAGCTTGCCGGCCTCCAGCTTGGAGAAGTCGAGGATGTCGTTGATCAGCGTCAGCAGTGCCGTGCCGGCGCCATGGATGCCCTCGGTGTACCGCCGCTGCTCGGCATCCAGTTCGGTGCCCAGCAGCAGCTCGCTCAGTCCGATGACGCCGTTCATGGGGGTGCGGATCTCGTGGCTCATGGAGGCCACGAACTGCGACTTCGCCTGGGATGCGGCGATGGCCTGGTCGCGGGCCTCCGCCAGAGCGGCCTGCGCCTGATTGCGCTCGCTGATGTCACGGATGAAGGCGTTGAAGCAGCGCGCCTTCGCCGACTTCAGCCTCCACACCGCCAGTTCGATGGGGATCTCATGACCGTCGTGATGACGGGCGGTGAGCTCGACCTGACCGCCCAGCAGATCGGACTCTCCGCCGGCCAGCACGCGTTGCAGACCGGCCCTGTGCGCGGCGTGGTACCGCTCAGGAATGATCGTCTCCGTCAGCGGACGGCCCATCGCCTCGTGGTGGGTGTATCCGAACAGCTTCTCAGCGCTCAGGTTCCAGTCGATGACCAGCCCGTCCTCGTCGATGGAGACGAAGGCGTCCCGGGCGGTCTCGATGACCGACCGTGCCTGATCCTGCAACAGCCGCAGCGCTTCCTCCCTGCGCCGCTGTCCCTCCGCCTCACGGATGAACCCGCGCACTTCGAGCGGCTCGCCTGCGGGGTCCCGCACCACCCAGCACGTCGTCTCCGTCCACATCAGGTGCCCGTCGGCATGTCTCAGACGCAGACAGACCGCCACCCGGCCGTCGCGCAGCAGATCGCGTTCGGCCCACTCGAATTCCTCCGCATCGGCCGGGTGGACCCAGGACTTCACCGAGGTCCCCACGATCTCCTCGGCCGGTCGGCCCAGCAGTTCCTGCCCCGTGGCGGACACTTCCCGGTAGACGCCTTCCAAGGTCCGGCGGAAGACCATGTCCGAAGAGTTCTTGAGCAGCAGCCGAAATCGTTCCTCGTCGTCCGCCGCATACTGCCTCGGCGTGGGTGTCGACTCCGGTTCCATCGTCCGCCTCCACATGTCAGGCGCGGCCATGAGGCGTGGCCGGGACCACCGAACAGACCGGTCACGACGGTTTCGGTGCGGCGCGTGCGATGACGGCGATCAAGCGATCCGGTCGTCGGACATATCAAGCAAAGAATGAACCCCAGAAGATCGCAAATTGAGCAAGTGGAGGTTGAAAGGGTTACGGTCTGTCCTCCATTCGGGGTGCCCGGCCACGGGGCACCCGCCTGCCTGCCTTCGCTTCCCGTGACGGCCTTCTGACGGCGCCCCACCCCTCGGATGCGAGGCCACGTCGTCGTACCCACGGCGGGGCCCGGCCGACGACTTCGACCGCGCCGGCGACAGCGATCCCCGGATCCTGCACGGCTGGATCAAGTCCGGCCGGAGCGGCTCACGTTCCCCTGCGGCATCGGCCGCGCGCGGACCGGACCGCGTCCCGTCTCCGAGGCGGCACCTGCGGACCCTCGTGCTGCGGCAGCGCCGTTCAGGCGGAGCCCACCGCACCGTCCGTACCGTTGAGCGGCAGCCGGACGGTGAACGTGGTACCCCGGCCCTCTTCGGAGCGCGCCTGCGTTCGGCCGCCGTGGTTCGCCACGATCGTGTGCACGATGGTCAGCCCCAGGCCGGTTCCCGGTATGGCCTGTTCGGTGGCGTTCGAGGCGCGGAAGAACCGTTGGAAGAGCTTCTCCTGCTCGGCCTCGGGGATGCCGATGCCGGTGTCGCTCACGCTCAGGACCGCCTCCCCGTCCTGCGCGTCTGCTCGTACGCTGACCGTCCCGCCGCCTTGGGTGAACTTCACGGCGTTGGACAGCAAGTTCATCAGGACCCGGTCGAGTTGTTCGCCGTCCGCCTCCAGCAGCAGTGGCTGCTCGGGGCAGCGCGTCTCCAGTCTGACCGAGGCGGCCTCAGCGGCCGGTCTGATCGCGTCGGTCGCCGAGAACACCAGCTGCCGCAGGTCGATCCGTGCCTTCCGGGAGGTGAACGCTCCCGACTCGATCCTGGAGAGCGTGAGCAGGTCCTCGATCAGTGCCCGGAGCCGGTTGGCGTTGCGGTCGACGACGTCCAGCATGCGCAGCTGGGACGGGGAGAGCGGATCGCCGTCCTCGTCCTTCAGCAGCTCGATGTACCCCATGATGCTGGTCAGCGGGGTGCGCAGCTCATGGGAGACGGTGGACAGGAAGTCACTCTTGGCCTTGTCCAGGGCGCGCAGTTTGTCCACCAGGCCTGACTCCTTCTCGTAGAGAAGAGCGGTGTGCAGCGCCCGGCCGATGCCGCCTGCCATGGACTCGGCGAATTCGACGTCCACCGGACGCCAGGGGCGGTCTGCGCTGGTTCGGGCCACGGCCACGGCACCGATCGGTTCCTCCCCCACCCCGATGGGGACGATCACCGCCGAGACCAACCCGAGCGCCGCCGCGGCGGCGCGGTTGTCTGCCGGCATACCGGTCTGCCCGAAGGAGCCGGGGGCACCTGGCATGGGTCTGGTGTCCGACACGTACGGGGACAGGTCGGTGACCAGCCAGGGCGTTGCCCGTCGGTAGTGGTCGCGGACCACGTCGGCCGGGAGCGTCGGGATGCCCCTGCGCTCGTCGTCGGACAGCAGGCCTCGCTCCGCGGACCATACCCGGGCCAGCGGAAATCCGGAGCCGCCGTCCTCGGTGAGAAGGATGAAGACGTAGTCTGCGGCGAGGACCTCGCCGATGCCGTTGCACGCCTCGTCGAGGACGTAGCCGACGTCGAGGCGGTCCCTGATCCGGATGCCGGTCTCCTTCGCGGCCGTCGACAGTCGCTGCCGTTCCTGCTCGACCGCGCGCAGCCGGTCCCTCTGGTCTGCGAGCAGGTTGACCGACCGCGCCACCGCCCGGATCTCCTCCGGTCCCGTCACCTCGGCCCGGGCCGCATGGTCTCCGGCGGTGAGGCGGCCGAGCGTCCGCTCGGTTCTCCGCAACGGCCCGGTCAGGGCCCGCGTGGTGTGCACCGACGTGTACACGGCCAGGGCGAGGGCCGCGACCAGTGCGGTGCCGAACCCGGCGATGCCCGCCCGCATCGCGGTGTCGGCGCGGTCCTGAAGACGCTGCTCCTCTTCGCCTATCTGGTCGTCCAGGCGGGCGTTGGTCACCTCGAACGCGTGGAAGCGCCGAGAGGCCTCGCGGGTGAGCGTGACGGCCCGCGCGCTTCCCGGGGTGCTCTTCGCCTGGTCGTCCGCAACGCGCAGATACGCCTCGATCTGCCGCTGCTGCGCCGCGAGATCGTCTTCGTCCAGGACCCCGTGCGCACGGACCTCACCGCTGATCGACGCAATGCTCTCCCGGGCCGCACGGAAGGCGGCAAGCTCACTCCGGTCGCCCGTGACCAGGTAGCCCCGCATCGAACGCTGCGCGCTCGTACCCGCGTTGAGCAGGCGCACGTTGTCGTCCTGGGCGGGGAGCACGTGGTCGATGATCCGGTCGCGCTGGCTTTCCAGCACCAGCGCGCCGATCAGCGCGCTGGCCCCGCACAGGGCGATCAGCAGGGTCAGCAGTCCGAAGGTGAGGCCGAGCCGGCGCGCCACACGGTCGGCGCCCAGTCCGGAGGTACGGCTCATGCACGATCACCTCCCTTCTCCCTCACCGAGGTGGGAGAGTCGAAGCCGGCCCGGGTCATGGCACCCCACACCTGGGGAGACTTGCGTAACCCGTCCCACATACCGCGCAGCCGCCACCACGCTGTCAGCTGGCGGTATCCGATGTTCTCGGCCACCACCCCGACGATGCCCCCCCAGACGTCCCGCCACCGCGTGAACCGGTGGAAGGCGTACTCCTCCACCGCGACCGACACCATGCCGACGACGATGGCGTAGACGTAGGCGACGATCAGGAAGCGCCACAGGAAGTCCACGTTCACCGCGCCCATCAGTACGCCCAGGGGTACGAGGACGAGACCTGCGAGCTCCACCAGTGGGGCCAGCAGTTCGAAGACCACGTAGAAGGGCAGCGCCAGCAGGCCGATCCGGCCGTAGCGGGGGTTACCGACCATGCGGCGGTGCTTGAGCAGGATCTCCGTCAGGCCGCGGTGCCAGCGCCGCCGCTGGTGGGCGAGGACCTTCCGCTGCGAGGGCGCCTCGCTCCAGGAGATCGGCTCGGCCACGAACACGATGCGGTAGTCGCGGCCCAGCTCGCGCATGTGCTTGTGAAGGCGGATGACCAGCTCGGCATCCTCGCCGATGCAGTCGGGGTCCATCCCGCCGATCGCCACGACCGCGTCCTTGCGGAAGAGACCGAAGGCCCCGGCGATGATCAGCAGGCTGCCGAGCTTGGACCATCCGGTGCGTCCGAGCAGGAAGGCGCGCAGGTACTCGACGACCTGAACGCGTCCGAGCAAGTCCGGGGGCACGCGCACCTCGACCACCCGTCCCGCCACGACGGTGCAGCCGTTGGCGAGGCCGACCACGCCGCCGGAGGCGACCACCCGCTGCGGATCGTCGCAGAACGGTTTGGCCACCGCGAGCAGCGCCTGGGAGTCGAGGATCGAGTCGGCGTCGACCATGCACACCAGCGGGTAGCGCGCCAGGTTGATTCCGACGTTGAGCGCGTCGGCCTTGCCGCCGTTGTCCTTGCGGGCCACCACAAGACGTACGGGACCGCCCCTGGGCAGATGGACGGAGGTGACCCTGCCGCGTACGGGGATGTCGTCGGGGACGACGTACTCCACCTCGGCGAGGTCGAAGGCTTCCCGGAGAGCGTCCAGCGTGCCGTCGGTGGAGCCGTCGTCGACGACGACGACCTCGAACTCCGGGTAGCGCAGCAGCAGCATGGCCCGGACCGCTTCGGCGATGCCGGCCGCTTCGTTGTGCGCGGGCATGATCACGGAAACGGGTGGAGTGAGGGGACTGGTGGCAGCCTCGTCGTGGCCTGCGAAGGGAGCCCGGCGCAGCGTTCTGACGAACTCCCCCAGGGCGATGAGGATCAGCACCAGATAGCTGGTGTTGATGGCCAGGAAGTACACGATCACCAAGCTGTCGCACACGGTGATCAGCGTGTGCACCGCGCCCAGCAGCGACGCCCACGGTTCCCCGGCCGCCACGCTCACAGCGCCACCTCCGCGCGGACGTCGTGGCGTGCGGCCCCGACCGCCGATTCGGCGAGCACGGCTCTGGCCTGGGCGGCGGCCGGTCCGCCGGAGGGGTCGTCGGCCGCCGCCTGCAGCTCGGCCCGTCCTTCCGGGCCGAGCTGCAACAGTGCGCGTGCGGCGGTGGCGGCCACATGCCGGTCGGGATCGCCGAGCAGCTCCGTCAGCGGGCCCGTCGCGGCGACGGCTCCCAGAGCGCCGAGGGCTCCGGCGCCCACCATGCGCAGGGCGACCGGCTGACCGGGCCGGACGGCCGCCAGCAGCGGCTCCAGGCCCTCGGGCATGCCCAGTCTGCCCAGCGCGCGTGCCGCTTTGACGCGCACCTCGATCTGGGGGTCCTCGCGCAGTGCACGGGCGATCTCGGACGTACGGGACACCACGCCGGTCGCGCCGAGGACCTCGATGGCCACGGCCCTGGCGAGGGGTTGTGGGTGTTCCAGCCCCGCGGCCACACTCCGCTGTGCCTCCGGCTCCAGCGAGATCAGCGCCCTGATGACCGCGGCCGGCGGCACGGCCCGCGCTCCGTGGAGGGACTCCAGCAGGTACGGCACAGCTTCCGGTCCTCCGCACCGGCCCAGCGCCCGGGTGGCGGCCAGGCGCACCTCGGGGTCGTGGTCGGCCAGCAGACGGCACAGCGACGGGGCGGCGGGGCGGTGGCTGAGCTGACCGAGCACCTGCGCGGCTCGCCCCCGGCGGGCCGCGCTGCGGCTCGACAGGTCGGCGACGGCGTCCACGGCGGCCCCGCGCAGCTCGTACAGGCGGATCAGCGCCGTGCGGGCCCCACCGGCGACCTTGCCCAGCAGCGCGGCAAGGGTCGGCTCCAGGGCGGCCCAGGTCCGCCTGTCGGTCTCCGCGAGCCGGTTCAGCAGCTCGGTCTGCTCATCTTCCTCCGCGCACAGGAGCTGCAGCAGGGAGCCGCGTACCGGTGCCACGATCCGTTCGCGTCTGCTCTCCCGGTGGCTGCGGACGAGACGGTTGCCGACGATCAGCAGGCACAGCGCCAGGACGACAGCCAGCAGGATCAGCAGCGCGCCACGGATGATGCCGGGGGGAATCACCGTTCCACCCGGTTGAGCACCGCGGTGACCCTGCTGGAGAGTTCTCGCGGGCTGAACGGCTTGATGATGTAGTCGTCGGCCCCCGCCTCGAAGCCCACCTCGACGTCCGCTTCCTGAGACCGGGCGGTGATCATGATGACGGGGAGTGTCGCGGTCTGGGCCGTGGCGCGCAGCTCCCGGCACACGTCCAGACCCGACATGCCCGGCATCCGGATGTCGAGCAGTGCCAGGTCCACGGTGTTCTCCCGTGCTGCCCGGAGCGCCGCCATGCCGTCCTCCACGGCCGTGACCTGGTGACCGCTCTGAGTCAGCTTGAACGCCACCAGATCCCGGATGTCCGCGTCGTCGTCAGCGATCAGGACATGAGCCATTACTCCTCCTGGGACTCCTGGGACTCCCGGGCCACAGAGCTCCGGTAGGAGTCAACGAGCCGCACCACGGCCGACTGCCGGAACGGCTTGGGCAGCACCTCGTCCGCGAGGCCGATCAGATCGTCCGGGTCGAGCACCGAGGTGACGACGAGACGGCATCTCCTGGTCCGGTCGTCCGCCCGCAGCCTGCGGACGACCTCCCGTCCGTCGATGCCGGGCAGCATCACGTCGACGACCGCGATGTCCGGCGGGTCGGCATAGGCGAGGCCCAGCCCCTCTTCCCCCGAGTGCGCGACCGCCACGGGGCATCCCCGCTCGCGGAAGTGCCGCTCCAGCAGAGCGCTCACATCGTGGTCGTCGTCGATGACGAGTACGCGCGGTGGAAACATCACCGTCCTGTCCACGAAGTCGGACTGTCAGTCACACATTAGAATCATTGGTAAGCTTTCACCACATCTACCTCATCAGCCCCATTTCGGTGCACCCCGCACGACGACGTCGGGCAGGCCCGGTCCGAGGCATGCGCCGCACCCGGGCCACCGGGGGCCCACCGCCCGAGCCGCTCGACCCGGGCCTGCTGGATCCGGCCCCGGCAAGCACCCCGGCCATCACAGACTCTGACGGGACGTTTCGGCAGAGGGGCCGCGGATGAGGAGCCCCGGGGTGCCGGGCGGCGGCACGGCGAACACGCTCAGCGCGCTCCCGCAGGCTTGGCGAGGCGGCGGGCAGGCAAGGTGGCACTGCGCATAGGGAGGCTGTCACGCGCGGTGCGGCGGAGGCATCGCACGTACCGCTCTCGCGGCATGAGGATGCCGCCGAGATCACGGACGTGCGGGCTGTCCCGCTGCGCGTCGAGCAGCTCGCCGCCGGCCTGTGCGAAACGCGCGGCAAGGTCACTCACCGCCACCTTCGAGGCGCCGGGCCGCTGAAAGAACATCGAGTCCATGCTGAAGACCGATCCGATCCGGAGGCCGAAGACGCCGCCGACCAGATTGCCGTCCTCCCACACCTCGACGCTGTGAGCGTGACCCAGCTCGTGCAGGTGGACCAGGGTTGCGATCAGCTCTTCGGTGAGCCACAGCGGGACACGGTCACCGCGGCATTCGCGGACGACCCGCTCGAACTCCTGGTTCAGGCTGGTCGACCACGACAGTTTGTTGCGCAGCCGCCGGGCGAGGCTGCGGCTGAGATGCGCGGCCGAGACGGGCAGCACCGGCCTGGGGTCGGGAGACCACCAGGAGACGGTGAAGGGATCGGCCGGCTCCTCCCCCACGAGCGGGATGCGGCCCTCCTGGACCTGATCGGCGAAGACCACCTCGTTGAGGGCACGGGTGTACTCGTCGGATGCCGGGAACGGATAGACCCCGGCGTGGTACGCCGCCAGGAGGGAGGCGGGACTGAGATCGGCGGAGAAGGCCACCGGACCGTCGGGCGCCGCTTCCAGCACGTGCAGCGCCTCCCATCGAGGGCATCGGCTCACCACCGCGGCGCTCCCTGCCCCCGGTTCACCACCGGCCCTGCGTGCTCGGCCTGTTGCAGGAAGTCGAGGAAGCCGTCCATCATCTGCGCGTCCACGGGCGGAATGCCGATCCCGGCGTCCAGCAGTGCCCGCTCCGCGTTGTCGCGGGTGAACTCCGGGAAGACGCCCTGGAAGTACATCTCGCTCACGGTGATGTCGGCGTCGTGGCACAGGTCGACGAACAGCGGCACGAACGGTGTGATCGCGTCGGTGGGGTGCCCGGCCGCATACTTCACCAGAGCGGCGATCCACTCGGTGTACGGGATCTCCTGGACCGGATACCCCCGCCGGCGCATGCGCTCGGCCAGCGAATCGAGCAGTGCGGGGCGGGGGTTGGTGAGGTGATAGACCTCGCCGCGCGGGGGACGGCGGGTGGAGATGTGTCCGATCGCGCGGACGAGGTGATCGGCCGGCAGGAAGTCCAGCGGCAGCCGGACGTCGGGGCACAGACCGGTCCGCGCGATGAAGCTGATGAGAGCGGCCATCTCACTGTTGGTGTTCATGACGCCGGTTCCACTGCTGCCCGCGATGTCCATCAGACGGTAGACGGCAACCGGCAGTCCCGCGTCGGATGCCTTCTTCAGCAGCGCCTCGGCGACCCACTTGGTCTCCACGTATCCCACCGACAGATATTCCGGGAAGCCCAGCGGCGTGCTCTCGGTCACCTCGCGCACCCCGGCCGGCCCGAATCCGGCGAGCACAGCCATGCTGGAGGCGAAGTGGACGGGGACTGCCCTGCCGGCGGCGAGGCGGATGATCTCGTATGTTCCGTCGACGTTGACCGAGCGCAACTCGTGGTACGGGTAGATGAAGTTGACCTGGGCGCCGAAGTGGTAGACGGCGTCGATGGTCGATCCCAGCTCCTCGAACCGGCCGGGAAGAAGACCCAGTCCGGGCTTGCCCAGGTCGCCGACGACCGGCTGGACGCGCGTGCTGGACAGATCCCTGAGGACGTACCGCTGGTGGCTCGCGCGGATCATCTCCATGCCGTGCTGCTCGTCCGAGGCCCTGACCAGGCAAAGGATCCGGCCCGTCGTGCTGCGCAGCAGCTCGTCGATCATGTGGGCGCCGCAGAATCCCGTCGCCCCGGTGAGGAGGACGTCGCCGGAGGGGCGGTGATCCGGTTCCTGCACGTCACGGCCCACGGCCGGTACGCGCCGATCGGTCTCCGAGGCGAAGTCGACGCTCGAACCGTCCGGGCGGGTCAGCGTGCCGGCGCGTGCCTGGCGCACGGACTCGGCGAACGCGGCGAGCATCGGCTGCCGCAGCAGTGAACGGGTCAGGTCGCGGATCTGGGTGACGCCGATGCCGAAGATGACGCGGGTCCGGGCGAGCATCTCCATGGCCAGCAGCGAGTTGCCGCCCAGCTCGAAGAAGTCATCCTGCGGACGGACGTCGTCCACACCCAGGATCTGGCACCACAGCTGTGCCATCCCCTGCACCACCGGACGGTCGTCGGCGCCGGCCGTCGTCGGCGCGGCCCCGGATTCCGGTACGGCCTTGCGGTCTAGCTTTCCGCTGGGCGCGACGGGCAGCCGTTCCACCGCGTGGAAGGCCGCCGGGATCATGTAGCCCGGCAGGACCTCGCCGAGTGCCGACCGCAGCCGTGCGGGCTGCGCCGCCTCGCCGCCGGTCGGTGGCGAGGCGGGCGTGTAGTAGGCGACCAGGTCCCGCTCGCCGTTGTCACGCGTCCGGGCCACCACCATCGCCTGGCCGATCTCCGGACGTGAGACGAGCGCGGCCTCGATCTCCGCCGGGTCGACCCGGAACCCACGGATCTTCATCTGGTCGTCGACCCGGCCCAGCACTTCCAGGTTGCCGTCCGCGCGCCGGCGGCCCAGGTCCCCGGTGCGATACATCCGGTCTCCCGGCGCACAGCCGTGCGGGTCGGGCAGGAACTGCCGTGCGGTCAGGGCGGGTTGCCGCCAGACACCGCGCGCCAGGCCCTGACCGCCGAGGTAGATCTCACCGCGCTCGCCCGGCTCGACCGGGCGTAGGTCGGCGTCGAGCACATGGACGTGGCTCCCCTCCAGTGGCCTGCCGACCGGAGAGACGGCGGTGTCCGGCGCTGCGAGCACTTCCTGGTTCAGGTCGCAGAGTGTGGAGGTGATGGTGGTCTCCGTGAGCCCGTAGGCGTTGACGAGCCGTACTCGGGGGATCTTGCGCAGAACGGCGCGGCAGTCCTTCGCGGTGACGATCTCCCCGCCGACGATGGCGAGCCTCAGCGACGCGAGCATCTCGCCGCGGTCCGCGACGGAGACGATCCGGTGCCAGTAGGCGGGGGGCAGGTCGGCGACGGTGACCCCGTACTCGGGCAGGCGGTGCAGCAGGTCGGTGGGCGCCCACGTCGGGGTTCCCGCGAGGATGAGCGTCGCGCCACTGATCAGTGTGGCGAAGATCTGCTCCAGTGAGGTGTCGAAGCCGAGCGCCGCGGCGTGCAGCACCCGGTCGGCGGGCGTCAGTTCGTAGGCCCGGACCACCGCCGTGAGGGAGTGGGCCAGCGACCGGTGGCTGATCATCACCCCCTTGGGCGGCCCGGTCGAACCGGAGGTGTAGATCACATAGGCGAGGTCGTCCGGACCGGGGCCGGGTGTCGGCCGCGACGTCTCCGACGGCGTCTTCGCAGCTGGTTCCCCGACCGCCTCGGCGTGGACGATGTGTGCCTCGCACCCGGCGAACATCGGGGCGTGCTCGCGGCTCGTGATGATGAGGCGTGAACCGGTCTCACCGACCAGCGAGGCCATCCGTTGCCGCGGGGTCGCGGGGTCGAGCGGCAGAAACGCGCCTCCGGATCCCAGCACCGCCAGCAGGGCGGCGATCAGCTCGGGCACGCGGTCCAGGCACACGGTGACGACGCACTCCGGGCCGACGCCCCTCTCCCGCAACCGGTCGGCGAGCCGGTCGGCGCGACCGCTCAGCTCGGCGTAGCTGAGCCGGCCGTCGTCCGAGAGCACCGCGAGAGCGGACGGCGCACGCGTCGCTCGCTCCCGCACCAGCTCGGGCACGCTGCCCGGCCAAGGCTCCGGTGGCCGCTCGGCGCGGGCACTCGCGGGCCGCATGTCGGTCCACAGGCGCTCGACCAGAGCACCGCACCACGTCTCGGACTCCGGCCCGCCGATCCGGTGCCACCCGGCCGGGATTCGGCGGTCCGCGGGCCAGACCGCGTACTGCTCCTCGTCGTTGCGCAGCACGACGCACGGTGCAACCGACTCTGTCGTCCGAGGATCACGTTCCGTCACCTCGAGCCTCCTGCTTCGGGCGGCGTCCTGCGGAGCACGATCCGAACTCCTGGCGGGAAGGGGCCGCCGCCATCACTGCTCCCCTTCCGCGGGTCTCACAGGCAATTCGGCCAAACGGCCGAGCTGCGGTGCGAGGACCAGTTGCCCCGCCTCCTCGGCACTGACCGGCTCTGCGAAGAGGTAGCCCTGCGACAACCGGCAGCCCATGGAGATCAGCAACTCCTGCTGCCTCACGTTCTCCACTCCTTCGGCTATGACCGCGAGGCCGAGCGTGTCCGCGAGATGTACGATGCCCTCGACGAGGGCGTACTGTTCCGGCGATCGCCCGAGTTCGTCGACGAACGATTTGTCGATCTTGAGTATCGATATGGGGAACTCACGCAGGTAGCTCAACGACGAGTAGCCCGTTCCGAAGTCGTCGATCGCAATACGAATGCCGAGCTCTGTGAGCGCATTCATCTCGCCCAGAATACGCTCGTCATTGTACATCAGCACACTCTCGGTCAGTTCCAGTACGAGAGACGTCGGTTCGATGCCCGAGAGATCCAGGGCGCGCCGGACCACGTTGTAGAAGTCTTCGTCACGGAACTGTCGCGGTGACACATTCACGCTGATGTACGGCGGTTTACGACCGGCCGTCCCGTCACGCAGGACAGAGCCCTCCCAACGGACCGCCTCGGCCACGGCCTGGTCGAGCACCCAGGCGCCCAGGGGGACGATCTGCCCGCTCTCCTCGGCCAGCGTGATGAACTGCTCGGGCAGAACCATGCCGCGCGTGGAGTGGGGCCAGCGAACGAGCGCCTCGAAGCCGGCGATCTGACCACTGGCCAGCTCCACGATGGGCTGGTAGAGCACCAGGAACGACGTCTCGATCGACGAACTGTCCAGAGCCTCCTGCAGATTGGCGCGCTCGGCCATGCCGATCTGCAGTTCCGGGCGGTAGCGGCGCCACTGGCGCTTGCCCGCCGTCTTCGCCGAGTACAGCGCGAGATCGGCGTGTGCCAGGAGTTCGACCGAGTCGACGCTGTCTTCCGTCGTCGCGACGCCGATACTGGCGTACGTGCTCATCCGCCCCACACTGAGCCGGAACGGTTCGGCGAACACGCTCATCACGTGCTCGGTGAATTGCTCCACGCCCTCTGTCGCGACGGAGCCCTCCACCAGCAGGGCGAACTCGTCACCGCCGATGCGCGCGGCGGTGTCGGAGGCACGGACGGTCGTCTGCAGCCGGAGTGACAGCGCGACCAGGAGTTCGTCGCCCACACCATGGCCGTGCATGTCGTTGACGACCTTGAAGTCGTCCACGTCGATGAAGAGCACGCCGACCACCGTGCCGTCGCGCCGAGCCTGCGCAAGAGCGTGGTTGACCCGGTCCTGGAAGAGCACGCGGTTGGCCAGGTTGGTGAGCGAGTCATGGAACGCCTGGTGGGTGAGTTCGCGCTCGAGTTTGCGCTGTTCGGTCACGTCCCGCAACGTGAGGACCACTCCACCGACGGTCGCCTCCTCCCGCAGGTCGCTCCACCTCAGCTCGACCTCGATGGACGACCGGTCGGCGCGGACCATGCGCCAGTGCTCGCGCCCGGTCTGCGGCTCGCGCCTGCGTATCCGGCCGAGCGTCTCGACGACCGCGCGGCTGTCCTGCGGTGGCACCAGATCGACGAGGAGGGTGCCCTCCAGGTCCGGAAGGCCGAGCACCTGGTCGGCGGAGGGGCTGGCGTAACGGACCCGGTCGTCGTCATCGAGGATCAGGATGACATCCGAGGCGTTCTGCACCAATGTGCGGAAGTACACCTCACTCTTGCGCTGGGCGACCTCCTGGGCGAGAGAGACCCGCTCCGCCGCAAGTGCGGCCTGTGCGGCGAGAGTCACCAGCGTGTCGCGGAGCACGAGCAGGTCGTGCTCCTCCCCCGCCACGATCAGCACCCCGATCAGCGAGTCGTCCGAGGGGTGACCCTGCGCGGCGAGCCGGCAGACCAACGCGTGGTCGTTGTGGGCCGTCTCCACCGTGAGGTGGTCGACCAGGGCGGGCCCTACACCGTCGAGGGTCACCAGACGGTTCTCGCCGGACGCGATCAGTTCCCGTACGGCTGCGGCAGATCGCTCGGCCCGGGGCCCGCGCAGGACGCTGTGGGCCCCGTTCACCCAGAGTGTGCTGTCCGGCAGGGTGAGCAGCGCGGAACGCGGCGGGCCGTCCGGCAGCAGCTCCGAAATCGCGGAGTGGACGGCCGCGGCCACATCCCGCAGCTCGCCCGCTCCGCCCAGTGACGACACCGCGTTGCGCAGTGCCTTCTCCCGGCCGACGGCCCGCCGGTGGGTCGCGACCACCCCCGCCAGGCGGTAGAGCACGAGGAGGAAGAGCACCGCGGAGAAGGCCCCGATGACGCCGACGTTGGACCTCACGCCGCGCACCGCCTCCGTCAGGAGGATGGCGGGCGCGATGAGCGACGCCAGGGTGAGAAGGGCCAGCCGGCCCGTGCCGGTCTCGACTCGCCATGGCAGTGGCTGCGTCAGCAGGCGCATGGACGGATGGAGCGCGGCAAGCGCCCAGGCTCCGTACAGGACGGCCCAGCCGAGTTCGACCGCGCTACCCGTGCGCCACGTCCCGTTCAGCTGGATCAGGCCGTACAGCACGTCGGCGGTGAGCAGGCCGACGGTACCCGCGGTGAGCAGCATGAGCGAGCGGCTCTTGCCGCCACGGCCGACGAGCAGCCGCAGCAGCATCGCCAGGACGAGGATGTCACCGAGCGGATAGGCGATGGCGAACGCCTTCTGCACCCAGGTGAGGCCTACCTCGCGGGTGTACGGATCGATGAGGAAGAGCCACGACAGCAGCGCCAGGCCGACGGTCAGCGTCAGCGCGTCGACGAGGCTCGCCCTGTCGCGCCAACTCGTGCGCCAGTGCACAAAGCCCAGCAGCGCTGCTGCATAGAGCGGATATGCCGCGAGATAGAAGCCGTCAGCGATCGACGGGAATGGGATCTCTTCGTTGAACAACTCAATGAGAATGATCTGGGTGGCCTGGCCTGCGACAAAGGCGAAATTCCCCGCGCCGAGAAGCAGCCAGGGAAGTCGATGCGCCGGATGGTTGAGAAAGACACCGAGGACGATACCGATGACGCCGGTCACTCCAATGGCGACGAAGAGCAGCCGCTGTTCCGGAAATACGTAGTAGAGCGCCGTCAGCATGACGATACATGAGCTGAAAACGACCATCGCGGTCTGGCTTCGCAGTCGCGCGTTCATCCCAACCAATCTCCTGAGAGGACCACTTGTCGGGCGGGGTGAGCTGGGCGAACGGCACGGGGCGGCGAAGAGGGCCGTGGGACCGAGCTGACGAAGGAGAATTCCCCGGCCCGGGCCGGGACTCGGCCCCGATCGCCTGTGAACACGTTTTCCGGTGAACATGGCCCTCCGGTATACACGCTCACCGTTGTGCTGGCCACTTCTGCGCCGAGGGGTCGACATGCCCTCATCCAGCTTACCGGGATTGCCCGTTCTCGCACGCTTGCAGCGAGATGCGGCGTCGCCTCGCGGAATAGTGCGACATGCGCGAAAATGCAGGTCGCGGAGACCGGACCCGGTCCGGTTTCAGCGACGGTCGGCTCCTGACGGAAGGGTGCAAGCCGTGCTCCCCTACTGCCGCAGAACCTCTCCTCCTTCAGGTAGTTGGCTCTTTTCCGCGGTGGCCGTCGTGTCACGCCTTTTGATGTTCATGTTCGGCAGCATCGTCATGACGCTGTCACAGCTCGGCGGTCAGGCGCCCGAACCGGCCGTCATCCCTGGAGCCATGGCGCGGCGGCGGGGCGTGCCCCGGCCCCGGAGGTCCGTCCGTCCCGGCAGTGCCCGCGGAGAAGACACCGCGCGGTGGTTCGAGCGCCGCGCTCAGCCGCCGCGCCGCACCCGGGCCGCCCTGCGGGCCTCCGCGAGCTTGCGGGCCTCGCTACTCCTACGGGACGACCGGCCGGCGGAGCCGCTCTTCGCGTCCTTGGTGCTGCCCAGGCCTCGGAACGGGGCGTTGTGGTTCTTGGGGCGCGGTGCGGCCGGCCCACCGTCGAGAGGCTCTCCTGAAGGGGCCCTGGCCCCGGTGATCCGGCTCAGCTCCGCCTCGCCTGACCGCACCTTACTGACCTTGGGAGCAACTTCGGCGTCGGCCATGACCTGGCTCGTCTCACGGCGCTGCCCCGACAGGACGAGGGTCACGACCGTGCCGAAGCGCCCGGCCCGAGCCGTGCGGCCCGCGCGGTGCAGGTAGTCCTTCGGATCGGTGGCCGGGTCGACGTTGACCACGAGGTCGAGGTCGTCGACGTGCAGGCCGCGCGCGGCGACGTTCGTCGCCACCAGCGAGGTGACCTGCCCGTTCCTGAACTGGGCCAGGGTCCGGGTGCGCTGCGGCTGGGACTTCCCGCTGTGCAGGGCGGCGGCGGCCACGCCGCTGGCCCGCAGGTGCCGTGTGAGCTGGTCGACGCCGTGCTTGGTGTCCAGGAACAGCAGCACGCGGCCGTCCCGGGCAGCGATTTCCGTCGTCACCGCGTACCGGTCCGGGCCGTGCACGACGAAGACGTGGTGGTCGATCGCGGACACCGCGCTGGACGAGGGGTCCACGGAGTGGACGGCGGGGTCGCGAAGGTAGCGGTGCACCAGCTGGTCCACGTCGCGGTCGAGGGTGGCGGAGAACAGCATGCGCTGCCCGCCGGAACGCACCTGGTCCAGGATCTCGGTGACCTGTGGCAAGAACCCCATGTCACACATCTGGTCGGCCTCGTCCAAGACCGTGATGCGCACCCGTCCCAGTCGGCAGCCGTTGCGCTCGATGAGGTCGTGCAGCCGGCCGGGCGTGGCGACGACGATCTCGGCGCCGTCGCGCAGCGCGGTGGCCTGCCGTCCGATGGACACTCCGCCCACCACGGTCGCGAGCCGCAGTCCCAGCGCCTCGGCGTACGCGGTGAGCGCCTCACCCACCTGCTGCGCCAGCTCCCTGGTGGGCACCAGGACGAGCGCCAGCGGCTCTTTGGGCTGAGCACGCCGCCCGGCCGTCCGGGCGAGCATCCCCAGCCCGAAGGCGAGCGTCTTGCCGGACCCGGTGCGGCCACGGCCCAGGACGTCCCGCCCAGCGAGCGCGGCCGGCAGGGCCGCCTTTTGGATGGGGAAGGGAACGGTCACACCGTGTTCGTCGAGCACTCGCAGAACCTCGGCCGGGAGCCCCAGCTCTGCGAAGGAGGCTGCCGAAGGAAACGCCGAGTCCTGTCGCCGGGCATCGCGGGGTGCTGATTCGCTCACGGAAAGCCTTCCTCCTGAGAAACCGTACCGAGGAAGGCGCGGCGGGGATGCGGTCACCGGCCAGGGACACCGGACGGGTCACCGGCGCAGTGAGCGGCAAACAGTCAACGCTAGCACGGGGCGCTGCGCGGGAGCTGCGGAGCGAGGAAGGCCCGGGCTGCCGGGACCGGGCTCTCGGGCCGGGTCCCGGCGACTCGCCGAGTGCTCCTACGTGCGGTGTCCGACCGTGATGACGCCCTTGGTCTTCGCACCGGTCCTGTTGTCGTACAGGACATCGCCGGTGGACTTCTTCCAGATCCTGATGCGGAAGGTGTCCGGTCCGTCGGTGGCGGTGATCCTGAAGGCGTAGCCGCTCTTGCCGCCCACCGTGCCGGTGCCCTGGTGGACGGCCTGGGAGCCGTTCACCACGAGCCAGTCGGAGCCGGTCGAGCGGAACGTGAGCCGGGCGGGCCCGAAGACGAACGTGGCCTTGCCCACGGGGACGGTGGCTCCCTTCCGGTACTGGGCGGCCAGGGTGAACGCCGCCTTTCCGGTCAGCCCCGGCCCGCCCGGGTAGGCGCCGGCCGGCGAGGTGATCGTGCCGGCTCCGGCGGCGGGCCCGGCGGACCGGTCGTAGACGATCAGTTCCGCCAGGGTGGTGGTGTCCGTGCCCGCGTCGTCGTCGGTGACCGTGACGACCGGGCGGTGGATGCCAGCGTCGTCGTAGACGTGTGCGGCGCGGCAGCCGGAGGCGGTGACCGTGCCGGTCGTCGGCCGGCCGCCGTCCTTCCAGTCGACCTCGCAAGTGTGGCTGTCGGATGTGCCCGGGTCGTCGAAGGACGCGGTGACCACGGCGGCCTCGCCGGCCGGGAGCGGCGAGCCGGGGCCCTTGGCGGACGTGATCGTCGGGGCGGCGTTGGAGACCTTGACCGTGGTGGTGTCGCTGGAACGCCCGCCGGTCAGGGTCGCCCGGAAGGTGCCGTCGTCGGTGCAGGTGACGGTCGTGCGGGCCGCCGCGGGGTCGTCGACGGTGCACGGGGCGCCGTCCTCGACGGTCCACTCGGGGGTGCCCGCCCCGGAGACGGTGCCGGCGAGGGTGATCGCCTCGCCCTCGGCCCCGGTGGCGTCCGGCCCGGCGTGGACGACGGTGACCGGGTCGATGCCGCCGAGGGTCGGGACGACCTTCTCGATCAGGCCGTCGGAGCCGAACTCCATCTTGTCGACGGTGGTTTCGCGGTGGGTGCCGTCGCCGCCGGGGATGGCGAAGCGGTGGTAGGCGATGTACCAGTCGTCGGTGTTCGGGACGTGCACGACGGAGTGGTGTCCGGGTCCCTTGATGCCCAGGGACAGGTCCTTCTCAAGGATCACGCCCCGCTTGGTCCACGGGCCGGTGGGCGAGGGGCCGGTCGCGTAGGCGACGCGGTAGTTCTCGTCCCGGGTGTCGTTCTCCGACCACATGAAGTAGTAGGTGCCCTTGCGCTTGATGACGAAGGTGCCCTCGTTGTAGCCGCTCGGGGTGATGTCGGTGACCTTCGAGGTGTCGATGGAGGTCATGTCGTCGCCCAGCGGGACGACGTAGGCGCGGCCGTTGCCCCAGTAGAGGTACTGCTTGCCGTCGTCGTCGGTGAAGACCGCCGGGTCGATCATCTGGCCGCGGAAGTCACCGGCCTTCAGCAGGGGCTTGCCCAGGGCGTCCTTGAAGGGGCCGGTGGGCGAGTCGGAGACGGCCACGCCGATGTTCGCGTCGGCGCAGAAGTAGAAGTAGTACGTCCCGTCCTTCTCCGTCATCGCCGGCGCCCAGGCCCGGCTGTCCGCCCAGCCGACGTCCGGCCCCAGGTCGAGGATGACGCCGTGGTCCTTCCAGTGGACCAGGTCCGTGGACGAGTAGGCCTTGAACTGCGTGCCGCTCCAGCCGTCGAAGCCGTCGGTCGTCGGGTAGAGGTAGAAGGTGTCGCCGAAGCGCACGATGTTCGGGTCGGCGTTCAGCCCCGGCAGGACCGGGGTCTTCATGATCAGCGCCGAGACCTTCCAGCTGCGCTTCTTGCCGTCCGACCCGGTGACCTCGTAGGTCACGGGCTTGGTGAAGTCGTGCACGCTGCCGGAGGCGGGGCTGATGGTCGCGCCCTCGGCGAGGGTGAACTCCGGTGCCAGCGCGGTGAGATCGGTGCCCGCCTTCATCGGCAGGGTGATCGTACCGGCCGCGTTGTCGACGAGCGCGTCGACCTTGAGCGCCGGGTGCGTCGCCTTGGCGATGCCCGCCGTGTTGCCGCTCAGGCGCATGACCTCGGTGCCGGTGAGGGCACGGTCGTAGATGCGGAAGTCGTCGACCTCGCCGCCGAAGTACGGGTCGGCCGCGTAGAGGGACCGGCCGATGTAGCCGCTGTAATCCTTGGCCGCGCTGTACAACTCGGACGGCTTGACGGTGGTCGTGGTGCGGGCCGCCTCGATGCCGTCGGCGTAGAGGAGCATCGTGCCGGTGGCGCCGTCCAGCGTCACCGTGACGTGCCGCCACTGGCCGGGGGTGAGCTGCGAGCCGGCCGTGAGCTTCGACTCCGCCGACCAACTCGCCTTCGTGATGGCCGAGTAGAGGCTGGAGCCGCCGTTGGACGGAGTGGCGAACAGGTACCTGTCGCTGTCGGGACCGAGCCCGAACAGCCACTGGAAGCTGCTGCCGCCCTTCCACTTGGCGTACGTCGACACCGTCACGCTGCCGGCGTTCTTCAGCACGCCGTTCGGGATCTTCACATACGGCGAGTCCGAGCCGCCGGACATCCTGAACGAGCCGCCGTCGACACCGGTGCCGAAGTCGGGCGTGCGGACATAGGTGCCGTGGTGGCCGTGCCCGCTGGAGTCACGGGCGATGGTGCCGCCCGTCTCGTCGAAGTCGTAGTGCAGCAGCAGACCGTCCGGGGTGTCCGGCCCGTCGTCGGACACGGTGATCTCGGCCCGGACCGGGATCGCGGTCCCGTCCGGCAGGCTGCCGGTCACGGTGAAGGTGCCGGCCTGGGCGTACTTCGACGCCGGTACGTCCTCCCAGGTGACCGCGACGGGACGCTTGACGCCGTCGGCGTACTCGGCGATCACCGTGGCCGGCAGAACGGGGGCGTCGCCGACCCGGGTCTTGACCGACACGTCCTCGACGCTCTTCACGATCTGGTCGGACTGGTAGGCGCGCAGCAGCCGGTCGTACTCGGCCTGGGTGACCGGCAGCACGGTGCCGTGGCGGGGCTTGGCGGGCAGGTCGTAGCCGGTGGAGGGGGTCCAGGTGCCGGAGTCGAGGTCGGTCGTCTCGAACGGGATGTAGCCGCGGCCGCCGAACTCGTCGAGGAACGCGTACCACTTCTCCTCGGTGTTGGACTTGAACACCAGCGGTCCCTCGGCGGCGTTCATCGCGCCCTTGCCGATGCCCTCGGCGACGGCGGTCCAGGACGGGTTCAGGATCGAGTCGCTCTTCTCCTGGAAGATGAACTTGCTGTTGGGAGTGGAGGAGCTGTTGTTCCGCTCGTCCTTGGACAGCCGGTAGTACGTGCCGTCGTGCCGGATCATCGTGGAGTCGATGACCGAGTAGCCGCGGTCGATCCAGACCTTGGGCTCGCTGAAGGTGTAGAAGTCGCGGGTGGTGGCGTACATCATGCGGTTGTACGTGTCGCCGGAGTGATCGGCGTTGCCGTACAGCTTCGACGCCCAGAAGACGACGTACTCGCCGCGCTCGGCGTCGTAGAACGCCTCCGGGGCCCAGGTGTTGCCCGCGTTGTCGGGTGAGACCTTGACCAGGCGCTGGTTCGTCCAGTGCACCAGGTCGGTGGACTCCCAGACCATGATGGACTTGCTGCCGGTGCGCTGGGCGGCGTCCCAGTCGCCGTTGCCGTAGATCCTGAGGTCGGTGGCGATCTGGTAGAACTTGTCGCCCTCCGGGGAGCGGATGATGAACGGGTCGCGCAGGCCCTTCTCGCCCAGCGTGGAGGTGAGGACCGGCTTGCCGTCGTTCAGTTCGCGCCAGTGCAGCGGGTCGTTGCCCTTGCTGAGGGCGGCGTAGAGCTGTTCGCCGTCGGAGGTGCCCTCGCCGGTGAAGTAGCTGAACATGTAGCCCTTGAGGGCCGCCTCGGCGGGCAGTTCGGGCACCTCGGCCGTCATGACGCGGGTCGCCTTCGCTTCGCCCTTGGTGACGGTGGCGGTGAGTTCGACCGTCGTGGTGCCGTCGCCGTGCGCGGGGCGGTGGACCTCGCCGTCGGCGGAGACGACGTCCGGCTTGGCGGAGGACCAGGTGACGGCCGTGCCGAGGGCACCGCTCCCTGGGAGGGTGAGGTTGCCGCGGGCGTCGTCGAGGTTGTGGACCGTGAGCGCCTCGGCGGCCTGCCGGACGGCGGCCGCGTCGTCGAGTGCGGGCCGGACCGTGACGTCGAAGGTCTTGGTGCCGGTCACGGTGCCCTTCTTCAGGGTCGCCGTGAGCGTGGCGTGGCCGTCGGGTGAGCCGGCCTCGGGGCGGGTCACCTTGCCGGTGTCGGACACCACGGACGGGTTGTCGCTCTTCCAGCTGATGGCGGAGCCGCCCGCGGGGCCGGTCCTCGGCAGGTCCAGGTCGGAGGTGACGCCGCTGATGTCGCCGAGGCTGAGGGCGTCATTGTCGTCGGCGACGCCCTGCGTGGCGACGGGGAGGGAGAGCTGCTCGACCTCCGAGCCGTCCAGGGCCCTGTCGTACACCCGGAAGTCGCGTATCCGGCCCTTGAAGAGCTTGTCGCCGTCGTAGACGGACTTGCCGATGTAGTTGGCCTTGGTGGTGCCGGAGCCGATGGCGCCGGGCGTGGTGGTGACCGAGGTGTTGCGGCCGACCTCGACGCCGTCCTCGTAGAGCACGCCCGTGGAGCCGGTCTGGGCGTAGGTGACGTGCTTCCACACGCCGCGGGTCAGGTTGTGGGAGTCGGACGGCTTGGTGGTCTGCTCGGTCGACCAGTTGCCCGTCGCGACGGAGGTGCGGAAGGAGTTGCCGGTGGTGAACAGGTAGCCGTTGCCGGTGCCCGCGCTGGTGTTGCCGAAGCCGTAGAGGAAGTAGGGGGTGCTCTGGGCGGAGTCGATCAGCACGTCCATGGAGACGGTGATCGCGTTCATGCCCTTCATGACGTCGTCCGGCACCTTGATGTAGGTGTCCGATCCGTTGAAGGCGAGCCCCTGGCCGGATGCCGACCAGTCCGCGGTGCCGTTGACCGTGCCGGTCCGGCCGTTTCCTGAGGCGTCGGTGGCGGTGCCGCCCGAGGTCGCGTCGAGCTTGTACCAGAGGGCCAGGCCGTCGGTGATCTCCGCGGCTTCGGCGGCCGGGGCCTTGGGGGCCTGTGGAGCCGTCGGTGCCGCGTGTGCGGAGGCGGTGGGTCCGGCGAGGGTGAGCAGCATCGACGCGGCGGTCAGTCCGGCGAGATGGCCCGCCCGGCGTCTCGCGCGGCTGCGAAGTCGTGCGACGTGCGTCATGTCGAGGTTCCCTGCTGAGGCATGGCTGATGACGGACAAGGCGGAACGGAAAGGACGAGCGGCCGGCGAGGCGACGGCAAGTCCCTGCCGTGGGCCTGCCGTTGCACGCAGGTGAAGTGTGTGGCGAGAGTCTCAGCGACGCCCGGGGCAACGTCAAGAGGTTTCGAACAATGTCCGACAGATCGAACACGCGTGACGCCGCGGACCCGATTCGCCGAGTGCCGTCGGCCTGCGAGGGATTGGCCTCGTCCACACCTCGGGCGGGTACGGCACGTCCAGGCCGGGAGGCTGGCAGCTTCTACAGTGTTGTAGAAGCTGCCGACGCTTATGGAGCAGCTCTCATGACCCGGTGGGACCGTCTCAAGGAATCCGCCTCGACGATGCAGACCCAGCTGATCGCGAAGAAGAACGACCTGAAGAGCGGCGCCTTCCGCGACTCCAGTATGGCCATGTGCGCCCTGGTGGCCGCCGCCGACGGCACGGTCGACCCGGCCGAACGGCAGCGCGTCGCCCAGCTCATCGCCACCAACGAGGTGCTGCAGAACTTCCCCGCCGACGACCTGCGCCGCCGCTTCGAGGACAACCTCGTCAAGCTCACCGCCGACTTCGACTTCGGCAAGGTGAGCGTCATGCAGGAGATCGCCAAGGCGAAGAAGAAGCCCGCAGAAGCGCGGGCCGTCGTCCAGATCGGCATCGTCATCGGCGGCGCCGACGGCGACTTCGACAAGGACGAGCAAGCGGTGGTCCGCGAGGCGTGCTACGCCCTCGGCCTGCCGCCGCACGAGTTCGACCTCTGACCGAGCGGGCCCGGGGGCCAGGGGGCCAACGTGGTGTTCCCCGGCTGTGTCGAGCGGCAGTGGCGCGGGGATTCGGCCATGCTGGGGCTGTTCGGCGCTGTTTGATCGGGTGGCGGCGCTGCTCGGAGCGCCGCGCTCGACCGCGCCGTCCGCCGGGCCGGTACCGGCCTTCGGGGGAATTTCGGGCCGGTTCCGCTGTCCGACGGCCGGTGGGTGGTACGGGCATGAGGTGTCGACGCCCCCCGATCCACCCGTCTCGGCGCTGCCGGACCTGAACGACGCCGAGTCGCGCGTGCCGGGCGTACTGCGGACCGCGGCCGCGTACGCGTGGCGGCTCATCGCGGTCGGCATCGTCGTCCGGGTCGCGTTCTCCCTGCTCGGACAGTTCCACCGGGTCGCCGTGGCCGTCTTCCTCGGTCTGGTCGTCACGGCGGTGCTCCGTCCCGCGGCCGGTCTGCTGGCGCGGTTCATGCCCCGGCCGCTCGCGGTCGCCACCGCCCTCATCGGCGGCATCGTCCTCGTGCTCGGGGCACTGGCCCTGGTGGGTGAGACCGTGGCGGATCAGCGGACCGGGCTGGAGAAGGAGTTCATGGCGGGGATCGACCGGATCGAGCGCCGGCTGGAGGAACCGCCCTTCCGGCTGCCCGCGGACGCGTTCGACGATCTCCAGTCCCGGATCGGCAAGCTCCTGTCGGACCACCGCTCCACCCTCATCAGTACGGCGCTCAGCGGCGCGAGCAGGCTGGTCGAGGTGCTGACCGTGCTCGCGCTGGCCTTGTTCTGCGCGGTGTTCTTCACGCACTCCGGCGAGAAGCAGTGGCAGTGGCTGTGCGGCCAGCTCCCCGAACGGGCCCGGCAGCGGGTCGCCGTCGGGGCCGGGGCGGCGTGGCGGACCTTCACCGGGTACACCCACGGCATCCTGCTGGTGGCGGCGACCAACGCGGTCCTCGTGGGAATCGCGCTGTTCGCCCTCGGGGTGCCGCTCGCCGTGCCGTTGGCCCTGCTGGAGTTCATGGCCGCGTTCATCCCCCTGATCGGCTCGCCCATCGCCCTGGCGGTCGCGGCGGTCGTCGCCCTGGCGTCGAAGGGACCGCTCATCGCCCTGGTGGTCGTCGCCCTGATCGTGGTCATCGGCCAGATCGAGGGCCACCTCCTGCACCCCATCGTGATGAGCTGGGCCGTCCGTCTGCACCCGGTGGTGGTCGCCCTGGCGGTGGTCGGCGGAGCGGTCGCGGCGGGGGTGATCGGCGCGGTGGTGGCCGTACCGCTGGTGGCGGTGGTGTGGTCGGTGTACCAGGCGCTGCGGGGACCCCAGGGCGAACCGGCCTGAACACCCCCTCCCGCGGTGCCGTGCCGGGTCGGCACCGCGGGAGGGGAGGGCGGATCAGGCGTCGCGGTACTGACGCAGGTACGCGCCGGTCACGGAGACGTCGGACTTCAGCAGTTCGCGCGGGGTGCCGGTGAGGACGATCTCGCCGCCGTGCTTGCCGCCGTCCGGGCCGAGGTCGACGACCCAGTCGGCCTGTCGGACGACGTGTTGTGCTCGATGACCACAACGGTGTTGCCGCGGTCCACCCACCGGTTCAGCAGGGCGACCAGGGTGTCGACGTCCGACATGTGCAGCCCGGTCGTGGGTTCGTCGAGGACGACGCCCTCGGAGGTGATGGACTCGGCCCATTCCAGCGCGTTGGACATGAGTTCCACCGGCGAGAGGTGGGTCCACTCCAGGCCGCTGGCCTCGACCGCCTCCTCCGGCGGGCTCGGCCGGCCACCGCACCGACTAAAGCCTCGATCAGCTCGCCGGCCGCCTCGCCGACGAGGACCGCAGGCTGGACGCATCAGGCGGCGTGCCTCGCTGAGCCGGGTGGAGGCGTGGTCGAGGTAGACCCGGCCGCGCTCGTCCGACCCGTCGGCAAGGCCGAGCGTGACCTCTTCGATGCCGCGCTGCGCGGGCGATCTGCGGATCGACTCCGCCTTCGCGCTGTCCTGTTCCCGCCTCGCACCGGAGGCCGCCCGGACGTTCCGGCTGCTGCCGGGCGGGGACTTCAGCGCGGGCCCGGCCCAGCCTCACCGCGCTGACCGCGGGCCGGCCGGTGCCGCTCATCCGGTTCGTGCGGTGACGGGCGTCAGCCTCTGCGGCCCGTCGTGGACGCGAAGCCCAGCCAGGTGTGCCGGTTGTTCCACCAGCACCAGCCGACCTTGGGGGCGTTGCGGCGCTCGCGGCCGTCCCGGCCGGTGCCGTTGCTGATCCAGATGGCCGGGGTGCGGGCGTCCAGGGTGCCGTTGGGCTTGCGCAACCGGGAGCCGATGGTCATGAAGCAGAGGTTGCGCTCCAGGACCTCGGGCTGCTGGAGCACCCAGTGGATGCCCTCGGTGAGCACCAGCGGGGTGCGGTCCTCCTTGGCGAGGGCGGGCAGGGCCTCGTCCGGGGACCAGTTGGACATGTGGTCGCCGCGGTCGATGCCGGAGACCAGGTAGAGCGGAGCGTCGGGCAGTTCGAGGGAACAGGGGGTGAACTCGTCGACGTCGGGCATGTCGACGACGACGAAGCCCGGCTTGCCGTCGCGGCGGAGCAGCGGTGCGAGGGCGGAGGCGGGGGCACGGTCCGGGTGCACGGCGAGCAGGGCACCGTCGCCGTCGGCACTGGCCGCGGCCTGCGCGCCGAAGGTGCGGATCTCGTCGGCGGACAGTCCCGCCCTCTCGTGCACCCCCAGTTCGATCAGCCGCTCGGCCTGCGCGCTCAGGGCCGGGAGTGCGGGGAGGACGGTGGACGGGTCGGACGGGGTGTCGGGCACGATGCTCCCTGGGTGGACGACGTGGGGAGAAACTCGAACGCGCGCCGGACCCGCCCGCCGGGCGGATTCGGACCTGCGTGAACTCATGGGCAGCAACGAGCCGGTCCCCCGGGACGTTCCCGCTCCGCCGTGTCCGTTCCGGCCGATCTGGACCGGGCGCGGCGCGAGTGCGAGGTGCTGGAGCCGGCCGTCGGCTCACGCGCGGGGTTCGAGGCCGTGTTCCCCGGCGTCAGGCTCCAGCCGATCCACGGGGACGCCCCCGCGGCCAACATCGTCTCCGGGCCGCACGGCGTGCTGTACTCCGACTTCGAACTGACCACACTCGGGCCGGTCGAGTGGGATCTGGCGGCCTTCGGCCCCGAGTGCGAGGCCGCGTACGACGCCACCGCCGGGCGCCTGGGTCTTCGCCGGCTGGACCGGGACGTGCTGCGGGTCGTCAACGCGGTGGGCATGTCCCGCGCGGTGGCGTGCCTCGCGCTGGCGCCGCAGCTGCCCCTGCTGGTGGACGCGCTGAAACCGGCCGTGGAGCAATGGCGGACGATGCCTTTCGCCGGAGGGCCGGACGCATGAGGCCCGCCCCGTGCGCGACGGCCGCTCACTCGGGCAGCGGGCGGTCGTCGACGATGTGCTTCATGACGAGCGTGGAGTTGAGGCGCTGCACGCCGGGCAGCCTTGCGAGCCGCTGGTCGTAGAGCTGCTGGAAGGCGCCCAGGTCGGTGGTGGCGACGCGCAGCAAGTAGTCGGGTTCGCCGAACAGGCGCTGGGCCTGGAGCACGTGCGGGACGGCGGCCACGGCCTCTTCGAACGCGGAGACCGTGTCGGCGTCCTCCCAGCGCAGAGTGACGAAGACCAGGGCCTCGAAGTTCAGGCCCACGGCGGCCGGGTCCACCACCGCGCGGTAGCCGCGGATCGCACCCTCGCGTTCGAGATCGCGCAGCCTGCGGTGGCAGGGCGAGACGCTCAGCTTCACCCGTGCGGCCAGCTCGGTGACCGTGAGACGGCCGTCCAGCTGCAGCTCGGTAAGAATTTTCCGGTCCAGGGCATCCATGGAGAAGATTCTGCCCCAGATCGCGCGATCAAGGAGTAAAGAAGGGAACACATTCGGGCCGATCCGGCCTAGCCTTCCTCTCGCACCACAGCACGTGAGAGGGAACGATCGATGGACACGACCACGCTGGCGGCCTTCCTGGCAGTGGATCTGCTGCTGATATTCACGCCCGGCGCGGACTGGGCCTACGCGATCACGGCGGGCCTGCGGGACCGGTCGGTCGTGCCGGCGGTCGCCGGGCTGGTGGCCGGATACGCGGGGTACACCCTGCTCGCGGTGGCCGGACTGGTGGTGATCGTGGCGAGCTCCGGGACGCTGCTCACCGCGCTGACCATGGCCGGGGCCGGCTACCTGGTGTGGCTCGGCTGGGGAGTGCTCCGCCGGCCGGCGCCCCTGACGGCCTCAGAGGCGGAGGCGGGCACCGAGGGCTCCTCCCGGCTGCGGGTCATGCTCAGGGGAATCGGGATCAGCGGCCTGAATCCCAAGGCGCTCCTGCTGTACTTCTCCCTGTTCCCGCAGTTCATCGATCCGGCGGGGGCGTGGCCGGTCGCCGGTCAGACCGGTCTGCTCGGCTCGCTGCACATGACCGCCTGCGCCGTCGTCTACCTCACCGTAGGAGTCCTCGCCCGCACGGTCCTGAGGACCAGGCCCTCCGCAGCCCGGGTGGTGACCCGGGTCTCCGGTGCGATGATGATCGTCGTCGGCGGGTTCCTGCTCGCGGAACGCCTGGCCGGCTGACGGACCCGAGCATCCTCCCCTGCCGAAGGAGCGTACGTGCACGAGCGGACCCCTCAGGAACAGGACGGGGGCGGCCGGCGGGGGCTCGTCGCGACCGGGCAGCAGCCCCTGATCCGTATCGAGCGGCCCGGAACGATCCACATCGACCGGCCCGGAACGATCCTCGACCGGCCCCGGCCTCAGCGGAGGATCACCGTGCGGCGGCCCTGGACGAACACCCGGCCCTCGCAGTGCCAGCGCACCGCCCGCGCCAGGGCCGCCGACTCCGCGTCGCGGCCGATGGCGGCGAGGTCCTCGGGCGTGTGGCTGTGGTCGACGTCGATGACCTCCTGGGCGATGATCGGGCCTTCGTCGAGGTCCGCCGTGACGTAGTGGGCGGTCGCGCCGACGAGTTTGACGCCGCGTTCGTGAGCCTGGTGGTAGGGCTTGGCGCCCTTGAAGCTCGGCAGGAACGAGTGGTGGATGTTGATCATCCGGCCGGGCAGCCGGGTGCACAGGTCGTCGGAGAGCACCTGCATGTAGCGCGCCAGGACGACCAGTTCGACGTCGAACGAGTCGACGATGCCGAGGAGCCGGGCCTCGGCCTCCGGCTTGGTCGCGGCGGTGACGGGCACGTGGAAGAACGGGATGCCGTGCCAGGTGACCAGCGCCTCGTGGTCGCGGTGGTTGGAGACCACCGCGACCACGTCGATGGGCAGATCCCCGCTGCGGGTGCGGAAGAGCAGGTCGTTGAGGCAGTGGTCGTAGCGGGACACCATGATCAGTACGCGGCGGCGGGTGCCGACCGGTTCGAGGTGCCAGCGCATGGCGAACGGCGCGGCCACGCCGGTGAATTCACGGCGCAGGAGCTCTGTGGTGTCCTCGCCGCCGGGTGCCGCGAAGCGCACCCGCATGAAGAAGTGGCCGTCCCGGCGGTCACCGAACTGGTGGTTGTCGATGATGTCGCTGCCGTGGTCGAGCAGGAAACGGGAGACGGCGGCGACGATGCCGGGCGATTCGGGGCAGTCGAGGGTGAGGATGTGCTCGGCCGGTTCCATCACGGCACCTCCGGTCGGCTGAACTCGCTCATCGCGTCGACGAGCCAGCGCGCCAGGTAGTCGGCGAACGAGGAGCGCGGCAGCAGCCGGTACGTCGGTGCGTCGTCGACCTGCCAGAGCAGTACGGAGACGGGCCCCACCGTGGTCGACATCGCCCGGCCCGGACCGAAGGCCCGGGGATGCAGGTCGAGCGGGCACCCCTTCTCCAGCACCTGCCGGGCGCAGGGGCCGCTCAGCTCCAGCGTGGTGCGGTTCGCGGAGACGTCCACGACCGACCCCGGATCCGACCCCAGCGCGTCCCGCAACGCGACGGCCTCCGGCTCCCGCAACGCGACGCCCTCCGGCTCCCGCGACGCGACGGCCTCCTCGGGCGGGGAGAGCACGAGCCATTCGTCGGGGCCCAGCCAGAGGATCGTGCGGGGGCCGGACGCGGCGGTGTCACCGCACCGGCGCGGGAGCGGCGCCCCCAGGGCCGTCTCGATCCGGCCGGCCGTCTCGGAGGAGGGGTCGACGCGCAGGTTGACCATGGTGAGGTACGGCAGTTCGGTGAGCGTGACGCCGCGTGCGCCGGTGACCGCGGCCTCCCGCATCCGCTCCTCCAGATGGGCCAGGGGGCTCCGGCGCAGCGTCTCGGTGCCTGTCTCAGCCATCGCGCTTGGTCCCTTCGGGGTCGTAGAGGACACAGTCGGTCACCTCGACGGGCACCAGGTCCTCGCCCACCGGGGCGAGCAGGGTCTCGCCGATCCTCGCCCGTCCGCCGGCGACGAGGGCGAGGGCGAAGGGACGGCCGAGTGCCGGGCTGTGATAGCTGGAGGTGACGTGCCCGAGCATCGGCACCGGCACCGTCTCCAAGGTGACGTTTGGCGCGACGAGTTGGGTCCCTTCGGGGAGCCGGGTCGTGCGGTCGCTCGGAAGCAGGCCGACCAGGTGCTTGCGGTCGGTGCGGGCGGTGTCGGCGCGGGAGAAGGACCGCTTGCCGATGAACTCCTTGTGCTTCGACACCACCCAGGACATGCCCGCGTCCTGCGGGGTGACCGTGCCGTCGGTGTCCTGCCCGACGATGACGTACCCCTTCTCGGCCCGCAGGACGTGCATGGTCTCGGTGCCGTACGGGGTGATGCCGTACGGCTGCCCGGCGTCGTGGACCTGCTCCCAGACGGCCAGGCCGTACCACCCCGAGACGTTGATCTCGTAGGCCAGTTCGCCGGAGAAGGAGATCCGGCAGATGCGTGCCGGGACGCCACAGGCCAGGGTGGTCTCACGGAAGGCCATGAACGGGAACGCCTCGGCGGACAGGTCGACGTCGGGCGCGAGCCGGGCCACGACCTCCCGGGACTTCGGGCCGACGACGGCGATCGTCGACCACTGCTCGGTCACCGACGTGCAGTGGACGTCGAGTTCGGGCCACTCGGTCTGCAGCCACTCCTCCAGCCAGTCCAGGACGCCGGCGGCACCACCCGTCGTGGTGGTCATGAAGTAGCGGTCGTCGTCGAGGCGCAGGGTCACACCGTCGTCGAAGATCATGCCGTCGGGCTTGCACATGACGCCGTAGCGGGCGGTGCCGGGCTTCAGCTTCTTGAAGGCGTTGGTGTAGATCCGGTTGAGGAACTCGCCCGCGTCCGCGCCCCGGATCTCGATCTTGCCGAGGGTGGAGGCATCCATGACGGCCACGCCCTCGCGGGCCGCGCGGCACTCGCGGGCCACGGCGGCGTCCATGTCCTCCCCCGGCCGGGGGTAGTACCGGGGGCGCTTCCACTGCCCGACGTCCTCGAACTCGGCGCCGTGCGCCATGTGCCAGGCGTGCAGGGGCGTGGTCCGCTCCGGGTCGAAGAGGTCGCCGCGTTCCCGCCCGGCCAGGGCGGCGAAGGCGATCGGTGTGTAGGGGGCCCGGTAGGCCGTGGTGCCGATCTCGCCCATCGAGCCCCCGAGGGCCTCGGCGATGACGCCGATCGCGTTGACCCCGGACGTCTTGCCCTGGTCGTTCGCCGTGCCTAGGGACGTGTAGCGCTTGACGTGCTCGACGCCGCGCATGCCCGCGCCGGTGGAGCGCCAGACGTCGGCGACGGTGACGTCCCGCTGGAGGTCGACGAAGTGACGGTCCCAGGTGCCGGGTTCGCCGTCGGGGCCGGGGACCAGCCACAGCGCGCGGGTCGGGCCGGCGGGGAGCGGCGCGCGCTCGGGCGGTACGGCGACCGGGAAGCCGGCCTCCGTCGCGGCCACCGCACCCGCCCGGGCCCCCTCGGCACGGCAGCCGTCTGGGTCGTACGTCCCGCGCGCCGCACCGACGACCTGCTGGCCGCGCACGGCGCCGTCGGGCACGAAGGCCACCAGCGTCTCGTCCCAGCGCAGCCGGCCCTGCCGCTGGCTGTGCAGATGCACCACCGGACTCCATCCGCCCGAGACGGCGAGCAGGTCGCAGTCGAACCGCTCCGGTGCGCCGGTGAGCCGGCCGTCGGCTTCGAGGGCCCGCACGGTGACACCGGTGAGCCGGTGGCCGCCCTCGGTGTCGATCACCGCGCTGCCGGTCAGCAGCCGCACACCGGTGGCCCCGGCCACCTCGGCCGCCCGCCGGGTCGGTTCGGGCCGCGCGTCCACGACGGCCGCGATGTCGATCCCGGCCGCGTGCAGATCGGCGACCGTGTCGTAGGCGCTGTCGTTGGTCGTGCTCACCACGGCCCGCGAACCCGGCGCCACGGCGTACCGGCCCAGGTACGTCCGCACGGCCGAGGAGAGCATCACCCCGGGCCGGTCGTTGCCGGCGAAGACCAGAGGTCGCTCGTGCGCACCGGTCGCCAGCACCACCTGACGGGCCCGGATGTGCCAGAGCCGCTGGCGTGAGACCCCCTCGGGGGCGGCGGTCCCCAGGTGGTCGGTGCGGCGCTGGAGGGCGAGCACGTAGTTGTCGTCGTAGGAGCCGAAGGCCGTGGTGCGGGGCAGGACGACGACCTCGGGAGCGGCGTCGAGGGCCGCCCGGACGGCGGCGACCCACGCGGTGTCCGAGTACAGCGGACCACCGGGCTCGGGCCGGTCGTCGACGAGGATCACCCGCGCGCCGGAACCGGCGGCGGCCGCGGCGGCCGCGAGCCCCGCCGGTCCCGCGCCGACGACCAGGACGTCGGTGTGGACGTACTTCTTGTCGTACACCGCGGGGTCGGGTGCCGGGTCGAGCCGGCCCATCCCGGAGAGGGTCGTGGCGGACAGGCCGTCGTACAGCTCGACGGTCGTGGCCGGGAGCATGCCCTCCGCACAGGGGCCGTCCAGCTGTACCAGGGCGTTGGGCTCCTCGAAGCCCGCGGCGACGATGCCGCGCGGGCGGCCGCGGTAGAGCGACGGGCCGGCCTCGACGCGTCCGTTCGCCAGCATCGCGGAGGCGAGGGTGTCGCCCGGGTGGCCGGTCGACTCCCGTCCGTCGACGGTGAAGCGCAGCACGGTGCCGCGGTCGACGCGGCCCCCCTGCGGGAGCCGGAAGGGCTGGTCGGTCATCGGGTCCCTCCGGGGCGCGGCTCGTCGAGCCGGTAGGTGGTCAGCACCTCGTGGGTGGCGGTGTCGCGCAGGACGTTGAACCACCGGCGGCAGCCGGTGCCGTGCATCCAGCGTTCGGCGAAGGGGCCCTTGGGGTTGTCGCGGTAGAAGACGTACGCGGCCCACTGCTCGTCGGAGAGGTCGGCCGGGGTCTCGGGATGGGGGACGTGGGCCTGTCCGCCGTAGTGGTACTCGGTCTCGTCCCGCGGCCCGCACCACGGGCAGGTGATCAGCAGCACGGTGGAGTCCTCCTCAGTGGGCCACGGCCGCTGCGCCGTGTTCGTCGATCAGAGCGCCCGTGGTGAAGCGTTCGAGGGCGAAGGGGGCGTTCAGCGGATGCGGCTCGCCGGTGGCGATGGTGTGCGCGAAGGTACAGCCGGCGGCCGGGGTGGCCTTGAAACCGCCGGTCCCCCAGCCGCAGTTGACGTACAGACCTTCCACGGGAGTGCGGCCGATGATCGGTGAGGCGTCGGGGGTGACGTCGACGATGCCGCCCCAGGTGCGCAGCACGTGCGCCCGGGCGAAGACGGGGAACAGTTCGACGGCGGCGGCCATCTGCCGCTCGATGACGTGGAAGGAGCCGCGCTGGCCGTAGCCGTTGTAGGAGTCGACGCCCGCGCCCATCACCAGCTCGCCCTTGTGGGCCTGGGACACGTAGACGTGCACGTGGTTCGACATGACGACCGTCGGGTGAACCGGCTCGTGCAGCTCCGAGACCAGCGCCTGGAGCGGATGCGACTGCACCGGCAGCCGTACGCCCGCCCGTTCGGCCAGCACGCTGCTGTGCCCGGCGGCGGCGAGGCCGACCCGGCCCGCGTGGATGCGGCCCCGGTTGGTGTCGACGCCCACGACCCGGTCGCCGTCCTTGAGGAAGCCGGTGACCTCGCAGCCCTGGATCAGGTCCACGCCCAGCTCGTCGGCGCGGCGGGCCAGCGCCCAGGCGACGTGGTCGTGCTTGGCGATGCCGGCCCGGGGCTGGAAGGTGGCGCCGAGGACCGGATAGCGGGTGCGGGGCGACACGTTGAGGATGGGGCAGACCTTGGCGACCTGGTCGGGGTCGAGCCACTCGGCGTCGACGCCGTTGAGGCGGTTGGCGTTGGCCCGGCGCATGCCCTCGCGGACGTCCTGGAGGGTGTGGGCGAGGTTGAGGACGCCGCGCTGGCTGAACAGGAAGTCGTAGTCCAGTTCCTCGGGGAGCCGCTCCCACAGCTTGAGCGCGTGCTCGTAGATCGCGGCGCTCTCGTCCCAGAGGTAGTTGGAGCGGATGATCGTGGTGTTGCGGGCCATGTTGCCGCCGGCCAGCCAGCCCTTCTCCAGGACGGCGACCTTGGTGATGCCGTGGTTCTTGGCGAGGTAGTAGGCGGTGGCCAGGCCGTGGCCGCCCGCGCCGACGATGACGACGTCGTAGGAGGAGCGCGGTTCGGGGTTGCGCCAGAGGAAGTCCGGGTGCTCCGGGAGCGGTCGGGCGGTCATGCCGGGGCTCCGTCCAGGTAGAGGGGGAAGGCGGCGGCGAGCCTGCCGACCCGCTCGCGCAGTGCGTCGTCCGGCTGTACGCCCTTCAGGGCCTCGGCGATGATGTCGGCGACCTCCCGGAACTGCGTCGCGCCGAAGCCGCGGGTGGCCAGGGCCGGGGTGCCGATGCGCAGGCCCGACGACACCATCGGGGGGCGTGGGTCGAACGGCACGGCGTTGCGGTTGACGGTGATGCCGATGCGGTGCAGCCGGTCCTCGGCCTGCTGTCCGTCGAGCGCCGAGTGGCGCAGGTCGACGAGGACCAGGTGGACCTCGGTGCCGCCGGTCAGGACGGTGATGCCGGCCTCGGCGACGTCGTCGGCCAGCAGTCGTCCGGCGAGGATGCGGGCGCCGTGCAGGGTGCGCTGCTGGCGTTCCCTGAACTCCTCCCCCGCCGCCACTTTGAACGCCACCGCCTTCGCCGCGATCACGTGCTGGAGCGGCCCGCCCTGCTGGCCCGGGAAGACCGCCGAGTCGATCTTTTTGGCGAGGCCTGTCCGGCTGAGGATGACGCCGCCGCGCGGGCCGCCGAGGGTCTTGTGGGTGGTGGTCGTGACGACGTCGGCATACGGCACCGGGTTCGGATGGAGGCCCGCGGCGACCAGACCGGCGAAGTGCGCCATGTCCACCATGAGGTACGCGCCCACCACGTCGGCGATCCGCCGGAACGCGGCGAAGTCCAGCTGTCGCGGGTAGGCCGACCACCCGGCGACGATCATCTTCGGCCGGTGGGTGAGGGCGAGCCGCTCGACCTCCTCCATGTCGACGCGCAGGTCGGACTCGCGCACGTGGTAGGGCACGACGTCGTACAGCTTGCCGGAGTAGTTGATCCGCATGCCGTGGGTCAGGTGACCGCCGTGCGCCAGGTCGAGGCCGAGGATCGTGTCGCCCGGCTGGAGCAGGGCGAACATCGCGGCGGCGTTGGCCTGCGCCCCCGAGTGCGGCTGGACGTTCGCGGCCTCGGCGCCGAACAGCTCCTTCACGCGGTCGACGGCCAGCCGCTCGACGACGTCGACGTGTTCGCAGCCGCCGTAGTAGCGGCGGCCCGGGTAGCCCTCGGCGTACTTGTTGGTGAGGACCGAGCCCTGGGCCTCCAGCACGGCGGCCGGGGCGAAGTTCTCCGAGGCGATCATCTCCAGCGTCGACTGCTGGCGGTGCAGCTCGGCCCGTACGGCGGTGGCGACGTCCGGGTCCAGTTCGCTGAGCGGGAGGGCGAGGGGGGACGCGAGTGTGCTGGTCGACGGGCTGGTTGCCATGGGTGCACCATCCTGGGAGCCAACTAATGCGCAACTGATATATCAGACTGTGCGGTACGGTATGGGAGCTCGCCGGACAGGTCAAGGGGGCATTCATGCAGCAGCTGGCGACCGAGCCCATGAACGGGGATTCCCGGAGCCCAGAGCCCGGCGGCGAGGAGCTGTCCCTCGCCGAGCGCGCCTACCGCGCCATCCGCGACCGGCTCGTCATGCTCGAGATCCGCCCGGGCGCCCCGATCCACGAGGAGCAGCTCGCGCAGTCCCTCGGCGTCGGGCGGACCCCGGTCCGCGAGGCGCTGAAGCGGCTCCAGTACGAGCGCCTGATCACGACCTACCCCCGGCGCGGCACCTTCGCCACCGAGGTCAACATCACCGACCTCGCCCATATCTCCGAGGTGCGCCAGGAACTCGAACCCCTGGCCGCCGCCCAGGCCGCGCGGCGTGCCACGGCGGCGGACCGGACGGTCCTGACGGCCCTGCGGCAGGAGCTGGAGCGCGCGGATTCCGCCCGGCAGGACGCCGGCGAGCTGATGCGCCTGGATCTCCAGGTCCACCGCGCGGTCTACGCCGCCGCGCACAACCCGTACCTGGAGGACACCCTGGTCCGCCACGACAACCTCGCCACCCGCATCTGGTGCCTGTTCCTCGACCGCCTGTCCGACATGGCGGGACACGTCGAGGAGCACGGGCCGCTGATCGAGGCGATCGTCGCGGGTGAGCCGGAGCGGGCGGCGCGGCTCGCCCGAGGCCACGTCGAGGGGTTCGAGCAGGCGATCCGCGCGGCCATCTGAGCGTTCGGGCTGGTCACCGAGGTGCTTCGCGGCAGACGAGCCCCATCGGGCCGGTAGCGGGACAATCGGGTGCAAGGACTCGTGAGCAGGCAGCGGCGGCACATCCGGAGGCACCGTGCAGGAACGCGTACCGGAGGACTTGGCGTTCGTCGTCGACGCCGGTGGAGCGATCACGGTGTGGAGCGACGGGGCCCGCCGACTGCTCGGCTACGAACCCGCCGAGCTCGTGGGCAGGCCCGTCGGCGACCTGCTCGCCGCCCGTCTCCCGGAGTCCGCGCGGCGGCACACGGCCGAGGGCCGGCGGTGGGCCGGTGAGGTGGCGCTGCGGCACCGCGACGGCAACCGGGTCGTGGTCCGGCTGCAGGGGACGCCGCTGCTGGACGCCGAAGGCGGCCGTCTCTGGCTCGTGACCGGCACCGTGCCGGCGTACCCGGGCGCGCGGGGCGAGCACGGGGCCCCGCCCCTGTGGGACCTCACCCTCGCCCAGCTCCCCGTACCGGTGGCGGTCTACGACCGGGACGCCCGGCTGGTGGGCGCCAACGAGACCATGACCGAGGTGATGGGCAGGTCCGAGGAGGAGATGAAGGGCCTGACCCTGTGGGAGATCGAGCCGAACCCGCCCTTCGACACCTACGACCGCCTCCAGCGGGAGGTCCTGCGCACCGGCGAGATGATCTTCCACGAGGAGCACGGCAAGGCCCCGGGCGAGATCCGGCCGCACGCCTGGTCCATGTTCTTGTCGCCGCTGAAGGACGAGGCGGGTGTGGTCCAGGGCATGTCGGCGACCGTGTTCGACACGACCGAGCAGTCCTGGGCCCGGCGCCGGCTGGCGGTGCTCAACGAGGCCGGTCTGCGCATCGGGAGCACCCTGGACGTGACCCGGACGGCCGAGGAGATGGCGGAGGTGGCCGTGGCCGGGGGGTTCGCGGACTTCGTCACCGTGGATCTGCTGGAGTCCGTCGCCCGGGGAGACGAGCCGGGACCGCTGCCGACGCGCACGCCGGCCACCGTGCGGCGCACGGCACAGCGATCGGTGCTGGAGGGCTGCCCGGAGTCGGTGGTGGCCACGGGCGACACGATCGCTTACCCGGTGGGGACGTTGCCGCTGCGAATCCTGGCCGCCGAGCGGGGCGCCCGGCACCGGCCGGGGGATCCCGAGATGCTGGGGTGGCTCAGGGCCTCCCCCGACCGCGCCCGGACCGTGACCAGGTACATGATCCACTCGGTGATGATGGTGCCGCTGCGCGCCCGCGGCGTGACCCTGGGCCTGGTGCACTTCCTGCGCCACCGCACCCCGGATCCGTTCAGCGAGGACGACCTGCTGCTCGCGGAGGACATCGTCGCCAGGGCCGCGGTCAGTGTGGACAACGCCCGCCGCTTCACCCGGGAGCGCCGCACGGCCCTGGCGCTTCAGCGCAGCCTGCTGCCCGAGCGGCTTCCGGAGCTGGCGGCGATGGACATCGCCTACCGCTATCTGCCCACCGGGGCCGGTGCGGACATCGGCGGTGACTGGTTCGACGTCATCCCGCTGTCCGGCGCGCGCGTGGCCCTGGTCGTGGGGGACGTGGTGGGCCACGGCATCCAGGCGTCGGCCACGATGGGCCGGCTACGGACCGCCGTGCGCACGCTCGCCGATGTCGATCTCGCCCCCGACGAGCTGCTCACCCAGCTGGACGACCTGGTCATCCGGCTCGACCGGGAGGAGGGCCCGGAGGTGCGCGGGGCAAAGGAGGCGTCGGGGCAGGTCGGCGCCACCTGCCTGTACGCCGTGTACGACCCGGTGTCCCGCCGCTGCACCCTGGCCCGCGCCGGGCATCCGCCGCCCGCGCTGGTCACGCCCGACGGCAGCGTCCGGTTCATGGACCTGCCGGCCGGGCCGCCGCTGGGCCTGGGCGGCCTGCCGTTCGAGGCCGCCGAGGTGCAGCTGGAGGAGAACAGCCTTCTCGCCCTCTACACCGACGGTCTGATCGAGGCGCCCGGCCACGACATCGAGATCGGGATCTCCCTGCTGCGCCAGGCACTGGGTGGCCCCGCGGTGGAGCTCGAGGAGACCTGCGAGCAGGTGCTGAGCGCGCTGCTGACCGGCCGGCCCGCCGATGACGACGTCGTGCTGATGCTGGCGCGGACGGCCGTGCTCGACGCCGGGAAGGTCCGCACCTGGCAGCTGCCCCCGGACCCCGCGGCCGTGGCCCGGGCCCGCAAGATGGCGGGCGAGCAGCTGGCCGAATGGGGCCTGGCGGAGGCGCAGTTCGCCACCGAACTGATCGTCAGCGAACTGGTCACCAACGCGCTGCGGTACGGCGGCGCCCCCATCGAGCTGCGGCTGATCCGCGACTCGACCCTCATCTGCGAGGTGTCCGACGGCAGCAGCAGCGCCCCGCATCTGCGCCGGGCCCGGATCTTCGACGAGGGCGGCCGGGGACTGCTGCTCGTCGCCCAGCTCGCTGAACGATGGGGCAGCCGCCAGACGGCGACGGGCAAGACCATCTGGGCGGAACAGGGCTTGCCGGCCGGGGTGTGAGCCGGCACAGCGTGCCGACCGTGTCCGGCTCAGGGCGGGCATGTTCCCAGCCGTTTGGTACGGGCGCGGTGTCCGGAGCGGCATGCCGCAGGTGGCAGGGGTAGGAGCTCCAGGTCGGCGAAGTGGACCTGCCCACGCTGCTCGACACGACCAGGGCGTGCTCGACGCGTTCGACGGGAGCATCGACGCGATCGTCGGCTACTGGGACTTCCCGGTCAGCACCCTCGTCCCGATGCTGAGCGAACGCTACGGCGCCCGCAGCACCAGCCTGGAGTCGGTCGTCAAGTGCGAGCACACGTACTGGAGCCGGCTGGGGCAGCAGAAGGCCACCGACCGGCAACCGCCCTTCGGCCAGGTCGACCTGTCGGCCGAGCCGCCGTGCCCGCCGCAGGACGTGACCTTCCCGATGTGGCTCAAGCCCGCCCTCTCCTACTCCTCGGAGCTCGCACGGAGTGGGTGACGAGGAGGAGTTCCACAAGGCCGTCACCGAGATCCGCGACGGCACCTCCGGCGCCGCATCGGCGATCGGCCAGGCCATGCACGCCCAGGCGGAGGTGACGGGCGGCGAGGCGGGCCTCGATCTGCACGCGCAGGCCGTCGACCACCTCCAGGGGTCGCCCGCCGCGTACGAACTGGCCCGTGCCCTGGTGGGCCACGGCGCCGCGGTGGCCCGCGCCGGGCGGCTGCACGACGCCGCCGACCGGCTCTACCAGGCCCGGAAGGAGCCGTGCACTGCGGCGCGCCGAGGGCCTGGCCGCCCGGGCGAGGCAGGAGCTGTCCTCGGCCGGGCTGCGGCCGCTGCCCCTGCGGTACCCGCAGACGGACACCCTCACCGCGCAGGAGCGCAAGGCCGCCGAGATGACGGCCCGGGGCCAGGCCGCGGCGGTCGTCGCCAAGGCACTGCACCTCACCGAGCAGGGTGTGCGGCAGCTGCTCTCGTCCGTGTACCGCAAGGTCGGCACGGACGCGGCGGGCCTGGCCGAGGCCCTGGAGACGTTCCCCCGGCCGCGCCGGTGACGGCCGGCCGAGAACCTCTCAACTTCCCTTTCCGACAGACCACTTGATCCGCGGGCGTGGATCTTCGCCTTGGAGACGTTCCGCGGGCGGTTCGTCCCGCGGACCGAGGCCGCGGTGAAGGCCGCTGTCACCGGGGGTGACGCGCGCGTCTCCTTCGTGGACACGACCGGCTGGCTGGAGTCGGGCGATCTGACGGACTCGGTGCACCCCAACGACCGTGGGCACCGGGTCATCGCCGACCGGCCGGCACCGGTCATCGCGGCGCGGATCGGGTCCTAGTGCCGCGGCAGGCAACGTTTGCCCGTCAAGGAGCGGCGTCCGGTGCGTGCTCTCGGCGTGCCGGGTGCATGCCCTCGTACTGGATGTACTTGGGTTTGTGCCCGGTGCGGCGAGAGTGCGTGCCGGGCGTCGCGACGGGGCGAACGTTGCCTGCCGCGGCACTAGCGGGTCCGAGGGGTTGGGGCGGGCCTCACATCGGGCCGGGGCTCGCTCCTCCCTTGAGGCGTTCCAGGTCGGAGGGGCGGACCTGGATGACGAACAGGGCGATCAGCGCGGCGACCGCGGTGAAGATCGCCGCCATGACGAAGGCGGCCGACACTCCGGCGGTGAGGATCTCGTCGGACCAGGGCTTGGGCGGTTGCCCGGTGCGTTCGAACCGGATGCGTTCGGCCGGGGTCGCCTGCCGGAGGAAGTCCGGGACCTGCTTGTCCGCTTCGTTGGCGCTGGCCGTGCCGTACATCGTGACCAGGATGGACAGGCCGAGGGAGCCGCCCACCTGCTGGGTGGCGTTGAGGAGTCCCGAGGCCGCGCCCGTCTCCCGCGTGGGCACGTTGGACAGCGCCATGAGCGTCAGCGACACGAACTCCATGCCCATGCCCAGGCTGAAGACGAGCATCGGGCCGAGGACGCTGCCCGCGTACGTGGAGTGAACGTCGGTCAGGGTCAGCCAGGCCAGACCCGCCGCCGCCAGGATCGCGCCGACCACCATGAACGGCTTGGGTCCGTAGACGGGCAGGAACCGCGAGGCCAGTCCGGCGCCGATGGCGATGACCGCGCTGACCGGCAGGAAGGCCAGTCCGGCCGCGAGCGGGCTGAACCCCAGCACGTTCTGCACGAAGAGCGTGAGGAAGAAGAACATGCCGAAGATGGCGGCGGCCAGGCACAGCATGATGCCGTAAGTGCCCGCGCGGTTGCGGTCGGCGAACATGTGCAGCGGCGTGATGGGTTGTTTCGAACGCCGCTCGACCAGGATGAAGGCCGCCAGGACGATGACCGCTCCGGCGAACGAGGCGAGGGTCAGGGGGTCCCGCCAGCCGTCCTGCGCGGCTCTGATGAAGCCGTAGACGAGCAGCACCATGCCCGCGGTGGAGGTCAGTGCGCCGGTGATGTCGAAGCGCCCGGGGTGGCGTTCGGACTCCCTGATGTAGCGCGGGGTGGCGAGCACGATGAGCAGGCCGATGGGCACGTTGACGAACAGCACCCACCGCCAGTTCAGCCACTCCACCAGCATGCCGCCGGCGAGCAGACCGATCGCGCCGCCACCGGCCGAGACCGCGGCGAAGACCCCGAAGGCGCGGTTGCGTTCCGGTCCCTCGCGGAAGGTGGTGCTGATCAGGGCGAGGGAGGTCGGGGACGCGATGGCGCCGCCGACGCCCTGCAGCGCGCGGGCGCCGAGGAGTTGGCCGGCGTTCTGCGCGAATCCGCCGAGCAGGGACGCGAGCACGAAGAGCAGCACGCCGAAGACGAAGACGCGCCGCCGGCCCAGGATGTCTCCGGCGCGGCCGCCGAGCAGCAGCAGGCCGCCGAAGGTGAGGGTGTAGGCGTTCACCACCCAGGACAGGCTCGTGGTGGAGAACTCCAGGGAACTCTGGATGTGCGGCAGCGCGATGTTCACGATGGTGATGTCGAGGACCACCATCAACTGGCAGGAGGCGATGACCAGCAGCGCCATCGCGTTTCCGCCACCACCGGATTCCCTGGTGGTGGTCGCCTGTGGTGAAGCCGGCTGCGGGCCGCTGCCTGCGGTGTCCACCGTTCGACGGTACGCCCGGGCCCCACGCCCCACCACTCGGACTGAGATATCAGCGAAGTGCGGCGATAATCCGCTCAAGGCGGCCCAGCGGCCCGCGTACGGCGCAGTGGGAGGGACAGTGATCCGTGTTCTTCTCGTCGAGCAGACCCGTCTCGTGCGGGGAGCGTTCGCCGCTTCGCTGTCGTGGGAGGACGACATCGAGGTCGTCGCCGAGGCCGACGGCAACGGGGACGTCCTCGCGCGTGCCCTGGTGTAGCGGCCGGACGTGGCGGTGATCGGCGTGGACTCCGGGGAGGGCGAGGAGATCGCCGTCCGGGGCGAGCGGCGCGCGGCTGCCGGAGTGCCGGATGCTGCTGATGATGGCCTCGACGACACCCGAGCGGCTGCGCCGCATGCTCGATCTGCACGCCGCTGGTGTCATCAGCACGAGCGCCCCGCCGGACCGGCTGGTCCACGGTGTCCGCAAGCTGGTGAGGGGGCAGCGGTTCGTCGACCCCGAGTTCGCGCTGGCCGCGCTGGACGCGGGAGCGAACCCGCTGACCCCGCGCGAGGTCGAGGTGCTGCCCCTGGCCGCCGACGGTACGCCCACCCGGGAGATCGCCGAGCGGCTGTGCCTGTCCGCGGCGACGGTCCGCAACCATCTGTCGGCGATCACCCGGAAGACGGGCGGCCGCAACCGGATCGACGCGATCAGGATCGCCACGGAGTCGGGTTGGGTGTGAGCTCCACGCCCCTGCTCCCGCCCGCTTCCCCCCTGTTTTTGCTTCCCCCCTGTTTCCCGCCCGCTGCCCGCCTGGCTGTCGCCCGCTCCCCCGTCCCGTTCCGAGATCCCGTTCCGCGCCCCGACAGAAGAACGGCCGGGCAGGTCATCGAGGTGTACCTGCCCGTCCCCCGCGGGCCCTCGCGCCCTGTCCCGAGATCTGATACGAGCATCTCAGAGCGGAGGCGCCGCCCACCAGCACCGTTTGTCACGCGTCCGGCGTGAAGGCGTCATCCCGGAACCGTGACGAACGCCGGGGCCGGGTGGGCGTTCGGTTCGGCCCCCCTGGTCAGCGGCCGCCGCGGATGAGGCCCGTCAGATAGCGCCACAGCGAGGAGCGCTGCCGGGCGGACGGGTCCGGCAGGACCTCCTCGGCCACCCCTGCGGCGGGTTCCTCCGCCCAGGGCCGCGGCGGCGGCGCGGAGGCCAGTTCGTAGTGCACGGGCAGGGAGCGCAGACCGCGCATGAACGGCGAGGAGCGCCAGGGCAGTTGGTCGGCAGGCAGGGCCAGGTCGAGGTGGTCGAACCGCTCGAAGAGGCGCCCCACGCCGGCCGCCGCGACCGCCGAGGCGAGCTCGCGGGCCGGGCACTGGCGCGGTCCTGCCCCCCAGGACAGGTGGGCCCGGGTGCTGATGGTGGTGCCCGACGCGACGTGGTCGGCGAAGAGCGGGTCGGCGTGGGCGGCGCCCGGGGAGACCCACACCGGGTCGCCCGCCCGGATGGTGTAGTTGCCGAGCGGGGTGTCCCGGGCCGCGAACCGCGGGACGAAGTTGACCAGGGGCGGCTTGCGCATGACCACCCGGTTCATGGTCTCCCGGACCATCCCGGCGGACAGACTGGCGCGCACGCTGCCCTCACCCGAGATGACCTCCACGACGGTGTTGGAGATGAGGATGCCGACGTGGTCGGAGGTCATGCCGAGCAGCATGAACAGCTCGCGGGCGAGGTGGTCGAGCGACAGGTCCGGGTGGGCGGCCAGCAGGTAGGAGGGGAAGTCGTCGCCCGGCTTCTCCAGCTTCAGCGCGGCCAGTTCGGCCAGCGTCGCCAGCAGACGCTCCAGGGCCGCCTCGGCGTCCGGGCCCGCGTCGAGCACGCGCCACATGTCCATCAGCGCGTCGTCGCCCTGGGAGCCGGGGAAGCCCAGCAGGTGGCTGGCCACCATCAGCGGCAGCGGCCGGGAGAACTGCGCGGACAGGTCGGCCACGCCGGTCTTGCCGCCTTGGCCGACCAGGGTGATCAGTTCGTCGGCGTAGGCGGTGACGGCGGCCTTCAGGCGCCTGGCCTGGGGGTGGCGGGGGTCCTGGAAGGGCTTGAGGGCGACGTCCCAGGCGGTGCGCAGCGGCCGGTAGCCGGCGCCGCCCTGGATCAGGATGTGGTTGACCTCCAGGGAAGGGCCGAGCGGCCAGTCGGCCGGCACCCTGCCCTCGGAGCGGGCCCGCCAGTTCTCCAGGCCCTTGGGCCAGCCGTCGTCGTCCTGGAGCACCTGGAGCGACTCGCGGTAGCCGAGGACCAGCCAGGCCGGCATCCCCAGCAGATCGACGGGTGCGACCGGGCCGTGCTGCTGCCGCAGCCGCTCGTACACGAGCGCGGGACGCGTCTCGTAGTCCCTGGTCAGCAGCGGTTCGGGAGCGAGTACCTCCAGACTCGTGTCGTCCAGGTCCACGGGTCCGCCGTCGCCCCGCTGCGATTCCATCGTCTTGCCACCCTCCGACACGCCCTGTACCGGCCCACCATCAGCCGGTAGCCGGAAACGGTGGGGACCCTACCCCAGGCTGAACTCGCGGGTGACGACGGGGGTGGGTGGTGAGGAGGGGTCAGAGTGCGGGTCAGGCCGCCGTGTAACCGAGTTGACGGCGCATATAGGGCGTCATGAGGCTCTTCGCCTTGGCCATGGTGGTGGTGCGGCTGCCGAGGACCGCGAACTCGCCGCCCGGGACGGGCAGCACGGTCAGTCCGTCGGCGGGGCCGAACGGCACGATCAGCGGGGTGCGCTGGGCCGGCCGGTAGAAGCGCGGTTCCCTGCGGTGTTTGCCGGAACTGTGCAGGTGGGCGCGGATGTTGTGGGCGGCGATGTCGGCCTGGGCGAGGGCGGCGGGGGTGATCTTGAGTTCGCTGACGTCGTTCACGTCGCCGACGGCGAACACCTCCGGCCTGCCCTCGACCCGGAGTGTCCGGTCGACCTTCACGTGCCCGGCTCCGTCGAGCCAGTCGCCGTGTCCGGCCAGGCGCAGCCAGAGGGTGTTGGGGGTGGTGCCCGTCGCCCAGAAGGACAGGTCGGCCTCGACGATCGTGCCGCGGGCGTCGCGGTAGGTGCCGAAGTCGTTGCCGGGCGACATGAAGGCGTCGAGCCGTACGTCGATGTCGTGGGACTCCAGCCAGGCCAGGGCCTTTTGCCCGGGGCGGGCGCTGCCCGTGGAGTCGAGCAGCGCGGGCCCGGAGTGGGCGAGCGTGACCCGGGCGTCCGGGCGGGCGAGGCGGATCTCGGCGCTGAGTTCGACGCCGCCGGGGCCGCCGCCGACGACCAGGACGTGCTCGGCGGTGGCGATGTTGCGCTGGTGCTCGGCGAACGACTTGGCCGCTTCCTCGGTGGTGGTGCCGGTGAAGCGGGCGGGTTCGGGGTAGTCGGCGCCGGTGGCGATCACGACCACGTCGTAGGGCAGTCGCTCGCCGGTGGCGAGGACGACCTGCCGCTCGGTGGTGTCGAGGCGCACGACCTTGCCGGTGGCGACCCGGCCGTGACGCAGCAGCCGGTCGTAGGGGATGAAGGGGGTGTGCGTCCACCCGGGGTGCACTCCGGCACGCAGGGAGGCGATGCGGTGGAAGAAGACCTCTTTGCGGTCCACCAGCGTGACCCGGGCCGTGTCGTCGAGCCGTCTGGACAGCCGGACACCGGCGTACCCGCCGCCGATCACCACTACGTCGCCGTCGTACACACCCAGCCTCCTGCGCCTGGTGGGGGAAGCGAGGGCCGCCGCGGACCGGGCCCCGCTCGGATCGGCCCCCGGCGGCCACTCGACTGACGCGACAGTAGCGCTTGAAACCTAAAGGGATTCCGAGGTTCCGTGCATGTTCCGTGAAGAGACCGGAACCTGACCGGCCGTCATTTTCCCCAGATCTTCCGGTAGGCCTCCCGGTAGCCCGACGGATCCCAGGTCGAGGCGCCTTCGCTGTTGCGGGCCGTGGCGATGTGCACGGGGGCCACGTATCCGCTGTCGGGCCGGCCGGAGAAGGCGCGGTTGAACTCGTCGACGATCTGCCAGCCCTGGAGGGACAGCGGCTCGGGCACGGTCGCGGCCTGGTACTGCTCGTTGTTGACGCGTTGGAAGGCGGACGGGTCTCCGTCGCCGGCCCCGATGTTGTAGGGCGGCCCGGAGCCCTCCTCGCCGGCGGCGCGGAAGGCGGGTGCGGCGTCGGCGAAGTACAGGTCGTTGATGGCCACGGAGTGGGTCCAGCGGTCCTGGAAGCGGGAGAGCAGGGAGGAGATCTCCCGGGGGGTGCGGCTGCTGGCGTCGGGGATCGGGATGTTCTCCACCGAGAGCAGCCGCACGCCCTGACAGCTCGCCAGCTCCTTGCGGATCAGGTCGGACTTGTTGCGCGCGAAGGGGATCGACGCGTCGGTGATGAGCACGACCCCGGCGCGGCCGCCCGAGTCGGAGATGATCCACTGCGCGCTGATGCGGGCCACGTCCTGGACGCGGGTGGTGACGTTGGTGAAGAGGTCGGGCTGCCGGCTGGGGCCGGGCTCGGGGACCGCGTGCCAGCCGATGAGCTCGATGCCCTGCGCGCCCGCCCGGGAGGCCTGCTGGGCCGTCGAGTCGGGGTCGAACCCGCCGATGACGATCCCCGAGGGCCGCAGCGCGACGGCTTCACTCATGGCCGCCTGGATGCCGGCCGGGGTGCCGCCGCCGTCGATCACCCGCACGTCCCAGCCGATGGTCCGCGCGGCGTCCCGCACCCCGTTCGCGGCGCCCGCGACACCGGGGTTGGTCATGGTCTGGGCGACGAAGACGAGGGTCTTGCCGGACACCGCCTCGGGGCCGCCGGTCGGCCCTCCCCAGGGGATGTCGGTCTGCTCCGCCCGGGCTACGGCTTCCCGGGCCCGGGTGTGGACGGCGGGGCAGCCGCTCGGGCCCGTCGCGGTCTCGTCCGCGCCGCCGGAGGAACCGCGTTCGCAGCCGGTCAGGGCGGCGGCCGTGGCCAGCAGGGCGCAGGAGGCGAGCCGCGCGGTGCGGACTGCGGGTGCGGCCTTGCGGGTGCGGTGCACGGGAGCTCCAGGGGGGATCGACACGGCGGGGCGGTGCCGGGAGGGGTCAGGGCGGGGCCGTGCCGCCACCCGGCGCCGGGGCGGACGGGGGCGGCGCGGCGGGTGTGTCGCGGGCGGCGCCGCCGCGCAGCCGGCGGCGGGCGGCGTATCCGGCCAGGCCCACGGCGATGAGCAGGGTGCCGCCGTTGAACAGCGGGACCGTCCAGAACTCGGCGCCCAGTTGGGCGATGCCGGTGAGGCCGACGGCGAGGACGGCGACGGCGACCACGGTGCCGAGGGCGTTGGGCCGCCCGGGTTTGATCGCCGTGGAGCCGAGGAGGGCGCCGACGAAGGCGGGCAGCAGGTAGTCGAGGCCCACGCTCGGGTTGCCGATCTGCTGCTGGGCGGCGAGCAGCACACCGGCGAAGCCGACGATCAGGCCCGAGGCGGCGAACGCGTAGACCGTGTAACGGCGGGTCGGGATGCCCACGAGGTCGGCCGCGCGCGGGTTCGACCCGACGACGTACAGGTAGCGGCCGAGCGGCAGCCGTTCCAGCACCAGCCAGAGCACGGCCGCGAGGGCGAGCACGTAGAAGGCGGGGACCGGCAGGCCGAGGAACGAGGAGTCGTAGAGGTCGGTGAACGCGGGCGGCAGGCCCTGCGGGCCGGGGACGATCCGGCCGCCGTCGGTGATCCAGCCGGTCACGGCGTACATCATGCTGCCGGTGCCGAGGGTGGCGATGAAGGAGTCGATCCGGCCGAACTCGACGACGACGCCGTTGAGAACGCCCACGACCAGTCCTCCGGCGAGCACGGCGAGACAGGCGAGCGGCCAGGGCCAGCCCTCGTTCACGACGAGCTGCAGCACCATCACATGGGCCAGGCCGAGGCCGTAGCCGATGGAGAGATCGAAGGCGCCGGTGACGACGGGCACCATGGCGGCGAGCGCGAGGACGGCCGGGATCGACTGGTTGGACAGGATCGAGTCGACGGTGTCCAGCGTGGGGAAGGTGTCGGGCAGGGCGAGGGAGAAGACCAGGTAGAGCAGGGCCGTGAGGACAAGCAGGCCGTAGGCGCCGATGTGGTGGCCGCCCGGGCGGCTGCGGGGCCGGGGCTGCGGCGTCACGGGTGCCCGTCCGTGGACGGGGGCATGGCCGAGGCCGCCCGGGTGAGTCCGGCGACGGTGAGGGCGGGGCCGCTCAGTTCGGCCGTCACGGTTCCGCGCACGAAGACCAGCGTGCGCCGGCACACGCTCGCCACCTCCTCGAAGTCGGTGGACAGCAGCAGCACCGCGAGACCCGCCTCCAGCGCCTCGTGGAGCAGGCGGTGGATCGCGGCCTTGGCTCCGACGTCGACGCTCGCGGTCGGCTCCTCCAGGATGAGCAGCCGCAGGTCCGTCCGCAGCCAGCGGCCGATCATGACCTTCTGCTGGTTGCCGCCGGAGAGCGTGGCGATGGGCGTCTCGGTGTCGCGGGGGCGCACCGAGAAGCGTTCCATCAGGGCGGCGGCCCGGGCCCGTTCGCCACGGGGGCCGATCCAGCGCGGGGCCGGCGGGCCTCCCGCGCGGGGGTTGGCCAGGAGGTTCTCCCGCACGGTCAGCTCGGCGAGACAGCCCTCCCGCAGCCGGTCGCCCGGCACGAGCCCGACCCGGAGACCGACGGCCTCGGCGACCGAACGGGGACGGTACGGCCGCCCGTCCAGCAGGGCCCGCCCGCCCAGCAGGGGCCCGGCCCCGGCGAGGGCGCGGCCCAGGTCCATGTGCCCGGCGTCGGACAGTCCGACCAGGCCGAGGACCTCCCCGGGCGCGAGCTCCAGGTGGACGGGTCCGGCCCGGGCGGTGCGCACCCCGTCGAGGGCCAGGACGGGGGGTGCGCCGGCCGGGGTCCCGGTGGGGCGGTGGGGGGCCGGCTCGTCCGTCTCGCCGACGATGTCGCGGACCAGGCGTTCGGGACTGTGGCCGGCGAGCCGGCCGTGGCTGACGACGCGGCCGTCCCGCAGGACGACGAAGGTGTCGGCGACCCGGTACACCTCGTCCAGGCGGTGGCTGACGTAGAGGATCGCGTGTCCGCGGTCGCGCAGGTCGTGCAGGACGCGGAAGAGCCGGGCGCAGTCCGCGGCGGGCAGGCGGGCGGTCGGCTCGTCGAGGACGATGAGCCGCGCGCGGGCCGCCAGGGCCCGGGCGATCGCGACCAGCGAGCGGTCGGCCGGCGGCAGGCCGGAGACCGGCGCGTCCGGATCGAGGTGGGCGGCGACGACCCGCAGCGCCTCGACGCAGCGCGCGCGGGTGCGCCGCCAGGAGATCAGCCCGGTCCGGCGCCCGTACCCGGTGGTCAGGGCGATGTTCTCGGCCACCGTCATCCACTCCACGAGACCGAGGTCCTGGTGGATGAACGACATGCTCCGGGTGGCGGTGGGGCTGCCGAGGAGCTTCCCGGCGACGGTGACCTGCCCCGCGTCGGCGCGGTGGACCCCGGCGAGGATCTTGATGAGCGTGGACTTCCCGGCGCCGTTGGGCCCGAGCAGGGCGAGGACGCTGCCGGGGCGGACGTCGAGGTCGGCTCCGGCCAGCGCGACGGTGCCGCCGAACCGCTTGCCGAGTCCGCGGATCCGGACAAGGGGTTCCGGCCCGAAGGGCGAAGCCGCCTTCGGGGGTGTGTCGGGAGCATCGCGCACCCGATCAAATTACAGCATTTCGGACATTCTCCGGCGCGCCGCCCGGGCGGGCCGGTAGCGTCACGCCGCATCACTTCGCCTCACGCCGCGTCGACCCCGCACTCGGCCCAGATGACCTTGCCCTCGGCCAGGTAGCGCGTGCCCCAGCTCTGCGAGAGCTGCGCCACGAGGAACAGACCGCGCCCGCCCTCGTCCGTACTGGCGGCCCGGCGCAGGCGCGGCGCGGTGTTGCTCGCGTCGGAGACCTCGCAGATCAGGGTCCTTCGGTGGAGCAGCCGCACCCGGATGGGTCCGGCGCCGTGCCGGACGGCGTTGGTGATCAGCTCGCTGAGGATCAGCTCCACGGCGAACGCGGTCTCGTCGAGCCCCCGGTCGGACAGCCACCGCATGGCGGACGCCCGGACCTCTCGGACGAGGGCCGGGTCGGCGGACAGCTCCCAGGTCGCGATCCGGTCGGTGTCGAGGGCGTGCACACGGGCGACGAGCAGGGCGATGTCGTCGTGCGGGTGGGCGGGTGCCACGGTGTCCAGGACCGCCTGGCAGGTCTCTGCGGGGGCCCGCTCGGGATGGGCCAGGGCCTCGCGCAACTGCTCCAGGACCAGGTCGACGTCGCGGTGCCGGTCCTCGATGAGCCCGTCGGTGTACAGGACCACCTGACTGCCCGCGGGCAGGTCCACCTCGACGGCGTCGAAGGGCAGGCCGCCGAGGCCGAGGGGGGGCCCGGCGGGGAGGTCGGGATAGGTCACGGTGCCGTCGGGACGGACGAGCGCGGGGGGCGGGTGTCCGGCGCGGGCCATCAGGCAGCGCTGCACGGTCGGGTCGTAGACGGCGTACAGGCAGGTCGCACCGATGACACCGGCGCCCTTGCCGTCCGGGTCCTCCCGGTCCAGACGGCCCACGAGATTGTCCAGGTGGGTGAGGACCTCCTCCGGTGGGAAGTCGAGCTCGGCGAAACTGCGGGCGGCGGTGCGCAGCCGGCCCATGGTGGCCGCGGAGAGCATGCCGTGGCCCACGACATCGCCGACGAGGAGGCCGACGCGGGCGCCGGACAGAGGGATGACGTCGTACCAGTCGCCGCCCACGTCGGATTCGGCGGGCAGATAGCGATGGGCCACTTCGACGGCGTCCTGGTCGGGCAGGCCGTGCGGGAGGAGCCTGCGCTGGAGAGCCAGGACCATGGTGCGCTCATGGGTGTAGCGCCGCGCGTTGTCGATGGACAGGGCGGCGCGGGAGGCGAGTTCCTGTGCCAGGGAGCGGTCGTCGTCCCCGAAGGGACTTCCGGCGCGGTAGAAGGCGGCGACGCCCAGGACGACACCGCGGGCGACCAGGGGCACCGCGATGAGGGAGTGGACGTGGGCCAGCAGGCGCTCGGTGTGCTCGGGGTCCTGGGAGAGCCAGCCCGCGGCGGCCTTCAGGTCCGGCTCCAGCACGGCCTCGCCGCTGCTGAGGCAGCGCAGCTGGGGCGCGGTCGGGCCGAAGTCGATGCGCTTGCCCGGCGGCGTGAAGGGCAGGCCCTCGTGGATGCCGTGGACGACGGTGCGGCGCAGGTCGGCGAGGGGGTCGGCGGACTCCTCGCCGCGCACCACGGCGTCCGGCAGGTCGATGGTGACGAAGTCGGCCAGTCCGGGGACCGCGGTCTCGGCCAGTTCCTCGGCGGTGCGGCGGACGTCCAGGGTGGTGCCGATGCGGTTGCTGGCCTCGGACAGCAGCTCCAGACGCCGACGGGCGGCCAGCGCATAGGCCCCCACCTGCGGCTCTCCCAGCATCACCAGCCCCCGGGCCGGGGACGCCGCTTCGGAGTGCTCACCGGCGGGTTCGGAGGGGGCCCTGGCGTTGCCGGAGGAGGCCCTGGCGCCGTCGGGTGCGGCGGGCTCGGCGGGGGCACGGGGGATGCCGGATGCGGCGGGCTCGGCGAGTACCTGGCCGCCGTCGGCCGAAGCGGGCTCCGCGGTGCGCCGTCGCCCGTCCGCCATGACGGGTTCCGGACCGCTCGAAGCGGCGCCGTCCGCGGGGGCGGGCTCCGGGGCGTTCGCGACGGCGCCGTCCGCCGTGGCCGGCTTCGAGGTACTCGGGGCGCTGTCGGCCGTGGCCGGCTTCGCGGCGTCGGCGGCGCTCCAGTCGGTTCTGCCACCGTCTCTCCCGCCACCCCCGTCGGGTGTCACGACCGGGCCGGCGGGAGCGGCGACGCGTCCGGACGGCAGGGTGAGTGCCGGGCGCACGGAGAGCGGGACGGCGAGGGCGGCAAGGCCGGACAGCTCGTCCATCTGGTGCGGTATGGCCGGCGGCTCCCCCGCCGGGGAGCCGGACAGGACGGCCTCGATCGCGATGCCCCGCACACCGGAACCGCTCGCCACCGGACGGCTCACCAGCGTCACCCGCCGGCCGTCGGGCAGGGTCACCTCGGCGGCGCCCAACCGCGCCCCGGAGATCAACTCGGCGGCCTTCTCCCTGAGGATTGCCTGGTCACGGGGGTGGAACTCGTTCGCCAGCACGTCCAACGCCACACCGCGGTGCGCACCGGCCGTTCCTGCTCCGGCGGCCAGGTACGTCCGCAGCAAGGCCCGCTCGCGCGCGGAGCTCTGTCCCAGCAGCCGCCGCTCGATGCTCTCGGCCGCCCGGCGGATGGCGACGCCCAGTGCGGGCCGCTCGAAGCCACGGGGGTAGCCGAGGCACAGGACGCCCTCGATGCGCCCGCTGAGCGGGTCACGGACGGGCAGGGCGACGCAGGCGCTCTGCTGGGAGCGCTCCGCGAAGTGCTCGGCGCCGTAGACGCGGATGAGCTGTCGCTCCGCCAGGGCCAGCCCGATGCCGTTGGTACCGGCGACCTGCTCGGCGAACACGAACCCCGGGACGACCTGGATGGCCGGGAGGCTTCTGGTCATCGCCGGATCCCCGAAGCGGCGCAGCAGTACCGTCCCGTTCGCGTCGGCGACCGAGATGTTGACCTGGCTGCCGGCGAACGTCGCCTGCAGCCGGTCGAGCACCGGCACAGCCGCCCGGACGATACGGCCGCCCGGGTCGAAGTCCTCCCGGTAGGGCAGGTCGAACGTGTCCGGTGACAGCCCGAGGGACCGGGAGCGTCGCCAGGAGTTCAGGATCGACGTCCGTACACCCGTCTCGACCGGCTCGCCCTGGAGGAACAGCTCGCGAAGACTGGCGGGCCCCGCGCCCTCCGTCGCACGCCCCGCCGGCCTGGGCTCCTCGCCGGATCGAACCACGCTTCGCCTCACTCGCGCCCGCGACAATCCGCTTCTCCGAAGAGAATCTGGCAATGATGAGAATACGGGCATTAAGGGCAGGCGTCACGGCACGCCGGGACCGGGCCGCCCCGGCGTCCGGCAGGCGGGACCGAGGGGCCGCGCTCACCCCAGGAAACTCAGGCGCACCTTCCGTTCGGGATTGTCCCTGTTGGTGTCCGCCAACCTCCGTTAGGACAACCCCAGACTACCCATCTCCCCTGATGGGCTACTCGCTGCGATCTGCCAACGTTGGCGACGACGGAGGGGCAGCCTATGTGGCCCATCGGCGGCCGTTGGTCGAGTCTCTACGGGCGAAATTCGCCGCCTGCACAAGGATGACGATCCGAAAAGTCGAGGATCGTGCACGCGGTGCGGCTGGAGTGGATCAACGACCTGATGGGCCGCACCCGATGTGCAGGACGGGGCGCTACAGATGGTCGCCTTGGGTGACTTCGCCCAGCGCCCCGGGCATCGCGGCATCGACGTCCTGACCAACCGGCAGGCCACCACGCCTCCTAGCTCCCGGCTCACGGATCGTGTGCCGTGAGGGTCCGGCTCCTGCGCCGGGGTCGTTCTCCCGGCGGTGTGGTCCTCGTGCCTCGCTCGTCGGCGGGCGGCGGCAGCTGTGCTGACCCAGGTCCTGAGGGATCGCGCCTTTGGCTTCAGGTTCGGGCGACGAGGACGACTGGACCCGCCTGGAGGAGGAGCACGAACACGTCAGCGGTCCGGCCGCCGCGGAGTACCGCCGCCGCACCGCCGGTGCCGCGGCGTTCCTCGGCCGCACCGTGCGGGCACAGGCCAGTGTGAGCCGCCTCCTGGCGCAGACGGACACCGACATCCACCACGGCGAAGCCATGACCTGCGTACATCGTGCGGAAACCGCGGCATGCCGCAAGGAGAAGCTCCTGCTCGGGCTGCCCGCCGACGACGGACCCGATGAATCGCTCTGCCGCAGTACCTGCGTCAACCTCGCCTACACCGACCGAGACATCGCCGAACACCGCATGCGCCTGCCCGTCCTGGTCGCGGAGGCACGCGATTCGATGACTCCGAGCCCGCACCGGGACCGTGCCGCCGCACAGGCTGGCCAGATCCTCGCGGTGATCGAACAGCACGAGACGTCGCGGCCAGGAGCCGCACACACGACGGGCGGTCAGGCGGCATGACCCGCAGGAACAGAGACCGGGATGCGGAGCGTGAGGCGATACGAGCCGCCGCGACGCGTCTCCTGGCCGGCACGCCCTTTCGCTCGGCGGCCGGCAAACTCACCGGGACCGAGCTGATCGCCGAGTGCGGGCTACGGCGCGACATCGTCTACGGCGACCACAAGGACCTCGTGGACGAGTTCAAGGCGCGGGCGAAGGCGCAGAACTTCACCCCACAGGTCGCCCAGCGCATGGCCGAGGACAACGCCGCATTGAGGGACGCACTGGCGAAGGCCAAGGCCGACCTCGCCGCGGAACGAGAGCGGGTCCGCGCCCTCGTGCGTGCCACAGCCGAGCTGTCACTCGAACTCGACCAGGCGCGCGAGGAACTCGCCGCAGCCCAGCAGGTAACACGGCTGCCCGACGCGCAGGGGTGACAGTCATGGTTTCGACAGCACTGGTTGGAGAATTCGGCGGTGTCTATGCGGGGCACAGACGGCTGAAGCAGGAGGTGCAGGTGCTGGCCAGTGGCGTCGGTTGCGTGGCAGGGGTGTGTCACTGCGGTGCGGGACGTGGAGTTGCGCGCTTGCCTAGAGCGCACTCCACGCGACTAGCGTGCAGTCCATGAAGTACACGCAGCTCGGACGCACGGGACTCAAGGTCAGCCGCCTCGTCCTCGGCACCATGAACTTCGGTCCGCACACCGACGAGGCCGACAGCCACGCGATCATGGACGCGGCGCTGGACGCGGGCATCAACTTCTTCGACACGGCGAACGTGTACGGCTTGGGTGAGAACAAGGGCCGTACCGAAGACATAATTGGCAACTGGTTCGCCAAGGGCGGCGAGCGCCGCGACAAGGTCGTCCTCGCCACCAAGGTCTACGGCAACATGGGCGCGGACGGCGCGGCGTGGCCCAACCACGACAAGCTGTCGGCCGTGAACATCCGGCGGGCCGTCGACGCGTCGCTCAAGCGGCTGCAGACCGACCACATCGATGTCTACCAGTTCCACCACGTCGACCGGGATACCCCGTTCGAGGAGATCTGGCAGGCTATCGACGTCCTCGTCCAGCAGGGCAAGATCCTGTACGTCGGGTCCTCCAACTTCCCCGGCTACAAGATCGCCCAGGCCAACGAGATCGCCGCCCGCCGCGGCGGCACCATCGGCCTCGTGAGCGAGCAGTGCCTCTACAACCTCTACGAGCGCCGCGCCGAGATGGAGGTCATACCGGCCGCGCAGGAGTACGGCCTCGGCATCATCCCGTGGTCGCCGCTGCACGGCGGTGCGCTCGGCGGCGTGCTGAAGAAGGAGGTCGAGGGCGGTCGGCGCAGCGAGGGGCTAGCCGCGGGCAACATGTCCGGCCCTGACGTACGCGCGAAGATCCAGGCGTACGAGGACCTGGTCGACAAGCACGGTCTGGAGCCCGGCGAGGTCGCCCTGGCCTGGCTGCTCACCCGTCCCGGTGTGACCGGCCCGATCGTCGGCCCGCGCACGGCGGAGCAGCTCGAATCCGCCCTGCGCGCCACCGAGTTGGATCTGAGCGAGGAGCTGCTGGCGGGGCTGGACGAGATCTTCCCGGGCCCGGGCCCGTCTCCGGAGGCCTTCGCCTGGTAGCGGTCGCAGCCGTATTCGTTCGCAGCGCCGCTATCGTCGTCGGGACGGGGGCGGCACTCGGCCTGCGGCGCGGCTGTCACGGCTACTGTCCGAGCGCCGCGGCCGCCGCGACCAGGGCGAACATCAGCACAAGCGCACCGGCCATGATCCGGTTTCGGGTTTCGGGGTTCACGGGACCGAGCCTGACCGGACCCTCCGAGCGGCCAGCGGGCGAACGTTTCGTAGGGGGCTGCTCGCCCGCCACCCTGGACGTTGGCAGGTTGCTGCGCACCAGCACGAGGTCGGCCACGGTCCAGGTACGGCTTGTGAACTCGCCGAGGGCCGCGACATACGGCCTAATCCCTTGTCAAGGGCAGTGCTGGAGGAGATCGACTCCTTCGGTCTGTTCGAGTCCAGGGATGCGACATCTTTCGCTTCCCGGGCTCCAGCAAGCCTCTCCGCGGATCGGTGCGCGGGCCTCGTACTCGTGGTGGCGGGCCGTACGGGCGCCGGACGGATGCCTGTCACCGGCCGGACCAGGATGCCTTTCAGGAGATCAAGAAGATCACCCAGGGTAAGCACCACACCCAGGCCATTCTCTGCCTCGTCCGCCGCCGAGCCGACGTGCTCTTCGCAATGCTCCGCGACAGCACCCTCTACGAACCACCAACCCCGATCGCTTGACCAAAGTCATAGGGGCACCCCCGGGTGAGCGCCGGTCTCCACGGCTCTGGGCTGAACGCACCCCCGGCCCTGGGGGAAGGCCGCGGCCGCGCGGCTTGGCTCGTCCCCAGGGCGTCGGGCGACTACGCCGTAGCGAGTACCTGGACGGTGTCGCCCAAGGTGACCGCCACTTCCTTCCACTCGGTGAGGGAGATCGTCAGCGGTGGCAGGAGCTTCAATACGTGCCCCGACCCCGAGGTCTCGGCGACGATGCCGGCGCGGAACAAAGCCTCCCGTATCCGCTCGGCCGTCCCGGGGGCGGGGAATCTCAGTCCGCTCATCGCTCCCTTGCCGACGACTTCGACGGCACCCACCGGGAGGGCGTCGGTGATGCCCGCGAGGCTGGTGCGGATCGCGGCGGTCAGTTCGGCGGCGTGGTCGGTGAAGTGCGGGTCGGTCCAGTGGTCCAGTGCCGCGGAGCCCGCCACGAAGGCGAGGTTGTGGCCACGGAACGTGCCGTTGTGCTCACCGGGGGCCCACTGATCGATCTCGCGGCGGATCAACAGTGTCGCCATCGGCAGCCCCATACCACTGAGGGACTTCGACAGGCAGACCAGGTCGGGGCGGAGTTCGGGGGCGTCCTCGAAGCTGAAGAAGGTACCGGTGCGTCCGCAGCCCGCCTGGATGTCGTCCACGATGACCAACGTGCCCCTGGCGTCGGCGAGTTCCCGGACTCTGGCCAGCCATGCGCGGGGCGCGGTGTGCAGTCCGCCCTCGCCCTGGACGGTCTCCAGCAGGATCGCGGCGGGCGGGGGTGTCGCCGCGCCCGGGCGGAGGGCGTGTTCCAGGGCGGCGAACGGATCGGGCTCAGCCGCGTCGCCGTACGGGAGGATCGTGACGTCGGTCAGGGGCACGCCCGCCGCGCCGCGCAGCAGCGGGGAGGTCGTGGCGGCGAGGGCGCCGAGGGACGCGCCGTGGAAGCCTCCGGTGAAGGCGATCACCTCGGTGCGCCCGGTGACCTTGCGGGCCAGTTTCAGGGCGGCCTCGACGGCGAGCGTTCCGGCCGGTCCGGGGAACTGGACGACGTGGTCGCCGAGGCCGCGCGGCTCCAGGACCAGGCTGGTGAAGCGCTCCAAAAAGTCGGCCTTGGCCGTGGTATGCAGGTCCAGCGACTGCACCGGGCCGCCGGCCGTGAGGTAGGCCGTCATCCGTTCGACGATCGCGGGTGGGTTGTGGCCGTAGTTGAGCGAGCCGGCCCCGCACAGCAGGTCGACGTAGCGGCGTCCGGAGGTGTCCCACAGATGGTGTCCGGCGGCTCGTTCGAAGACCACCGGGAAGTCGCGGCAGTAGCTGCGTACGTTCGACTCGTGACGCTCGAACACCGCGAGGGGCGTCCGGTCGGTCTCGGTCATGTCAGCACGTACCTTTCATGTCAACGGTTGTCGTAACGCGTCGCGGGCCGACGTCACTTGAAGGGTCACTTGACCAGCACCGTTCCGTCACCGGGACGGTGGTCGCGGGAGCGGCGCAGGTCGCTGAAGGCGAAGGTCCGCTGGAGCCAGCGGTCGCGGCCGTCGTAGCGCGGGGTGAACGCGGAACGGCCGTGCAGGGTGATGCGGTTGTCGACGACCGCGAGGTCGCCGGGATGAAGCAGCAGCCCGGTGTACGTGCGGTGCGCCACCTCGGCCAGTTCGGCGAGGGCGGCCCGGCCCTCGGGGGTCACCGCCTTGGTGGCCGCCTCGTCGAAGCACCAGTCGGGGTCGTCCCAATCCCCAGTGAGCACGGCGTGCGCGGTGCCCTCGCCGACCGGGCCGAAGGACGGCGGGGCCTCGGTGACGTACTCGGGCCTTCCGAGCGCTTCCCGGGTGCCGGGTGTCAGCAGCGGCAGGACGCGTCGGGCGCAACTGGTGCGCAGTTCGGCCGTGCCCTCGTGGTCGGGGCGCAGGCACAGCAGCATGACGTAGTCGGGGCGGTGGGGGTGGAAGGCGTTCTCGGTGTGAAAGGTGAGTTCGACCGAGCCGACGTTGCCCTGGACCGTCTCCTGACCGGGCACCGGCACGACGTCCTGGACGAGGGCGCCGGACTTCTCCGCCGCGAACGCGGCCGGGTCGCCGAGCCCGGCCGCGAACAGCAGCAGCATCGCCGCGGTCAGGGACGGGCCGTGCTGGACCGAGTCCTTCACCATCGGGGTCGGCGGCAGGCCAGCGGCACCGATGGGGAGCCTCCTGAGGACGAGGGCGCCGTCGGGCCCCGAATGCCTACGGAACTCCCTCACGGTGCGCCGCATTTCGGCGGGGATGTCCTCCCAGGCGTGCCGGGCGAGGGCCACCCACGCCGGGTCGTCGACCCGGTCGCCCGCCTGGTCCAGCAGTTCCGCGGCCACATGGCCGAGCCGGGCCAGGGTGCGGGCGCTGTACCGCACCGTGCCGCGGACGCTCGCCGGGAAGTACGGCGCCTGCGTCATGTCGACGCTGCTCACGTGCGTGTTCCCTTTCGTCCGCTGCGTCCGCGTCACTCGCCCATGGCCCGGACGAGGCTCTTGGGGCGCAGGTCGGTCCACTCGCGCTCGACGTACTCAAGGCAGGCGGTGCGGCTGTCCGGGCCGAAGACGGTGGTCCAGCCGGCGGGCACGGCGGTGAAGTCGGGCCACAGCGAGTGCTGGCCCTCGTCGTTGGCCAGGACCCGGTAGGTACCGTCGGGGTTCTCGAAGGGGTTGGTCATGACGGGGGTGTTCCTTTCGGGAGCCGGGAGGCGCTTCGCCTCCCGTGTAGGGGAGTTGAGCTACAGGTCCGGTCGGCGTAGCCGGTCATCAGGTCGATGTGGAGGGCGGCAGGCCGAGCCTCGGTGGCGCCGAACGCGCCGTGGCGCTGTTCGTCGCGTTCGTCGCATCGAAGGGGAAGGGGCGCTCGGAGGCAGCCGGGCCACCGAGGCCGGTCCGCACGGCTCGCCTCACCGTTCGACGAAGTCCCAGTAGCGGGAGATCGCGACCTCGTCGATGTCCGGGATCGTGACCGCCAGGTCCCGCAGTCGCTGAAGCGTCCTGTCGTTCTCGAACTTCAGGCTCGGCTGCTGTGGGTCCGGCGCCTTCCTCGCGTGCTCTTCGAGATACGCCTGGTAGGGCAGGATCGGCAGGTCCTGTCCACGTTCGCTCGCGCGCCGCAGACGGTGCAGCCACACGGTGAGCGGGACCGCTTCACTCACCGTCCCGTGCATCCGGTCGTACCCGCTCATGAAGGCAGCGGCTCCGACCTTGCGCGGGTGGTGGAGGTGGTGCACACGGGTGGTGCCGATCCCGGTCAGGACCAGCCCCACGACGGCGCGGGCCAGGACATCGACGGGAAGCAGTTCTTCGTCTAGCTCCGGTCCGGTCGGATAGCAGCCGAGCGCGGCGCAACTGGTGAGCAGCCGGGAGAACATGTCGTCCGGACTGACGGCACCGGTCGAGGTGTGTGCCCAGATACGGCCAAGCCGGTGGATGCCACCGGCGGCCCCCCGCTCGAAGGCACGCGCCACCAGCCGGTCCGCGACCCATTTACTCGCCGCGTACCCGTTGCCGAACGGGTGTTTCTCACCGTCGATCGGTGAATCCTCCCTGACCAGCCGGGAGTCCTGGCCGAGCCCGAACACACCGAGGGTGGAGAGGTGGTGGAACGCCTTCGGCCGGCCTTCGGCGGCGAGGCGCAGCAGGGTCCGGGTGCCCTCCACGTTGGCCGGTTTCAGCCGGTCGTACGACGAGAGGTGATGGACGTGTGCGCCGCTGTGCACGATCGTGTCGACCCGCTCGCGCAGCCCGGCCCAGTCCGAGGGGTCGAGGCCGAGGTCCACTGCCGCCAGGTCCCCCCGGACGACATTCAGCCGCGTTTCGTCCGGCGTGGGCCCGAGGCCGATGCCGTAGCGCCGCATGACCCCGGTCAGCCGCTCGGCCGCCTCGGTGTCGGTCCGCGCACGGACCAGGCAGTGCACCCGCGCCGATGTCCGGTGCAGCAACTCGGCCAGGAGGAAGGCTCCGACGAACCCCGTGGCCCCGGTCAGCAGAATCTCCCGGGGACCGCCGGCATGCGGGTCGGCGTGCGGCACGTCGGGTGGGCCGGCGGGGGATGTGTCGGACGTGAAGCGCAGGGCGGGACTCAGCTCGGCTTCCGAGTCCGGCACCCACGACGCGGCGTGCGGGCCGCCCTCTGTGAGGTGACGGGCCAGTCCCGCCGGGGTGGGTGCTTCGAGGAGCGCCGACAGGCTGAAGCGGATCGCCAGCGTCTCACCGATCCGGCCGGCCAGACGGGTGGCGAGCAGGGAGTGACCGCCCAGCGCGAAGAAGTCGTCGTCGGCGGAGACCTCGGGCACCCCCAGCACCTCGGCGAACAGCCCGCACAACACGGCCTCCCGTTCGGTCCGCGGCGCCCGGCCGGTGCCGGCGGCGGTGTCCGGCGGGGCGGGCAGTGCCCTGCGGTCGAGCTTGCCGTTGGCGTTCAGCGGTATCGCGTCGACCGCGACGAACGCGGACGGTACGAGGTGGGCGGGGAGGACGGCGGTGAGCCGGTCCTTCAACTCATCGACCGCCGGCGGTGTTTCGGTGACGACGTATGCCACCAGCCGCTGGTCGCCCGGACGGTCCTCGCGGGCGATCACGGCAGCTCGGGCCACGCCGTCGAGCGCGGTCAGCGCGGTCTCGATCTCGCCGGGCTCGATCCGGTAGCCCCGGATCTTGACCTGGTCGTCGGCGCGGCCGAGGAACTCCAGCTCCCCGTCCGGCGCCCGGCGCACGATGTCCCCGGTCCGGTACATCCGGGATCCGGGCGGTCCGTAGGGGTCGGCGACGAAACGCTCGGCGGTCAGCCCGGGCCGGGAGGCATAGCCACGCGCTGTCTGGACGCCCGCGAGGTACAACTCGCCCGCCACTCCCGGCGCCACCGGAGACAGCCACGCGTCCAGCACGAAGGCGCGGGTGCTGGCGCCGGGCCTGCCGATCCGCACGGGTTCGCCGGCAACGCAGGTCCAGGAGGTCGCGGTCACCGAGAACTCGGTCGGGCCGTAGGAGTTGACGAGCCGGGCGCCGCACTCGCGGTGGAAGCGGGCGGCCAGGGCGGCGGGCAGTGCCTCGCCGCCGCACAGCACCAGACTCAGCGACTCGGTGGGCCGGTACTCGTCCAGGAACGGGCCGAGCAGGGCCGGCACGAAGCAGATGACGGTGACGCGTTCTTCGTGGACCAGCCGGGCGACGTAGGCCGGGTCGCGGTGGCCGTCCGGGCGGGCCACGACGAGGGTCGCGCCGCGGGTGAGGGGCCAGAAGATCTCCCGCACCGACACGTCGAACCCGATCGGCGCCTTGTGCACCACCCGGTCGTCAGGGGTGAGGTGGTGGTCGGTCTGCATCCAGGCGAGGGTGTTGCCGATTCCGGCCCGGGTGACGACGGTGCCTTTGGGCCGGCCGCTGGAGCCCGACGTGTACATGAGGTAGGCCGCGTTGTCACCGTGGACGGCGACCGCGGGGTTGTCCGGCACTTCGTCGGTCCCGGCGCCGGGACCGATCCGCTCGAATCCCTCGACGTCCCGGTCGGAGATCAGCAGCCCCGCGCCGGAGTCGGTGAGGGTGTAGGCGATCCGCTCGGCCGGGTGGCCGGGGTCGACGGGGACGTAGGCGGCGCCTGCCTTGATCACCGCCCACAGCGCCACGATGAGGTCCGTCGAGCGCGGCAGCAGCACCGCCACCCGCGTTTCGGGGCCCGCGCCCCGGCGGCGCAGTGCCCGCGCCAGCCGGTTCACCCGCGCGTTCAGCTCCCCGTAGGTGAGGCGCTCGCGTTCGAAGACGACGGCCTCGGCGTCCGGGGTCCGGGCTGCTTGCGCCTCGAACAGTTCCACCAGCGACGGCCCCGCGTCCGGCGCGGCGGTGTCGTTCCATTCCTCCAGGACCAGAGCGCGTTCGCCGGGCAGCAGCACGTCGAACGCGCCGACCGGGGTGTCCGGCTCGGCGACAGCCTGTTCCAGGACCCGCACGAACCGCTCGGCCAGGTGCGCGACGGTCGTCGCGTCGAACAGCGCAGTCGCGTACTGGATCTCGCCCGCCATGCCGCCGAACGCACCGTCCGTCCCGACCCGCTCCGTCAGGTTGAACGACAGGTCGAACTTGGCCGAAGCGAACGCGACCTCGGCCGCCTCCACGCCCAGCCCCGGCAGGGCCGGCGTGGCCCCGGCCTGGTTGTGGAATGACAGCATCACCTGGAACAGCGGATGCCGCGCCGGCGACCGGGACGGGTTCAGCGCCTCCACCAGCCGCTCGAACGGCAGGTCCTGGTGCGCGTACGCCTCCACGTCCGTGCGCCGGACCCGCTCCAGCAGTTCGGTGAAACGCGGGTCGCCCGAGGTGTCCACCCGCAGGACCAGGGTGTTGACGAAGAACCCGACCAGGTCTTCCAGTGCCTCGTCGGTGCGGCCGGCGACCGGCGTGCCGATCGGCAGGTCGGTGCCCGCTCCGAGCCTGGTGAACAGCACTCCGAGTCCGGCCTGCACGACCATGAAGACCGTGGTACCACACCGCCGGGCCACCTCGGCCAGCCGCCGGTGCAGCTCGGGTGAGATCTCCAGCCCGACCGCCGAACCTCCCTGTGCCGGGGAGAGCGGACGGGGCCGGTCGAAGAGCAGCTCCAGCTCCTCCGGGGCCCCGGCCAGCGTCTCCTTCCAGAACGCCAGCTGCCGGCCGGCCGGCGTGTCGTCCGCCTGCGCGTCGCCCAGCGTCCGCCGCTGCCACAGCGCGTAGTCGGCGTACTGCACGGGCAGTGGCGCCCAGCCGGGCCGCCGGCCGGCGAGCCGCGCCGCATAGGCCTCGGACAGATCACGTGCCAGCGGCGCCATCGACACCGCGTCGGTGGCGATGTGGTGCATCAGCAGCAGGAACACCGATTCCTCGGCCGACAGCCGGAACACCGAGGCTCGGAAGGGGGGCGTGGTGGAGAGGTCGAACGTGTGGTGCGCGGCCTCGGCCACCGCGGCGGCCAGGGTGTCGCGCGTCGTCCGCACGACGGTCAGCTCCGGCCGGGCCTGCTCGAGCGGCAGGACGACCTGACGCGGACCCTCCGCGTCGTCGGCGAACACCGTCCTCAGGACCTCGTGCCGCGCGATCACATCACCGAGCGCGGCACGCAGCGCGGCCACGTCCAGGTCGCCGGTCAGGCGGACCGCCACGGGAACGTTGTAGGTGGCGGACGGCCCGTTGAGGGCGTGCAGGAACCACAGCCGTTCCTGGGCGAAGGACAGCGGCAGCCGGTCCGGTCGCGGCTGGGCGACGAGCGGCTCGTACGGGCTGTCCGGCGGCAGCGCCTCGGCGAGCGCGGCGACGGTCGGGGCGTCGAAGATCTGCCGCAACTCGACGCCGGCCCCCAGTGCCGTGCGGACGCGGTTCACCAGCACCGTGGCCAGCAGGGAGTGGCCGCCGAGCGCGAAGAAGTCGTCGTCGACCGACACCTCGGGCACGCCGAGCACCTCGGCGAACAGCCCGCACAGAACCTCCTCGCGCGGGGTGCGCGGTCCGCGTCCCCCCTCGTGCCCGGACTCCGGTGCGGGCAGGGCCCCGCGGTCCAGCTTTCCGTTGGCGGTCAGCGGGATCCCATCGAGCTCGACGAAAGCCGACGGGACGAGATACGCGGGCAGCGAGTCCGCCAGCGCCGTGCGGACCACCTCGACGCGCAGCGGCCGCGCGGCGGGGACGACGTACGCGACGAGCCGCAGGTCGCCCGGCCGGTCCTCGCGGGCGATCACCGCCGCGGCGGTGACCTCGTCGAGGGCGGTCAACGCGGCCTCGATCTCGCCGGGTTCGACGCGGTAGCCGCGGATCTTGACCTGGTCGTCGACCCGTCCGGCGAACTCCAGCACGCCGGCGTGGCCCCAGCGGGCCCGGTCACCCACCCGGTACATCCGGCTGCCCGCCGGACCGAACGGGTCGGCCACGAACCGCTCGGCGCCCTGCCCAGCCCGGCCCGCGTAGCCCCGGGCCAGCTGGGGTCCCGCGAGGTACAGCTCGCCCCACACCCCGTCGGGGACGGGCCGCAGGTACCGGTCCAGCACATACACCCGGGCACCCGCGACGGGTCGTCCGATGGGCACGGGGCCGGAGGCGAGGTGGTCGCCCGGGGTGATTACGTGGACGACGCAGCCCACGGTCGCCTCGGTCGGCCCGTACTCGTTGACGACCACGGCGTCCGGGTGCCGGTCACGCCAGCGCTGCAGCAGCTCACCGTCGAGTGCCTCGCCGCCGATGACCAGGTTGCGGGCGTCGGAGGTCCGGTCCGGCAGGGTCTCCAGCAGCTTCAGATGACTGGGGGTGACCTTGAGCAGGTCCGGCCGGTCGGTGTGCTCGTCGAGGTCGCCGAACCGGACCCGGCCGCCGCTGATCAGCGGCGCGAACAGCGTGGTGACCGGCATGTCGAAGGTGAGCGAGGAGTGCACCAGAGCCTCGCCGGAGGCCGCCGGGTACAGCTCGGCGGCCCGGCTCAGATAGGCGGCCAGAGCAGCGTGTTCGACGACGACGCCCTTGGGGCGGCCCGTCGAGCCGGAGGTGTAGATCAGGTACGCGGCCTGCCGGGGGTGCACCGGCACACCCGGGTCCCCGTCGGCGTACGCGGCCAGAGCGGGCGCCCAGCCGGCGAGCAGGCTCTCGGTGACGACCAGGTGGGCGCCCGCGTCGGAGGCCAGGCTGTCGACGCGGGCGGCCGGGTTGGCCGGGTCGATCGGCAGATAGGCAGCCCCCGCCTTCAGGACGGCGAGCAGCACGACGAGGGTGTCGACGCGCCGCGGCAGGACGACGGCGACGGCCTTTTCCGGGCCGGCGCCGAGCGCCTCCAGGTGCCGGGCGAGCCGGTTGGCCCTGCGGTTCAGTTCGTCGTACGTCAGGGTCGTGCCGTCGGAGACGGCCGCGACGGCGTCGGGGGTCCGGGCGACCTGCGCCTCGAACAGGTCCGGCAGCGTACGGTCCGTGCCGCCCGCGGTGTCGCCCTGCCGCCGGACGAGCAGGTTGTCTCGTTCGGCGCCGGTCAGCAGGTCGAGGGCGTGGATCGGGCGTTGGGGGTCGGCGACGGCGGCGTCCAGCAGACGCGTGTACCACGCGGCCACGTGCTCGGCGGTCGCCCGGTCGAACAGGTCGGCGGCGTATTCGACGGTGCCGTCCCAGCCGCCCGCCGGGCTCGGTGCCAGCGTGAACGACAGGTCGAACTTGGCCCGGTCGCCGGGCGCGTCGGCCAGGGTGACCGCGAGGCCGGGCAGGGTGGGGGGCGTGCTTTCCTGATTGAACGTCAGCATGACCTGGAACACCGGGTGCCTGGAGCGGGACCGCTGCGGGTTCAGCTCCTCCACCAGCTGCTCGAACGGCACTTCGGCGTGCGCGTACGCCGCCACGTCGGCCGACCGCACCCGGTCGAGCAGTTCGGCGAAGGCCGGGTTGCCGGAGGCGTCGGCGCGCAGCACCAGCGTGTTGGCGAAGAGCCCGACGAGGTCGTTGAGGGCGCTGTCCGGGCGGCCCTCGACGGGGCTGCCGACGACGATGTCGTCTCCTGCGCCGAGACGGGCCAGAAGGGTGACGAGGGTGGTGTGCGCCACCATGAAGGCGCTGGCGTCCCGCTCGCGCCCCAGGCGCTCGGCCTTCTCCCGCAGGGCGGCGGGGACGGTGAAGGAGACGGTGCCGCCTCGGTACGACATCGCCGCGGGCCGGGGCCGGTCGGTGGGCAGCTCGGTCTGCTCGGGGAGCCCGGCCAGCTCGGCCGTCCAGAAATCGAGCTGGCCGCCCGGGAGTTCTTGCTGCCACAGCGCGTAGTCGGCGTACTGGACGGGCAGCGGCGACCAGTCGGGCGCCTGCCCGTCGAGGCGGGCCGAGTAGGCCGTGGACAGGCCGTCGGCGAGGAGGCGCATGGAGGCGCCGTCGCCCGCGATGTGGTGGATGAGCAGCAGCAGGGCGTGCTTCCGCTCGCCGTCGCTGAACAGCACGGCGCGCACCGGGAGGTCGCGGTCCAGGGCGAAGGGGACCCGGGTGGCGCTCGCGACCGCGTCGGCGAAGCCGGACGGCTCGCAGGGCACGACCGCGAAGGGTGGTTCGCCGTCGGTGACGACCTGGTGCGGGCCCTCGGCATCCTCCGCGATCACGGTCCGCAGCACCTCGTGGCGCCGGGCCAGGTCCCCGAAGGCGGCGCGCAGGGCGTCGGTGTCGAGGGGGCCGGTCAGGTGGAGCACGACCGGGATGGTGTACGTCTGCGACGGGCCCTCAAGCCGGTCGAGGAACCACATACGGCGCTGTGCCGCCGACAGCGGCAGCCGCGCCGGCCGTTCGCGCCGGACCAGTGCGGGCCGTTCGCTCTGCGCGGTGCGTGTGGCCAGCAGGCCGGCGATCCCGGAGACGGTTGGCCGGTCGAAGACGTCCCGGATGGACAGCTCGGCGCCGAGGTCGGTCCGGACCCGGTTGACCAGCTGGGCAACGAGCAGGGAGTGCCCGCCGAGCCGGAAGAAGTTGTCCTCGGTGCCGACCTCGCTCACGCCGAGGACGGCGGCGAAGAGGTCCGCCACCTGCCGCTCGATGCCGTCGGCCGGGGCCTTGCCGGGCTGCCCTTCGGTGTGGTCCGGCGCGGGCAGGGCCCTACGGTCGATCTTGCCGTTCGGCGTGAACGGCAGGCTCTCCAGCGACACGAAGGCGGCCGGGACCATGTAGTCGGGCAAGGCTCCCGCGGCAGCGGCCCGCAAAGCCGCGGGTTCGGCCCGAACACCGGGCTCCGGCACCACGTAGGCGACGAGCCGCTTGTCGCCGGGCTGGTCCTCGCGCACCACCACGGCCGCGCCGGTGATGCCCGGCTGGGCGGTCAGCACCGCCTCCACCTCGCCGAGTTCGATGCGGAAGCCACGTATCTTCACCTGGTCGTCGACGCGGCTGACGAACTCCAGCCGCCCGGCCGCCGTCCAGCGCGCCACGTCACCCGTGCGGTACATCCGCGACCCGGGCGGGCCGTAGGGGTCGGCGACGAAGCGTCCGGCGGTCAGGCCGGGGCGGCCGTGGTAACCGCGGGTGACCAGGTCTCCGGCGACGTACAGCTCGCCCGCGGTGCCGACCGGGGCCGGGCGGAGCAGGGCGTCGAGTACGTACATCCGGGTGTTCCAGGCCGGGGTGCCGATGGTGATCACCCCCGGCGGCACGGCGTCGCCGGGCCCGATGCGGAACAGGCTGCAGCCGACGGTCGTCTCGGTCGGGCCGTACTCGTTGAGCACGGTCACCCCGGGGTGCCGGGCGCGCCAGGTGTCCAGGATGTCGCCGAGCAGCGACTCGCCGCCCAGGACGAGCTCGCCGGTCGGCGAGTACTCCTCGGGCACCGCGCCGAGCAGGTGCAGATGGCTGGGGGTGGCCTTGACGAAGTCGGGCCGGGTGACGTGGGCGTCCGGGTCGGGGCCGCTCGAAGTCCAGCGGACCAGTTCCACGGTGCCGCCGGAGATCAGCGGGCCGAACATGCCGGTGGCGGTGAGGTCGAAGGAGACCGGCGAGTGCACCAGGACACGACGGCGCAGGCTGGCGTACTCGGACGTCGCCCACGCCAGGTAGGCGACGAGTGAGCGGTGTTCGACGACGACCGCCTTGGGACGCCCGGTCGAGCCCGAGGTGAAGATGACGAACGCGGCGTGCTCGGGCCGACGGACCACTCCGGCGAAAGGGACGGACGACTGTTCGGCGAGCGTCGGATCGTCCGTCAGGACGACCGGTGCATCGGTCAACAGACGTACTTCATCGGCAAGTTCGGCCGTCGTGACGACCGCGACCGCTGCGATGTCCTCCAGCATGAAGGCGAGCCGGTCGGCCGGGTGCGCCGGGTCCAGCGGCAGGTAGCCGGCTCCCGTCTTCAGGGCGGCCAGCAGGGTCACCGGGATGTCCTCGCAGACCGGCATCAGTACGGCGACGTACCGCTCGGGACCGGCGCCGAGGGCGGTCAGGTGCCGGGCCAGCCGGCCGGCTCGGGCGTCGAGTTCGGCGTAGGACAGCTCGGTGGTGCCGAAGACGACGGCGGGGGCGTCCGGTGTTCGGGCCACCTGGGCTTCGATCAGGTCGGTGAGGGTCTGCGTCGGCACCTCGTGGCCGGTGGCGTTCCAGTCGGTGAGCAGCAGGCGCCGCTCGTTCGCGTCCACGACGTCGAACTCCCCCACGGGACGGCCGGGTTCGGCGACGACGTCGGCGAGCAGCCGGGTGAAGCGCTCCGCGATCCGCGCGGCCGAGTCGCGGTCGAACAGGTCGGTGGCGAACTCCAGGAGTCCGCTCACCCCGCCCTCGGGCCGCTCGGTGAGGAAGAACGACAGGTCGAACTTGGCGGCCGGCGAGGCGATCGGCTGCACGCGTGCCGACAGTCCGGGCAGTTCGACGGCGAGGTCGAGGGCCGTCTGCTGGTCGGCGTTGTTGAAGTTCAGGCCGGTCTGGAACAGGGGGTGCCGGGCGGTGGAACGCACCGGGTTGACCGCTTCCACGATCCGCTCGAACGGCACGTCCTGGTGGGCGTAGGCGGCCAGGTCGGCGGCCCGCACCCGGCGCAGCACCTCGGTGAAGTCGGGGTCACCGGTGAGGTCGGTGCGCAGGACGAGGTTGTTGGCGAAGTAGCCGACCAGGGGTGCCAGGACGTCGTCCGCGCGGTTGGCGACGGGCGAGCCGATGACGATGTCGTCACCCGCGCCCAGCCGGTGCAGCAGGGTGGCCAGGGCGGCGTGCACGACCATGAACACGGTCGTGTGGTGCTCACGGGCGAGCCGCACCAGGGCCTCGTGGACCTCGGGTCCGACGGCGAAGGGCACCGTGTCGCCGCGGTGGGTGGGGACGGCGGGCCGGGGCCTGTCGAAGGGCAGCTCCAGCTGCTCGGGCACCCCGGCGAGCGCGGCACGCCAGTGGTCGAGCTGCCGGGAAAGGACGCTCTCCGGGTCGTCGGCCGCCCCCAGGATGTGCCGCTGCCACACCGCGAAGTCGGCATACTGGACGGGCAGTTGCGCCCAGTCGGGCTTCTCGCTCTGGGTCCGGGCCGCGTAGGCGGTGGCGAGGTCACGGGCGAGCGGGGCCATGGAGGCGCCGTCGCCGGCGATGTGGTGCAGGACGAGGAGCAGCAGGTACTCGCTGCCGCCGAGGTCGAACAGGGTGGCCCGCAGCGGGGGTTGGGCGGTGAGGTCGAACGGGGTGCGGACGGTCTCGGCCAGTCGTGCGGTGAGCCCGTCCTCGTCGACGCTCACGACGCTCAGCGGCGGTACGGACGCAAGCACGACCTGGTGGGCGCCGTGTCCGTCCTCGGCGAAGACCGTGCGCAGGGTCTCGTGCCGCCCCGCCAGGTCGTCCAAAGCGGCGGTGAGCGCGGCCACGTCGAGGTCGCCTGTGAGACGTAGCGCGACGGGCAGGTTGTACGTCGGGGACGGGCCTTCGAAGCGGTGCAGGAACCACAGCCGTTCCTGGGCGTACGACAGCGGCAGGCGCCCCTCGCGCGGCTGGGCCGTGATGCCGGTGCGGGGCAGTCCGCTCCCGGCGAGCCTGCCCGCGAGCCTCGCCACGGTCGTCGCCTCGAACAGCACCGACAGTTCGATGTCGACGTCGAGGGCGGCGCGGATGCGGCCGGCCAGCCGGGTGGCCAGCAGGGAGTGGCCGCCGAGCGAGAAGAAGTCGTCGTCGATGGACACCTCGGGCACGCCGAGCACCTCGGCGAACAGACCGCACAGGATCTCCTCCTGCGGGGTGCGCGGCGCTCGCCCTCCGGTGTGGGCGAGGTCCGGGACCGGCAGGGCCCCCCGGTCGAGCTTGCCGTTCGGCGTGAGCGGCAGCTCCGCCAGGGGGACGATCTGGGCCGGGACCATGTACTCGGGCAGCCGGGCGGCGAGCCGGTCGCGGATATCGTCAGCGGCGTCGAGCGGGGCGCTCGGGTCGGCGAGCACGACATAGCCGACGAGCCACTGGCCGTGGACGGCCGCGGCGGCCTGGGTGACGGACGGATGGTCGGCGAGGGCGTCCTCTATCTCGCCGAGTTCGACCCGGAAGCCGCGCAGCTTGACCTGGTTGTCGGCCCGGCCCAGGTACTCCAGCTCGCCGTCCGCGGTCCAGCGGGCCACGTCACCCGTGCGGTACATACGGGATCCGGGCGGGCCGTAGGGACTCGCGACGAACCGTTCGGCGGTCAGGGCGGGCCGGTCGAGGTAGCCGCGGGCGAGCTGGACGCCCTCGACGTACAGCTCGCCGGGGACGCCGGCGGCGACCGGCGCCAGTGTCGCGTCGAGGACGTACGCGCGGGTGTTGGCGACGGGGCCGCCGATCAGCACGGTCTCGGTGCCGGGCGGCGCGGCCCAGGCGGTGACATCGACGGCGGCCTCGGTCGGACCGTAGGCGTTGAGCAGCACGGCGCCGGAGTCGTCGTGAAAGCGGCGGACCAGTTCGGCGGGCAGGGCCTCGTCTCCGGAGACGACCAGGCGCACGGAGTTCGGCAGCCGGGTCTCGGCCAGGTAGGCGCCGAGCATGGACGCGCTGAGGTGGACGACGCCGACGGACTCCTCGCGCATCAGCCGCTGCAGGTAGAGCGGGTCGCGGTGGCCGTCGGGCCGGGCCACGACGAGGGTGCCGCCGTACATCAGGGTCCAGAAGACCTCCCACACCGACACGTCGAAGCTGACCGGGGTGGACTGCAGCACCCGCTCGCCCCTTGCGAGTCGGTGGTCGCGCTGCATCCACCACAGCCGGTTCGACATGCCCGTGTACGTGTTGACCGTGCCCTTGGGCCGGCCAGTGGAGCCCGAGGTGTAGATGACGTACGCGGCGTTGTCGCCGTGGGCCGTCACCCCGGGGTTCTCCGCGGGCCCCTCGGCGTCGGGTGCGATGCGCTCGAAGCCTTCGGCGTCCCGGTCGGAGATCAGCAGCCGGGCGCCGGAGTCGTCGAGGATGTACGCGATGCGGTCGGCCGGGTAGCCGGTGTCGATCGGCACGTACGCGGCGCCCGCCTTGATCACCGCCCACAGGGCCACCATCAGGTCGACCGAGCGCGGCAGCATCACGGCGACCCGTGACTCGGGTCCGACGCCCCGCGCGCGCAGGGCGTGTGCGAGCCGGTTCACCCGGGCGTTGAACTCGCCGTACGTGACCCGGTCGCCCTCGAAGAGGATCGCCTCGGCATCCGGGTCCCGCAGCGCGTGCGCCTCGAACAGCTCGACCGCCGAACCCTCGCCGTCGAACGCCACAGCGGTGTCGTTCCAGCCGTGCAGCGCCAGGGCACGGTCGTCGGCGCCGAGCACGTCCACCTGGGACAGCCGCTGTCCGGGATCGGCGGTGACGCCCTCCAGGACGCGTACGAAGCGGCTCGCGAAGCCCTGTGCCGTACGGCGGTCGTACAGGTCGGTGGCGTACTCGAGGCGGCACAGCAGCCCGCCGTCCTCGTGGACGTGGCAGTCGAAGTGCACGTCGAACTTGGCGGTGCCGCTGGTGACCGGGCCGGGGTCGGCACTGACACTGGGCAGGTCGAAGCGGGCCTCGGTGAGGTCGAGCCAGGCCAGCATGACCTGGAAGAAGGCGTGCCGGGAGCGGGAGCGCTCCGGGTTGAGCTCCTCCACCAGGCGCTCGAACGGCACGCCCTGGTGGGCGTACGCGGCCAGGCCCGTCTCACGGACGCGGACCAGCAGATCCTCGAAGGTCGGGTCGCCCGAGGAGTCCATCCGGTAGACGAGGGTGTTGATGAAGACGCCGACCACGTCGTCGAGCACCGAGTCGGGCCGGTCGGCGATCACACCGCCGAGCGGGATGTCCTCGCCCGCGCCGAGCCGCGTCAGCAGCAGGGACACGGCGGCCTGGAGGATCATGAACGGGGTCGTGCGGGTGCGGCCGGCCAGGTCCAGCATCCGCTGGTAGAGCTCCGCGTCGACGGGGAACTCCACGTGGTCGCCGCGGTGGGTGGCCACGGCCGGGCGGGGCCGGTCGCCGGGGAAGGTGACCTCCGGCGGGAGTCCGTCGAGGCGCTCCTTCCAGTAGTCGATCTGGCGCGGCAGGTCCGCGGCGAGCGTCTCGCGCTGCCAGATCGCGAAGTCCGGATACTGGACGGTGAGTTCGGGGAACCGGGGCGCGCCCCCGTCGAGCCGGGCCCGGTAGGCGGCGGACAGGTCCTCGGTGAGCGGGCGCAGCGAGGCTCCGTCGGTGGCGATGTGGTGCACCACGAGCAGCAGGACGTGGGTGTCCGGTCCGGTCGGGTAGAGCGTGGCCCGCAGGGGCAGGTCCCGGGTCAGGTCGAAGGGGCGGGCGGCGGAGGCGGCCAGGTCGGGGACGGGGCCCGCGTCCCGTACGACTTCCATGGTGAAGCCGGTGTCCGGGGGCAGGACGGTCTGGTGCGGGCCGTCGGCGTCCTCCGGGTACAGGGTGCGCAGCGCCTCGTGGCGGGCAACCAGGTCGGCGAGCCCGGCGCCGAGGGCATCCGCGTCGAGCGGGCCGGCGAGGCGGACCTGGATGGGGATGTTGTACGTCCCCGAGGCGCCCTGGAGCTTCTGGAGGAACCACATGCGTTCCTGGGCGAACGACAGCGGGACGCGGACGGGCCGCTCCTCGGCCGTGATGCGCTTGGCCTGCGGGGCCAGCCGGGTCAGCCGTTCGGCGACGCCGGCGACGGTCGGTCCGGCGAAGACGTCCCGCAGGGACAGGTCGACGCCGAACTCGTCGCGGACGCGGTGGACGAGGCGGATCATCAGGATCGAGGTGCCGCCGAGCGCGAAGAACTCGTCGTGCACGCCGACCCGTTCGACGCCGAGCACGTCGGCGACGATGGCGCACAGCTTCTGCTCCTCGGGCGAACACGGATCGCCGCCCGTGACGGTGGCGGCCGCGGTCTGCGCGGGTGCGTCGGCCGTGCGGACGCCGGTGACCAGCAGCCGGTCCTCCTCACTCACGGAGGTCAACTCACCGACCGCCACTTCGAGGTCGGCGGCCGCGCTGGCGAGCAGTTCGGCGAGGTGGTCGGCGATGCGTGCGACGGCCGACGCGTCGAAGGCGCCGGCGAGGTAACAGAACCTCAGCCGCAGTCGCTCGCCGGGGAAGACGGACAGACTGACCGGATAGTGGGTGCGCTCGACGAGGTCGGCATGGGCCAGGCGCAGTCCGCCCGCCTCGATGCCGTCGTCCACCGGGTAGTTCTCGAAGGCGACGATGGTGTCGAACAGCACGTCGACGCCGGACGCGCGCGTCAGCTCCGCCAGGGAGGCGTGCTGGTGGGCGTCGAGCGAACGCTGCTCGTGCTGGACCCGGGCCAGCAGCACGGACAGGGGTTCGTCGGGGTCGATCCGCACACGGACCGGCAGGGTGTTCACGAACAGCCCGACCATCGACTCCGCGCCGGGCAGCTTGGGCGGGCGCCCGGAGACGGTCGCGCCGAACACGACGTCGGCACGGTCGGTGAAGCCGCTCAGCAGCAGGGCCCACAAGCCCTGTACGACGGTGTTGAGGGTGAGCCGGTGCGCACGGGCGGTCGCCGACAGGGCTTCGGTCAGCGCCTCGGGCAGAACGAGTTCGTGGACGTCGTGGCCGTCGCGGGCGCGGTCGGCGGGAGCCAGCAGGGTGGGTGCGGTCAGACCGGCGAGGTGTTCGCCCCATCCCTCGGCGCAGGCCTCGTGGTCCTGCCCGCGCTGCCAGGCCAGGTAGTCCCGGTACGGGGCGGCCGGAGGCAGGTCGGCGCCGCCGTACAAGCTGAACAGCTCACGCACCAGCAGCGGCAGGGACCAGCCGTCCAGCAGCAGGTGATGGTGGGTAAGGACGAGCCGGTTCCCGAGCGCGGTGAACCGCAGCAGGGGCGGCCGTACGACGCTGAAGCCGCGCGCCCGGTCGCGGACGAGGAACGCCTCCACGTCGTCCTCGTCGCGCTCTTCCCACGGCACCTTGACGTCGGCGGGGACGACCTGGACGGGGGCGCCGGCCGAGCGGCTGCGGAAGGCGGCGCGCAGGTTGGGGTGGCGGTGCAGCAGCGCGGTGGCGGCGTTCCTCATCCGCTCGGTGTCGAAGCCGCCGTCGATCTCCAGGACGAGCTGGCCGACGTACGGATCGTCGGGCTCGTACAGCGCGAGGAAGAGCAGGCCCTCCTGGAGTGGGGACAGCGGCAGCACGTCGATGGCGCCGCGGAAACGGTCCAGTTCCTCCTGGGTGATCCGGACGAGGGGTACGTCGGAGACGGTGAGGCCGCCTCGCGTGTGGACGGCGAGTTCGGCGAGGGCCGTGGTCCATGCCTCGGCGATCGTACGGACCTCGGTCTCCGTGAGGACGCCCGGCGGGTAGGTCCACTCGGCGGTGAGCTCGCCGTCGCGGACGTGGGCGTCGATCTGGAGGGCGTGGGTGAGCGCGAGGCCGTCGTCGGCGAGGAGTTCCACGGCCGTCGCGTCGCCGGCCAGGCGCCAGCCCCCGAGGTCGGTCGCGTCCAGGCGGCCCAGGTAGTTGAAGGAGATCTGGGGTGCGGGCAGACCGGTGAGGCGGTCACGGAGCAGGTCGTGGCCGCGGCCGCCGTGCGGGACGGCGCGCAGCTCCTCCTTGGTGCGCTTGAGCAGGGCGGGGCCGGTCTCTGTGCCGGCGGCGAGGCGGACCGGGTGGATGCGGGTGAACCAGCCTACGGTGGTGGACAGGTCCATGCCGTCCGGGAGATGGTCACGGCCGTGGCCCTCCAGGTCGACCAGAACCGGCCCCTCGCCCCGGTGGCGCTGTACGGCGGTCGAAAGCGCGGCGAGGAGGATGTCGTCCGGTGTGGCCCGATAGGCGGCCGGCAGCGTGGTCAGCAGGGCGTCGGTGAGGTCCGTCGGGACGGTGACGGTGATCGAGCGGGCGGTGCCGTGGATGTCCTGGGTCGGGTCTAGGCGGCGGGCGCCGAGGACGGGTTCCGGGGTGGACAACAGGTCGGTCCACAGCGGGAGTTCGTCGTCGGGAGCCTGGAGGTGGGCGGCCCAGCGGCGCAGGGAGGTTCCGGCCGGGGACAGGTCGCCGTCCGCGAGGGCCTCGGCGAGGTCGGTCAGCAGGATGCGCCAGGACACGCCGTCCACCACCAAGTGGTGGAGTACGAGCAGCAGTCGGCCGGACTCGAACCACACCGCCCGGACCATTGCGCCGTCCTCTGGCGACAGTGTCCGGCGGGCGGCCTCCTTGTGCGCGGCCACGTCCTCGTCCTGGGCGCGGGTCAGGCAGTCCTCGGCCCGTACGGCGCCCACGGGCCGGATGTGCCGGCCTCGCATGCGCAGGGCGTCGTGGCGGTCGAGGACGCGTTGCAGGGCCGCGCGGAGGCGGTCGTACGACAGGCCGGGCTCGGCGGTGAGGAGGAGGGACTGGGCGTACCCGGCGGTGGGGCCGCCGCGTTCGGCGAGGCGCCGGGCCATCGGTGTATCGGGGAGCTCGCCGACCGGATCGTCCTCGACAGGCGCGGGCGCCTGTGCCGTGGTCGCCGCGCTGGCGAGGCGGGCCACGGTCGGGTGGTCGAAGACGTCCTGCGGGGTGAGGTGGAGGCCCTGGCGGCGGGCGCGGCTGACGAGCTGGATGGCGTGGATACTGTCCGCGCCGAGGGCGAACAGGTCGTCGTCCACGCCCAGTTCGGGGCGGTTCAGCAGGTCGGCGGCGAGGCCGTGCAGGATGTGCTCGGCGGTGGTGCCGGGCGCGCGTCCGCTGACCGACTCGGCCGGCGCGGGCAGGACGCGACGGTCGATCTTGCCGTTGGGGGTGACCGGGATCGACGTCAGGACGTGGACGTCGACCGGCACCATGTGGGCGGGCAGCTGGGTCGCCAGGTGGGTCCGGGGGTCGGTCTGCGGAGTGCCGGTCACATAGCCGACGAGCTGCCGGGCGCCCGCCGCCGAGTCGTGGACGAGGACCACGGCCTGTTCGACGCCGGGCACCGCGGCCAGCACGGCCTCGACCTCGGCCGGTTCGACCCGCTGACCGTTGATCTTGATCTGGTCGTCGGCGCGTCCGACGAACTCCAGGTCTCCGTCGGCCCGTCGGCGCACCAGGTCGCCGGTGCGGTACATACGGGTGCCGGCTGGGCCGTGGGGGTCGGCGACGAACCGCTCGGCGGTCGGACCGGGGCAGTCGAAGTAGCCGCGGGCGAGCTGGACGCCCGCGAGGTACAGCTCGCCGGTGACGCCGTCCGGGACGGGATGGAGGGCGGGGTCGAGGACGTAGGCGCGGGAGTTGTGGGTGGGGGTGCCGATCGTGACGGGCACTCCGGGGACGCAGGCGTGGGAGGTCGCGGTCACCGAGAACTCGGTGGGACCGTAGGAGTTGTGCAGCCGCGCACCGCACTCGCGGTGGAAGCGCTCGGCGAGCCCGGCGGGCAGAGCCTCGCCGCCGCAGCTGACCATGCGCAGCGAGTCGACGGGTACGTACTCGTCGAGGAACGGGCCGAGCATCGCCGGAACGAAGTGGATGACGGTCACTCGCTCGTCGCGGACCAGGCGGGCGAGGTAGGCAGGGTCGCGGTGGCCGTCGGGCCGGGCGACGACGAGGGTCGCGCCGCGGGTGAGGGTCCAGAAGACCTCCCACACCGACACGTCGAACCCGACCGGCGTCTTGTGCACGACCCGGTCCGCCGGGGTCAGCCGGTACTCGTCCTGCATCCAGGCCAGCATGTTGCTGATGCCGGCATGGGTGACGACCGTCCCCTTGGGACGGCCGGTGGTGCCCGAGGTGTGGATGATGTACGCGGCGTGGTCCCCCCGCAGGGCGACGCCGGGGCCGGTCTCGGGCTCACCCTCGCCGAGGGTCCGTACGTTCACCTCGTCGATGACGAAGGACGTACGGGAGTCGGCGAGGACGTAGGCGATTCGCTCGGCAGGGTAGCCGGACTCGACAGGCACGTACGCGGCGCCGGTCTTGAGTACCGCCCACAGCGCGACGATCAGGTCCGCCGAGCGCGGCAGCTTCACGGCCACCCGCGACTCCGGGCCCATGCCCCGCCCGCGCAGGGCGTGCGCGAGACGGTTCACGCGGGCGCCCAGTTCGCCGTATGTCAGCCGCTCGCCCTCGAAGACGACGGCCTCGGCGGCCGGGTCCTGCGCCTCGAACAGCTCCACCAGCGAGCGCGGGTCGGTCACACGGTCGGTGGCGTTGTGGGCGCGGAAGCGCTCCCGTTCCGTGTCAGCGAGCAGATCGAGGGCGCCGATGGGCAGCTCGGGGTGCTCGGTGGCGGCGGTGAGGAGACGGGCGTAGCGGTCGCGGTGGGCGGCGGCCGTCTCGGGGGTCAAGCGGCCGGGGTGGGCGTTGACGGTGAGCTCGATGCCGTCGCCGGCCTCGGGGTCGCCGTACGCGTGCAGGGCGAGGTCGCGGACCGGGCCGGAGGCCAGCTGGTGTGCCTCGGCCCGGACGGGCCCGAAGGGCAGGCGGGCCGAGGCGAAGGAGAGGACGTTCAGGGAGGGGCCGTTCAGGGTGCCCGGGTGGGCGGTGGCGGCGAGGTCGCGGCGGAGTTCGTCGTGCGGGTAGCGCTGGTGGCGGGTCGCCTCGGCCAGTCGGGCGGCGACCCGGTCGAGCAGTTCGGTGAAGGTTGTCGCTCCGTCGACGGGGATGCGCAGCGGGACGTCGTTGACGAGCATGGCGGGTGTCGCCAGGGCGTGTGGGCTGAGGCGGGCGGCCATGAACACGCGGACGAGGACGTCGTGGGCGCCGGTGACGCGGTGGGTGTGGGCGGCCATGGCGGCGATCACCGGCAGGGACCAGCGGGACCCGGTGAGGCCGCGGATGCGCAGGGTGGTGTCCTCGGGCAGTCGGAGATTCGCGCCGGGCAGGCTGGGTGCGAGTCCCGTGGCTCCGGAGCCCAACTCGGTGGACTCGGGCAGGTCCGCGAACTCCCGCTGCCAGTAGGCACCGTCACGCTCGTGGCGGGCAGAGCCGAGGTAGGCGTCCTCCTCGGCCAGGATCTCGCTCAGGGTGCCGAAGCCGCTCGCGGGCGGCCGCTCACCCGCCCCGAGGGCCGTGTAGACCTCCAGCACTCGGCGGCAGTGCAGGACCTGTCCGTAGCCGTCGAGGAGGATGTGGTGGTAGCGGAAATGGAACCAGTACCGGTCGAGGCCGAGGCGCAGCAGGGTGTGGCGGAACAGCCGATCGCCCGTGAGCGGGACGGGCCGGGCCTGGTCGGCGTCGATCCAGACGCGGGCGGCGCCGGCCGGGTCGGACTCGCCGCTGAGGTCGAGGTACCCCAACTCCCCCGTGACGGACGGGTCGACCGTCTGGCGAACCGTTTCCCGGTTCGCTTCCCCGTCCTCGTGGAAGCGGACCCGCAGGGCCTCGGTCTCGGCCACGGCCTGCTCGACAGCGCGGGTCAGCAGGGCGCGGTCCACGGGGCCGGAGACGTCGTAGTAGATGCCGCAGGTGTACTGGGGGCTGTCGGGGGCGAGGCGCTGGGCGGTCCACACCCCTTGCTGAGCCGCCGTGAGCGGTAGCACAGTGTTCATCGTCAGGCCTGCTTCCCGCCGACCAACTCGGACAGGGCCGTGCTCAGTGCGTCGACCGTCGGGTGGTCCCAGGTCAGGGCGTCATCCACGGTCACCTCGAACTCGTCCTCGATGTCGGCGGTGATGGCCAGCGCCGTCAGGGAGTCCAGGCCGTAGTCGGCCAGCGGCACGGACGTGTCGATGTCCTGCGGCGAGCGGCGCAGATAGGTCGCCACACGCTCGGTCAGCCAGGTGTGCACGTCACGGTTGCCAGCGGTCATGAGGGGGGTTCACTTTCTTGAGCGGAGGATGAGGAGCAGGCCGGGCGGCGGGGCGCGCCCATGAGGGCGAGCGCGTGCCGGACTGCGTACAGGCTTGAGGTGGCCGGTGGGCCTCAGACGGCGAGTGGTCTTCCGGTCAGGCCGAAGGAGCGGCCGGTGTCGCGGCGGTCCAGGAGTTCGGTGAGAAGCGTGTCCTCGACCTGGGCGGGCAGCGGTCCCGGCCAGCTCGGCCCGCGGGCCGAGCGGTGCAGGGCCGCGCGCAGCCAGGCGGGGTCGGCGAGGAAGTTGCCAGGATCGGCGTGCCGCCAGACCTGGACGCAGGCGGTCCGGGACAGCAGGCGGACGTACGGGGTGACGAGGTCGTAGTACTCGGGGCGGGCGTCGACGCCGAGCTCCACGGGCGACAACTGGCCGCACGCGCCCGCCAGTTCGGCCAGTTCCCCGCGATCGGCGGCGATGACGTCCCGCAGGTCGGTGTGCTCGGGCGCCCAGGGCGCGTCGAGAAGGGCGTGCAGGGAGCCGGCGATCGGGTCGCGGCCCGCGGCGTGCAGCGCCAGTCGGCCGTACGGAAGCGGCGGCAGCGGCTCCGTGAGGGCGTACAGGGCGGCCGGGGCTTCCGTGCCGGGCCGGTCCCAGGTGCGGCGGGCCAGCAGGGGAAGCTGCGGGAGCAGGCTCATCTGGCAGGCGGCGCGCGCGATGTGGCCGAAGCCGACGGGGGCGAGGTCGCGCAGCAGCTTCTGGAACAGCGCGGTGGGGCCCTCGCGCAGGTAGAAGTGGGCGCCGAGGAGACCTGCGAGCCGGTCCATGGCTTCCAGCAGCAGTCGGGACACCTCGAACTTCACCGCGGAGGCGTACACGCTCGCCGCGCCGGGCACCACGTGCAGCGCACGGGCACCGACCGCGCCGAGCGCCTCGGCCCGCAGCAAGTCGGCGAAGACGCCGGCGAGCACCGACCGGACGTGCGGGAGGGCGGTGGCGGGGCCGCCATAGAGCTGACGCCGGGTCAGGTGGTCGACAGTGAGGCGCAGTGCGGTATCAAGGATTCCGGTGGCCATCGCGGGTAGGACCGTGCGGGTGATCTGGAGGGCCTTCAGGGCGGTCTCCAGGCCGGAGCCGACCGGGCCGAGGACGGCGGAGGCGGGCACGGGCAGGTCGTCGAAGCGCAGTCCGCCGAGTTGCACTCCCCGCATGCCCATGGTGCCGAAGCGCGGCAGGTCGGTCAGGCGAGCGGGGTCGGCGCTCGCGCGGTCGACGAGGACCAGGGAGTGGCTGCGCGGGCCGGGGCAGGGGTCGGTGCGGGCGAGGACGACCATGGCGTCGGCACGCGCGATGTTGGTGACGACCTCCTTACGGCCGCTCAGGCGCAGGCCGTCCGGTGTGGTGGTCGCTTCGAACTCCGTGCCGGCCATGTCGTTGCCGTGCGCGAGCTCGTGGAACGCGATGGCGATACGGCCGCCGTCCAGGAGCAGGCGGGCGGCGTGCTCCTTCTGGGGTGCGGCGCCCGCGGTCCACAGGGTGACGCCGGCGATGAGCGAGCTGGCGCCGTAGCCGAGGCCGAGCGCGGGGTCGCGTCGGTAGAGGGCGCGCATCATCTCGGAGAGGTGGTCGGCCCGTTCGAGACGTCCGCCGAGCTCGGGCGGGACGAACTCGGCGTTCAGTCCGTAGGAGTACAGCAGGGACTCTCCGGCAGCGAGCATCTCCGCGCGTTCGTCGGCGGCGAGGATCGCTGTGGCGCCGGTGGGGTTGGCCGGGTCGGAGAGGCTGCCGAGGAGGTGTTCGAGTTCGTCGGCTCGCTTGGGGGCGAGGCCGGACGTGGCGGTGGTCATGCGGCACCTCCCCAGAGGGTGAACTCCGTTGCGGGTGTGGCGAGTACGACGTCGGCCAGGGCGTCGAAGACGGAGGTAGCGTCGGTGCCGTGGCTGCCGGCGCTCTCTTCCTCACCGGCCAGGACGGTCAGGCAGGCCCGTAGCCACAGGCCGTACGTCCCGAGCCGGCCCGTGCGCAGGGGCGGGTTCTCCAGCCACAGCAGGAGGCAGGAGGCAGCGGCGTAGGCGCGTTCGTAGGCCTCGGCCAGGCCGAACGCGGTGCTGGGCAGTCCGCCCGCGACCGGTACGAAGTCGGCCGACTCCCGTTCCAGCCGGGCGAGTCGGGCGAGTAGCCGGTCGATGAGAGGGGCCGCCTGCGGTGGCCCTTGGTCGAGTATGCGCGCCGCCATGTCGGGCAGGGCCTGCACCGCGCTGCATCCCGTGACCGACAGCATCGTCAGACGGGCGGGGTCGAACGGGGGCAGGGGGGCGGTGAGGTCGGCGGCTGCTCGCAGGCCCTCGGCGTCGGTGCGGCGGCGGCTCAACTGACGTGTCAGGCGGGGCATTTGGTTGAGGAGGGCGGCGCGGTTGACAACCGTGCTGCCGTCGAAGATCGCGCAGATGCGGTGGTCGCGCTCCAGCTTGGCGAAGCCGCCGCCGGGCGGTGAGGTGAGGAAGCCGCGCACGCCGAGGAGTTCGCCGAGGGAGGTGAGGGTCTCCTGGGTAAGGGTCGGGACGTATGCCTTGGTGAGGGCCGAGATCGCGCTCAGCTCGCCGGGCAGGGTGTGCACCGAGCGGGCGGAGAGCACGCTCACGGCCTCGGCGGTCAGTGCGGCGGCGGCCGCCCGGCCGAGGATGCGCCGTATGTGCGGGACGTCGGCGAGGCGGCGACCGTACAGCTCGCGTCCGGTCGCGAAGTCGCGGGCCAGTCGCAGGGCGTGGTCTGCGGCGCCGAGGGAGAGCGCGGTGCAGGCGATACGGGTGAGCTGGAGCGTCTTGAGGACCACGGCGATGCCGTCGCCCCGCTCACCGACTAGGGCGTCGGCCGGCACCGGGGCGCCGTCGAGGGCGAACCCACTGATGTCGGCGCCGCGGATGCCATGCGTCCGGACCTTGGGCAGGTTGCGCCAACTTCCGTGCGTCAGCTGCCTCTTGTCCACGAGGAAGAGACTGAAGCCGCGTCCGCCGCCCGCGGGGTCGGTGCGGGCGAGGACACAGGCGAGGGTGGAGCGGGTGGCGTTGTTGATGAGCCACTTCTCGCCGGTGAGCCGCCAGCCATCCAGGTCCGTGTCGGCGGCCACCGCCGCGAACTCGCTCGCCAGCAGGTCGGCCCCGTGGTCGTGCTCGGTCAGCCCCCAGCAGACCGCCTCGCCGGCACGTACGCGCTCGGCGAGCCGGGCGGCCTGCTCCGGGGTGCCAGCCACCCACACCGGGGCGGCCCCGAGGAACGTCTTGCCGTGCGCGATGGCCACCGTCAGATCGCGGCGGGCGACGGCGCGCAGCAGCCGTACCGTCCGGCTGAAGTCGCCGTCCGGGGTGAGGACGTAGTGGGCGGCCAACCCGGCGTAGTCGAGGAGGCGGACAGCGCCGTCGGGGAACTCCTCGCGGTCGTCGAGTTCGGCGAGCGCGTTGGGTGCGAGGACGTCGTCCTCGTGGGTGGCGAGCAGGGCCTCCAGGTCGGCCGTGGTGGTCATCGTGCGGTCACCCGCCGGTGGTCGGTGAGGGCGGCGGTGAGCAGTGGGTCCTCGGCGAGGTGCAGGGTGTCCAGTTCGCCGGCGAGGTAGAGGGCGCGCATCGCGGAGCGCTGCACCTTGCCGCTCGTGGTGCGCCGTACGCCGGCGGGCCTGACGAGGGCGACGGCCGCGACCGGTACGCCGAACTCGCGGGCGACGGTCTGCTTCATGTCGACGGCGATCCCGCCAAGCCGTTCGGCGCCCCAGTGGGCGCGGATCTCGTGCACGGCGACGATCGCGGGAGCGGTGTCCACTCCGTCGTCGTGCCCGACCATGAAGGCGGCCCCGTGCAGGCCCGCCAACTCCTCGTGCTGGGAGCGCAGTTCGTACTCGATGTCCGCGGGGTGCAGATTGCGTCCGTGCAGGACGAGGACGTCCTTGCGGCGGCCGGTGATGTACAGGTCGCCGTCGAGCAGGCCGCCGAGGTCACCGGTGCGCAGGAACGGGCCGCGTCCGTCGCTCGTGCGGGCCTGGAACGTGGCGCTCGTGGTGCCGGCGTTCTCCCAGTAACCGGCGGTGACGCAGGGGCCGTCGAGCCAAATCTCGCCGATGCGGCCGGCGGGGAGGTCGTCGCCGGTGTCGGGGTCGACGATCAGTGCGTCGGATCCGCTCGGCGCCCCGCATCCGACGAGGACGCGGGACGGCTGCGTGCCGGTGGCGGGCCGCAGGTGCCGGTTCTCCAGGGCGGCGGCGTCGACCTCGGTGCGCAGGGGTGGCCGCCCGGCGGTGCCGGAGGCCATGAGCGTCGCCTCCGCCAGGCCGTACACGGGGATGAGCGCCTCGGGCCGCAGTCCCGCGGCGGCGAAACGCTCGGTGAAGGCGGTGACCACGTCGGCACGGACGGGCTCGGAGCCGTTGGCCGCCTTGAGCCGGGACAGGTCGAGCGTGGCGAGCTGCTCGTCGGTGACCCGGCGTACACACATCTCATATCCGAAGTCGGGTGCGGCGGTGAAGTTGACGTCACAGGCGTCCAGCATGCGCAGCCAGTGGTAGGGGCGGCGCAGGAAGGACATGGGGTCCATCTGGACGTATCCGTTCCCGCACAGGAGACCGGGCAGCATCAGGCCGATCAGCCCCATGTCGTGGTACAGGGGTATCCAGCCGCCATACGTCGTGGCGGTGTCGTTGCCGAACATGCGGACCATGCGGTCCACGTTGGCGACCAGGTTGCCGTGGGTGACCATGACGCCCTTGGGGTCGCCGGTCGAACCCGAGGTGTACTGGAGCAGGGCCAGGGTGTCGGGGGACACCTGGGGAGCGGTCCAGACGTCCGGGTCTCCGTCCCCGGCGTCGGTCGGGTGGCAGACCGCGCCGACGACACCTTCCTCGGCGATCCACTTCTCGACGTCCTGGAGGTCGCTCTCCTGCGTCAGGATGGCGCGCACCCCGGCGTCGCGGGCGATGGCGGCGAGCCTGCGGCGCTCGTGGCGGTAGCGGCCCGGCAGGGGGGCGGGGACGGCGATGACGCCGGCGTGGACACAGGCGGAGAAGGCGGTGGTGAACTCGATCCCCGGGGAGTAGAGGAGCAGGGCCCGGTCTCCTGGGGAGAGCCGCTCCTGGAGCCAGGAGGCGATGCGCCTTGAATGCAGATCGAGTTCCGCGCGGTCGCGCACTGTCCGTCTGATGTCGCTGAAGTCCGAGACGAAGGTCACGGCCGACTGCTGCGGATTACGCGCTGCCTGTTCCCTCAGCATCGTGATTAATTCTCGCACGACAGAAACCGTACAGAATCACGATCCTCGAACCAGTAGTGAAAGATTCAAGCAGCAGTCAAGCAATCCCATCGAACACACAAGAAACCTTGAACGTTCCGTGATCGACTTCGATTGTCGGCGGACGTAGAACGGATTTGTGCCTAACCCAACCGCGTCGGCCGTCGCCATACAGGGACTACACAAGAAGTTCAAGCAGAGTCACGCCTTACGTGGCGTCGACCTGAAGGTGAACACGGGCGAGGTCCTGGGACTTCTAGGCCCGAACGGAGCTGGAAAAACCACGCTGGTAAAGATTCTCATGACTCTCCTCAAGCCGGATTCCGGCCACGTTTTCGTGAATGGCTGGAATGTGACGGCCGAGCCGGAAAAGATCCGCTCTACGATCGGAATGGCTGGCCAGTATTCGACGGTCGACGGCCTGCTGACCGGGTTCGAAAACCTGTACCTCATTGCGAAACTGCGCGGCGTGGGCCGCCGAACGGCCCGCTGCGTCGCAGATGACCTGCTGTCCCGGTTCCGGCTCACCGACGTGGCGGGGCGCCCGGCCGGCACCTACTCGGGGGGTATGCGCCGACGGCTGGATCTGGCCGCCGCCCTCGTCGGTTCTCCGCCACTGGTCGTCCTGGACGAGCCGACGACCGGGCTCGACCCCGAAAGCCGGCTCGACACCTGGGAGGCGGTCGGTGAACTGGTCGCCGGCGGCACCAGCATCCTGCTGACCACCCAGTACCTGGAAGAGGCGGACCGCCTCGCCGACCGGATCACCGTGATCGACCGGGGGCGGGTCGTGGCGGAGGGCACCAGCGACGCGTTGAAGGCGGCCGCAGGCAACCGGCTCGTCGTGTGTGTCGCCGAGGACCACCAGCTCGACGCGGCGGCACACGCCGTGCGGGAGGCCACCGGCGCCACCCCGAGGGTGGACCGCCGTGCCCGGCGCGTGGCGGCGGCCGCCGCCGACGGCCGGGCCGCACTGGGCCGCGCCCTGACCGCACTTGAGGGCGAGCAGGTCGAGGTACTGGAGATCGGGCTGAGCCGCTGCACCCTCGACGACGTGTTCCTCGGCCTGACCGGCCGCACCCGGCAGGAGGCGGCGTGATGACGGCGACCGCCGAAGTGCGCACGCCCGGCGCCCCCCGCCAGGGGCCACCGGCGACCGGCACCTTCCCGACCGGCGCCCGACGCCGTCCCGCCCTGCGCGTGCTCGCCGAGAGCGCCGACCTCGCCCTGCGCAATCTGCTGCATCTGCGGCGCACGCCGGGACTGCTGATCACCTGTCTGGTTGAGCCGGTCGTCTACGCCATGCTCATCGGGTATGTCTTCGGCAACAGCCTGGGCGGCCCGGCCTATCGCTCGTACATGGTGGGCGGGCTGCTCGCCCAGACAGTGGCCTTTACCACCACCTTCACCACGGTCGGGCTCTCCAGGGACCTGGAACAGGGCATGGTCGACCGCTTCCGCACCCTGCCGATCTCCCGCGTGGCGCTGCTGCTCGGCCGGACCACGTCTGACCTGGCGACGTGCGTGGTGAGCGCGGTCGTCACCACCACCTGCGGACTACTGATGGGCTGGCGCCCGCACACCGGCCCGGTCGAGGTGGCCGCCGGGTTCCTGCTGGCGCTGCTGTTCTCCTTCGCGATGTCCTGGATCGGCGTGTTCGTCGCCCTCATCGCGCCGAACACCCAGGTGGCCGGGAGCCTCGGCCTGATCTGGCTGTTCCCGACGACGTTCGTCTCCTCCGCGTTCGTCTCCGGTTCTTCTCTGCCCGGCCCGCTGTCCACCGTGGCCGCCTGGAACCCGATCACCTCGCTCGCGGGCGCCCTGCGCCACCTCTTCGGCAACACGCCCCCGCCGGGCTTCCGGGTGCCGCACGACTGGCCCGCCCAGCACCCCGCGCTGTACACGGCGGCCTGCTCGGTGCTGCTGATCGCTGTCTTCGTCACGCTGTCGACCTGGCGCTACCGCACCCGCACGAGCCGCTGACCCGACCGCCCCGCACAGGAGCCCCCATGACCGTCCCCACCCTGCGCCTCGGCCTCAACCTCGGCTACTGGGTCGGCGGCAACGACGCCTCCAACCTCCCGCTCGCCTCGCTCGCCGAGGACCTCGGCTACTCGGCGGTGTGGGTCTCGGAAGCCTACGGATCCGACGCCGTCACCCTGCTGTCCTGGATCGCCTCCCGCACCTCCCGCATCGACGTCGGCAGCGCGGTCCTGCAGATCCCGGCCCGCTCGCCCGCGATGACGGCGATGACCGCGGCCACCCTCGACGCCCTGTCCGGGGGCAGGCTCAGGCTCGGCCTCGGTGTGTCCGGCCCCCAGGTCTCGGAGGGCTGGCACGGCGTCAGATTCGCCTCGCCGCTCGGCCGTACGCGGGAGTACGTCGATCTGGTGCGCCGCGCGCTGCGCCGCGAGCCCCTGGAGTACGCGGGCCGCCACTTCACGCTTCCGCTGCCGGACGGCCCGGGCAAGGCGCTCGCCCTCACCGTCCGGCCACAGCGCGAGCGGATCCCGGTCTACCTCGCCGCACTGGGGCCGAGAAACCTGGAACTGGCCGGGGAGATCGCCGACGGCTGGCTTCCGGTGTTCTTTTCCCCCGCCCACGCCGACCGGCAGTTGGCACCGCTCAAGGCCGGTCTCGCGAAGTCGGGGCGCACCCTCGACGGGTTCGACATCGCCCCAGGCGTGCCCCTGGTGACCGGCCCCGACTGGCGGGCCTGCGCACGCCGGGTGCGGGGGTACGCCGCGCTGTACCTCGGCGGCATGGGCGGGCGGGAGGACAACCACTACACGCAGCTGGCCCAGCGCATGGGCTTCGGCGCCGAGGCCCGTGCCGTGCAGGAGAGGTTCCTGGCCGGTGACTACCCGGGCGCCATGGCCGCCGTACCGCTCGAATTCCTCGACGCCACCTCGCTGCTCGGGCCGCGCGAGCGGATCGCCGAGCGGATGACTGCGTTCGCCGAGGCCGGCGCCACCACGCTCAACGTCATGCCGGTCGGCCCCGGGCTGCCCGGACCTGACCGCGCAGCCGGCGCGCTGCGCACCGCGGTCGAGGCGGCAGAGCTCGCCGGTCTACTCGCGTCCGACCCGCGCCACGGAGTTCCTGCGTCCGACCCGCGCCCCGGAAGTCCTCGCCCACAAGGCGTGCACGAAACACACCATTCACAAGGAGACACCCGCGCCCATGACCACGCATGACACGACCAAGCTGATCTGCCTGCCGTACGCCGGGGCGGGCGCCTCCTTCTACCGTCCCTGGACGGCGCTGGCCGGGGACTCGATGGAGATCGTGCCCCTGCAACTGCCTGGCCGCGAACGGCTGATCGACGAGGAGCCGTACCGGGACGCGCACCAAGCCGTCGACGGGCTCCTGACCGAACTGCGGGAGCGGCTCGGCGACGACGGGGGCAGGGTGGCCCTGTTCGGGCACAGCCTCGGCGCGGTGCTCGCCTACGAACTCGCGCACCGGCTGGCCGTCGAGCCCGGCGTCGAGCTGGTCCACCTGTTCGTCAGCGGGTCGCCGGAACCGGCCCGGGGGCGCGAGCGGCGGGCCACCGGTCTGTCCGACGAGGAGTTCCTCGCCCAAGTCGGCGAGTTCGCCGGCTACCACCATCCCGCGCTGGACGACCCGGAGATGCGCGAGATGATCCTGCCCGCCCTGCGCGCGGACGTCGAGATGCACGAGAACTACACGCCCTCCACCGGCCTCCCGCTAGACGCCCCGCTCACGGTCGTCCGGGGCGAGGACGACGACCTCGTCGGCTACGACGACGCCGAGTCCTGGAGCAAGGTCGCGGGCCGGGACTTCGAGCACGTCGAGGTCCCCGGCGGTCACATGTATCTCACCGAAGCCGCGCCCGCGCTGGTTCGGCTGATCGTCTCGACGGTCCTGTAGCCCCGCCCGCCGTCACCCGCCTGTCTTCCACCAATTCGCCTGATTCTTCAAGGAGTTCACGATGCGTCTGCACGGCAAGTCGGTCCTCGTCACCGGCGCCGCCCGCGGGCTCGGCAGGGCCACCGCGCTCGCCTGTGCCGCCGAGGGCGCCGATCTCACCCTGCTGGACATCTGCGCCGACCTGCCCGGGGTGCCCTACCCGCTGGGCACACCGGGGCAGTTGGCGCACACGGCCGCGCTGTGCCGGGAGGCGGGCGCGGCCGTCCTCACCGCCGAGGCCGACATCCGTGACCTGCGGGCCGTACGGGAGGCGGTGACCCGGGCCGAGGACCGGTTCGGCCGGATCGACGTGGCCGTCAACAACGCGGGCATAGCCGCGCCCTCGGGCAAACCGGTGCACGAGATCGACGAGGACGAGTGGTCCCTGATGATCGACGTGGACCTCTCCGGCGCCTGGCGGGTGATCCGCGAGGTGGGCAAGGCTATGAGCGCCGGGCGCGCCGGCAGCATCGTCAACGTCGCCTCCACCGCGGGGCTCGTGGGCTACCGGCACTTCGCCGGGTACGTCGCCGCCAAGCACGCCGTCGTCGGACTGACCAAGGCGGCGGCGCTCGACTACGCGCCGACGAAGGTGCGCGTGAACGCGGTGTGTCCGGGGTCGGTGCGCGACGACGCGCAGGCCGAGGGCCGGATGCTCGCCGAGATCGCCAGGGCGCTCGAAGTGCCGGTGCACGAACACGAGAAGACCTTCATCGAGGCGCAGCCGATGAACGCGCTGATCGAGCCCGAGGACGTCGCCGCCGCAGTGGTCTTCCTCGCCTCGGACGAGTCCCGTCAGATCACCGGCTCGGTCCTGACCGTGGACGGCGGTTTCAGCATCCGCTGAACTCACGCCCCGCAACCGCCCTTCCCGAACGACTCCCCGGACAACCTCTCCGGAACCCTCGGAACAACTCCCCGCGCCGACAAGGAGTACGAACGTGTCAGGCCCCCTCCGCCCCGCGGCCCGCTGCCACGCGGTCCGCGTCCGCTCGGACCGCTCGCCGTATCCGACGGCCCCTCCGGGACTGTGGATCGAGGACGTGCCCGTGCCGGCGACCGACCCGCTCGCCGAGCGCCGCCGCGCCGCCGAACTCGCCCGCCCGACCGAGGGACTGCGCAGGGTGCTGCTGCGCTACGCCGACGGCGCCTGCGATCTGGTCCTGGTGGCCGCGCGGGACCAGTGGGACCGGGCGGCTCTCGGACGGCTGGCGATCGGCGAGTCCGTCGAGCCGGAGGCCGGTGAGTCCGTCGGCCCGCAAGCGAGCCGCCCCACCACCGAGGCATCCGCACCCACGGCGTCCGTACTCGCACCCGCTCCCTCCTGGGGTTTGGCTGACGAACGCCCCGCCCGCCCGTACCTCTTCGCCCTCGACGACGGCGGCGACGAGGCAAGCTGGCTCGCCTCCCTCGCCGTGACTCTGCGCCGCCACGACCCCGAGACCACCCCGGTCATCGGAACCGACCACGGCACCTTCACCGTGCCGGAGGCCGCCACGCTCGGTGAGCTGAAGCCCTCCCCCGCGGATGGTCCCGCACTCGCCGGTCTGCTCTTCGACGAGGCGGAGCTTCCCGGCGCGTACGTGCCGTGCCTCGCACCGCCGTTCCCGCTCACCCTGTCGGTCTTCAAGGACGCCGACGGTTGGCGGCTGCGCTGCGACCACCTCAGCGGCCATGTCTCCACCGAGATCGCCGTGCAGTTCGCCCGGTACCTGGTGCGGGTGCACCGGATGATCCTTACCAAGCCCGAGACCGCGGTCGACGACGTCGCTCTGCTCGACGAGGCCGAACGCGACCGTGTAGCGGCACTCGGCCGCCCATCCCGCCCGCTGGTCACCACCCCGGTGACCGTACCCGAGGCGTTCGCGCGGATCGCGGGGGCGACACCGGAGCGCATCGCCGTGACCGAGGGCGCGGCCGGTCTCACCTACGGCGAGATGGACGAGCGGTCGACTCGGTTGGCCCGCGGCCTGCGGGAGCGCGGCGTCACGGCCGGCGACCGCGTAGGCGTCTGTCTGGAGCGCACCGCCGAACTCGTCGTCACCCTGCTCGCCGTACTGAAGGCCGGCGCGACCTACGTACCCGTCGACCCGGCCTACCCGGCGGACCGCATCGCCCACACGGCACAGGACGCGGGACTGCGGGTGATGGTCACCCGGCTACCGGAGTTCCCGGACGTTGCGGGCTGCGTGCCTGCCACTCCGGACGAACTGCTGGACGCCGCCCAGCAGTTCACTGACGCCCCGGTCCCGCCGACGGCCACCGCGCCCGACGCCGCCGCCTATGTCATCTACACGTCCGGCTCCACCGGCCGCCCCAAGGGCGTCGAGGTGCCGCACCGCAACGTGATCGCCCTGATCGACGCCACCCGCGAGGAGTACGGCTTCGGCACCGACGACGTGTGGACCTGGTTCCACTCCAGCGCCTTCGACTTCTCGGTGTGGGAGATCTGGGGGTGCCTGCTGACCGGCGGGCGGCTGGTCGTGGTGCCGTACTTCGTCTCCCGCGAACCCGACCGCTTCCGCGATCTACTCGAGGCCGAGAAGGTCACCGTGCTCAGCCAGACCCCGTCCGCCTTCGCCCAGCTGCTGGACGTCGACCACACCCGGGTCCCGGTCCGAATGGTCGTCTTCGGCGGCGAGCCACTGGATGCGCGCATACTGCTGACCTGGTTCGACCGGCACCCCGAGTCGGTCTGCCGGATGGTCAACATGTTCGGTATCACCGAGACGACGGTCCACGTCACCCAGCAGACCCTCACCCGGCGATTGGCACTCGCTGCCACCCGCTCCGTCGGACGGGCACTGCCCGGCTGGCACCTGTATGTGACCGACTCGTCAGGGCGGCTGCAGCCGCCCGGTGTGGCGGGCGAGATCTGCGTCGGCGGCGCCGGGGTCGCGCTCGGCTACCTCGGCCAGGCGGAACTGACCGCCGGACGCTTCGTTCCCGACCCCTTCACCAGCGGCACCATGTACCGCAGCGGTGACCTGGGACGCCTGCGCCCGGACGGCCACCTCGAACACCTCGGGCGCATCGACAGCCAGGTCAAGATCCGCGGCTTCCGAATCGAGCTGGACGAGATCCGCTCGGTGCTGCTGGAAGACCCGGATGTCCGGACGGCGGCCGTGGTGGTGCGGCGCGACGACCCGGACGACGCGGCCACCACCAGGATCGACGCTTACGTGGTCCTCTCAGGCGGCGATCCGGTGACAGTCCGCAAGCGGGCCGCGGGCATCCTCCCCGACTACATGCTCCCCACCACGGTGACTGCCCTGGACACGCTGCCGCTGACAGCCAACGGCAAACTCGACACGGCCCGGCTCCCCGCACCCGCGACACCCGCCGCGCCGGCCCGGGGCACCGAGCCCGTCACGGCCGAGGACGAGCTCACTGAGCGGCTGCGGCAGATCTGGAGCGAGGTGCTCGGCACGCCTGTCGGCCTGGACGACGACTTCTTCGAGTTGGGCGGCAACTCTCTGTTCGCAGTCCGCATCGGGGCCGTCATGCGCGCACAGGGCCTGCCGTCACTACGGATGCGGGAGCTGTACCGCCATCCGACCATCCGCGGCACGGTCACCAGCCTTGCAGCCTCGGACGGCTGAAGCCACCCTCTCTGTCAGCCTGTGGTGAGACGCCCCGCTTTGTCGGGTTAGCCTGAGAGGGCACGACAGGAGAACACCCCCTCATGACCAGCACCACGCCCGCCGGACCCGACCCGGCGCCCCGGCCGAAGCGCCGCACTTTCAGCCCCGAGTACAAGCTGCGGATCGTGGCCGAGTACGACGCCGCGCCCAAGAACGAGAAGGGCGCAGTCCTGCGCCGCGAGCGCCTGCTCCACTCGCACGTCAGGGAATGGCGGGCCGCGCGGGATGCCGGGGCCCTGGAAAAGCTGGTCGACCAGCGCACCAGCCCGGCGAGGCCGAAGAAGCCGGCGGCCGAGGCGGAGAACGAGAAACCTCGCCGCCAGGTGGAGCGTCTGGAGAAGGAACTGGCCCGGAACAAGGCCGCGCTGGAAGTTATGGGAAAAGTACCCATGACTGCGCTGCGCGCCGCCACCGTGGCGGGATGAGAATCCGGGGGCGCGCAACGCGTGCTGGGCGGTGGCTGGTTGGCTTCCCTGCGTCGCTTGAGTGCTCTGCCGCGCCGTTCGCATGCTGGTCCCGGGTTCGACATAATTCGACGGCCTAGAGCTCAGAATCTGGGGTCTGACCTGCGTAGATATGGGTGTGGCCGCCTGGAGGGCGTTTCTCTAGG
>NZ_JACHCX010000009.1:0-266042 GCF_014207295.1 Streptomyces sp. AK010
GGGTGGATCGGCGGCAGGTAGACCACGTCGAAGCCCATCGCCGCGATCGCCGGCAACCGCCGCGCGGCCGTGCGGAACGTGCCGTGGGGCTGCTCAGGGGTGCCCTCCGAACGCGGGAAGAACTCGTACCACGAGCCGTACAGCGCCCGCTCCCGCTCCACGAGAAGCGGCAGGGGCTCACTGCTGGTGACCAGATCCCGCAACGGATGCCGCTCCAGGACCGCGTCCACCTCCGGCGTCAGCGCCGCCGCCAGACGAGCCGCCGCGGGGCGGTCCTCGTCCCGCAGGGCGTCGACGGCGATGAGGATCACGTCGCGCAGTCCCTCCTCCTCGGGCACACCCGCGGCCGCCCGCTCGTACAGACGCGCGCCCTCCTCCAGGACGACGTCCGTGTCCATGCCCGCAGGGATCTTGATCTCGGCGTGGTGGCGCCAGGTACCGACCGGGTCCCCCCATGCCTCGACGGTGAACGTCCACAGGCCGGGTTCCCCGGCGGTGACCGTCGCACCCCACCGGTCCGTCCCCGGGGCGAGCTCGCGCATCGGCGTCCACGGGCCGGGACGGCCCTCGCGATCCTTCAGGACGACATTGGCGGCCACCGCGTCGTGCCCCTCCCGGAACACGGTCGCCGAGATCTCGAAGGTCTCGCCGGTGACGGCCTTGGCCGGCCGGCGGCCCCGCTGGACCACCGGGCGGACATCCAGTACGGGTATGCGCCCCACGGCGGTCGCGTCGTGATCGGGTGGTGGCGGCGAGGCCGGTGGACCGGCGACGGCCGGGCGCGCGGGGCGTGCTTCGCCGCCGGGTGCGCGCGCCCCGGTGGTGCGGCGGTTGAGGGGTGCTGGCGAATGGTGCTTGGCGGGCATGACCGCTCCTGTCCGCGTCAACGTGGGTAGGCGGATGTCTGTGGGGAGGTGGGTCCTGCGTGGTGCTCCTGAGAGGGGTACCCGCAGGAGCCTTCCCACCCTATTCGGGTGGGCAATCCGGCTCTTTGTTAACTACTCACGCGTATGTCGACACACAAGACCGGCCTCGTCCGTCGCGGACGAGGCCGGCCCCCTGGCATGGCTGCTGCATCGCCCTACGCGCGCGGCACCCGCAGCAGTCTGTCCGGCGAACCGATACCCCGGCCGGAGACCTTCCCGGCCGCCGCCGTGGTGGTCAAAACCGCCCCGACCTGGGCCGGAGTCGCTTTCGGATGATCGGCCAAATAGAGCGCGGCCGCTCCCGCGGCGTGCGGGGACGCCATCGAAGTACCCGAAAAGGTGGCCCGCGCCGTGTCGCTCACGGCGGACGCGGAGGTGATATCGACGCCCGGGGCGAACAGATCGAGGGCCGGACCGTCGTTGGAGAAGGCCGGTTTTGTATCCCCGCGGTCGGTCGCGCCGACCGTCACGGCCTGCTTGACGCCGCCCGGGGAGGACAGGCCGGCCGGCCTGCCGTCGTTGCCCGCGGCGACCGTGTAGGTGACGCCGGAGGCGATGGAGGCGCGCACGGCGGCGTCCAGCCGGCCGTTGCGCGGGCCACCCAGGCTGAGGTTGGCGACCGCCGGCTTCCTCGCGTGCCGGGTCACCCAGTCGATCCCGGCGATCACCCGGGCCGTGGTGCCCCCGCCCGCCGCGTCGAGGACGCGCACGGAGACGACCCGGGCCCGCTTCGCGACGCCGAAGGACGTTCCGGCGACCGTGGCGGCGACGTGGGTGCCGTGGCCGTTGGCGTCCGAGGCGACCCGGTCGTTCCCCACGAAGTCCCAGCCGTGGCTCGCCCGGCCGGCGAAGTCCTCGTGCGTGGTCCGGACGCCGGTGTCGATCACGTACACCGTCACCCCCGCGCCGGCCGACCGGGGCCAGGTGTAGCTCCGGTCCAGCGCCGGCTTCCGCTGGTCGACCCGGTCGAGCCCCCAGGACGGCGGGTTCTTCTGGGTGCCGTCGAGCCGCACGCGGGTGTCCTGGACGACCGAGGCGACCCGGGGGTCGGCGGCCAGCCGCGCGGCCTGTCTCCCGGCCGCCCGCACCGCGTAGCCGTTCAGGACCGTGCCGTAGGTGTGGCTGATCTCCGCCCCGTACTTTTCGGCGAGGCCCTTTCCGGCCGCCGACCGGGCCTGCGTGCCCTCCTTCAGTGTCACCAGGTAACTGCCGTGCACGGAGCCGGGTGATCCGGCGCCGAGTATCCGCCCCTCCGGTACGGCGTGCGCGGGCAGGGTGGTGGCCGTAAACGCCGCGGCGCAGATCGCCGCCGTCAGGCCCCCCGCCCGGCGCAGACGCCGCTCGCGCGTCCGAGCCATGGTCCGAGTTCCCCTCCTCGACTCGGCGTAAGGCTGCCGCGCGGAGCCGCGTGCGGCGGGCGCGGGCCGGTACGCCAGAGGCAGCCTCTCGTGACGTATGAAGCACCACAAGGACGCCTATGGGTGCGGAATCGGCCATATCCGTGAATGGTGCTGTTCAGGCCGATCGGGGGGCGGATGGCGGAGCTCCAGCGGCGGGGGCGCCGACGCCGGTACTGTCGTAGGAGACGTCGTCGAAGCCCTGCGAAATCCAGCGAACGCGCCGAGGTGGAACCCGTGAAGGCGATCCGTCGATTCACCGTCCGACCCGTTCTCCCCGAACCCCTCCGGCCGCTCAGCGATCTGGCCCGCAACCTGCGCTGGTCGTGGCACGCGGAGACCCGTGAGCTGTTCCGGTCGGTCGACCCCGAGCGGTGGGCCGCCTCGGGCGGCGACCCCGTCCGGCTGCTCGGCAGCGTGCCGCCCGCGCGGCTGGCGGAGCTCGCCGGGGACCGCCCTTTCCTGCGCCGCCTCGCCGCGGTCGCGGGCGATCTGCACGACTACACGACCGGCGAGCGCTGGTACCAGACCCAGCCCGAGGAACTGCCCGCCGCGATCGCCTACTTCTCACCCGAGTTCGGCATCACGGCCGCCCTGCCCCAGTACTCCGGCGGCCTCGGCATCCTGGCCGGCGACCACCTCAAGGCAGCCAGCGACCTCGGCGTCCCGCTGATCGGCGTCGGCCTGCTCTACCGGCACGGCTACTTCCGCCAGACCCTCTCCCGTGACGGCTGGCAGCAGGAGCACTACCCGGTCCTCGACCCCAACGAGCTGCCCGTCGTCCAGCTGGAGGAGCCCGACGGCACCCCCGCCCAGGTCGCCCTCGCCCTGCCCGGCGGCAGGCAGCTGCACGCCCGGATCTGGCTGGCGCAGGTCGGCCGGGTCCCGCTGCTGATGCTGGACTCCGACGTCGAGGAGAACGACCTCGGCGAGCGAGGCGTGACCGACCGGCTCTACGGCGGCGGCAGCGAGCACCGGCTGCTCCAGGAGATGCTCCTCGGCATAGGAGGTGTCCGGGCGGTACGGACGTACTGCCGGCTGACCGGCCACCCCGCGCCGGAGGTGTTCCACACCAACGAGGGGCACGCCGGGTTCCTCGGCCTGGAGCGCATCGCCGAACTCTGCGCCGACGGTCTGGACTTCGACTCCGCGCTGGAGTCGGTGCGCGCCGGGACCGTCTTCACCACCCACACGCCCGTCCCGGCCGGCATCGACCGCTTCGACCGCGAGCTGGTCGCCCGCCACTTCGGCCCCGACGCCGAGCTGCCCCGCATCGACGTCGACCGCGTCCTGCGGCTCGGCATGGAGACCTACCCCGGCGGGGAGCCCAACCTCTTCAACATGGCCGTGATGGGCCTGCGCCTGGCCCAGCGCGCCAACGGGGTCTCCCTGCTGCACGGCAACGTCAGCCGTGAGATGTTCGCCGGCCTGTGGCCCGGTTTCGACGCCGACGAGGTGCCGATCACGTCCGTGACCAACGGGGTGCACGCGCCCACCTGGGTCGCCCCCGAGGTGTTCCGGCTCGGCGCCCGCCAGATCGGCGTCCAGCGCGCCGAGGACGCGCTGACCGTCGGCGGCTCGGACCGCTGGGACACGGTGGCCGACATCCCCGACCAGGACATCTTCGACCTCCGGCGGGTGCTGCGCGAGCAGCTCGTGGCCGAGGTGCGCGAGCGGCTGCGGGCCTCCTGGCGGCAGCGCGGCGCGCACACGGCCGAACTGGGCTGGATCGACGGCGTCCTCGACCCGGACGTCCTCACCATCGGCTTCGCCCGGCGCGTCCCCTCGTACAAGCGCCTGACGCTGATGCTGCGCGACCGGGACCGGCTGATGGACCTGCTGCTGCACCCCGAGCGGCCGGTCCAGATCGTCGTGGCGGGCAAGGCGCACCCGGCGGACGACGGCGGGAAGCGGCTGGTGCAGGAACTGGTGCGGTTCGCGGACGACCCGCGGGTGCGGCACCGGATCGTGTTCCTGCCGGACTACGGCATGGCGATGGCGCAGAAGCTGTACCCCGGCTGCGACATCTGGCTGAACAACCCGCTCAGGCCGCTGGAGGCCTGCGGCACGTCCGGGATGAAGGCCGCGCTCAACGGCTGTCTCAACCTGTCCGTCCTCGACGGCTGGTGGGACGAGTGGTTCCAGCCCGACTTCGGCTGGGCCATCCCGACGGCGGACGGGGTGGGGACGGATCCCGATCATCGGGACGACATAGAGGCCGCGGCGCTGTACGACCTGCTGGAGCAGCGGGTGACGCCCCGCTTCTACGAGCGCGGGAGCAGCGGGCTGCCCGACCGGTGGATCGAGATGGTCCGGCACACGCTGAGCCTGCTCGGGCCGAAGGTGCTGGCGGGGCGGATGGTCCGCGAGTACGTCGAGCGGCTCTACGCTCCGGCGGCGCTCGCCCACCGCTCGCTCGTGCCGGACTCGGCGCGGGAGCTCGCCGAGTGGAAGGGGCGGGTGCGGGCGGCCTGGCCGGGCGTCACCGTCGACCATGTGGAGACGTCCGCGGTGGCCGCGCTGGCGGAGCTCGGCACGACGCTGGGGCTTCGGGTGCTGGTCGGGCTCGGGGAACTCGGGCCGGACGACGTGGAGGTGCAGGTCGTCTCGGGGCGGGTGGACGAGGAGGACCGGATCGGCGACGCGACGGTGATTCCCCTGAAGCCGGTGGGCTCCGCCGATCAGGAGGGGCGCTGGGCCTACGAGGGGCCCTTGTCGCTGGATCGCACCGGGCCCTTCGGGTACACGGTGCGGATCCTTCCCGCGCATCGGCTGTTGGCTTCGAGCGCGGAGTTGGGGCTGGTGGCCGGGCCTTCCGAGGAGCTGGTGGCGGCTGCCGGGCTGTTGATGCGGTAGTTCGCCGTCTGCGGGCGCGTGGGTGCGGTGCTCGGTCGCGCCCACGCGGCGGAGCCGCACATCGGTACAGCCCCGCGCCCCTGGAAGACCGAGGAAGATCTTGCTCCGGCCGCCGGGATCGCCCCGGATTGCCGGTAGATGTCAATCGCCACGAACCAGTGCAAGCCGGGCGCAATTCCAAGATCTTCAGGACACTCCTAGGTACCGTCGCCACCCCGCGTCGCAAGGTTGCGCAGGACGGTGCCGCAGCGGCGGGCATAGGCGTGCTGGAAGCCCCTCGTCGCCGGGCCGCCCGCCTTGGCGTACCACTTGGCCGCACGGCTGAAGGCGTTCACGGTGAGCCACACCGTGCCGTCTCCCGTGCGGTCGACCACGAAGGACTCCTCGCCGGTCTCCGGGTGGCCGGGCAGGGTGCCGTAGGCCCAGCCGGCCCGGCGGGGTTCCTCGACGGTCCAGACCACCCGGCAGGGGGCCTTGATCATGCCGGCGAGGGTGACGGTGACGTCGACCCCGGGGGCGGCTCGTTCCGCGCTCGCGTCGAGGCCGACGCCCATCGACCGGTGCATCTCCCAGGTGAGGACGGCCTCAGAGGCCCGGCGGAAGACCTCCTCGCCCTCGCCGAGGCGGGTGCGGACGTTCATGGAGCGGAAGCCCGGGGGGCAGAAATCCCGGTCACGGGTGGCGCCGACGTCGGCGTAGGTGAAGTCCTGCGAATCCGTAGAAGACACGGCCCCAAGAGTAGGGCGGTACCCGGACCCGCTTCGGGTCCGGGTACCGCCCAGGGGCGTGGATCGGTCAGCCGACGTTCACGGCCGACCAGGCGGACGCGACCGCCTTGTACTCGGTGCTGGACGCGCCGTACAGGGCCGAGGCCGCGTTCAGGGTCGCGGTGCGGGCCTGCGCGTACTTGGTCGTCGACGTCATGTACGTCGTCAGCGCCTTGTACCAGATCTGCAGAGCCTTGGTGCGGCCGATGCCGGCGACCGTGGAGCCGTTGGACGTGGGCGAGTTGTAGGTCACGCCGTTGATCGTCTTCGAGCCGCTGCCCTCGGACAGCAGGTAGAAGAAGTGGTTGGCGGGACCGGAGGAGTAGTGGACGTCCACCCCGCCGAGGCTGGAGGACCAGCTGTCCTTGGACGCGCCGTCCTTGCTGGGCTTGTCCATGTAGCGCAGCGGGCTGCCGTCGCCGTTGATGTCGATCTCCTCGCCGATGAGGTAGTCACCGACGTCGGAGGAGTTGTTGGCGAAGAACTCGGCGCCCGCGCCGAAGATGTCGGAGGTGGCCTCGTTCAGGCCGCCGGACTCGCCGCTGTAGTTCAGGCCCGCCGTGGCCGAGGTCAGGCCGTGGCTCATCTCGTGCGCGGCCACGTCGAGCGAGGTCAGCGGGTGGGTGTTGCCCGAGCCGTCGCCGTAGGTCATGCAGAAGCAGCTGTCGGACCAGAAGGCGTTGACGTAGCTGTTGCCGTAGTGGACGCGCGAGTAGGCGGCCTTGCCGTCGCCCCGGATGCCGTTGCGGCCGAAGGTGCTCTTGTAGAAGTCCCAGGTGATCTGGGCGCCGTAGTGCGCGTCGGCGGCGGCGGTCTCGGCGTTGGACGGGTTGCCGGTGCCCCACACGTCGTCGGAGCCGGAGAAGAGGGTGCCGGTGCCGGAGGTGCCGCGGTTGAGGTTGTACGTCTTGTGGCCGCCGCGGGTGGCGTCCGTCAGGTTGTACGTCGACCCGGACTTGGTGGTGCTGAGGGTGACCTGGCCGCTGTAGGTGGTGTTGCCGGTGCCGGTCTCGATGCCCTGGTACTCGTAGAGCTTCTTGCCGGTGGCGGCGTCGGTGACGACGTGCAGTTCGTTCGGGGTGCCGTCCTCCTGGAGGCCGCCGACGACGGTCTCGTAGGCGAGGACCGGCTTGCCGCTCGCCGCCCAGATCACCTTGCGGGGAGCGGAACTCGCCTCGGTCTTGGCCGAGCCGGCCGCTTTGGCGAGGGTCACGGCCTGCTTCTCCGCCTTGGCGGCGGTGACCTCGGGCTTGAGCGAGGCGACCTTCAGGGCCGCCGTGGTGGCTCTGGTGACGCCCTTGGCCGCGCCGGACTTCGACTCGTGCACCACCAGGTCGCCGCCGAGGACCGGCAGGCCCGCGTAGGTGCGCTCGTAGCGGGTGTGGACCGAGCCGTCCGCGTCCTTGACGACGTCCTTGACGACCAGCTTCTCCTGGGCGCCGAGGCCTATCTCGTCGGCGGTCTTCGCGGCGTCCGCCTGCTGCTCCTGGATGAGCGCGGTGCGGGCGGGCGCGGAGAGCAGGACCGGGGCGGCGGCGAGGGCCGGCTTGCTCGCGGTGTCCGCGGCGGCGCTGCTGCCGGAGGTCAGACCGGTGGTGAGCAGGGCGCCGGCGGCGACGGCGGTGGCGATGGCGAGCGTGGCGCGCTTTTGACGCGCGTAGACAGAGGTGGACACACAAGCTCCTCGATGTGGGGGAAGTGCTGTGCTGCGGTGGTGCTGTGCGGGTGGGGGAAGAGTGGCACTTAGGACGCGTACATGTCAGGAGTGGGACGTGATGTTGGCCGGAACTCGACGGCCAGATGTACGCGAGGGCAGGTGAAACGGACGCCGCCCCGGGGGATTCGAACCCACCGGGGCGGCGCCCTGACTCTGAGGCCCTACGGGCCCGCGGATCTACCGGTCTACGGGAACGTCAGCTTCCAGCTGTTGATGTAGCCGGTGTCGAGGGCCGCGTTGTCCTGCACCCGCAGCTTCCACACGCCGTTGGCCACCTCGGAGGAGGCGTTCACCGTGTACGTGGTGTTGATGTTGTCGGCGCTGCCGCCGGTGCCGTACCCCTTCAGCGTGTACGCCGTGCCGCCGGGGGCGACGAGCTCCACCTTGAGGTCACCGATGTAGGTGTGGACGATGTCCACCGCGACCTGGAGGTTGGACGGCGCGTTGCCCGTCCGGCCGGAGACGGTGATCGACGAGGTGACGGCCGCGCCCCGGTCCGGGATCGCCACGTCGGCGGTGTTCTCGAAGGACGTACCGCCGCCGCCTCCGTCGCCGGGACGGGTGCCGACGTTGATGCCCGCCCACGCGTGCTGGACGGCCTTGTACTCGGCGCTGTCCGTGCCGTAGAGCTCACCGGTGGCCGCGAGGGTGCCGGTGCGGGCGCCCGCGTAGTTGGTGGTCGAGGTGAACTTCGTGGTGAGTGCGCGGAACCAGATCTTCTCCGCCTTGTCCCGGCCGATGCCGGTGACCGGAAGGCCGTCCGAGGTGGACGAGTTGTACGTGACACCGTTGATGGTCTTGGTGCCGCTGCCTTCGGAGAGCAGATAGAAGAAGTGGTTCGCCGGGCCCGACGAGTAGTGCACGTCGATCGAGCCGATGCCCGAGTACCAGCTGTCCTTGGACGCGCCGTCCTTGCTCGGCTTGTCCATGTAACGCAGCGGCGTGCCGTCGCCGTTGATGTTGATCTCCTCGCCGATGAGGTAGTCACCGACGTCGGAGGAGTTGTTCGCGTAGAACTCCACCGTCGAGCCGAAGATGTCCGAGGTGGCCTCGTTCAGGCCGCCGGACTCGCCGCTGTAGTTGAGGCCGGCGGTGTTCGAGGTGAGCCCGTGGGTCATCTCGTGCGCGGCCACGTCGATCGACGTCAGCGGGTTCGCGTTGCCCGAGCCGTCGCCGTAGGTCATGCAGAAGCAGCTGTCCGACCAGAAGGCGTTGACGTAGTTGTTGCCGTAGTGGACCCGGGAGTACGCGCCCACGCCGTCGCCGCGGATCCCGGAGCGGCCGTGCACGTTCTTGTAGTAGTCCCAGGTCAGGGCGGCGCCGTAGTGCGCGTCGGCACCCGCGGACTCCAGGTTGGACGGGGTGCCGTTGCCCCACACGTCGTCCGGGCCGGAGAACAGGGTGCCGGTGCCGGAGGTGCCGCGGTTGAGGTTGTACGTCTTGTGGTTGCCGCGGGCGCCGTCAGTGAGGTTGTACGTCGACCCGGACTGGGTGGTGGTGAGGTCGACGGTGCCGGAGTACACCGTGTTGCCCGTGCCCGTCTCGATCGCCTCCCACTCGAACAGCTTCTTTCCGGTGGTGGCGTCGGTGACGACGTGCAGTTCCCGCGGGGTGCCGTCGTGCTGGAAGCCGCCGACGACCGTCTCGTAGGCCACGACCGGCTTGCCGTTCGCGGCCCAGATCACCTTGCGGGGCTCGCGGTTGATGTCGGCGTTCTTGGTCTCGTCGGCCTCGCCGGCGGTCAGGGCCTGCTGCCGGGCCTTCGCGGCGGGCACCGCCGTCTTCGTCGTCGCCGGCTTGATGGCCGCGCGGGTGGCCTTCACGACGGCCGCGGTGGCGTCCGCCTTCGTGCTCTCGACGACCAGGTCGCCGCCGAGGACCGGCAGGCCGTCGTAGGTGCGCTCGTAGCGCGTGTGCACGGTGCCGTCGCGGTCCTTGAGGACGTCGCGGACGACCAGCTTCTCCTTGACGCCGAGGCCCAGGTCCTTGGCCGTCTCCGCCTTGCCGGCGTTGGCTTCCCGGATCAGCGCGGCGCGCTGGGCGGGGGTGAGCCTGACCGACTCGGAGCCGGGGTTCGCCTTGCTCGCGGCCGACGGTGCCGTCGGAGGGGCGGCGATGGCGGTGCCGCCCTGGACGGCGGCGGCGATCAGCGCGGCGACGCCGGCGAGGGCCACGGCCGCGGTGCGGCGGGGGGTGTGGGGAGTGCGTCTGTGGGAGGTGCCTCTTCGCGAGGAACTGCTTCTCAACACTGACTCCTTCTGCGGGACCGGGGGTCGCCCGGCCTGGGGAGGTGGAGGTGTTGCTGTGGGGTTCCTGTGGAGCAGTCGTGGGAAGCGTGGCAGGGGAGCGCGCTTTCTGTCAGGACCGCGTCAAAAGTATGGCCGGAAACGGTTCGTTGTCCGGAAGTTCATGTTCGCTATGCGGACACATCGCTCTTCGGGCGCTTCGCTGTCTCCGGGCGGATTCGCTGGGCGGGCGCTCCGCTGTCCTCGGCGGATCCGCTGTGTGGGCGCTGTGCTGTCCTGGCGGATCCGCTGTGTGGGCGCTGTGCTGTCCTGGCGGATCCGCTATGGGAGTGCTGTGCTGTCCTCGGGCAGATCCCCGTGCCAGGAGTGCCACAGTGCCGCGTAGGCGCCGCCGGCCGTCACCAGCTCGTCGTGCGTGCCGAGTTCGGTCAGCCGGCCGTCCTCCATCACCGCCACGCGGTCGGCGTCGTGCGCGGTGTGCAGCCGGTGCGCCACGGCGATGACGGTGCGCCCCTCGAGGACGGCGGCCAGGGCCCGCTCGGTGTGCCGGGCGGTCGTCGGGTCGAGCAACGCGGTCGCCTCGTCGAGGATCAGCGTGTGCGGGTCCGCCAGCACCACCCGGGCCAGGGCCAGTTGCTGGGCCTGCGAACCGTCGGTACGGCAACCGCCCTGCCCCAGCGGGGTGTCCAGCCCTTGCGGCAGCTTCCGCACCCACGCTTCGGCGCCCACCACCGCCAGCGCGTCCCACAACTCCTCGTCCTCGGCCGACGGTTCGGCGATCCGCAGGTTGTCGCGGACCGAGCCGAGGAACACGTGGTGCTCCTGGGTGACCAGGACGACCTGCCGGCGCAGCCGCTCCGGTCCCAGCCCGACGACCGGCACACCGCCGACCGTCACCGAGCCCGCGGTCGGCGCGTCGATGCCCGCCATCAGCCGGCTCAGCGTGGTTTTGCCGGCACCGGACGGCCCGACCAGGGCGAGCCGCTCCCCGGGCCGCACCGTCAGATCGACGCCGCGCAGCACCTCGACGCCCCCGTCGTACGCGTAGCGCACCCCGGTGACGTCGATCCGGTCGCCGTCGGGATCCGGACAGTCGCCCTCGCCGGGGGCCTGCGGGGCCCGGGCGAGCCCCTCCACCCGGGCGAAGGAGGCGCCGCCGGACTGGAGTTGCTCGATCCGCACCAGGACCTCGTCCAACGGCGCGCTCAGCTGGTGCAGATACAGCGTCGCCGCCACCACCGCTCCGAGGCTCATTGAGCCGGACGCGTGCAGCGCGCCGCCGATCACCAGCACTCCGGCCACCGGGAGGACGTACGACGTCTCCATCACCGGGAAGAACACCGAGCGCAGGAACAGCGTGTGGAAGCGGGTGCGGCGGGAGGCCTCCAGGGCGTCCCGGCTCGCGGCCGTGCGCTGCTCCCGGAGCCCGAATGCCTCCACTGTGCGTGCCCCGGCCGCCGTCGACGCCACGATCTCCGCCACGTCGGAGGTGGCGGCCCCCTCGGCGAGGTACCCGTCCCGGGCCCGGCGCAGATACCAGCGCAGCGCGATCCAGATCGGCGTCAGCGCCAGCACCGCGAGGGCGCCGAGCAGCGGGTCCATCAGGAACACCGCGACGATGAGGAACAGCGCCTGGACCAGGTTGACCAGCAGGACGGGACCCGCGTCCCGCAGGGTGTTGCCGACCGTCGTCACGTCCGCCGTGCCGCGTGCCGTCAGGTCACCGGTGCCGGCCCGCTCCGCCACCGACGCGGGCAGGGCCAGCGCCCGGTCCACGAACCGCTCCCGCACCCGGGCCAGGGTCCGCTCCCCGAAGCGGTGCCCCACGTACCGGGCCCAGCGCGCCAGCAGCACCTGCGCGAGGGCGGACAGCAGCAGGAGCAGGGCCAGCCGGTCCACGGCCGCCGTTCCGTGCCCGGCCCGCACGTCGTCGATCATCCGGCCCAGCAGCCACGGCCCGGCCAGTGCGGCCACGGCCGCGAGCGCGTTCAGGCCGAGGACGACACCGAAGGCGCGGGCGTCGGCCCGGACGAGACGCAGCAGGGCGCGCCGGACGTCGGCCCGTTCGGCGACCGGCAGGTGGGCGCGGTTCATCCCAGGACCTCCTCTGTGTCCCTCGCGACGAGTGCCCGATAGCCGGGGGTGGTGGCGAGCAGTTCGTGGTGGGTGCCGGTGGCTTCGACCTTGCCGTCCTTGAGGTAGTGGACGGTGTCCGTGTGGTCCAGGACGAGGGGGGAGGTGGTGGTCACGACCGTGGTGCGGCCTTTCCTCGCCTTCCTCAGCCGGGTGGCGACGGTGGCTTCGGTGTGGGCGTCCAGGGCGGAGGTGGGCTCGACGGCCAGGAGGATCTCCGGGTCGGTGAGGAGGGCTCTGGCCAGGCGGATGCGTTGGCGTTGGCCGCCGCTGAGGTTGCGGGCCTGGGCGTCCATGGGGGTGTCGAGGCCGTGGGGGAGGGCTTGGACGATGTCTTCCGCTGCGGCTGTGTGGAGCGCCTTCTGGGGTGCCGGGTGGTGTGGTGAGGCGGCTGCGGGCGCGTCGGGGTTGGTCGCGCCGTTCCCCGCGCCCCCGTTGGCGCTGTTTCCCGCGTCCCGATTGGCGCTGTTTCCCGCGTCCCGATTGGCGCTGTTTCCCGCGTCCCGATTGGCGCTGTTCCCCGCGTCCCCGGGGGACGTGCCCTGAACGCCCAGCATCTGGTGCAGGGAGCCCGCGAACAGGTCCGCCTCGTGGTCGGCCACCAGGATGCGGGCCCGGATCTGGTTCAGGGCGATGTCGTCCAGGCGGGTGTCGCCCCACGTCGCGCCCGACGGGGCGTAGCGGCCCAGGCGGTCCACCACCGTCGTGGCGTCCGCCGGGTGTTCCGCCACCAAGGCCGTCAGACGTCCCGGCAGGACGCGTACGCCCGACTCGGGGTCGTACAGGGCCGACGGCTCGGACGGGGCGTCCAGGGTCCCCGAGTCGGCCATCGGTTCCAGACGCAGGAACCGTACGACCCGGCGTGCGCACACCACGCCGCGGCTGACCTGGTAGCCGCACTCGACCAGGAAGGCCACCGGCCACACCAGCACCGCCACATAGCCGTAGACGGACACCAGCTGGCCCACGGTGATGTCGCCCTGCGCCGCGAGCCGGGCCGCCAGCCACGTCACCACCGCGAGGAACAGGCTCGGCAGTCCGATGCCCAGCGCCTGCACCCAGCTGGTCACCGCCCCCACCCGGTACCCCTGCTCACGCAGCCGCCCCGAGTCCCGCCGGAAGGCGTCCGCCACCAGTTGCCTGCCGCCCAGGCCGGCGAGGACCCGCAGGCCGCCGGCGAGGTCGCCGATCCGCGCGGTCAGCACGCCCTGCCGCTCGCGGTACTCCGCCTCCGACCCCTGCAACCGGCCGAGCAGCGGCCCGACCAGCAGGGCGAGCACCGGAATGCCCAGCAGCACGACCAGCGCGACGACCCCCGAGACCGACACCAGCAGCACGGCGATCACCAGGTACCCGACGACCGCGCCGATCCCGGGCCCCACGACCGTCAGCGACTGGCTGACCGTCTGCACGTCGCCCACGCCGATCGTGACGACCTCCCCGGCGCCCGCCTGCCGCCGCAGCGAGGCGCCGAGCCGCACCGCGTGTCCGACGACGACCTTCACCGTCCGGAAGTTGGCGTCCATGCGGACCCGGGTCATGGTGCGGTGCCGCATGATGCTCAGCCAGGCGTTGAAGGCGCCCACCGCGAACAGCGCTCCGCTCCACAGCGTCAGCGCGCTCATGTCACCGGGCTCCAGGCCGTCGTCGATCGCCCGGGACATCAGGTACGGCGTCGCCGCCAGCAGCACCATCCACACCGTGGCGAACATCGCCCCCGCGGCGCACCGCCCCGGCTGCCGGGTGACCAGCCACCACAGGTAGCGGGCGCCGCTGCGGTGGTCGGGTGTGCCGGGGTCCTCGTACGCGTCGATCATCCGCCCGCCCTCTGCCGCCGTCGCCCTATGCCAGACTGTCCCGCCAGGCCCGGTGCAGGTCCGCGAACCTGCCGGCGCCCTCGATGAGTTCGGCCGGTCCGCCGTCCTCCACGATCCGTCCGTGCTCCATCACCAGGACCCGGTCCGCGATCTCGACGGTCGACAGCCGGTGCGCGATGACCACCGCCGTACGGCCCTTCAGCACCGTCGTCATGGCCCGCTGCACGGCACGCTCCCCGGGGACGTCCAGCGAGCTGGTCGCCTCGTCGAGGATGAGCACCGCCGGGTCGGCCAGCAACGCCCGGGCGAACGCCACCAGTTGCCGCTGCCCGGCGGAGATGCGTCCGCCCCGCTTGCGGACGTCGGTGTCGTAGCCGTCGGGCAGGGTGGTGATGAAGTCGTGCGCGCCGATCTCCTTCGCCGCCTGCTCGATCTCCTCGCGGGTGGCGTCGGGGCGGCCGATCGCGATGTTGTCGGCGACCGTCCCGGAGAACAGGAACGCCTCCTGCGTCACCATGACCACCCCGCGCCGCAGCTCGGGCACGGCGAGGTCGCGCAGGTCGACTCCGTCCAGCAGCACGCGTCCGCCGGAGGGGTCGTAGAACCGGGCCAGCAGCTTGGCCAGCGTCGACTTGCCGGCGCCCGTGGAGCCCACGACCGCGACGGTCTGTCCGGCCGGGAGGGTGAGGTCGAACGTGGGCAGCACTTCGCCGCCGGTGCGGTAGCCGAAGCGGACGCCGTCGAAGACCACCGCGCGGCCGGGGTGTTCGCTCGCGAGCGGCGGGAGCTGCCGGGGCGTGGCCGGCTCGGGGACGGACGGGGTCTGGGCGAGCAGCCCGGCGATCTTCTCCAGGGAGGCCGCCGCCGACTGGTAGGAGTTGAGGAACATCCCGAGCCGGTCGATGGGGTCGTACAGCCGCCGCAGGTACAGCACGGCCGCGGCCAGCACACCGAGGGCCAGCGTGCCGTCCGCGACCCGGTAGGCGCCCCACAGCACGATCGCCGCGACCGCCGTGTTGGCGACCAGCCGCGAGCCGGTGACATAGCGGGCCATCTCCAGCAGCGCGTCCCCGTTGGTCCGTTCGTGCCGCCGGTTGAGTGCGCCGAAGTCCGCGTCGCCCGCGGCCTCGCGGCGGAAGGCGCGCACCGGCCGGATGCCGTTCATCGTCTCGACGAACATGACGATGACGGCGGCGATGGCGGTCGACCGGGCCCGGTACACCCGCCCGGCCCGCCGCTGGTACCACCGCACCAGCGCGTAGAGCGGCACGAGGGAGGCCACCGCCACGGCCCCGAGGCCCAGGTCGAGCCAGAGCAGCATCGCCGAGATGTAGACGAAGGACAGGACGACCGTCACGAGTTCCTGGAGGCCCTCGTCCAGCAGTTCCCGCAGCGACTCCACGTCGGACGTGGAGCGGGAGATGAGCCGGCCCGAGGTGTAGCGCTCGTGGAAGTCGACGCTCAGCGCCTGCGCGTGGCGGAAGATCCGGCCGCGCAGCTCCAGCAGCACGTCCTGGCTGACCCGGGCCGCGGCGGCGACGAACGCGAACTGCAGCCCGCCCGCGGCCAGTGCGCACACCAGATAGCCGACGCCCACCGCGATCAACGGCCCGTGGTCCTGCGCCCGGAACGCCGGTACGGCACGGTCGATGGCGTACGCCACGAGCAGCGGGCCCGCCTGCACGACCGCCTGCTGGAGCAGCAGCAGGAGCGTCGTGACCGTGACCCGGGCCTTCAGCGGCGCGAGCAGGGAGCGCAGCAGGGCTGCGGTGGCGCCCGGCGGGGTGGGCAGGACGTCCCGGTCGAAGGGGTCGACCGGGGCGAGGGGCCGGTCATCGGTCCGGCCGCCTTGCTGGTCGCCCGGTCGGCCGCCCGGTTGGTCGTCGGGCTTGTTGCCGGCCGGTGCGCTGGTGGCCGCCGTCATCGTGCGCCCTCCTCTTCCCCTGACATCAGATGCGCGTACTCGGCGTTCGTACACAGCAGTTCGTGGTGGGTGCCGACCGCGGCGATCCGGCCGCCGGACAGCAGGGCGACGCGGTCGGCGAGCAGAACGGTCGACGGGCGGTGCGCCACGATCAGGGCGGTGGTGTCCGCGAGGACCTGCCGCAGGGCGGCCTCGACGGCGGCCTCGGTGTGCACGTCCAGGGCCGACAGCGGGTCGTCCAGGACGAGGAAGTCCGGCTGCGCGACGACGGCCCGGGCGAGTGCGAGGCGCTGGCGCTGACCACCGGAGAGGCTGAGGCCCTGCTCGCCCACCTGGGTGTCCGTGCCCTGGGGCAGGGCGTGCACGAAGTCGGCCTGGGCGACGGCGAGCGCCCGCTCCAGGTCCGCTGCTCCGGCGGTGTCCCGCGCCCCCATGAGAACGTTGTCGCCGACCGTCGCCGAGAACAGTGTGGGCTCCTCGAAGGCCACGGCGACCTTGGCGCGCAGCGCTTGTCGGGACAGCTCCGTGATGTCGACGCCGTCGAGGGTGATGCGGCCCGAAGTGAGCTCGTAGAGGCGGGGGATGAGCGCGGTGAGGGTGGTCTTGCCGCTGCCCGTGGCGCCGACCAGGGCCATGGACTCGCCCGGCCGGATGTGCAGGTCGATGTGCTGGAGGACGGGCGGGGTGTCGGCGGGGGCGTCGGGGTAGCGGAAGCGGACGTCGTGGAAGCGCAGCCCCCTGTCCCGGACCTGCCCGGAGCCGGTGCCGGTGCCGGAGTCCGAGCCGGTTCCGGTGCCCGGGGCGGTGGTGGCGTCCTCCACCTCCTCGTCCATGACCTCGAAGTACCGCTCCGTCGCCGTCGCCGCCTCCTGGCTCATCGCCAGCAGGAACCCGATCGACTCCACCGGCCACCGCAGCGCCAGCGCCGTCGACAGGAACGCCACCAGCGTCCCCGCCGACAGGGCACCGTCGGCCACCTGGACGACCCCCACCACCAGCGCGGCCCCGATCGCGACCTCCGGCAGCGTCACGATGACGCCCCAGATCGTCGCCAGCAGCCGCGCCTTGCGCAGTTCCGTGCCGCGCAGTGTCTTCGACAGGTCCCGGAACGCCCGCGCCTGGCTGCGGTGGCGGCCGAAGCCCTTGATGACGCGGATGCCGAGGACGCTCTCCTCGACGACCGTCGTCAGGTCGCCGACCTGGTCCTGCGCGCGCCGGGCCACCTTGGCGTAGCGCCTCTCGAAGACCATGCAGGTGACCATGAGGGGGAGGGCGGGCCCGAGGACGACCAGCCCGAGGGTCCAGTCCTGGAGCAGCATGATGACCACGCCCACGACGATCGTCACTCCGTTGACGAGGAGGAACGTCAGCGGGAAGGCGAGGAACTGACGCAGCAGCATCAGATCCGTCGTCGCCCGGGACAGTAACTGCCCCGAGGCCCAGCGGTCGTGGAAGGCCACCGGCAGCCGCTGGAGGTGCCGGTACAGATCCGCCCGCATGGACGCCTCGACGTGCGAGAGCGGACGGGCCACCAGCAGCCGCCGCAGCCCGAACAGCAGGGCCTCCGTGAAGCCGAGCAGCAGCAGGTACAGCGCGCCGAGCCACACCCCGGCCGGGTCCCGGTGGGCGATCGGTCCGTCCACCATCCACTTCAGGACGAGCGGGATGACCAGGCCCACGCAGGAGGCGAGTATCGCGACGCACGCGGCACCGGACAGCCGCGCCCGCACGGGCCGCACATACGGCCACAGGCGCAGCAGCGTGCCTACGGTGGAACGGTCCTGGGCGGGGGCGGGTGTCGTGGCCATCAGCAGCGAGCCTACGGATCGCCACTGACACTGCCCACCGAGTTTCCGCCGGACCGGAATCGGTCGTCGGTCCTACGACCTGGGCGTTCGACGGGCCGTACGGCGTCGACCGGCCGGGCCGCACGGCACGACCGCCCGGGTCGTACCGCTCCATCAGCCGATCGGTTGATGTCCGTTCGAGCGCGACGGCCGATGTGGTGGACCCCGCCTCGCCGGGACCCTTCCTCGTATGCCGACCGCACCTGTCATCGAAGTCACCGAGCTGCGCGAGAGCTACGCGGGCCGTCCCGCCGTCGACGGTGTCTCCTTCGCCGTGGAGGACGGGGAGATCTTCGGGATCCTCGGCCCGAACGGGGCGGGGAAGACCACCACCGTGGAGTGCGTCGAGGGGCTGCGCGTGCCCGACTCCGGCCGGGTCCGGGTGACCGGCCTCGACCCCGTCGCCGACCACGAGCGGGTCGCCCGGGTGCTGGGTGCCCGGCTTCAGGAGAGCCGGCTCCAGCCCGAACTCACCGTCCGCGAGGCGCTGGAGCTGTACTCCGCGTTCTGTCCGAGCCCCGCCGACTGGCGCCCGCTGGCCGAACGCCTCGGCCTGGAGGAGAAGCTGTCGACCCGGTTCGCCAAGCTCTCCGGCGGCCGGCGGCAGCGCCTGTTCATCGCGCTCGCCCTGATCGGCGACCCCCGGGTCGTGGTCTGGACGAGCTCACCACCGGCCTCGACCCGCGGGCCCGTCGCGACACCTGGCAGCTCATCGAGGACGTCCGCGCCCGGGACTCACCGTCCGGCCGACCGGCGAAACGATGCCTCAGCCCGCCACCCGCAGCAGCAGCACCGCCCGCCCGGGCATCGTGATCTCCGTCCCCGCCGGGTGCTCCACGCCCGGCGCCCGACCCTGCTCCTCCAGGCTCGTGTCGACGACGACCTCGTACCGTTCGGCCCAGGGCGGTCCCGGCAACCGGAAGTCCACCGGCCCCTCGCCCGCGTGCAGCACCGTCAGGAAGCTGTCGTCGAGGATCTGCTCCCCGCGCTCGTCACGGCCCGGGATGTCCCGGCCGGAGAGGTACATGCCCAGCGTGGCGGCGGGCGCGTACCAGTCCTGCTCCGTCATCTCCGTGCCCCGGGACGTGAACCAGGCCAGGTCGCGCAGCCCGTCGGCGGTCTGCGCCCGGCCGGAGAAGAACGCCCGGCGCCGGAGCACCGGGTGGCGGTGGCGCAGCGCGATCAGCCGGGAGGTCAGCGCGAACAGGGCCCGCCAGCCCGGATCCTCCAGCAGCCCCCAGTCCAGCCAGCCGATCTCGTTGTCCTGGCAGTAGGCGTTGTTGTTGCCGCGCTGGGTGCGGCCCAGTTCGTCGCCCGCGACCAGCATGGGCACACCCGTCGACAGCAGCAGGGTGGTCAGCAGGTTCCTGAGCTGCCGGCGCCTGAGCGCCCGTATGCCCTCGTCGTCCGTCTCGCCCTCGGTGCCGCCGTTCCAGGCCCGGTTGTCGTCCGTGCCGTCCCGGTTGCCCTCGCCGTTGGCCTCGTTGTGCTTGCGCTCGTAGGAGACCAGGTCCCGCAGCGTGAACCCGTCGTGCGCGGTGAGGAAGTTGACGGACGCGTACGGCCTGCGCCCGCCCCAGGCGTACAGGTCGCTGGAGCCCGACAGCCGGTAGCCCATCTCCCGTACGTCCGGCAGCGCATGCCGCCAGAAGTCCCGCACGGCGTCGCGGTACCGGTCGTTCCACTCCGTCCACAGCGGCGGGAACGCCCCCACCTGGTAGCCGCCGGATCCCACGTCCCACGGCTCGGCGATCAGTTTCACCCGGCGCAGCACCGGGTCCTGGGCGATGACCGCGAGGAACGGGGAGAGCATGTCGACGTCGTGCATGGAGCGGGCCAGCGCCGCCGCCAGGTCGAAGCGGAAGCCGTCCACGCCCATCTCGGTCACCCAGTACCGCAGCGAGTCCGTGATCAGACGCAGCACGTGCGGCTGGACCACGTGCAGGGTGTTGCCGCAGCCCGTGTAGTCGGCATAGCGGCGGGCGTCGTCCTGGAGGCGGTAGTAGCCGCGGTTGTCGATGCCCTTGAGGGACAGCGTCGGGCCCAGTTCGCCCGCCTCCGCGGTGTGGTTGTAGACCACGTCGAGGATGACCTCGATCCCGGCCGCGTGCAGGGCGCGCACCATCCGCTTGAACTCGCCGACCTGCTGCCCGGTCGTCCCGGAGGCCGCGTACGCCGCGTGCGGGGCGAAGTAGCCGATGGAGTTGTAGCCCCAGTAGTTCTTCAGGCCTCTGCGCAGCAGGTGGTCCTCGTGGGCGAACTGGTGCACCGGCAGCAGCTCCACCGCCGTCACGCCCAGCTTCACCAGGTGCTCGATCGCCGCCGGGTGCGCGAGGCCGGCGTAGGTGCCGCGCAGTTCCTCGGGTATGCCCGGGTGGAGTTGCGTGAAGCCCTTGACGTGCAGCTCGTAGATCACCGAGTCCGCCCACGGCGTCTTCGGGCGGCGGTCGTCGGCCCAGTCGTCGTCATCGTGCACGACGACGCCCTTCGGGACGTGCGGCGCCGAGTCCCGGTCGTCGCGCACGGTGTCGGCGACATGCTGCTGCGGCCAGTCGCGGACGTGCCCGTACACCTCCGGCGGCAGGCTGCTGTAATCATTTCCTTCGGCCCCGTCCACCGCCCGCGCGTACGGGTCGAGGAGCAGCTTCGCCGGGTTCCAGCGGGCGCCGGTCCACGGGTCCCAGCGGCCGTGCACCCGGTAGCCGTAGCGCTGCCCGGGCAGCACACCGGGGACGAAGCCGTGCCAGATCTCGTGCGTCAGCTCGGCGAGCCGGACCCGCGACTCCTTGCCCCCCTCGTCGAACAGGCACAGCTCGACGCCCTCGGCCCCGCCCGCCCACAACGCGAAGTTGGTGCCCGCCACCCCGTCCGGGCCGACCCGGAACCGGGCGCCCAGCGGCGTCGGCGCGCCCGGCCACGCGGGCACGGTGGGCGGCGGCGCGGCCCGCCGTGCGCCGTTCACGGCGGCGGCCTGGCGCCCGTTCCCGGTGGCCTGACGACCGGCCACCGCCTCCTGCTCGGCTGCGCTGGACACCTGTCAGCCTCCCACCGGCTCATGGGACGACGGGGGACAGAGGGGTGCGGCCAGTGCTGCGGCCCGGGTCGCGGCTCCCCTGCGCGTCGTCCTCCCCACTGTTCTGCCCAGAGCGTGGGTCGCACTCACGTTTCCCCGGGGGCGGGCATGGTCGTTTCCCGGGGACACGGCCGGTCGTTGGGCACCGCGTGAGGCACGTACAAGGGCGCGCGCGGCGCGCGAGGGCCGCGCTGGCCGCCGTAGTGACATGGGCAGGGCTCCTCGCCGGGGCCACGGGCTGTACCTCGGACGACGCGGGAGGGATCGCCGGGGCGTTCGGCGCGCCCCCGGCGCCCGAGGACGTCATCAAGGTCTCGCCCGACGACGGCAGCAGGGGAGTGCGCCCCGGGAAGAAGCTGCGGGTGCGCGTGCCCGACGGCCGGCTGGAGAAGGTGAAGGTCGTCAGGTCGCAGGACGCGCAGGAGTCCCCGGTGCCCGGGCATATCTCCGCCGACGGCCTGACCTGGGAGCCCGACGACGAACGGCTCGCGCTGGCCGCCAAGTACACGATCGACGCCGTGGCCGTGGACGGCGGCGGACGCCGCTCCGCCCGGCACACCACCTTCACCACCTATGTCCCGGAGGAACGCTTCGTCGGCTACGTCGCCCCGGAGAACCGCGCCACGGTCGGCACCGGCATGATCGTCTCCCTGGAGTTCAACCGGCAGATCGCCGACCGGGCCGCCGTCGAACGCGCGATCCGGGTCACCGCCCGCCCGGCCGTCGAGATCCGCCCGCACTGGTTCGGCCGGAGCCGCCTCGACTTCCGCCCCGAGGACTACTGGAAACCCGGCACCCAGGTCACCGTCGCCCTGAACCTGCGCGACGTCGAGGGCGCGCCCGGCGTCTACGGCCTGCAGCACAAGACGCTCTCCTTCACCGTGGGCCGCAGCCAGGTCGCCATCGTCGACGCCGCCGCGCACTCCATGGAGGTCCGGCGCGACGGCGAGCCCCTCGCCACCGTGCCCGTCACGGCCGGGGCCCCCGGCAACACCACCTACAACGGCACGATGGTGGTGACCGAGATGCTCGACGTGACCCGGATGAACGGCGCCACGGTCGGCTTCAAGAAGCGCGACGGCAGGGGCGAGTACGACATCCCGGACGTCCCGCACGCCATGCGTCTGACCGATTCCGGGACGTTCCTGCACGGCAACTACTGGGCGCACCACAGCGTCTTCGGCCGCACCAACATCAGCCACGGCTGCATCGGACTGCGCGATGTGAAGGGCGGCAGCTCGGACACCCCGGCCGGCTGGTTCTTCGACCGCAGCCTCATCGGGGACGTCGTCGAGGTCGTCAACAGCAATGACAAAAAGGTCGCTCCTGACAATGGGCTCGGAGGCTGGAATATGGACTGGAATGCATGGAAGGCGGGCAGTGCGGTGAAGTAGCCCGACAAGGGGGCGGGTTGAGCCGGCGATCTGTTGGGACCGAACAGTGACAATCGCGGGCCGCCGGTGCCGCGCACCCTGTGGTTACTATTCGCCGACGCGCGGGGGATCGCGCGGGGTGCGGGCCTGACCAGGCCCTGGGAGGGGAGAAAGACGTGAACGGGCGACCGATATCGGGGGCGTCGGTTGGGCGCAGGAACGGAATGTTCGCGTCGGCGATCGGCGTGCTGCTCCTCGCCGTGACGGCGTGCGGCGGCGGGGGGACCGGTTCCGGCGAGGGCGACGGCAAGGGCAAGGACTCGCGCGCCGCGCAGAGCAAGCAGTCCGAGGCGGTCGTCGGCATCACCCCCAAGGACGGCGCCAGGTCCGTCGACACGAGCGGTGCGCTGAAGGTGACCGCCGAGAAGGGGAAGCTGACCGAGGTCGAGGTCAAGGACGCCAAGGGCAACAAGGTCGACGGCGCGATATCCGCGGACGGCGCCAGCTGGACGCCGTCCATCCACCTGGCCGGCGCCACCAAGTACACGGTCCACGCGGTCGCCAAGGACTCCGAGGGCCGCACGGCCGCCGAGGACGCCGGCTTCACCACCCTGACCCCGGAGAACACCTTCACCGGCACCTTCACCCCCGAGGACGGCTCGAAGGTCGGCGTCGGGATGCCGTTCTCCATCCGCTTCGACCGGGGCATCACCAACCCGGAGGACGTCGAGAAGGCCATCCGTATCAAGACGGAGCCGGCCGTCGACGTCGAGGGCCACTGGTTCGGCGACGACCGTCTCGACTTCCGCCCCGAGAAGTACTGGAAGCCCGGCACCAAGGTGACCGTCGACCTGAACCTCGACGGCGTCGAGGGGCGCTCCGGTGTCTACGGCGAGCAGGACAAGACGGTGAAGTTCACCATCGGCCGCAACCAGGTCTCCGTCGTCGACGCCAAGAAGCTCACGATGAAGGTCATGCGGGACGGCACGACCATCAAGACCATCCCGGTCACCACCGGCCAGCCCGGCATGGAGACCTGGAACGGCCAGATGGTCATCAGCGAGATGCTGACGGTGACCCGGATGAACGGCGAGACGGTCGGCTACGGCGGCGAGTACGACATCAAGGACGTCCCGCACGCCGTCCGCCTGACCACCTCCGGCACCTTCCTGCACGGCAACTACTGGGCGAGCGGCGCCTTCGGCAACTACAACGCCAGCCACGGCTGCATCGGCCTGCGCGACGTGCGCGGCGGCTGGGACAAGAAGGTGCCGGCCGCGTGGTTCTTCAACCACTCGATGGTCGGCGACGTGGTGGTCGTCAAGAACTCCAGGGACCGGATCGTCGACCCGGACAACGGGCTGAACGGCTGGAACATGTCCTGGGAGAAGTGGAAGAAGTAGCTCTCGCTGCTGACAAGAGGGCCCTGGTGCGACGGACCGACGGACCGCACCGGGGCCCTTCCCGTTGCCCCCGTGCTGTGCTTGCCCGGGGTCAGCCCCCGGACCCCCGGCCGATGTGACCCACCGCACCGCCTCCAATCCTGTTAGCCCCCGTTAACCTGCTGCCTATGACCGTCTCTCTCGAAGTCGCTGAAGGCGTCGGCACGATCCGTCTCGACCGACCGCCCATGAACGCGCTGGACATCGCCACGCAGGACCGGCTGAAGGAACTGGCCGAGGAGGCCACGCGCCGCGAGGACGTCAGGGCCGTGGTGCTCTACGGCGGCGAGAAGGTGTTCGCGGCCGGCGCGGACATCAAGGAGATGCAGGCGATGGACCACACCGCGATGGTCCTGCGCGCCCGCGCGCTCCAGGACTCGTTCACGGCGGTGGCCCGGATCCCCAAGCCCGTCGTCGCGGCCGTGACGGGGTACGCGCTCGGCGGCGGCTGCGAACTCGCCCTGTGCGCGGACTTCCGCATCGCCGGTGAGAACGCCAAGCTCGGCCAGCCGGAGATCCTGCTCGGCCTGATCCCCGGCGCCGGCGGCACCCAGCGCCTGGCCCGTCTGGTCGGCCCCTCCAAGGCCAAGGACCTCATCTTCACGGGCCGCATGGTGAAGGCCGACGAGGCCCGCGAGATCGGCCTGGTGGACCGGGTCGTCCCCGCCGACGACGTGTACGCGCAGGCGCACGCCTGGGCCGCGAAGCTCGCCCAGGGCCCGGCGCTCGCGCTGCGCGCCGCGAAGGAGTCGATCGACACGGGCCTGGAGACGGACATCGACACCGGCCTCGCGGTCGAACGGAACTGGTTCGCGGGCCTGTTCGCCACCGAGGACCGCGAGCGTGGGATGCGCAGCTTCGTCGAGGAGGGCCCGGGCAAGGCGAAGTTCCTCTGAACATCCCTCCAGGGGCTTGCAATTGACACGGTGTCTGACCCGGGGTCCCTCGATGGGGCGGTTTATGGCAACCTTAAGACAGCCTTAAGCGTGCCGGAACGGAAGAGTCCGTCGATTGCCCCGGAATGAGACGTTCCAGCAGGTCGGACGGGGTGCCGGAGGCTCCGAAGTGCCGCCGGCATATGACGGACGGCCGCCGGTCCACCCCCCGTTCCCCGGGGCGTCTTCCCCGGGAACGGCCCCGCTGGAGGCCCTGGGCGGCCATGATGGGGGCATGGCGGGGCTGGAGGGTATGGAACAGCCGCGGGGACACGCACATGCGGCCGCGGCGCGCTGGTCGCCGACCGTCGAGGACGAACACGCGCTGAAGGCGCTCGAGTTGTACGGCAACCCGACGGAGGCAGAGGTTCCACTGCCGTCCCGCCCCGAGTCCGCGGCCACCGCGAGACGCCTCACCCAGGTCGTGGTCTGGCGCCACTGGGGCCTCACCCCCAAAACCACCGAGGACGCGGTCCTGCTCGTCTCCGAACTGGTCGGCAACGCCGTACGCCACACCGGCGCCCGTGTCTTCGGGCTGCGTCTGCACCGGCGCCGCGGCTGGATCCGCGTCGAGGTCCGCGACCCCTCCCGCGGGCTGCCGTGCCTGATGCCGGTCCAGGAGATGGACATCAGTGGCCGGGGCCTGTTCCTCGTCGACAAGCTGGCCGACCGCTGGGGGGTCGACCTGCTGCCCCGGGGCAAGACGACCTGGTTCGAGATGCGGGTCGCCGACCGCTGAGCGCGCCCGATGCCTCACCCGGTCGCCGGACGGACGAATCACCGGTTTCCCTCCGAGCCGCCCATTAAATGGTGCAATGCACCGCCATCTCGTCAAGAGCGCCCTGGTCGCGGGTGCCGCCCTCGCCGTCCTCTCCGCCTGCGGCACCGGGAGCGGGGAACGGACCTCCGAGGCGCGCGCCACCAAGGCCGCCGTGCCCGCCCCGCCCGAGAAGAAGCCCGTGAAGGGCCTGCCGGGCATGCCGCCCGTCCTGGACCCCGAGGACGTGTACGCCGCCGACCGTCCGGGCAAGCTGTCCCCGGTGGTCAAGGACTTCCCGTCCCGGGTCTACGTCCCCAACACCGAGTCCGACACGGTCACCGTCATCGACCCGAAGACGTACGAGGTCACCGAGACGATCCGGGTGGGCCGGCAGCCCCAGCACGTCGTGCCCTCCTGGGACCTGAAGACGCTCTGGGTCAACAACAACCGCGGCCACACCCTCACCCCGATCGACCCGAAGACCGGCAAGGCGGGCAAGGACGTCGAGGTCCATGACCCCTACAACCTCTACTTCACGCCCAACGGCAGGTACGCCGTCGTCATGGCCTCCCTCGACCGCGAGCTCGTCTTCCGCGACCCGCACACCATGAAGGTGAAGAAGACCGTCCCGGTCTCCTGCTACGGCGTCAACCACGCCGACTTCTCCCTCGACGGCCGCTACTTCATCGTCTCCTGCGAGTTCAGCGGCGAACTGCTCAAGGTCGACACCGAGAAGATGGAGGTCGTCGGGCAGCAGCGGCTGCCGTTCGAAGGCGCCATGCCGCAGGACGTGAAGATCTCACCCGACGGCAAGAGGTTCTACATCGCCGACATGATGGCCCACGGCATGTGGGTCCTGAACGGCGACACCTTCACCGAACCCACCCTGATGCCCACCGGCAGGGGCTGCCACGGCCTCTACGTCGGCCGCGACTCCCGCGAGATGTACGTGACCAACCGCGGCGAGGGCACCATCTCGGTCTTCGACTTCACCCAGGGCAGGCTGACCAAGAAGTGGAAGCTGCCCGACGGCGGCAGCCCCGACATGGGCGGCGTCTCCGCCGACGGCAAGGTGCTGTGGCTGTCCGGCCGCTACGACGCCGAGGTGTACGCCGTCGACACCCGCACCGGCATCCAGCTCGCCCGGATCCCGGTCGGCAGCGGTCCGCACGGCCTCGCGGTCTACCCGCAGCCCGGCCGCTACTCGCTCGGCCACACCGGTGTCTTCCGGTGACGCCCGGCTCCGGGGACGAGCAGGACTTCCGATCCCACCGGCCGGTGTCCGGCCGCCTGGAACGCCCGCAGACTGCGGGCGTTCCCCGCCGACACCTGCGCCCACACCGGCGCGCCCCCGGCCGGCTGCCGGGCCGCGGACACCAGCCGCCGCCCGACCCCGCGGTGCCGCGCCCCCTCCTCCACCTCGACGACGACCTCCCAGCGCCCGGCCACCCCGCGGCCCGGCACGAGCACTCCGCCGTCCGTCGTCCACCCGCGCACGCCGTCCCGCCGCCGCGTCGCGGACACCACACGCGGATGCCCGGGGCCGTCGACCTCCGTGAGCGCGAGGGGCGGCTCCCCGGGCAGCGCGGTACCCGTCAGCAGCACGTCGACCGTGTCGGACGTACGCCCCGTCCGGTCCATCAGGGCTGTGAGGAAACGGGCGTTCATCGTGGCGGCGAGGGCGTCGCACTCGGTGCGGGCGAGGACGCCGCGCACCCAGTCGGGGTCCTCGTCCGTGAAGACGACCGAATGGGCCGTGAAGGCGAGGACCCCGGCGTCCCGGGCCGAGGGCTGGGGCACGATCGTCGTCCCGCCGTCCGCCGGCGGGAAGACGCCCCGCGCCGCCGCGTCGAGGACGTCCGCCAGAGTGTCCGTCACCACCGCGCTCCTTGAGTCTCCACCCGCTGGAAGGTCCAGACTCGACCGGGCCGTCGTACTCGAACGCCTCACGGCGGCCGCCCACATACGGGTCGCCCGCTACCGCGAACTACAGGCCAACGTCAACGGCCTCGACCCCCAGCCGACCTACGACGAGGAGTTCGCCTGGGTGGTCGCCGCGCTGCAGGCCCGCACGGCCGGTTAATCTGACCTGCGTCAGACCTGCGCCAGCAGGAAGCACGGCACGAGATGAGGGGCGGATCGGTGGCGGACATCGAGGAAGCACGCAAGCAGTTCGAGCGGATCGATACGGACGGTGACGGATTCATCACCGCTGCCGAGTTCAAGAGCGCCCTGGCCAAGTCGGGCGACTGGAACGTCACCGAGTCGGTCGCCGAGGTCGTCATCAAGACCCGCGACCTGGACGGCGACAAGCAGCTGAGCTTCGACGAGTTCTGGGCCTACCTGAACAAGTAGGCCTCCGGCTCACCCGCGCGCGAAGGGGCCCGGTCCACGATCCTCGGACCGGGCCCCTCGCGGTGCCCGGGCGGAGACCCTTCCCGGACCGGAATAGCCCACTTGCCCCCGAGGTTGACCCTGGTCACCAGGGCTTCACGCGGCGCTGTTCATCTCCGGAAGGGCAAGGCGAGAACATGAAGATCGGCATCATCGGAGCGGGCAACATCGGCGGCAATCTGACCCGGCGGCTCACCGCCCTCGGGCACGACGTCGCCGTCGCCAACTCCCGAGGCCCCGAGACGCTCACGGCCCTGGCGGAGGAGACCGGCGCGACGCCCGTGACCGTCGCAGAGGCGGCGCGGGGTGCCGAGATCGTCGTCGTCACCATCCCGCTGAAGGCGGTCCCGGACCTTCCCGCCGGCCTGTTCGACGGCGCGGCCGACGGCGTCGCGGTCATCGACACCGGCAACTACTACCCGCGGCAGCGCGACGGCAGGATCGCGGAGATCGAGGACGACGGCCTCACCGAGAGCCGCTGGACGGAACGCCGGATCGGCCACCCGGTCGTCAAGGCCTTCAACGGCACCTACGCCCAGGACATCCTGGACCGCCCGCTCCCCGCCGGCGACCCCGGCCGCATGGCCCTCCCGGTGGCCGGCGACGAAGAGACGGCCAAGCGCGCGGTGCGGGACCTGATCGACGCCCTCGGCTTCGACACCGTCGACGCGGGCGGCATCGACGACTCCTGGCGCCAGCAGCCCGGCACCCCGGTCTACGGCCTGCGCGGCGGAGTCGGGGCGGTCACGAAGGCCCTGGCGGAGGCGTCCCCGGAACGCACGCCGGAGTTCAGCGGTTAGGTCAGGCGTCCTCCGCCCACCTCCGCAGCGCCGCCTTGCTCCCGAAGTCGGCCACGTTCTTGTCGAGCGGGTCGTCGGTGTACTGGTGGAAACGCCACTTGGCCTTGATGCGGGGCTTGCCCGCCGAGACGTAGTCGGCGATCCACAGGCCGTCGCCCGTATAGGACGTCGTGTCGATGTCGAGCCAGAAGTGCCGGTTGCAGTAGAGCACCACCCGGTTGTTCGGCCGAAGGTCCTTCAGCTTCCTGATGAACAGGTCCTTCTCCGCGTTGCTCGCGTGCGTCCCGTTGCTGGTGTTCTCCCAGTCGACGGCGAGGATGTCGCCCGCCCGCTCGGAGGCCTTGCTGACGAAGTACTCGGCCTGGGCGGTCAGGTTGCCGGGCCACAGGAAGTGGTAGAACCCGACGACCAGCCCGGCGTCACGGGCTCGTCTGGTCTGGGCGGCGAGTTTCGGATTGACGTAGGAACGGCCCTCCGTCGCCTTGACGAAGACGAAGGAGAGGCCGTCGGTGCCGTAGGAGGAGGACTGGTAGGCGCTCACGTCGATGCCGCGCAGCATGGGGGCTCCCTCTGGGGCGGGTGGGGCTCAAGTTCCCTCGGGTCAGGGGATGTTGTTATGCCCCGCGAGGGCGGCCGTACGCCGGGCGTGAGGTGGCTCGCGGCCCGGCGGTGGTGAACGCCGGTGGGTTTGGCGGTCGGTTGTTTCAGGGGGCAGGGGAGCCGGCCGGGGCGCGGGCCGGCTCGTCGGCGACGGCCTCCCGGTCGTCCAGGGAGACGTCCTTGGTCTCCTTGCCGAGCAGGAGCGCGATCAGCGTCAGCACCGCCATCGCCGAGAGGTAGACACCGACCAGCCACGGCGAGCCGTCCCCGGTCTCCCACAGCGCCACCGCGATGAACGGGGCGAGAGCCGCCCCGAGGATCGAGCTGACGTTGTACGAGATGCCGGAGCCGGTGTAGCGCACGCTGGTCGGGAAGAGCTCCGGCAGCAGCGCGCCCATGGGGCCGAAGGTCATGCCCATCAGGGTGAAGCCGAGCACGAGCCACAGCACCACGCCGAGGGTGCCCAGCTCGATCAGCGGCTCCCAGACCAGCCCGAAGACCACGATCGCGGCGGTGATCCAGATCAGGGTGGCGCGCCGCCCGTACCGGTCCGCGAGCGGCCCGGAGACCAGGGTGAACGCGGCGAAGAACAGCACGCCGAAGATCATCATGAGCACGAACGTCGTGTAGCCGTACCCCAGTCCGGGCACGGCGGCGTCCTTCGCGGCCCGTCCGTAGCTGAGCGAGAACGTGGTCATCAGGTAGAAGAGCACGTAGGTCGCCAGCATGATGAAGGTGCCCAGGACGAGCTGCTTCCCGTGGCTGCGCACCACCGTGGCGAGCGGCAGCCGCCGCACCCCGCCGGACTCGCGGGTCCTGGCGAAGACCGCCGACTCGACGAGCCGGGAGCGCACCCACAGGCCGATCGCGACCATCACGGCGGAGAACAGGAACGGCACACGCCAGCCCCAGCTGACGAAGGCCTCCGAGGGCTGCGAGGGGTCGGCGCCGGCCGCGGACGGCAGGAGCGCGCCCATGCCCAGGAACAGGCCGTTGCCGATGATGAAGCCGAGCGGGGCGCCCAGCTGCGGGAAGGTGCCGTACAGGGCGCGCTTGCCGCGGGGGGCGTTCTCGGTCGCGACCAGGGCGGCACCGCTCCACTCGCCGCCGAGCGCGAAGCCCTGGGCGAGCCGCATCAGCACGAGCAGCGCGGTGGCCACCCAGCCGGCCTGGGCGTAGGTGGGCAGGACGCCGATGAGGAACGTGGCGATGCCCATGGTCAGCAGCGAGACGACGAGCGTCTTCTTGCGGCCGAGGCGGTCACCGAGGTGCCCGAAGACGACGGCGCCGATCGGGCGGGCGACCATCGCGGCGCCGAACACCGCGAAGGACGACAGCAGCGCGGTGGTCGGGTCGCTGCTCGGGAAGAAGAGCTGGGGGAAGACGAGCACCGCGGCGGTCGCGTAGATGTAGAAGTCGTAGAACTCGATCGTCGTGCCGATGAGGCTGGCGACGAGGACGCGGGACCTCGGGTTGACGGGCGCCGGGGCTGAACCGGTGGCTGGTGCGGGCATCGTTCGGTCTTTCACCTATGAAACATGGGCGCTGCAACGATGTCAGCCGTCTTGATTTCCGGTATGGACGTCTCGCATGGCAAGACGTCCGCGCCGGGCTCAGCACTCGATGATGTTCACCGCCAGCCCGCCCCGGGCTGTCTCCTTGTACTTCACCGACATGTCCGCGCCGGTGTCCTTCATCGTCTTGATGACCTTGTCCAGGGACACCTTGTGGGAGCCGTCGCCGCGCATCGCCATGCGGGCGGCCGTGACGGCCTTGACCGCGGCCATGCCGTTGCGCTCGATGCAGGGGATCTGGACCAGGCCGCCGACCGGGTCGCAGGTGAGGCCGAGGTTGTGCTCCATGCCGATCTCGGCGGCGTTCTCGACCTGCTCGGGCGAACCGCCGAGGACCTCGGCCAGGGCGCCCGCGGCCATGGAGCAGGCGGAGCCGACCTCGCCCTGGCAGCCGACCTCGGCGCCGGAGATGGAGGCGTTCTCCTTGAAGAGCATGCCGATCGCGCCCGCGGCGAGCAGGAAGCGGACCACGCCCTCCTCGTCGGCGCCCGGCACGAAGTTGACGTAGTAGTGCAGGACCGCCGGGATGATGCCGGCGGCGCCGTTGGTGGGGGCGGTGACGACCCGGCCGCCGGCAGCGTTCTCCTCGTTGACCGCCATGGCGTACAGGGTGATCCACTCCATGGCGAGGGCCAGTGGGTCGCCCTCGGAGCGCAGCTTGCGTGCGGTGTTCGCGGCCCGGCGGCGCACCTTGAGGCCGCCCGGCAGGATGCCCTCCTGGGACAGTCCGCGCGCCACGCAGTCCCGCATCACCTGCCAGATCTCCAGCAGGCCCTCGCGGATCTCCTCCTCGGTGCGCCAGGCCCGCTCGTTCTCCAGCATCAGCGCGGAGATGGACAGCCCCGTCTCCTCGGTCAGGCGCAGCAGCTCGTCCCCCGTGCGGAAGGGGTACTTCAGCACGGTGTCGTCGAGCTTGATGCGGTCCGCCCCGACCGCGTCCTCGTCGACGACGAAGCCGCCGCCGACCGAGTAGTACGTCTTCGTCAGCAGTTCGGCGCCCGAGGCGTCGTACGCCCACAGGGTCATGCCGTTGGCGTGGTACGGCAGCGTCTTGCGGCGGTGCAGGACCATGTCGTCGTCGAAGGAGAACGCGATCTCGTGCTCGCCGAGCAGGTTCAGCCGCCCGCCGGTCTTGATCGCCTCCACCCGCTCGTCCGCGCTCGACACGTCGACCGTGCGCGGGGAGTCGCCCTCCAGGCCGAGCAGCACCGCCTTGGGCGTGCCGTGGCCGTGGCCGGTGGCGCCGAGCGAGCCGTACAGCTCCGCGTGGACCTTCGCCGTCGGGGCCAGCAGCTCCTCGTTGCGCAGCCGCCGGGCGAACATCCGGGCCGCCCGCATCGGGCCGACGGTGTGGGAACTGGACGGGCCGATGCCGATCGAGAACAGGTCGAAGACCGAGATGGCCACGGGGGAACTCCTGACTACATGGGTGGTGCAGAGGGGGGTGGGCGCCGCGTCCGCTGGTGGCGGGCGCGGCGCCCGAAAGGGTTCTTCGTTACGCGTTCAGACCCGGGTACAGCGGGTGCTTGTCGGCCAGGGCCTTCACCCGGGCCTTGAGGGCCTCCGCGTCGTAGGACGGCTTCAGCGCCTCGGCGATGACGTCCGCGACCTCCGCGAAGTCCTCGGCTGCGAAGCCCCGGGTCGCCAGCGCCGGCGTGCCGATCCGCAGACCGGACGTCACCATCGGCGGACGGGGGTCGTTCGGGATCGCGTTCCGGTTGACCGTGATGCCCACCTCGTGGAGGCGGTCCTCGGCCTGCTGGCCGTCCAGCTCCGAGTGGCGCAGGTCGACCAGGACGAGGTGCACGTCCGTGCCGCCGGACAGGACGTCCACGCCCACGGCCCGGACGTCGTCCTTCACCAGACGCTCGGCCAGGATGCGGGCACCCTCCAGCGTACGGCGCTGGCGCTCCTTGAAGTCCTCCGAGGCGGCGACCTTGAAGGAGACCGCCTTGGCGGCGATCACATGCTCCAGCGGACCGCCCTGCTGACCGGGGAAGACGGCGGAGTTGATCTTCTTGGCCAGTTCGGCCGTGGAGAGGATCACACCGCCGCGCGGGCCGCCGAGGGTCTTGTGGGTCGTGGTGGTGACCACGTGCGCGTGCGGCACCGGGTTCGGGTGCAGCCCGGCCGCGACCAGCCCGGCGAAGTGGGCCATGTCGACCATCAGGTACGCGCCGACCTCGTCCGCGATCCGGCGGAACGCGGCGAAGTCCAGCTGCCGCGGGTAGGCCGACCAGCCGGCGACGATCAGCTTCGGCTTGGACTCCTTGGCCAGCCGCTCGACCTCGGCCATGTCGACCCGGCCGTCCTCGCCCACGTGGTAGGCGACGACGTCGTAGAGCTTGCCGGAGAAGTTGATCTTCATGCCGTGGGTCAGGTGCCCGCCGTGCGCGAGATTCAGACCCATGATCGTGTCGCCCGGCTTGAGCAGCGCGAACATCGCGGCGGCGTTGGCCTGGGCGCCCGAGTGCGGCTGGACGTTGGCGTGCTCGGCGCCGAACAGTTCCTTGATGCGGTCGATCGCGATCTGCTCGACCACGTCGACGTGCTCGCAGCCGCCGTAGTAGCGGCGGCCCGGGTAGCCCTCGGCGTACTTGTTGGTGAGGACCGAGCCCTGCGCCTCCATGACCGCGACCGGAGCGAAGTTCTCCGAAGCGATCATCTCCAGCGTGGACTGCTGGCGGTGCAGCTCGGCGTCGACCGCGGCGGCGACCGCCGGGTCGAGCTCGTGCAGGGGTGTGTTCAGGACGGACATACGACTCCTCAGCCCGCGGAGAACGCGGTGTACTCGTCGGCGGAGAGCAGGTCGCCCGGCTCGTCCGTGACCCGCACCTTGAACAGCCAGCCGCCCTCGAAGGGGGCCGAGTTCACCAGCGCCGGGTCGTTCACGACGTCCTCGTTGACCTCGGTGATCTCACCGGAGACGGGGGAGTACAGGTCGGACACCGACTTGGTCGACTCCAGCTCGCCGCAGGTCTCGCCGGCGGACACGGAGTCACCCACCTCGGGAAGCTGGACGAACACGACATCGCCGAGCGCGTTGGCCGCGTGCTCCGTGATGCCGACCGTCGACACGCCGTCCTCGGCGGCCGACAGCCACTCGTGCTCCTTGCTGTAGCGCAGCTCTTTGGGGTTGCTCATGGCCTGGATTCTCCTGTACGCGCGGGAGTGCTGTGGAAGGGGGGACTGCTGGTGAGCTGGGGCGACGGGCACGGGGTCGCTGCCGCGGCCCTTCGGCCAGTGTCTACTTCTGGCGCTTGTAGAACGGCAGCGCCACGACCTCGTACGGCTCGTGACTGCCCCGGATGTCCACACCCACGCCGCTCGTGCCGGGCGCGGCGTGCGCGGGGTCGACGTACGCGATCGCGATCGGCTTGCCGAGGGTGGGGGAGGGGGCGCCGGAGGTGACCTCGCCGATCACCTCGCCGCCGGCGACGACGGCGTACCCGGCGCGCGGGACCCGGCGGCCCTCGGCGATCAGGCCGACCAGGACGCGCGGCGGGTTCTGCTCGGCGCGGGCGGCGGCCTCGCGCAGGGCCTCGCGGCCCACGAAGTCGCCCTCCTTCTCGAACTTCACCACCCGGCCGAGCCCGGCGTCGAAGGGCGTGAGGGAGGTCGACAGCTCGTGCCCGTACAGCGGCATGCCCGCCTCCAGGCGCAGCGTGTCGCGACAGGACAGCCCGCACGGGACGAGGCCGACGCCCTCGCCGGCCTTGGTCAGGGCCTGCCACAGCTCGACGGCGTGCTCGGGCTTCACGAAGAGCTCGAAGCCGTCCTCGCCGGTGTAGCCGGTCCGGGCGATCAGGGCCGGGACGCCCGCGACCGTGCCGGGCAGCCCGGCGTAGTACTTCAGGCCGTCGAGGTCGGCGTCGGTCAGGGACTTCAGGATCCCGGGGGACTCGGGACCCTGTACGGCGAGCAGCGCGTAGGCGTCCCGGTCGTCGCGCACCTCGGCGTCGAAGCCGGCGGCGCGCTCGGTCAGCGCGTCCAGCACCACCTGGGCGTTGGAGGCGTTGGCGACGACCATGTATTCAGAAGAAGCGGCCTCGGTCTCGCCCAGCCGGTAGACGATCAGGTCGTCCAGGATGCCGCCGTCGGCCCGGCAGATCATGGTGTAGCGGGCCCGGCCCGGCTTCACGCCGCCGATGTTGCCCACCAGGGCGAAGTCCAGCAGCGCGGCGGCCTGCGGCCCGGTGACGGTGATCTCGCCCATGTGGGAGAGGTCGAAGAGGCCGGCCTTCGTGCGCACGGCGATGTGCTCGTCGCGCTCGGAGCCGTAGCGCAGGGGCATGTCCCAGCCGGCGAAATCGGTCATCGTCGCACCGAGGACACGATGCAGGGCATCGAGCGCGGTGTGACGGAGTTCTCCTGTACTGCTCACGGTCGGTCGTCTCCCAGGGCAATGACGGGCGAGGTCGTTCCTCCCCATCTGTCATCGGAACCTGAGAGGTTCGCCATGACCGCACGGGTCCATGGCTTGCACCTTGGGTGGAGCCGCGTCCCCGTCGAGGACAGGGGGCGGCCCGCTTTTCAGATGTGCCTCGCCCGCGCGGTAACGGGGCCTGAGAGATTCAAGGGAGGGACTTGCTCCTTCGGCGCCCCAGCTCTTGCGATGCCGGGGACTCTCCCGCGCGGATTCAAACGGCCGGTATGCAGTTGGCGCGCACATCATTGCACGCATCCTTCCGGCGCGGCAGGGGGACCTTTCACAGGGAGTGCACGAGTCCCGCGCGCCGGACACAGCGACCTGTAGCAGCCCTGTTGCAGGACGAGAACGTAAATGAGAGGCCTGCCGCATTACCTTCTCTTTACACTCGGCGGGGATGGGACTCCGTACCTGGCCCCAGGGGAGGACGATCACGGTGAACAGGACCACCGCGTACGCGACGACGGGCATCGCGCTGCCCGAGCAGCCGGCCGCCGCTCCGGTCCGGGCGGTCCGCGCCCCGGCGCCGGCGCCGGTCGTCCGCGACCTGCGCGACCGCCCCGAAGGCGGCCCGCACGCGCTGCTGTTCGGCCCCCGCGACCTCGTCGTGGTCACGGGCCTGCCCGGCAGCGGCAAGTCCACGCTGATGCGGCGCACCGTGCCGGGCCGGCGCATCGACTCCCAGGACACCCGCGACCGCTGGGAGCGCCGCATGCCGCGCGCCCTGCCGTACGCGCTCTACCGCCCGCTCGTCCGCCTCTCCCACTACGCCGGGCTGCGCCGCGCCCTGCGCACCGGGGAGGGCGTCGTCGTGCACGACTGCGGAGCCCAGGCCTGGGTCCGCCGCTGGCTCGCCCGCGAGGCCCGCCGCCGGGGCGGCACGCTCCATCTGTTCCTCCTCGACGTCACCCCCGAGCAGGCCCTGGCCGGTCAGCGCGACCGAGGCCGCGGCGTCTCGCGCTACGCGTTCCTGCGTCACCGCGCGGCGAGCAACCGCCTCATGCGCGCGGTGGAGCGCGGTGACCTCCCCAGCGGCTGCGGCTCGGCCGTCCTCGCCGACCGGGACACGGCGAACACCCTGCACAGAATCGGCTTCACGGGCTGAGCCCGCGCCGTATCGCACCGGCCCTGTTCCCGATGCCCCGGGCGCCCGTCAGCCGTTAGCCTTTTGAGCCACAGCAGTGGTTCCAGGCAGGCGGTAGGCAGATGGACATCCCGGCGGACTTCTCCGCGGACTTCCCGGCGCAGACGCAGACCCACCCGCACGGCGGTTGGCCCGGCAACGAGCTGGAGGAGGTGCTCTCGGCCTCCCTCGGCGCCGGACCGGCGGCCGGCGGGCGGATCGTCGAGGTGCTCGGCCGGAGCTTCGTGTGGATCCCGCTGCCCAGCGGCGGCGGCCCGCACAGCGGCCCCCTCGACCTGCCCGGCATCGAGATCGAGGGCCAGGCGTTCGTGCCGGTGTTCAGCTCCGAGGAGCAGTTCCGCCAGGTCGTCGGCTCCCACATGTCGTACACGATCGCGCCCGCCGTGGAGTTCGCCCGCGGCCTGCCCCCGCACGCCGGCATAGCCGTCAACCCGGGCGGTGTGGTGGGCATCCCGCTCCCGCCGCCCGCCGTGGCCGAGCTGTGCCGGGCCGGCCGGACGCCGCTGGACGGTCCCGCGAGCGGCGGCCGGGTCCGCCTCTTCGAGCCCGACTGGCAGGACGACCCGGTGGACTTCCTCGCCGCCGCCTCCGCCGAGTTCGAGGCGACCGGCGTCGTCGTCACGGCCCGCCGCTGCCTCGCCGCGATCGAGACCGCCGAACCGGTGATGTTCGTCGGCGTCGAACTCTCCCAGTGGGAAGGCGACCTGCGCGCCCTCCCCCTGGACGCCCTCACCCGGGCCGTCACCGCGGTCCCGGCCCCCTGGCCGGTCAACCTCGTCCTCCTGGACGTGGCGGAGGACCCGGTGGGAGCGTGGATGCGGGAGCGGGTCCGGCCCTTCTACCAGCGGTAGGGCAGCCGCCCCAGGGGCGCGAGGCCGTATCGGCGGCTCCGGCGCGCGGGCGCGATCAACCACACTCGACCCGCACCCGCCCGGCGGCATAATCCCCGGGCTCCCGTGCGGGCTTAAGCTAGGGCACCGTCGAGGCGTTGTACGAAGGGGCGGTAAAGGTGAGCGCGAGCGGCACGGCCGCGGCCGGACAGGTCGAGCACATGCTGCGCCAGGTCACGCCCGGGCGTTACGACGCCTACGAGGCACTCCTGCGCGCGCTCGCGACCCCGCACAGCGGCCAGATCTGGATGCTCCTGTGGCACGGGCAGGCCGGCTCCCCCGACGCCCAGTACGGAAACATGGATGTCGACGGCTACGGCTACGCCCCCTGCGTGACCTCCGCCCAGGAGCTCTCCGCCAGCGGCTGGAACCGCTCCTGCGAGGTGGTCGACGGAGTCGACGTCGCCCGCGCCCTCTACCCCGACCACCACGGCCTCTGGCTCAACCCGCACGCCCCCGGCGGCGGCGTCGGCATCCCCTGGCTCGACCTGCGCAGAATCGCCACGGGCCTGGACCGCCAGCCCGCCGGCCCCCTGCGGCTGTCCGAACCCGCCATCGAGATCCCGCAGTTCTACGCCCTGCTCGCGCAGAACGCCCACCGCACCCCCGCCGTCCGCTCGCTGCGCCGGGCCTGGGTGCAGCCCGCCCTCGGGGCGCCGTACCTCGCCATCGGACTGGATGTGTACGACACCTCGCCGCCGGCCGTGGACTCCGTGCGCGCGATGATGCAGCAGTCCCTCGGCGCCGTGCCGGACGGGCTTCCCGTGTCGACCGTCGCCATGTCCGACGAACACGACCCGGTGGCCATGTGGCTGCGTGCGAAGGCCCGCCCGTTCTACGACCGCGAGGCCCACGCCACCGCCCCCGTCCAGGCCCCGGTCTCCGGCTACGGATACCCTCCCGCGCAGGGCCGGTACTGACCGGCTCGAAGTCGCCCCCGTAGCCCCCCTCGCACCACCCCTCGAACGCGACAACCGCTCAGCTCTCCGCGCGTAGATAGGGGCGGAAAGGGCAAGGATGTCCTAAAATCCACCTGTCCTGGCGCGTCCGACCCCCGCTACCCGCTGTCCGGATAACGGAACCCCCCGGACAGCATCACGTTTACGCATCCATTCATCGCCAAGTCTGGCAACAGATCGCCAAAGCGTTGAAGACTCCCCGCAAGACACGGGCCGGGTCGGTCTTGTGTACGAGACAAACAAAACCGCTACAGCGGCAGCCAGGGGCTCGGCGATCGCCGGCCCGAGAGGGGTCAATCGCACCGTGACCGCACCCATCGAGACCACCGGGGCGGAAGCCGGAGCACAGCCCGAGGCCGTGCTCTCCGGGGTCAAGAAGAGCCAGATCGAGGGGCGCTCGCTCACCCAGATCGCCTGGATGCGCTTCAAGCGGGACAAGGTGGCGATGGCGGGAGGCGTCGTCGTCATCCTGCTCGTGCTCATGGCGGTGTTCTCCAAGCCGATCCAGTGGATTTTCAACCTCGATCCCAACAAGTTCAACCAGGACCTCATCGACCCCGCGCTGCTCGCCCCCAAGGGCGGCTGGGGAGGAATGAGTTGGGACCACCCGCTCGGCGTGGACCCCCAGTACGGCCGTGACATGCTCGCCCGCATCATCGACGGCTCCTGGGTCTCCCTCCTGGTCGCGGGCGGTGCCACGCTGCTGTCCGTGTGCATCGGCACCGTGCTCGGTGTCGTCGCCGGCTACTACGGCGGCTGGATCGACAGCGTGATCAGCAGGCTCATGGACACGTTCCTGGCCTTCCCCCTGCTGCTGTTCGCGATCTCGATCTCCGCCTCGGTGCAGGACGGGTTCTTCGGCCTCGAAGGCCTGCCGCTGCGCATCTGTGTGCTGATCTTCGTGATCGGCTTCTTCAGCTGGCCGTACATCGGCCGCATTGTGCGGGCCCAGACGATGACCCTGCGCAAGCGGGAGTTCATCGAGGCCTCCACGAGCCTCGGGGCACGCGGCCCGTACATCCTGTTCCGGGAGCTTCTCCCGAACCTCGTCGCGCCGATCCTCGTCTACTCGACGCTGATCATCCCGACGAACATCCTGTTCGAGGCCGCGCTGAGCTTCCTCGGCGTCGGTATCGCTCCGCCGCAGGCTTCCTGGGGCGGCATGCTCAGCAACGCTGTGGATCTCTACACGGCTGATCCGCAGTACATGTTCGTGCCCGGACTGGCGATCTTCATCACCGTCCTGGCCTTCAACCTGCTGGGTGACGGGCTGCGTGACGCCCTCGACCCTCGCAGCAAGTGATCCATCGAATGAGGGGGCTTCCTCAGGTGAAGACGAGAAGGGTGACCGCCGGCGTTGCGTCGGTCCTGGCACTGTCGCTGGGTGCTGCCGCGTGCGGCGGCGGAGGTGACGACAACGACGGGGGAGGCAACGGCAAGAAGGACGCCGCGCTGAACTCGATCGTCAACGCGTCGGACAAGAAGGGAGGGACGGCCACGTACGAGCACTCGGACGTGCCGGACTCCCTCGACCCGGGCAACACGTACTACGGCTGGGTGCAGAACTTCTCCCGCCTCTACGGCCGGACGCTCACCACGTTCAAGCCGGCGGCGGGCAAGGAAGGCCTGGAGGTTGTGCCGGACCTCGCCGAGGGACTCGGCAAGGCCAGCCCGGACGCCAAGACCTGGACGTACAAGCTGCGTGCGGGTGTGAAGTTCCAGGACGGCACCCCGGTGACGTCCAAGGACGTCAAGTACGCCATCGAGCGCTCCAACTTCGCGCCCGAGGCACTGTCCAACGGCCCGACGTACTTCAAGGCGTACCTCGAGGGTGGCGACAAGTACCAGGGTCCCTACAAGGACAAGTCCGCCGATGGCCTCAAGTCCATCGAGACGCCGGACGACCGGACGATCGTCTTCAAGCTGAAGCAGCCGTTCGCCGACTTCGACTACCTGGCGACGTTCTCGCAGACGGCCCCCGTGCCGCAGGCGAAGGACACCGGTGCGAAGTACGTGCAGGCCATCCAGTCCTCCGGCCCGTACCAGTTCCAGTCCTACGAGGAGGGCCGCGGCGCCACCCTCGTGCGCAACAAGCAGTGGGACGCCAAGACGGACCCGATCCGCAAGGCCCTGCCGGACAAGATCACGATCAAGTTCAAGGTCAACCCGGTCACGGTCGACAACAACCTGCTCTCCGACAAGATCACGGCTGACGCGGCCGGCACGGGTGTGCAGCCGCAGACCCAGCCGAAGGTGCTGCGCGGCAAGTACGCCAACCAGACGGACAGCTCCTACGCGGGCGCCACGCAGTACATCGCGCTCAACGTGAACGTGAAGCCGTTCGACAACGCCGACTGCCGCAAGGCCGTCCAGTGGGGCCTCGACAAGCAGTCGGTGCTCGACGCCATGGGCGGTTCGCCCAAGGGTGACGTGGCGACCACGCTGCTGCCGCCGTCGGTGAACGGCTACACCAAGTTCGACACCTACGCGACCGACGGTCACAAGGGTGACGTGGCCAAGGCCAAGGCGGCCCTGAAGGCGTGCGGCAAGCCGAACGGCTTCAACACGATCCTGACGGCCCGTTCCGACCGTCCCGCCGAGATCGCCGCGGCGACCGCCATCCAGGCGTCGCTGAAGAAGGTCGGCATCAACATCGAGATCAAGCAGTTCCCCTCCGGCAAGTACTTCTCGAACTTCGCCGGTGTCCCGAGCTACGTCCACGACAACAAGCTCGGCATGCTCTCGATGGCGTGGGGTGCCGACTGGCCGACCGGCTACGGCTTCCTCGACCAGATCGTCAACGGTGCGGCCATCAAGCCCTCGGGCGGCAACAACCTGATGGAGCTGGACGACCCGAAGATCAACAAGGCCCTGACGGACGCGATCGCCAACACCGACGACGCGGCCCGCACCAAGGCCTGGGGTGACATCGACAAGATGGTCCTCGACAACGCCTCGGTCGTCCCGCTGGTCTACCGCAAGAACCTGCTGCTCCGGCCGACGTCCGCGACGAACGTCACGGTCACGCAGGCCTACCTCGGCATGTACGACTACCTGCTGATGAGCTCCTCGAAGTAATTCAGCAGGCCGGATCCTTTCGAAAGGCAGGTGAAGGCACCGGGTGGCCGCGGCGGACGACCCCGCCGCGGCCACCCGGGGCCGTACAGCTGTGGCTGCGTACATCCTCCGACGCGTCATGGGCGCAGTGCTGTTGCTGCTGGTGGTCAGCGCAGTCACCTTCGCCATCTTCTTCCTGGTACCCCGCATCGGCGGGCAGACGGCCGACCAGTTGGCCACCCAGTACGTCGGCAAGGACGCGAACCCCGCATCCGTTGCCGCGATCAAGCAGAACCTGGGTCTGGACCAGCCGTTCTACGTCCAGTACTGGGACTTCCTCAAGGGCCTCGTGGTGGGCGCCGACTACAAGTTCGGTCCCGACGCGACGCACTGCAGCGCACCCTGCTTCGGGTACTCCTTCAAGAGCCACGTCGAGGTGTGGCCCCAGCTCACGGAGCGGATTCCCGTTTCCTTCTCGCTGGCCGTCGGTGCCGCGGTGATCTGGGTGCTCTTCGGTGTCACGACCGGTGTCATCTCGGCCCTGCGCAAGGGCAAGCCGATCGACCGCGCCGCCATGTTCATCGCCCTCGCCGGCGTCTCGCTCCCGATCTTCTTCACCGGCCAGATCCTGCTGGCGCTCTTCGTCTACGAGATCCCCATTTGGGACAGCGTCGACTACGTCCCGTTCACCGAGAACCCCGCGGAATGGGCCTGGCACCTGGTGCTGCCCTGGATCAGCCTCGCCTTTCTCTTCTCCGCGCTCTACGCCCGGCTCACCCGGGCGGGCATGCTGGAGACGATGAGCGAGGACTACATCAGAACGGCCAGGGCCAAGGGTCTGAAGGAGACCACGGTGGTGGCCAAGCACGGCCTGCGCTCCGCGCTCACCCCGATCGTCACCATCTTCGGTATGGACTTCGGCATCCTCATCGGCTCCGCTGTGCTCACCGAGACCGTCTTCTCGCTCCAGGGCATCGGCGCCTACGCCATCCAGTCCATCCAGACGAACGATTTGCCGATCATCATGGGCGTCACCATGGTCGCCGCGTTCTTCATCGTCTTCTGCAATCTGATCGTCGACCTGGTGTACGCCGCCATCGACCCCCGGGTGAGGTACTCGTGAGCAAGCTCGACAAGGCGGCGCTCGGCGAACCGGACACCACCGCAGCGTCCGTCCCGGACGACGTGTTTCTGTCCGTCCGTGATCTGCGCATCCACTTCGACACCGACGACGGTCTGGTCAAGTCCGTCGACGGCGTCAGCTTCGACGTGCGCAAGGGCAAGACCCTGGGCATCGTGGGCGAGTCCGGCTCCGGCAAGTCGGTCACCTCGCTCGGCGTGATGGGCCTGCACCGCTCGGCGCGCGCCAGGGTCTCCGGCGAGGTCTGGCTCGACGGCCAGGAGCTGATCGGGGCCGACCCCGACGACGTACGGCGGCTGCGCGGCCGGAAGATGGCCATGATCTTCCAGGACCCGCTGTCGGCGATGCACCCCTACTACTCCGTGGGGCAGCAGATCGTCGAGGCGTACCGCGTCCACCACGACGTCAGCAAGAAGGTCGCCCGGCAGCGGGCGGTCGAGATGCTCGACCGGGTCGGCATCCCCGAGCCCGCCAAGCGCGTCGACGGCTACCCGCACGAGTTCTCCGGCGGTATGCGCCAGCGCGCCATGATCGCCATGGCGCTGGTGAACAACCCCGAGCTGCTCATCGCCGACGAGCCGACCACCGCGCTGGACGTCACCGTGCAGGCGCAGATCCTGGACCTGATCCACGATCTGCAGAAGGAGTTCGGCTCCGCGGTCATCATGATCACCCACGACCTGGGTGTGGTCGCCGAGATGGCCGACGACCTGCTGGTCATGTACGGCGGCCGGTGCGTGGAACGCGGCCCCGCCGAGGACGTGTTCTCCCGGCCCCGGCACCCCTACACCTGGGGTCTGCTCGGCTCGATGCCGCGCATGGACCGCGAGGAGACCGACCGGCTCATCCCGATCAAGGGTGCGCCGCCCTCCCTCATCAACCTCCCGTCCGGCTGCGCCTTCAACCCGCGCTGCCCGTACGCGGACGTCCCGAAGGACAACGTCACCCGCACGGTCCGCCCCGAGCTGACCGAGGTCGGCGGCTCGCACTGGGCCGCCTGCCACATGACGCAGGAGCAGCGGGAGCGTATCTGGACCGAAGAGATTGCGCCGAAGCTGTGAGCGACGACAAAACGGTGAGCACACCGGACACCAGCGGGAGCACCCTCACCAAGGGCACCACCGCCGACGGCGAGGTCCTGCTGAAGGTGACCGGCCTTCAGAAGCACTTCCCGATCCGCAAGGGCCTGCTCCAGCGGCAGACCGGCGCGGTGCGTGCCGTCGACGGTATCGACTTCGAGGTGCGCAAGGGCGAGACGCTCGGCGTCGTCGGCGAGTCGGGCTGCGGCAAGTCCACCATGGGCCGGCTGATCACCCGGCTGCTGGAACCGACCGGCGGCTCGGTCGAGTTCGAGGGCCAGGACATCACGCACCTGAAGACCGGCGAGCTGCGCCCCATGCGCCGCGACGTGCAGATGATCTTCCAGGACCCGTACTCCTCGCTGAACCCCCGCCACACGATCGGCACGATCGTCGGCGCCCCCTTCCGGCTCCAGGGCGTCGAGCCCGAGGGCGGTGTGAAGAAGGAGGTCCAGCGGCTGCTGTCGGTGGTCGGCCTCAACCCCGAGCACTACAACCGCTACCCGCACGAGTTCTCCGGCGGCCAGCGCCAGCGCATCGGCATCGCCCGCGCGCTCGCCCTCAATCCCAAGCTGGTCGTGGCGGACGAGCCGGTCTCCGCGCTGGACGTGTCGATCCAGGCGCAGGTGGTGAATCTGCTGGACGACCTCCAGCAGGAGCTGGGCCTGACGTATGTGATCATCGCGCACGACCTGTCGGTCGTCCGGCACGTCTCGGACCGGATCGCGGTGATGTACCTCGGCAAGATCGTCGAGCTGGCGGAACGCGACCAGCTGTACAAGTCCCCGATGCACCCGTACTCCAAGGCCCTGCTGTCGGCCGTGCCGGTTCCGGACCCGAAGCGCCGGGGCGCCAAGAGCGAGCGCATCCTGCTCAAGGGCGACGTGCCCTCGCCGATCGCCCCGCCGAGCGGCTGCCGCTTCCACACCCGGTGCTGGAAGGCGACGGAGATCTGCAAGACGACCGAGCCGCCGCTCAAGGAGCTGCGGGCCGGGCAGCAGGTCGCCTGTCACCACCCGGAGAACTTCGCGGACCAGCAGCCGCAGGACACCAAGCTGCTGTCGTCGGCGCACGAGGCGGCCGCGGAGAACAACGTGGGGAAGACCGCGGGGGACGACGCCGCGACCGTGGAGAAGTGAGTCCGGCCGGACCGGAAGCGAGTCCACCCGAGCCCCCGCCCTCGTACATCAGGGCGGGGGCTCACCCGTGGGTGAAAATGACGGGGTGCTCCAGCAACTCTTCAGCCCGTCCGTCCAGCACACGCTCGACCTGATCGGCATCTTCGTCTTCGCGATCTCCGGCGCCCTGCTGGCCGTGCGGAAGAACTTCGACGTGTTCGGCATGGCCGTCCTCGCCGAGGTCACCGCGCTGGGCGGCGGGCTGTTCCGGGACCTGGTCATCGGGGCCGTACCGCCCGCCGCCTTCACGGACCTGGGGTACTTCCTCACCCCGCTGCTCGCCACCCTCCTGGTCTTCTTCCTGCACCCGCAGGTGGAACGCATCCAGGTCGCGGTGAACGTCTTCGACGCGGCCGGCCTCGGCCTGTTCTGCGCCGCCGGCACGATCAAGGCGTACGAGTACGGGCTGGGCCTGACCGCCTCGGCCGGACTCGGGCTGACCACCGCCGTGGGCGGCGGTGTGCTGCGGGACGTCCTCGCCAACGAGGTGCCCTCGCTGCTGCGCTGGGACCGCGACCTGTACGCGGTCCCGGCGATCGTCGGCTCCGCGCTGATCGCCCTGTGCATCCGCTACGACGTCCTGAACCCGCTCACCAGCGGCCTCGCGGTGATCACCGCCTTCGTACTGCGCCTGCTCGCGATGCGGTACCACTGGCGAGCTCCGCGGGCGTGGCACCGCCGGTCGACGGTGAGCGAGGAGGAGCAGCCCGTCCTGCCGTGACGGGGCGGGCGCCCATCTCCTGGGTCAGCCACCGGAACACCGGCACCACCTGCGGCCGCCACAGCGCCATGTTGTGGCCGCCCGCGCTCTTCGGGATGTACACGACGTGCACCGTCGTCGGGGCCCTCGCGGTCTGCTCCAGGGCCACGGCGGCCTCGTAGCCGTCGTGCGGCTGGCCGGAGAGGTACAGCGCGATCCGCGGCGGGACGGGTGACCGGCGCAGCATCAGGAAGGGGTTGTTCGCGGCGCGCAGGGCGGGGCTCTGCGCGGTGAGGGAGTCGCGTTCGCCGATCGGGTCGTTGTAGCCGGACAGGCTGACGGCGGCCCGGTAGCGGTCGGGGTGGGCGACGGCGAGCCGGGCCGCGCAGTGCGCCCCGGCGGAGTAGCCGGCGACGGCCCAGCCCCGCGGGGCGGACTGGGCGCGGAAGTTGTCCGTCACCATCTTCGGCACGTCGACACTCAGCCAGGTGTCGGCGTCGACGGTGCCCGGGATGTTGGCGCAACCGGTGTCCACGCCGGCCAGCAGGTTGGTGCGGGGGGCGACCAGGATGAACGGGGCGACCTGCCCGCTCCGCATCAGCGGCAGCAGTTGCTCGTGCGCGTGCAGTGAGCCGAACCACGCCTTCGCCGAGCCGGGGTAGCCGGGCAGCAGCTCCACCACCGGGAACCTGTGGTGCCGGTAGGCCGGTTCGTCGTACTGCGGCGGCAGCCAGACGTAGACCTCCGCGTTCACCCCCGACACCCGGCCCCTGAGCTGGGTCACCCGCACCCCGCCGGCCGCGCTCATCCCTGGCCCGGTGGCCGGCTCGAAGGCCTGCCGCACCTTGGGCAGCCGCTCGAGCGCGATCCCGCCGGTGCCGTCGGCGCCCAGATTCGCCGCCTCCTGCACGTGGTCGCCGGTGCCGAGCAGGTCGGCCCAGTTGTCGTACAGGTTGTTGGCGTTGTTGACCAGCGTGAAGACCAGGGCCACGGCCGTACCCTGGGCGAACAGCAGCATCAGCGCCCGGGCCGCGGCACGCAGGACCCGGGGGCCGCGGATGCGCGACCAGAGGATCAGCGGCAGGACGAGGGTGGCGACGGACAGTACGACCAGCGTGCAGAGGAACGGTGTCCCGGTGAGGCTCATGCCCCTGTAGAGGGACGCGTCGAGCCCCTGGGTTTACGGACGAGTCGGACACTTACCGAGAAATTGCCCGTGTCTCACCAAGGCATGACCTTGACCCGGAGTAGAAAAGCTACCGCTTAGTAGTTAGTTCTTGTACTGTTCAGCCATGCCAGAAGCAGCCACCGCCCCGGCCGCCCGGGCCACGATCGGCGACAGCGAGTTCGACCGCGACACCGCGCTCACCCGCCGCGCGCCGGGCGTCTACGACATCGACCTCTCCGCCGGCTGGACGATCATCAGCGCCGTCAACGGCGGCTACCTGCTGGCCGTCCTGGGCCGCGCCCTCGCGGACACCCTGCCGCACGCCGACCCCTTCACGATCTCTGCGCACTACCTGACCGCGTCCCAGCCCGGCCCGGCGGTCGTCCGCACGGACGTCGTCCGCACCGGCCGCACCCTGTCGACCGGCCAGGCATCCCTCTTCCAGTACGACGACGAGGGTCGCGAGGTGGAACGCATCCGCGTCCTCGCCTCCTACGGCGACCTGGACACCCTGCCCGACGACGTCCGTACGACGGCCCTGCCGCCCGCGATCCCGCCGCTGGAGCACTGCTTCGGCCCGGAGGACGGGCCCGCCCCCGTCGACGGCAGTTCGGCGATCACCGAGCGCCTGATGCTCAAGCTCGACCCGTCCACCCTCGGCTGGGCCTTCGGGCAACCCTCCGGCAAGGGTGAGATGCGGGCCTGGTTCGGACTCGAGGACGGGCGCGATCACGACCCGCTCTCCCTGCTGCTCGCGGTCGACGCCCTGCCGCCCACGGCGTTCGAGATCGGCCTGAAGGGCTGGGTGCCGACCGTCGAGCTGACCGTGCACGTCCGCTGCCGCCCGGCGCCGGGCCCGCTGCGGGTGTCGATCACCACGCGTAACCTCGCCGGCGGCTTCCTGGAGGAGGACGCCGAGGTGTGGGACAGCGCGGACCGGCTGGTCGCCCAGTCCCGGCAGCTGGCGCGGGCCCGGCTGGGCTGAACTTCGCCCGGTCGACAGGCAGGCCACAGGGCGGCCCCAAGGGAGGCCCAAGCGGGATTGGTTGAGTTCACGCCTCAGGACTTCCTCACCCTCCCGGGAGTTGTTTCTCATGAAGCGTGCGCGTCTCCTTCCCGCCGTTGCCCTGCCGGCGCTCTCGCCCCTGGCCCTGGCGGCCTGCGGGTCGGGTGACTCCTCGTCGTCCTCGAACAGCGGCGGGTCCGGTCGGCAGCAGGCCTGCCAGGCGCCGTCGGGGGCGGTCTCGGGAGCCCCTTCCGGCGCACCCTCCGGAGCTCCCTCGGGTGCCGCCTTGGCGGGAGCCGAGCCCACGGGCGCGCCGTCCGGGGCCCCTTCGGGAATGCCCAGCGGCGCGCCGGGAGGCGGGAAGGGCGGCCAGGGCGGTCCCGGTGGGGGGCAGGGCGGCGGCTGTGGCGGCCCGGGCGGCGGCGGTCAGGCCGCGGGCGGGCAGGGGCAGCAGCCCCAGCAGTCGCAGAAGGAGCAGTAGGCGTGGTGCGGGCCCGGGTCCGCCCGGGCACGGCAGGGGCGGCGCGTCCGGGTAACGGGCGCGCCGCCCCTGTGTGTTGTCGCGAGGGTGGATCCGGCGGCGGGGGGTGTCGATGCAGCCGGTGCCGGCGGCGGGGGGTGTCGATGCAGCCGGTGCCGGCGGCCGGGGGTGTCGATCCGGCCGGTGCCGGCGGCCGGGGGTGTCAATCCAGCCAGTGATGCCGACCGAGGCCGATCAGCCGCATCTGGCGGGCCGCCAGCTGTGCGACCTGCCGGGTCCGCTCCGGGCGCTCCTCCTCCGGCCCTTCGAGGGCCTCCAGGAACAGCGACGCCGTGCTCAGCATCTGGTCGACGTAGAGATGCGCGAGCATCAGCAGGTCGTCCTCGCTCCAGCCCTCGGACACCGGGTCCTTGGCCAGTTCGTCCTTGACCTCCTGGGCGAACCGGGCGAGTTGCTCCCGTATCGCCTCCCGGACCGGCTGAACTCCGCCATGTCGTTCACGGGCGATGAACCGGACATGGGCGGGGTACCCGTCGACGTGACGGGCGATCAGGCCGATGGTGCGCGTGACGCGTTCCTCGCGGTCGCCCGTCGTGGACACCGTCGTCCGGATCATCGGGTGCAGGCTGCCCAGCGCCTCCTCGACCAGGGCCACGCCCAGATCCGCCGTGGAGCGGAAGTGGCGGTAGAAGGCGGTCGGGGCGACACCGACGGCGCGGGTGACCTCACGCAGTCCCAGACTGCTCAGGCTCTGCTCCTCGAGCAGCACCAGGGCCGCGTCCAGGAGTGCCTGCCGGGTCTTCTGCTTCTGGGCCTGCCGGATGCCGAGGGTGTGACTCATGCCATGCAGTTAACAACTGTTCTCTGGAATTGAAAAGTCATGACAGGCGTTAGGCTGGGAAGTCAGTGAACAAGTGTAACTACAAGCGTTCACCGAAATCTTGGGGGCTGTTACCCGTGCTGTTCATCGTCGCCGCGCTCCTGCTGCTGGGTGTCGTCCTGGGCACCGTCGCGCACGCGCCGCTCACCTTCTCCGTCGCCGTCGGTGCCGTCATCGCCGTCTGGCTCGGCATCTTCGCGCTCCGCGAGCGCGGTCGCCGGCGCCACACCCAGGCCCACTGACACCGACGCCGTCCACCGTCCCTCCGATCCGACTCCGGGAGTCGATCATCATGCAGCTCACCGCTCCGGCCCCGCGCCGCACCGGTATCCGTGACACCGACGGCATGGCCGTCGCGTCCTTCATCCTCGGCCTGCTCGGCCTGCTCGTGCTCAACCTCTTCCTCGGCCCGATCGCCATCGTGCTGGCGAGCGTCGCCCTGTGGCGCGGCACCGAGCGCCGCGGCCGCGCACTGCTGGGCCTGGGCCTGGGCGTCGCCGACCTGCTGGTCCTCGCGGCCTTCATGGAGTTCGACAGCACCATCTCGTGGAGCTTCTGAGCCGTCGTCGGACAACCGTCCGCCGGTACGCCGCGGCCGGGCCCGGGGACGACGGGCCGTCGCCGCGCCGCACGGCGCTTCACGTTCGGCCAGCCTTGATCCGAGGCCCGCCGAAAGGGAGCCGTAGAATCGGGCTCACCATGGCTTACCTCGACCACGCCGCGACCACCCCGATGCTCCCGGAGGCGGCAGAGGCGCTCACCGCCCAGCTGGGTGCCACCGGCAACGCGTCCTCCCTCCACGCATCCGGCAGGCAGGCCCGCCGCACCGTCGAGGAGGCCCGCGAGACCCTCGCCGAAGCCCTCGGCGCCCGCCCCAGCGAGGTCGTCTTCACCTCGGGCGGCACGGAGGCCGACAACCTGGCCGTCAAGGGCCTGTACTGGTCACGTCGCGACGCCGACCCGGCCCGCACCCGCGTCCTCGCCAGCCCCGTCGAGCACCACGCGGTCCTCGACGCCGTGCACTGGCTCGGCGAACACGAGGGCGCCACCATCGAGTTCCTGCCGGTCGACTCCCACGGCCGAGTCCACCCGGACGCCCTGCGCGAGGCGATCGCCCGCGACCCCGACGACGTGGCCCTCGCCACCGTCATGTGGGCGAACAACGAGATCGGGACGATCCTCCCCGTCCGTGAACTCGCCGGCGCGGCAGCCGAGTTCGCCGTCCCGCTGCACGCGGACGCCGTCCAGGCCTTCGGCCAGATCCCCGTGGACTTCGCCGCCTCCGGCCTCGCCGCGATGACCGTGTCCGGCCACAAGATCGGCGGCCCCTACGGCATCGGCGCACTGATCCTCGGCCGCGAGCACACCCCCGTACCGGTCCTGCACGGCGGCGGCCAGGAGCGCCACGTGCGCTCCGGCACCCTCGACGTGCCCGCCATCGCCTCCTTCGCCGTCGCCGGGCGACTGGCCGCCGAGCAGCGCGAGTGGTTCGCCCGCGAGATCGGCGCCCTGCGCGACGCCCTCGTCAGCGCGGTCCGTTCGGCCGTCCCGGACGCGATCCTCGGTGGCGACCCGGACCCGGGGGGTCGTCTTCCGGCCAATGCGCACTTCACCTTCCCCGGCTGCGAGGGCGACTCCCTGCTGCTCCTGCTCGACGCCCAGGGCATCGAGTGCTCCACCGGCTCCGCCTGCACCGCCGGCGTCGCCCAGCCCAGCCATGTCCTCCTCGCCACCGGGACGGACCCCGACCTGGCCCGCGGCACCCTGCGCTTCTCCCTGGGCCACACCTCCACCGAGGCCGACATAGAGGCTCTGGCGAAGGCCATCGGCCCGGCGGTGGAACGGGCGAGGGCGGCGGGGCTGACCTGACCTGACCTGACCTGACCTGACCTGACCTTGCCGGGGCCGGGGCGGGTCCCGTCGCGAACGGACCGGTGCCGTCAGGCCGGAGTCGTACGTCCCGTCGTGGAAGGGACGGAGTCGTCCGCGCCCGTCGGACAGGGCCGGTGTCGTACGTCCCGTCGTGGAAGGGACGGAGTCGTCCGCGCCCGTCGGACAGGGCCGGTGTCGTACGGTCCCGTCGGATCAGGCCGGTGTCGTCCGAGCCCGTCGGACCAGGCGCATGTACTTCTCCCAGTCCCAGTGCCGCCCCGGGTCCGTGTGGTCCGTGCCCGGGACCTCCACGTGGCCGATGATGTGCTCGCGGTCGACGGGTATGTCGTAGCGGGCGCAGATCCGGGCCGTCAGACGGGCCGAGGCCTCGTACATCTCGTCCGTGAGGTCCCGCGGGCGGTCCACGAAACCCTCGTGCTCGATGCCGACACTGCGTTCGTTGTAGTCGCGGTTGCCCGCGTGGTAGGCCACGTCCAGCTCGCGGATCATCTGCGTGACATGACCGTCCCGCCGGACGATGTAGTGCGCCGCCGCCCGGTGCCCCGGGTCCTGGAAGGCCCTCACCGCGCTGTCGAAGCTGCCCTGTGTGACGTGCACCACGACCATGTCTATGCCGTAGTCGTCGGGGCGGTCCGCGCGCCGCCAGTTCGCCTCCGACGCCGCCACCCAGCGCGCGCCCGTGTAGTCGACCTCGCCCTCCTTGCGCGGCTTCTCGACGCCCGGAGTGCGCCACCACAGGCGCGCCAGCTCGTCCCGGGCGAGCACGGCGGAGCCCGCCGCGGCCACCGTCCCGCCGATCAGCAGCGCGCGGCGGCCGACCTTCCGGTCGCCGTCCTTCGAAGCCTTCCGCTCTCCCATGTGATCGTCAACGGATACCCGGCGGCCCTGGTTCCCGCGTCCCCGTACCCTGGAAGGGTTATGACTGACACCCCGCAGAGCCCCCGCCCCCTCCGCGTCCTGGCCGCCATGTCCGGCGGAGTCGACTCCGCCGTCGCCGCCGCCCGCGCGGCCGAAGCGGGCCACGACGTGACCGGCGTCCACCTCGCGCTCTCCGCGAACCCCCAGTCCTTCCGGACGGGCGCGCGCGGCTGCTGCACCATCGAGGACTCACGCGACGCCCGCCGGGCCGCGGACGTCATCGGCATCCCGTTCTACGTGTGGGACCTCGCCGACCGCTTCCGCGAGGACGTCGTCGAGGACTTCGTCGCCGAGTACGAGGCCGGCCGCACCCCCAACCCGTGCCTGCGCTGCAACGAGAAGATCAAGTTCGCCGCCCTCCTCGACAAGGCGCTGGCGCTTGGCTTCGACGCGGTCTGCACGGGCCACTACGCGCAGGTGATCGTGCGCGAGGACGGCACCCGCGAACTGCACCGCGCCTCCGACATGGCCAAGGACCAGTCGTACGTCCTCGGTGTGCTGGACGACCGGCAGCTCGCCCACGCGATGTTCCCGCTCGGCGACACCCTCACCACCAAGGACGAGATCCGCGCGGAGGCCGAGCGCAGGGGCCTGGCCGTGGCCAAGAAGCCCGACTCGCACGACATCTGCTTCATCGCCGACGGCGACACCCAGGGCTTCCTCGCGAACCGGCTCGGCCGCTCCGAGGGAGACATCGTCGACGAGTCCGGCGCCAAGCTCGGCACGCACGAGGGCGCGTACGGCTTCACCATCGGCCAGCGCAAGGGCCTGCGCATCGGCACCCCCGCCGCCGACGGCAAGCCGCGCTACGTCCTCGACATCTCGCCGGTGGACAACACGGTGACCGTCGGCCCGGCGTCCGCCCTGGACGTCAGCGCCCTCACCGCGATCAAGCCCCGCTGGTGCGGCGCCGCCCCCACCGGCCCCGGCACCTACACGGCCCAGCTGCGCGCCCACGGCGGCGAGACCGAGGTGACCGCCCGCGTCGTCGACGGCACCCTGGAGGTCACCTTCACCGAGCCCGTCCGCGGCGTCGCCCCCGGCCAGGCGATCGTGCTGTACGACGGCACGCGCGTGGTGGGCTCGGCGACGATCGCGTCGACGACCCGGGCGACGGCGGGCGTGGCCTGATCCCGGCGCTGGACCCGGTACCCGATCCCGCCACGAGCACCGGGACCTGATCCCGCCGCGGGACCCGGGGGCGGGCTCCACGCGCGCGTGCCCCCGCGCCCCCGGCTCAGTCCCGGCTGAAGAACTCCGTCAGCACCGGCGCCAGCACGTTCGGCTCGACCATGTGCGTCTGCCCCTGCAGCGTGCGGTACGTGCCCTCGGGGACCGTGTCCGCGATCGCCCGGGCCGCCTCGCGCAGCCACGCGGGGCTCGCGTCGCCCGCGACCGCGAGGACGGGAACAGCGACCGAACCCAGCCGGGAGCGCGGGACCCGGCCGTCGCGCATCACGGCGTCGTCGTAGGCGAGGCTCGTGGCCATCGTCTCCATGCCGGCCCACATGGGGGACTGGCGGGCGCCCTGGATCACCCCCTCGGCCAGACCGGTCAGCCGCAGGAACAGTTCGACCGCGTCCCCGCGCCGCCCCTCGCCGAGCGCCTCCGTCAGCCGCTCCGTGTACTCTGCGCGCTCCTTGGCGCCCTCCTCGGACATCGCGAACGGCGTCTCGTACACCGCGACGCGCCGTACCGGCAGCCCGCTCGCCGCCGCCTCCAGCGCCAGCGCCCCGCCCGAGGAGATGCCGTACAGGAGCGCCTCGCCGCCCACCGCCTCGATCACCGCGGCCAGGTCCTCGACCTCACGCTCCACGGCGTACGGCGCGGTGTCCGCGCTGGCGCCGCGGCCCCGGCGGTCGTACACCACGGCCTGGAAACGCTCCGAGAGCGACACGGCGAGCGGCGCCAGAGTGCCGCCCGTCGACATCGCGCCGCTCACCAGGACGACCGCGGGACCGCGGCCGGTGCTCTCGTAGGCGATGCGGGTGCCGTCGCGCGAAAGGGTCTTCTTGTCCATGCTCATGCAGACTGCCGCACGCCGCGGTGTTCATCGGTGAAGCGGGCGGCGCGTCAGCCGATCAGAACACTTCCACTTCGTAGAAGCACAGGTGGTCCTTGATCTCCGCGACGTCCAGCTTGGGGTCCGGATACGCCCAGACGAGGTCCGCCGCGTCCGGCCGCGACCAGTAGGAGGCGGTGCCCTTGAACGGGCAGTACGTCTGTGTACCGGACGGCGTCAGCAGGTCCAGGCGCACGTCCTCGGGCGGGATGTAGTACCGCTCGGGACAGCCCGTCTCGCGCAGCACCAGCGACCGGTCGCTCTCCGCCAGCACCTGCCCGTCGTGCACCACGCGCACGTGCCCGCCGCCGCGCTCGATGGTGATGCGATGCCCTCTGGTCACGATCGCCCCTCCTCGGGTAGCCGACTCCCGGGGTACAGCGCAGGCTGAAGCGGAGTTCTTCCCTCGCCGCAGGAGGCCCCGATGCGCGCCAAGGAACCGGCCGGAAACCGCTCCCGTCTGCTCCACCAGGTCCGGTACGCGCTGCGCCACCCGGAGCGGGTGCCCGCGCACGCCCGGCGTGCGGTGCGGGACGCCTGGTTGCGGCTGCGCCACCCCGACCACATCGCCTACTACCGGGCCGTCATGGCCTCGGACGCGGCCCGCAGCACCGAGGCGGCGGTCGGGCACAACCCCTCGCGCGAGCAGTGGGCGCGGATCGGCCGCATGCAGTTCGACTACCTGGTGGGCCACGGCCTGAAGCCGCACCACCGGATGCTGGAGATCGGCTGCGGCAACCTGCGCGCCGGGCGGCTGTTCATCGACCACCTCGACACCGGGCACTACTACGGCATCGACATCTCGCCGCACATCCTGCTCGCCGCCCAGGACACCCTCGTCGCCGAGAAGCTCCAGCCCAAACTGCCCTACCTGGCGCTCGCCGACGACCTCACCTTCGCCTTCCTGCCGGACGCCCACTTCGACGTCGTGCACGCGCACAGCGTCTTCTCGCACTCACCGCTGCACGTCATCGAGGAGTGCTTCGCCCACGTCGGCCGGATCCTCGCGGCCGGCGGGTTCTTCGACTTCACCTTCGACCGCACCGAGGGCGAGGAGCACCAGGTCCTGCACGAGGACTTCTACTACCGGACCCGGACCCTCACCGAGCTCGCCGCCCGGCACGGCCTGGACGCCCGGTTCATGGACGACTGGGAGCGCCTGCCCCACCGGCAGTCCAAAATGCGGGTCGTCGTCGCGGGGGACCGGGCCCGTACGGTGGGTTCATGAACATCTGTGTCTTCCTGTCCGCCGCCGACCTCGACGAGCGCTACACCCGCCCCGCGCGGGAGTTCGCCGAGCTGCTGGGCAAGGGCGGTCACACGCTCGTGTGGGGCGGCTCCGACGTCGGCCTGATGAAGGTGGTCGCCGACGGGGTGCAGGAGGCGGGCGGCCGGCTGGCCGGCGTCTCCGTGCAGTTCCTCGCGTCCAAGGCCCGCCCGGGCGTCGACGAGATGGTCGTCGCCAAGGACCTCGCCGAGCGCAAGAGGCTGCTCCTGGAGAAGGCCGACGCCGTGGTGATCATGGTCGGCGGCACCGGCACGCTCGACGAGGCGACCGAGATCCTGGAACTGAAGAAGCACGGGCACACCGACAAGCCGGTGGTCCTGCTCAACACCGCGGGCTTCTACGACGGCCTGAAGGAGCAGTTCCGCCGTATGGACGCCGAGGGCTTCCTGCCCCGGCCGCTCACCGACCTGGTGTTCTTCGCCGAGGAGCCGGTGGGGGCCCTGGCGTACCTGGAGGAGAGCCGGGGCGTCGCGTGACCCGGAACTGATGCGAGCATGGCGGGCATGGCTACTCATGTGATCACCGGAGCCGGCTCCGGCATCGGCGCGGCCGTGGCCCGCCGCCTGCACGCGCGCGGGGACGACCTCGTGCTGCACGCCCGCGACGCGGGCCGCGCGAAGGAGCTGGCGGCCGAGTTCCCCGGGGCGCGGACCCTGGTCGGTGACCTCGCCGACCCCGACAGGCTCTCCTGGGCCTTCTCCCACCAGTCGCTGCCGGACCGGGTGGACTCGCTGCTGCACATCGCCGGCGTCGTCGACCTCGGCCCGGTCGGCGAGCTGACCCCGAAGGCCTGGCGCCAGCAGCTCAACGTCAATCTGGTCGCCCCCGCCGAGCTGACCCGCCACTTCCTGCCCCAACTGCGCGCCGCCCGCGGCCACGTGTTGTTCGTCAACTCCGGCGCCGGCCTCAACGCCCACGCCGACTGGTCCGCGTACGCAGCCTCCAAGCACGGCCTGAAGGCGCTCGCCGACTCCCTGCGCCACGAGGAGCACGGCAACGGGGTCCGCGTCACCTCGGTCTACCCCGGCCGCACGGCCAGCCCCATGCAGGCCAAGGTCCACCAGCAGGAGGGCAAGGAGTACGACGCCGCGCGGTGGATCGACCCGGAGTCGGTCGCCACGACGATCGTCATGGCCCTGGATCTGCCCCGGGACGCGGAGGTCAACGACCTGACGGTGCGCCCGGGGGGCTGATCCCGGGAGCCGACCACGGGAGCCGACCCCGGGGACCTGACCCCGGCCGGGCCCCTGCGTAGGCTTCTCCGGTGAGCGAAAACAGCCAGTTCAGGTTCGGCGCGGCCACCGGCGTGGGGTCCATGCCGGGCGGCGACGCCCGTGAGGCCGCCAAAACCGTCACCGGCACCTTCGAGGACTTCCCCTTCCTGCCCGAACTGCCCGCCCGGGGACCCGGCGCGGACATGACCGGGCGGACCGCCGGCATGCTCGTCGAGCTCTACGCGCGCGTGGAGCCCAGCGGATGGCGTCTCGGGGACCGGCCGGGGCGGGACACCAAGCGGGCCCGCTCCTGGCTCGGCGAGGATCTCGACACGCTGGAGGAGTTCACACAGGAGTACGAGGGGCCGCTGAAGGTCCAGGCCGTCGGCCCCTGGACCCTCGCCGCCAACCTGGAGCTCAGGAACGGCGAGGCGGCCCTCTCCGACGCCGGTGCCTGCCGCGACCTCGCCGCCTCCCTCGCGGAGGGACTGCGCCAGCACCTGGCCGAGGTGCGGCGGCGGATCCCCGGCGCGCAGCTCGTCCTCCAGCTCGACGAGCCGTCCCTCACGGCCGTCCTGCGCGGGCAGGTGAAGAGCGCCAGCGGCTACCGCACCCACCGGGCCGTCGACCGGCAGGTCGTCGAGCAGACGCTGCGCGACCTCGTCGGGGCGCACACCGAGGGCCCGGTCGTGGTCCACTCCTGCGCCCCCGACGTGCCGTTCGCGCTGCTCCGCCGGGCCGGCGCGGCCGCCGTCTCCTTCGACTTCTCGCTGCTCACCGAGCGTGACGACGAGGCGATCGGGGAGGCCGTGGAGGGCGGCACCCGGCTCTTCACCGGTGTCGTCCCGTCCGCGGAGGGCCCGTTGTCAGACCCTGCCGGTAGCGTCATGGGTGTCAGGACGCTGTGGCGCAGGCTGGGGCTGTCTCCGGGGCTTCTCGCGGAGGCGGTCACGGTCACCCCGGCGTGCGGACTCGCGGGGGCCTCCCCGGGGTACGCGCGCACGGCTCTCGCGCACTGCGCCCGGGCGGCGAGATCCCTCGCGGACAACCCAGAGTAACGGGAGGACGACACGGTGGCCGGCGACAAGCAAGCGGAGACGACGACGGTGCCCGCAGAGGCACGGGAGAAGCACGCGCGCCTCGCGGAGCAGATCGAGGAGCACCGCTTCCGCTACTACGTGAAGGACGCTCCCGTCGTCAGCGACGCGGAGTTCGACCAGCTGCTGCGTTCCCTGGAGGCGCTGGAGGAGGAGTACCCGGAGCTGCGTACCCCGGACTCGCCGACCCAGAAGGTCTCCGGCTCCTACGAGACGGAGTTCACGGCGGTCGAGCACCGCCGGCGCATGCTCTCCCTCGACAACACGTTCAACGACGAGGAGATGGCCGCCTGGACGGAGCGCATCGCCAGGGAACTGGGCGAGCAGGACTACCACTTCCTGTGCGAGCTCAAGGTCGACGGCCTCGCGGTGAACCTCACCTACGAGCACGGCCGCCTCACCCGCGCGGCCACCCGCGGCGACGGCCGCACCGGTGAGGACATCACGCCGAACGTGCGGACGATCGCGGAGATCCCCGACCGGCTCAAGGGCGACTCCGTCCCCGACCTGGTGGAGATCCGCGGCGAGGTCTACTTCCCGATGGAGAAGTTCCAGGAGCTCAACGCCCGCCTCGTCGAGGCCGGCGACAAGCCCTTCGCCAACCCGCGCAACGCGGCGGCCGGTTCACTGCGCCAGAAGGACCCGCGCGTCACCGCCACCCGACCCCTGCACATGGTGGTCCACGGCATCGGCGCCCTGGAGGGCTTCACCGGTCTGACCCGTCTCTCCGAGGCCTACGACCTGCTGAAGTCCTGGGGCCTGCCCACATCCGGCCACAACCGGGTGGTAGACGGCCTGGACGGGATCCGGGAGTTCATCGCGTACTTCGGTGAGAACCGCCACTCCGTGGAGTGGGAGATCGACGGTGTCGTCGTCAAGCTCGACCAGATCCCCCTCCAGGGCCGCCTCGGCTCCACCTCGCGCGCCCCGCGCTGGGCCATCGCTTACAAGTACGCGCCGGAGGAGGTCAACACCAAGCTCGTCAACATCCGCGTGGGCGTGGGCCGCACCGGCCGGGTCACCCCCTACGCCCAGGTCGAACCGGTCACGGTCGCGGGCTCCGAGGTCGAGTTCGCCACGCTCCACAACCAGGACGTGGTCAAGGCCAAGGGCGTCCTCATCGGGGACACGGTCGTGCTGCGCAAGGCCGGTGACGTCATCCCGGAGATCCTCGGCCCGGTCGCCGACCTGCGCGACGGCAGTGAGCGCGAGTTCGTGATGCCGAGCGAGTGCCCCGAGTGCGGTACGGCGCTGCGGCCGATGAAGGAGGGCGACGTCGACCTGCGCTGCCCGAACGCCCGCACCTGCCCGGCCCAGTTGCGCGAGCGCCTGTTCTACCTGGCGGGCCGCAAGGCGCTGGACATCGAGCACTTCGGCTATGTGGCGGCGGCGGCCCTCACCGCCCCGCTGGAGCCGAAGACCCCGCCGCTGGTCGACGAGGGCGACCTGTTCGACCTCACCATCGAGCAGCTGCTGCCCATCAAGGCGTACGTCCTCGACCCGGACAGCGGGCTGCCCAAGCGCGACCCGAAGACCGGCGAGGAGAAGGTCGCCACGATCTTCGCCAACCAGCAGGGCGAGCCCCGCAAGAACGCGGTCGCCATGCTGGAGAACATCGCGGCGGCCAAGGAGCGCCCGCTCGCCCGGGTCATCACCAGCCTGTCGATCCGTCACGTCGGCCCCGTGGCGGCCGAGGCACTGGCCCGCGAGTTCCGCTCGATCGAGCGCATCGACCAGGCCACCGAGGAGGAGCTGGCGGTCACCGAGGGCGTCGGCCCCACCATCGCCGCCTCCCTGAAGCAGTGGTTCGCCGAGGACTGGCACCGCGACATCATCCGCAAGTGGAAGGCCGCGGGCGTCCGCATGGAGGCCGAGAGCACCGGCGAGGACGAGGGGCCGCGCCCCCTCGAAGGCCTCACCGTCGTCGTCACCGGCACCCTCGACCACTTCACGCGGGACGGCGCCAAGGAGGCGCTGCAGAGCCGCGGCGCGAAGGTGACCGGCTCGGTTTCGAAGAAGACGTCGTTCGTCGTGGTGGGTGACAGCCCCGGGTCGAAGTACGACAAGGCGATGCAGCTGAAGGTTCCGGTCCTGAACGAGGAGGGTTTCGGCGTCCTGCTGGAGCAGGGACCGGACGCGGCGGCCGAAGTCGCCCTTTCGGCCGAGGAGTAGCGGTTGAAGGCCACCCGTTCGGCGCATACCAGATGCATACGGGTGGCCGGGGCGCATTCGGGCAACCGTCGGCGACCGCTGCCCCTGGAAGCCTTCTGCGGCCTACTGTTGAGAGGTGCGCCTGCCGTGCCCAGCTGCGGTCGGGGCATCGTCGTGCTCGCACGGAGCGCGGGGAAGGGTTTTCGGGCGCGGGCCGCCTAAGGGTTGTCGGGCACCGGGCCGCGGGGCGTGGGCACCGCCGGCTGTGAGAGGGACGGGAATGGAACCGACCGAGAGCGCCGTGCCGGGCTCACGGCCGCGCCTGCGCCGCATGGCGGTCGCATGGCGCGCAGTCCGTGAGGCCGTCAGGCCGGCGGGGCGTCCGGGTGCGGAGGTGCGCGCCGTCGGACAGTACACCCCGAACGGACGTGGCGGTGCGGGGCGCGCCGCGGACGGCCCCGGAGCACAGCCGAGCACCGAACACACGCCCGGACTCACCGGCGCGGACGACGCGGACGACGAACGGCACCAGTCCTGGCCCGCGCTGCCCGCGGCCGTCGTCGCGGCGGCCGGGTTCGTCCTCGGCGCGGGCTTCTACCGCGCCTTCACCGACGGCCACGCGCTCTTCCCGGCGGGCACGGCCGGCTGGTCGCTGGCCGTCCTGACCGGCATCATCGTCGGCCACCTCGTCATGCTGGGCCGCTCCCGCTGGTGGGGCGGCACCGGCTCGGGCGCCGCCCTCACCCTCGCCGTCCTGCTGCTCTACGGCTGGGTTCCGGCCGGCCTGGTCAGCCTCACGGTCGTCGTACTGGTCGGGATAGCCCGCCGCAACCGCTGGCGCCAAGGTGTGCTGCACGGCGCGGTCGACCTCCTCGGCATCGGCGCCGGCGCGCTCGTGCTGGGCGTCTTCGGCACCGTGCCGTCCGTCGAGGCTCCGGCGGAGCCCGCCGCCTGGACCCTCGCCACCGCACCCCAGGTGGCCCTGGTCGCCGTCGCCTACCTGATGGTCACCCGCGTCCTGCTCTGGTACCTGCACGCCCCGCGCCCCGGCCTGCCCACCGTCGCCCGCACCGCCCTGGCCAGACAAGGCCTGGTCGCGGTCGCGCTGCTGGGGATCGCGCCGCTGGTCTGCGTGGTCGCCGTGGCCAAGCCGATCCTGCTGCCGCTGTTCTCCATCCCGCTGATCGCCCTGGACTCCACCCTGTGGATCGCCCGGGCCCGGGCGGAGGAGCAGCTGCGCGACCCGCTGACCGGTCTGCCCAACCGCCAGTGGCTGCTGGAGCGCATCTGGACCGCGCTGGACGACGCGGAGCGGATCAACGCCCGCGCCGCCCTGATGCTGATCGACCTCGACCGGTTCCGGTCGGTCAACGACACGCTCGGTCATCTCGCCGGTGACCGGCTGCTGCTGCAGATCGCCGACCGGCTGCGGGTGGCGCTGCCGCGCGGTGCGGAGGCCGCCCGGCTCGGCGGGGACGAGTTCGCCGTCTTACTGCCGGTCGCCGACTCCACGACCTCCGCGACCCGGGTCGCCCGCAACCTCGTCGCCGCCCTCAGTTCCCCCCTCGACCTCGACGGCCTCACCCTCGTCCTGGAGGCCAGCGCCGGAGTCGCCGTCTTCCCCGACCACGCCCTGGACGCCGAAGGGCTGCTGCGCCGGGCGGACGTGGCGATGTACCAGGCGAAGCGGGACCGCACCGGCGTCGAGGTCTACGAGTCCAAGCGCGACTCCAACACCCCCGACCGCCTCGGCCTGCTGGGGGATCTGCGCCGCGCCCTCGACGCGCACGAGGTGCATCTGCACTACCAGCCCAAAGTCCGCTTCGACGGGCAGGTGGCGGGCCTGGAGGCCCTGGTCCGCTGGGTGCACCCCGAGCGGGGCAAGGTGCCGCCGGACGAGTTCATAGCGATCGCCGAGTCCTCGGGCCTGATGCCCCACCTCACCGAGTACGTCCTGGAGACGGCGCTCGGCCAGGTCGCGCACTGGCGGGAGCAGGGCCTGTTCGTCCCGGTCGCGGTGAACGTCTCCCCGCGCGATGTGCACACCCCCGGCTTCGCCGGCTCCGTCGCCGCCCGGCTGGCCCGGCACGGCGTCCCGGCGGGAGCGCTCCAACTGGAGATCACGGAGCACGTCCTGCTGGAGGACCCGCAGCGTGCCGCCGACACCCTCAACCAACTGACCGCGCACGGCGTGAAGATGTCCCTCGACGACTTCGGCACGGGCTACTCCTCGCTCGTGCACCTGCGCCGGCTCCCGGTCAGCGAGCTGAAGATCGACCGTTCGTTCGTGGCCCGGCTCGCGGTCGACACCGAGGACGCGGAGATCGTGCGCTGCACGGTCGACCTCGCGCACTCCCTCGGACTGCTCGTCGTCGCCGAGGGCGTCGAGGACGACGAGACCTGGGAGCGCCTGCGCGACCTCGGCTGCGACGCCGTGCAGGGCTGGCTGGTCGCGGCGGCGATGCCCCCGGAGGAGACCACGGCGTGGCTGCGGGCGCGGGGGCCCCGGGGCTGGCAGCGCCCACGCGCCGCGCTCCCCGCCGCGACGGCCGACGAGTAGGCCGCACCCGCCTCTCCGCTCGCCCGGCCGCTCCACTTCTCCCGGCCCCGGCCCCGGCCCCGGCCCCGGGCTTCGGGTGAGCGCTCAGCTCGTGCCGGGCGGCACGAAGTGGCCGATCAGCAGCGCCAGTCGCTGCTCGTGTGCCTCCTCGGGCAGCCGTCTGACGATCAAGGGCCTGAGGGAGGGCACCCTCGGGCCGGCCGGTCTGGCGCTGCTCGCCTTCGCGGGGGCCGGAGCCGGGGCCTGGTTCATGCTCGCCGTGGCGCTCGTGCCGCTCGGCGACACCCTGATCGTGCTGCGCAACGGCGGAACGAAGGCGGTCGCCTTCGGAATCCACTTCGCCACCGCGGTCGTCGTCCTGGTCATCGCGGGACCGCTCTTCGCGGTCTGAGGGGGGCCGAGAGCCTCCGGGGCGGCAAACCGTTTCACGGGCACGGCCCCCCGCCCCATAGGATTGGGCCAAACCACATTCACTCACCCCAGAGGATCGCTGCATGCCTGGCATCACGCGCGAGGAGGTCGCCCACCTCGCCCGGCTGGCGCGTCTGGAGCTGAAGCCCGAAGAGCTCGAGCACTTCGCGGGACAGCTGGACGACATCATCGGCGCGGTCGCACGCGTCAGTGAGGTCGCCGACCAAGACGTACCGCCGACCTCGCACCCGCTCCCGCTGACGAACGTCATGCGGGCGGACGAGGTCCGTCCGTCGCTCACCCCCGAGCAGGCGCTCTCCGGCGCCCCGGCCCAGGAGCAGCAGCGTTTCAAGGTGCCGCAGATCCTGGGGGAGGACTAACAGCCATGACGGACATCATCAAGCTCACGGCCGCCGAGACCGCCGCGAAGATCGCCTCCGGCGAGCTCACCGCGGTGCAGGTCACCGAGGCCCACCTCGCCCGCATCGAGGCCGTCGACGAGAAGGTGCACGCCTTCCTGCACGTCGACCGCGAGGGCGCCCTCGCCCAGGCCCGCGCCGTGGACGACAAGCGCGCCAAGGGCGAGAAGCTCGGCCCGCTGGCCGGCGTGCCCCTCGCGCTGAAGGACATCTTCACCACCGAGGGCATCCCGACCACCGTCGGATCGAAGATCCTCGAGGGCTGGATCCCGCCGTACGACGCGACGCTCACCAAGCGGCTCAAGGCCGCCGACGTAGTGATCCTCGGCAAGACCAACATGGACGAGTTCGCCATGGGGTCCTCCACCGAGAACAGCGCCTACGGCCCGACCGGCAACCCCTGGGACCTCACCAAGATCCCCGGCGGCTCCGGTGGCGGTTCGTCCGCCGCGCTCGCCTCCTTCCAGGCCCCGCTCGCCATCGGCACCGACACCGGCGGCTCCATCCGCCAGCCGGCCTCCGTCACCGGCACGGTCGGTGTGAAGCCGACGTACGGCGCGGTCTCCCGCTACGGCATGGTCGCCTTCTCCAGCTCCCTCGACCAGGGCGGACCCTGCGCCCGCACGGTCCTGGACGCGGCGCTGCTGCACGAGGTCATCGCCGGGCACGACCCGCTCGACTCGACCTCCATCGACGAGCCCGTCCCGGCGGTCGTCGAGGCCGCCCGCAACGGCAGCGTCGAGGGCATGCGCGTCGGCGTCGTCAAGCAGTTCCGCGGCGAGGGCTACCAGGCCGGCGTCATCCAGCGCTTCGACGAGTCCGTCGAGCTGCTGAAGGAACTGGGCGCCGAGATCGTCGAGCTGGACTGCCCGTCCTTCGACCTGGCGCTGTCGGCGTACTACCTGATCGCGCCCTCGGAGTGCTCCTCCAACCTCGCCCGCTTCGACGGCCTGCGCTACGGCCTGCGGACCGGCGACGACGGCACGCACTCCGCCGAGGAGGTCACCTCCCTCACCCGCGAGGCCGGTTTCGGCCCCGAGGTCAAGCGCCGCATCATGCTCGGCACGTACGCCCTGTCGAGCGGCTACTACGACGCCTACTACGGCAGCGCCCAGAAGGTCCGCACGCTCATCAAGCAGGACTTCGACAAGGCGTTCGAGCAGGTCGACGTGATCGTCTCCCCGACGACCCCGACCACCGCCTTCGCCATCGGCGAGCGCGCCGACGACCCGATGGCGATGTACCTCGCCGACCTGTGCACCATCCCGACCAACCTGGCGGGCAACGCGGCCATGTCGCTGCCGTGCGGCCTCGCCCCGGAGGACAACCTCCCGGTCGGCCTGCAGATCATCGCCCCCGTCATGAAGGACGACCGCCTGTACAAGGTGGGTGCCGCCGTCGAGGCCGCCTTCGTGGAAAAGTGGGGCCACCCGCTGATCGAGGAGGCTCCGTCGCTGTGAGCGCACTGTCCAAGGCCAAGGGCTTCAAGAAGTCCAAGTCCGGTCTGTACATCTCGATGGCCACGTCGGCGTTCGGCGCCGTCGGTGTCTACAAGCAGATCAAGAAGGCCCGCGGAGACAACGACACGCTGCGGCTGCTCGACGCCGTCGTGACCGGCGCCGCGGTCGTCACCAACCTGGCCATTCTCTATCGCGAGCTGAAGCAGCTGGGCGACGACGACGTTCTGCTGGGCTGAGAGGGAAGTACTCACCGTGACCACCACGACCGACCTGGTGTCGTACGAGGACGCACTCGCGTCGTACGACCCCGTCATGGGCCTCGAGGTCCATGTCGAACTCGGCACCAAGACCAAGATGTTCTGCGGCTGCTCGACCGCCCTCGGCCAGGACGCCAACACGCAGACCTGCCCGGTCTGCCTCGGCATGCCCGGCGCTCTCCCGGTCGTCAACGCGACCGGCGTCGAGTCCGCGATCAAGATCGGCCTCGCGCTGAACTGCGAGATCGCCGAGTGGTGCCGCTTCGCCCGGAAGAACTACTTCTATCCGGACATGCCGAAGAACTTCCAGACCTCCCAGTACGACGAGCCCATCGCCTTCAACGGCTACCTCGACGTGCAGCTGGAGGACGGCGAGACCTTCCGTGTGGAGATCGAGCGCGCCCACATGGAGGAGGACACCGGCAAGTCGACGCACGTCGGCGGTGCCACCGGCCGCATCCACGGCGCCTCGCACTCGCTGCTGGACTACAACCGCGCCGGCATCCCCCTCATCGAGATCGTCACCAAGCCGATCGAGGGCGCCGGCGAGCGTGCCCCGGAGGTCGCCCGGGCCTACGTCCGTGAGCTGCGCGAGCTCATCAGGGCGCTCGGCGTCTCCGAGGCCCGCATGGAGATGGGCCAGATGCGCTGCGACGTGAACCTGTCGCTGCGCCCGCACGGCCGGGAGAAGTTCGGCACGCGCTCGGAGACGAAGAACGTCAACTCGCTCCGGTCCGTGGAGCGCGCGGCCCGCTTCGAGATCCAGCGGCACGCGGCCGTGCTGTCCTCGGGCGGCACGATCATCCAGGAGACCCGCCACTTCCACGAGGACACGGGGTCGACGACCTCGGGCCGGGTGAAGGAGGAGGCCGAGGACTACCGGTACTTCCCGGAGCCCGACCTCGTCCCCGTGGCCCCGTCCCGTGAGTGGGTCGAGGAGATCCGCGCCGGGCTGCCCGAGCTGCCGCTGGTCCGCCGCAGCCGGCTCCGCGAGGAGTGGGGCGTGACGGCCACCGACATGCAGGCCATCCTCAACGCCGGCGCGCTGGAGCCCATCGTCGCCACGATCGAGGCCGGGGCCGACGCCGCCTCCGCCCGCAAGTGGTGGATGGGCGAGCTGGCCCGCAGCGCCAACGAGTCGGGCAAGGCGCTCGACGAGCTGGCGATCACGCCGGCGCAGGTCGCCCGGGTCACCGAGCTCGTCGCGAAGGGCGACCTGAACGACAAGCTGGCCCGGCAGGTCATCGAGGGCGTCCTCGCGGGCGAGGGCACCCCGGACGAGGTCGTCGACAAGCGCGGTCTGAAGGTCGTCTCCGACGAGGGCGCCCTCACCGCCGCCGTCGAGGAGGCCATCGCCGGCAACCCGGGCGTCGCGGACAAGATCCGCGGCGGCAAGGTGGCCGCGGCCGGTGCGCTGGTCGGTGCGGTCATGAAGGCCACCCGCGGCCAGGCCGACGCGGCCCGCGTGAAGGAACTGATCCTGGAGAAGCTGGGCGTCAGCGAGGGCTGACCGCAGCGGACCCGACGAGGGGGGATGCACCGGACCCGGTGCATCCCCCCTCGTCACTCACACGCGGCGGCCGACGACGCGGGTGAAGCCCAGGACGTGCTCCACATCGGCGTGCATCAGCTCGACCGACCAGCGGGCCATGTCGGCCATGAACTCGCTCGTGCTCTCCTCGGCACAGACCTCGCTCCACAGCAGCCAGTCGCGCCAGCCGTCGTCGAGCCAGTCGGCCGTCTCGACCTCGACGGCCCCGCTGCGGGCCCACAGCCGCCGCCACCAGGCGGGGGAGTGGAAGGCCCAGAAGCCGGGATCCTTCTCCCAGTACTCCTTCAGGTGCGCCGGCGGCTCGTCGCCCTCCGGCTCCTCCCGCAGCGCCGGCATCACGACACCGATCCGCCCGCCCGGCTTCAGCAGCCGGGTCAGAGTGGGCAGGTACAGGTCGTTGGTGCCGAAGTACTGGTAGGCGTCGACCGAGACGATCGCATCGAAGGTGCCCTCGCCGAACGGCAGGTCATGGGCCTCGGCGAACACGGGCAGGACCCGGTCGGCGACACCCGCCTCGGCGATGCGCCCGGCGTTCTCGTCGGGCTTGATCCACAGGTCGGCGGCGACGACTTGGACGTCGTACTCCTTGGCGAGGAAGATCGACGTCATGGCGCGGCCGCAGCCCAGGTCGAGCACCCGGGAGCCGGGGCTCAGGGTGTCGAGCCCCAGGGCGGGGGCCAGCCACTCCAGCAGCCACAGTGCGTGCGGACCCATCTGGTTGTCGATGATCCAGCGGGCGTCGTAGCCGTTGCTGCGGGGGTAGCCGGGGTGGCTCACACGGTCAGTGAGGGGGTCGTTCGGGGTCCGGGAAGTGATGTCCGACATCGGTGAACGGGCTCCTTGAGTCCTTGCGGAAGAACGGGGTCGCGTAGGAGCTCGGGTCGGACCGTCAAACAATGCACCTGCTTCGGCCGGGCGGCGGGAGGCCGCGGGCGTTTCTCGGACCGACGGACGCCAACAGCCGGCCCGGCGGCCCCGCGCCCGGTTTTCCGCGCACGGCGCGCTACCGTCTCGGCCATGAGTGGACGTCCTGATTCCGACACCGGTCCAGAGGCAGCGGACTCGCAGGCGGCAGCCGACCAGGACGAGTCCGACGATCTCCTGGACGAGTCCGACGATCTCCTGGACGAGTCCGACGATCTCCTGGACGAGTCCGACGATCTCCCGCACGAGTCCCACGATCTCCCGCACGAGTCCGACGACCTCCTGGAGGACGCGCGCCGGGCCCGCTGGACGGCTGCGGGCACCGGCGCCGCGCTGACGCTGGCCGGTCTCGCCGCGGCGCTGCTCCGCCTCATCCGCTCCGCACCGGCCCTCGTCCCGGCCGCTTACGCCGGCGGGGCCGCCGTGTGCGCCGCCGCCGCCGTGCTGGGCTCCCGAGGGCGCACCCGGAGGGCCCTGTGGCTGCTGATCGCGGGCGTGATGGTGATGGCGCTGGGGGACCAGTTCGACTGAGACGGGCCGCTGTGAACAAGCCCACGAAAACGACAAATGATCTCGTTCGTTTGTAAGAGTGGCAGCGCATTGCTCATGCGTTCTTTGCTGGCTGTTCAGTTCATGAACGACTGTTCCCGGTCAAAGATCCACACAAGGCAACCCGGGAGCACGTTTCGTGGCAGCCCTCGCCCGCTGGTGTGTCCAGCGCCGTCTGCTCAGCGTCATGCTGTGGCTCCTCGCGTTCGCGGGTGTCGCCGCGGGTGCCGCCGTCGCCGGCACCGCGTACTCGAACGACTACCAGGTTCCCGGTACCGAGTCCGGCCGCGCCTCCGAGCTGCTGCACGAGGGCTTCCCGCGGCTCGGCGGCGACAGCGACACCGTCGTCTGGCACACCACGTCCGGCAGCGTCCGCGCCGCCGACGTCGAGCAGACGATGACCCGCACCCTGGACCGGATCGAGAACCTCCCCGGCGTGGCCTCGGTCACCAGCCCCTACGACGGGCCCGGCACGGGCCGCGTCAGCGAGGACGGCCACACCGCGTACGCCTCGGTGACCTTCGACGACCAGGCCGAGAACATCGCCCAGAGCGAGGCGCAGGCCGTCGTCGACACCGCGAAGAGCGCCGAGACCGACGGGCTGCAGGTGGAGCTGGGCGGCAGCGCCGTCGCACTCACCGAGTCCTCCGGCGGGCACGTCGCAGAGATCGTCGGAGTGATTGTCGCCGCCGTGGTGCTGTTCCTCGCCTTCGGCTCGCTCGCCGCGTCCCTGCTGCCCATAGCCACCGCCCTGGTCGGCGTCGGCACCGCCTACGCGGGGATCGTGCTGCTCGGGCACGCCATGACCGTCGCCGACTTCGCCCCCATGCTGGGCATGCTCATCGGGCTCGGCGTCGGCATCGACTACGCGCTGTTCATCGTCACCAGACACCGGCGCGGGCTGAAACGCGGGCTGTCCGTCACCGAGGCGGCCACGCACGCCGTCGCGACCACCGGACGGGCCGTTGTCTTCGCGGGCGCGACCGTCTGCATCGCCCTGCTCGGCATGCTGATCCTGCGGCTGAGCTTCCTCAACGGCGTCGCCATAGCGGCGAGCCTCACCGTCATCCTCACCGTCGCCGCCTCCGTGACCCTGCTGCCCGCCCTGCTGTCCCTCATCGGCATGCGCGCGCTCAGCCGCCGTGAGCGCCGCCGCCTCGCGGAGCACGGGCCCGAACCCGAGCTGCCCACCGGCTTCGCGGCCCGCTGGTCGGCCTTCGTGGAACGCCACCCCAAGGTGCTCGGCGCACTCGCCCTGGTCGTCATGGGCGTCCTCGCACTGCCCACCTTCTCCCTGCACCTGGGCACCTCCGACCAGGGCAACGGCCCGAAGACCGCCACCACCCGCCAGGCCTACGACCTGCTCGCCGACGGCTTCGGTCCGGGCGTGAACGGCCCGCTCACCCTCGTCACCCAGGTCGACGGAGCCGACGACAAGCTCGCCCTGGACAACCTCGACAGCACCCTGCGCACCACCGACGGCGTCGCCTCGGTGACCCCCGTGACCTTCGACTCCGGCGGCCACACCGCCTATCTCACCGTCGTCCCGGAGTCCTCCCCGCAGTCGCAGCACACCAGCGACCTCGTCGACCGGCTGCGCGGCGAGGTGCTGCCGCGCGCCGAGTCGGGCACCTCGCTCGATGTGCAGGTGGGCGGCATGACGGCCGGCTACGACGACTTCGCCGACGTCATCGTCTCCAAGCTGCCGGTCTTCGTCGGGGCCGTCATCGGCCTGGGCTGTCTGCTGCTCCTGCTGGCCTTCCGGTCCGTCGGCATCCCGCTGAAGGCCGCCGCGATGAACGTCGCCGCCGTGGCCTCCGCCTTCGGAGTCGTGGTCACGATCTTCCAGTGGGGCTGGGGCAGCGAACTGCTCGGCCTGGGCAGCGCGGGGCCCATCGAACCCTTCCTGCCCGTGATCATGGTGTCGGTGCTCTTCGGCCTCTCCATGGACTACCAGGTCTTCCTGGTCAGCCGGATGTACGAGGAGTGGCTGGAGACCGGCGACAACCGGCGGGCCGTGCGCGTCGGCCTCGCCGAGACCAGCCGGGTGATCAACTCGGCGGCGGTCATCATGATCTCCGTCTTCCTGGCCTTCGTCCTCAGCGGCGACCGCGTGATCGCCATGTTCGGCATCGCCCTGGCCGCCGCCGTCGCCCTCGACGCCTTCGTCCTGCGCACCCTCCTCGTCCCGGCCCTCATGCACCTGCTCGGCGGCGCCAACTGGTGGCTGCCCCGCTGGCTGGACAAGCGCATGCCGCGCATCAGCATCGAGCCGCCCGAGAGCCGTGCCGCCCATGAGAGGCTGGCCGCCGCGACGGACGCCGAGGTGGCGGACGTCCTGGCGGAGGAGGAGCGGCAGCGGGATGTACGCGATATCCCTGGATGACGACGCCGAGCTGAGGCCCCTGGAGCCCTGGCACGCCGGGGAGTTCCTGGCGCACCTGGAGCGGGGGCGGGAGTTCATCGGGCAGTACATCCCGTTCGGCACGACCGAGACGGACCTGCTCTCGGCCCGCGCCAAGCTCCAGCGCTACGCCGACATGCGCGCCGCCGACACGGGGTCCCTGCACGGCCTGTGGCTGGAGGGCACGCTGGTGGGCGGAGTGCTGTTCCTGAACTTCGACGCGGCGACCGGCAACTGCGAGGTCGGCTGCTGGCTGGAGCCGGCCGCGACGGGCCGGGGTCTGGTCACGCGCGCGATGCGGGTCCTCATCGACTGGGCCGTCGAGCAGCGGGGCATCCACCGCGTCGAGTGGGTCGCCGCCACCGGCAACCGGCCCAGCCTGAACGTGGCGCGGCGACTCGGCATGACCCGGGACGGTGTGCGGCGCGAGGCACACCCCTATGGTGGCGTACGGCACGATCTCGAAGTCTGGTCGGTGCTGGCGCCCGAGTGGCGCGCCGCACGCGCGCGTGCCGCTCACAACGATCATTAAGAGACTTCTCAGACAGCGACCCTACGGTGCGAGACATGGCTACGAACGCAGTGGACGAGACCGAGGCCACCAAGGCCACGACCGACGAGAAGGCGGTGGACACCACCACGTCCGACGAGGTGCCCGAGACCGAGGTCCCGGCCGCGGCCGACGACGCGCAGACCAAGGAGGAGGCCCCCTCCGGCGTCGGACAGGGCGCCGCCGCCGTCGTCTCCGCCGCCCTGGGCGTCGTCTCGCTCACCGGCAGCTGGATCGGCACCGTGGCCTCCGCGCGCCAGAACCTCGTCGGCCAGCTGCAGACCGCGCAGAACGCGGGCGTGGCCCAGCAGATCCAGGCGGTCTACGGCGACGCCTGGCAGACCACCGCCCTGTGGGGCGGCCTGTTCGCGCTGATCGCGCTGGTCGTCGGCGTCGTGACGCTCGCCCGGCCCGCGTTCGGCACCCCGGGCCGGATCCAGGCCCCCTGGATCAAGTCCGTCGCCTGGGCGGGAGTCGCGCTCGGCGTCATCGGCCTGTTCCTGGCCGTCCTCAAGTACACCGGCATCCTGCTCGGACTGCCGTCCGCGAGCTGATAGCCCGCAGGTCCTGAGGGGTCTTAGGCGTTCCGTGAGCACCTTACGGAGCGCCTGAGGCCCCTCAGCCGCGTCTAAGGCCCCCCGCGTGGTCGAAGATGCGGAACTCTCCCGATGTGGCGGCCCCACCTGGGAGACGAGAGTGAGGTCAGCACGGAGAAGCACTCCGTGACCGACTCTCCTCAAGGACACACCATGTACGAGTACGAGCTCCAGCAGCTGCGCACCAACGACCTCATCCGCCGTGCCGACCACGAGCGCCTGGTCCGCGAAGCCGCCCGGGCCCGCCGCGCGGCCCGCCACGAAGCCGGCCAGGACTCCGCCGAGCACGAGAGCCATAGCCGCCGCTTCCGCCGGCCGCGATCCGCCCGGACCGCGTGAACACCGGGGCGGGGCCGGCCGCCCGCGTGGCCGCCACCGGAGCAGCGGTCGTCGTTCGCACAGGAACGGCGGCCGCTGCTCCGGCCGTTCGACGGAAAACCGGTGCCGTGCCGTCGGACCCGCATGCGATGCTCGGGGCCGTGGAGACCAGGTCCGTGAGCCCCGTGTTCGTCGGCCGTGCCGAGGAACTGGGCACGCTGCACGACGCGCTCGTCCGCGCCCGCGAGGGCGAGCCGCAGGCACTGCTCATCGGCGGGGAGGCCGGAGTCGGCAAGACCCGCCTCGTCGAGGAGTTCGCCGCCGCCGCCCGCCGGCGCGGGGCGGTGGTCGCACTCGGCGGCTGCGTGGAGATCGGCGCCGACGGACTGCCCTTCGCCCCCTTCTCGACCGCCCTGCGCGCCCTGCGCCGCGAACTCCCCGCCGAGCTGGCCGCCGCGGCCGCCGGCCAGGAGGAGGAACTGGCCCGGCTGCTGCCCGAGCTGGGCGAGTCCGCAGCCGGGCGGCACGACGAGGACGGCATGGCCCGCCTCTTCGAGCTCACCGCACGCCTGCTGGAGCGCGTCACCGCCGAGCACACCGTCGTCCTCGCCCTGGAGGACCTGCACTGGGCCGACGCCTCCACCCGCCACCTCCTCTCCTACCTCCTGCGCACCCTGCGCACCGGCCGCCTCGTCGTCCTCGCCACCTACCGCTCCGACGACATCCACCGCCGCCACCCACTGCGCCCCCTGCTCGCCGAACTCGACCGGCTCCGCACGATCCGCCGCCTGGAACTCGCCCGCTTCAACCGCGACGAGGTGTGCCGCCAGGTCACCGGGATCCTCGCCCACGAGCCCGAGCCGGACCGGGTCGACGCGATCTTCGAACGCTCCGACGGCAATGCCTTCTTCGTCGAGGAACTCGCCGTCGCCGCCCACGAGGGCTGCCGGACCGGCCTGACCGACTCCCTGCGCGACCTGCTGCTCGTCCGCGTGGAAGGACTGCCGGAGACCGCCCAGCAGGTCGCCCGCATCGTCGCCGAGGGCGGTTCCACCGTCGAGTACCGGCTGCTGGCAGCCGTCGCCCGGCTCGCCGAGGACGATCTCATCGAGGCGCTGCGGGGCGCCGTGAACGCGAGCATCCTCGCCCCCGCACCCGGCGGCGACGGCTACCGCTTCCGCCACTCCCTGGTCCGCGAGGCCGTCAGCGACGACCTGCTCCCCGGCGAACGCTCCCGCCTCAACCGCCGCTACGCCGAAGCCCTGGAGAGCGACCCGGCCCTCGTCCCCGCCGACCAGAGGGCGACCCGCCTGGCCAGCTACTGGTACCACGCCCACGACGCCGCCAAGGCCCTGCCCGCCGTCCTCGAAGCCTCCGTCGAGGCCCGCCGCCGCCACGCCTACTCCGAGCAACTCCGCCTCCTGGAACGGGCGATGGAACTGTGGGACGCCGCCCCCGACGCCGTCCGCCGGACTCTGCGCCCCGTGGACTACGCCGAGGTCTATCCGCCCTGCGGCCGCGACCCGGCCACCACCGCGCTGCGCTACCTGGATCTGCTGGCCGAGGCGGCCGTCGCCGGACGGCTCTGCGGGGAGCGGGAACGCGCCCTGAAGATCACCAAGCGGGCGCTGCGCCTGCTGGAGGACGAGCCCGACCCCCTGCGTGCGGCCTGGTTCTGGATCCAGCGCTCCCGGCTGGTGCAGCGGCTGGCCCGGGGCGACGGCTGGAAGGAGATCGCCACCGCCCAGGACCTGGTCCGCGGCCTGCCGGCGTCCGAGGTGCACGCCGAGGTGCTGGCCACCGTCGCGCACTGGTCCATGCTCCGCCTGCCCGGCCCGGAGGCCCTGACCGCCGCCGAGCGGGCCGTCGAGTACGCGCGCATGGTGGGCGCCGACGAGATCGAGTACAACGCCCGCCTCACGCTCGGCGGGCTCATGGTCGAGGCCGGGCAGATCGAGGCCGGGCTGGCCCACATGTACGACGTCAGGGACGAGGTGGTGGCCCGAGATCTCGCGGCTGTCGTGGGCCGCAGCCATGTCAACCTGCCCTCCACCCTGGAAGGCATCGGGCGCTCCGAGGACTCCGTGGACATCCTGCGCGAGGGCCTGCGGCTCACCTGCCGGATGGGGCTGACCGAGTCCGAGGGCTGGGTCCGGGGCAACCTCGCCGAGTCGCTGATCTCCCTGGGCCGCTGGGAGGAGGCCGCTGAGTCCGCCGTCAGCGCCCAGCGGCAAGGGCAGACGGCCGCACCGTACGGGTCCGGCGCCAGCACCCTGGCCTTCCTCGCCCTGGCCCGCGGCGAGGTGTCCGAGGCCGCCCGCCACCTCGCCGAGGCCCGCGCCTCCTACGGCCCGCACGACCCCATGCCGCAGCACGACCTGCCGGTCTCCTGTCTCACCATCGCCGTGGCCGCCGTCGAGGGCCGCCTGGCCGATGCCCGCGCCGAACTGGCCCGCACCCTGGAATCCGGCTTCCCGCTCGGCACCCAGCGCTACGCCTGGCCGCTGCTGCTCCAGGCGGCCACCGCCGAGGCCGACGCCCGGGCGCTGCCCGCCGCCCGCGACGGCCGCGGGCAGGTCCTGGACGGCATACTCTCCGCCGTCAAGCGCCTCACCACCCACGCCCCCGTCTGGCTCGCCCACGAGCAGTGGGTCCGCGCCGAACTCCACCGCGCCGAGGGCCGGAGCACCCCGGACACCTGGTCGGAGGTGGTCACCGCCTTCGAACCCCTGAGCCGGCCCTACGACCTCGCCCGCGTCCGGTACCGCCTGGCCGAGTCCCTGTTGACGTGCGCCGGCGAGGACGAGCGCGAGCGCGCCACGGAACTGCTCCGCCTCGCCCGCACCGTCGCCCGCCACCTCGGCGCCCGGCCGCTCGCCGATGCCGCCACCGCACTCGGCCGGCGCGCCCGCCTCCGGCTCTCGCCCGCCACGCAGCCCGGCCCCGCACCGGCCGACCCCGCCGAGGCCCTCGGCCTCACCAGCCGGGAACGGGACGTCCTGCGCCTGGTCGCCGTCGGCCACACCAACCGCCGCATCGCCCAGGAGCTGTTCATCTCCCCGAAGACGGCGAGCGTGCACGTCTCCAACATCCTGGGCAAGCTCGGCGTCTCCGGGCGGGGCGAGGCGGCGGCGGTGGCGCACCGGCTGGGGCTGTTCCCGGCCGACATGCTCATGCCCGGCCCGGCGGGCTGAGGCATACGCTGTAAGGGACGTCGCGGATGACATGAAGCCCGCGGCCCAGGGAGGCACCCGTTGTTCAACATGTTGGAGGAGCTGTTCTCGCCCGGGCGCAAGCACACCCGCGACGAGCAGAACCGCCTGGAACTGACCCGTGAGGACGTCGGGGACGGCGATCCCGGACGCGGGCCGATAGATCTCGCGTCCGGAAAGGTCGTCGTACGCCCGCCCGACGAGGAGCAGGACAACCCCGGGAACTAGTGCCGCGGCAGGCAACGTTTGCCCGTCAAGGAGCGGCGTCCGGTGCGTGCTCTCGGCGTGCCGGGTGCATGCCCTCGTACTGGATGTACTTGGGTTTGTGCCCGGTGCGGCGAGAGTGCGTGCCGGGCGTCGCGACGGGGCGAACGTTGCCTGCCGCGGCACTAGGCATCGCGGGAGTCGCTACGTCACCCGCAGTTCCAGGATCCGGTCGTCCCCGCCCTCCGGGTCGCCCCGGCCGTCCGTATTGCTGGTCACCAGCCACAGCCGGTCGCCGCCCGCCGACACCACCGTGCGCAGCCGGCCGTACTCGCCCTCCAGGAAGGCCTGCGGTTCGGCCGAGGCCTCCGTGCCGTTCAGCGGGATGCGCCAGAGCCGCTTGCCGCGCAGGCCCGCCATCCAGATCGAGCCGTCGGCGTAGGCGATGCCGCTGGGGGAGGCCTCCGCCGTCGTCCACTGGTCGATCGGGTTGTGGAACCCCTTGGCGCCGGACCGGCCCTCGGCCTCCGGCCAGCCGTAGTTGTCGCCCGGCTTGATCGCGTTGAGCTCGTCCCAGGTGTCCTGGCCGAACTCCGAGGCGAACAGCCGCTGCTTGCCGTCCCAGGCCAGGCCCTGCACGTTGCGGTGGCCGTACGAGTACACCGGCGAGTCAGGGAAGGGGTTGCCCGGCGCCGGCTCGCCCTCCGGCGTCAGGCGCAGGATCTTGCCGCCCACGGAGTCCTTGTCCTGGGACAGACCGGTGTCGCCGCTCTCGCCCGTGCCCACGTAGAGCATCTTGTCGGGGCCGAACTGGATGCGGCCGCCGTTGTGGATGAAGCCCTTGGGGATGCCCTTGTAGACGGTGTCGGGCGCGCCGAGCTGCTCGCCGGCCGGCTTCTGCTCGTCGTAGATCATGCGGACGATGCGGTTGTCGGAGGCCGAGGTGAAGTAGGCGTAGACCATGTGGTCCGAGGCGTAGTCGGGGGACAGGGCGATCCCGAGGAGGCCGCCCTCGCCGGCGGCCGAGACCCCCGGAACCTCGCCCAGTTCGGTCTTCTTTCCGGTCTTCTCGTCGACCCGGACGATCGTCCCGTCGTCCCGGGAGGAGACGAGCAGGCCGCCGCCCGGCAGCGGAGCGAGCCCCCAGGGGGAGTCCAGGCCCTCGGCGACGGTGCGGACCACCTTCACCGACCCCTTGGCCGGAGGCGTCTCCTCGGCGGCCTGCCCCGGCGGCGCGGACGACCCGGGTGCCGTACGGCTCGGGGAGGCGCTCGTCTGCTTGCCGGACGAGCCCCCGCTGTCGGAGGAGCAACCGGCCGTCAGCAGGAGCGCGGCGGCGGCCAGCACGGCCGGGGCGGCTCGACGTTGCACGATCATGGTCCCTTCGACGGGGCGGGTCCTCTCCCTGTCATACACCGCTCGCGGCTCCCAGGTTCCCGATCACGGAACGCCGGACCGGGAAGGACGGGGTTTGCCCGAAACGCACCGGAGGCGGAACCGGAGCTCAGTCCCAGGACCCCTGGGCCGGCGGCAGCCCGGCTATCTCCTTGAGATCGTCGGGGGTCAGGCGCACCGCCGTCGCGGCCGTGTTCTCCGTGACCCAGCGCTCCTGCTTCGTGCCCGGGACCGGGACCACGTGCGGGTCCTGGGCCAGCACCCACGCGAGGGCCACCTGTCCGGGCGTGACGTCCGTGCCGTGCCGGCGGGCGACGCGGCGCAGGCCCGCGACGACCGGCTGGTTCGCGGCCATCATCTCGGCCGTGAAGCGGGGGTGCCGGGCACGCGGGTCGTCCGCCTCGAAGCCGGCGCCGGGCCGCAGCCTGCCGGTCAGGAAGCCGTTGCCGAGCGGCATCGCGGCGAGGAAACCGACGCCCCGCGTCCGGCACCAGGGCAGCAGGGTCTCCAGCGCCTCCGGCGACCACACCGACAGCTCCGCCTCGACCGCGCTCACCGGGAAGACCTGCTGCACCCGCTCCAGCTGCCGGATCGTTCCGTCGTGCAGCCGTGCCCCGGACCGGCGGCCGGCCCGCGCGCCCACCGCGCACAGGCCCAGCGCCCGTACCTTCCCGGCCTGGACGAGCTCCGCCATCGCGCCCCAGGTCTCCTCGACCGGCACCTCGGGGTCGGCCCGGTGCAGCTGGTAGAGGTCGATGACGTCCGTCTGGAGCCGGCGCAGCGACGCGTCACAGGCGCGCTTCACATACCCGGGGCGGCCGTTGGCGACGATGTGCTGGTCGCCCACCAGCAGCCCGACCTTCGTCGACACGAACGCGTCGGACCGCCGCTCCTTCAACGCCCGCCCCAGCAGCAGCTCGTTGGTGAAGGGGCCGTACATGTCGGCCGTGTCCAGCAGGGACGCACCCAGGTCGAGCGCCCGGTGAATCGCCCTGAGCGACTCGTCGCCGCGCCGCCTCGACGCGCTGTAGGCCCAGCTCATCGGCATGCACCCGAGTCCGACGGCCCCCACCGCGAGCGCCGCCGCGCCGATCGTCCTGCGCTCCACCTGGTCGTGACCCTCCCTGTTCGAGCCACCCCAACCTAACCTCTGCCGTCGCACGCTCCTGACATAGCCTCCAGAGCATGACTGCTGACGTGTGGCTGCCCATCCCGCCGGACGAGATCGAGGGACTCCCCGAGGGCCCGGACTACCGCTTCTGGAACGGCGCGGAGGAGTTCCCCGCGGACCCGGCCGACTGCGCCTTCTACGTCGTCCCCTACATGAAGCCCAGTCCGCTGTGCGTGCGTCCCCTGGGGCGGATGAGCAACGTGCAGGTCGTGCAGACCCTCTCCGCCGGGATCGACCACGTCGAGCCGGGCCTCGGGCAGCTGTCGGCGGGCGTGCGGCTGTGCAATGCGCGCGGGGTGCACGAGGCCAGCACCGGCGAGCTCACGCTCGCGCTGATCCTGGCGTCGCTGCGCGGGATCCCCGACTTCGTCCGCGCGCAGGACCGGGGGGAGTGGCTCGGCGGGTTCCGCCCCGCGCTCGCCGACAAGAACGTCCTCATCGTGGGATATGGCTCGATCGGCGAGGCCATCGAGGACCGGCTCGTTCCGTTCGAGGTGGCGCGGGTGGCGCGCGTCGCGCGCTCCGAGCGCACCACGGCGCGCGGTCCGGTGCATCCGCTCACCGAACTCCCCGCGCTGCTGCCGGAGGCGGACGTCGTCGTCCTGTCCACCCCGCTCAACGAAACCACCCGTGGCCTGGCCGGAGCCGACTTCCTGTCCCGCATGAAGGACGGCGCGCTCCTCGTCAACGTCGCCCGCGGCCCGGTCGTCGACACCAAGGCCCTGCTCGCCGAGTTGGAGACCGGCCGCATCACCGCCGCCCTCGACGTCACCGACCCGGAGCCGCTGGCGCGCGAACACCCCCTGTGGCGTGCACCGGGGGTACTCGTCAGCCCCCACGCCGGCGGACCCACCTCCGCGTTCCTTCCGCGCGCCAAGCGGCTCCTGGTGGACCAGTTGAACCGTTATGTGAACCGGGAGCCGCTCCGCAACGTGATCCTCACGACGGGTGCATCAACCGACTGAGAGACCTTCGAGTACCGTCCGCAATCCTTCAGGTGCGGTGGGTACTCATATATCTGTTGATCGTCACGGAGCGTAGAGAAGCTATGTCCCTGAGTGACGAGACTGGTGTATCGTCCCGACAGGGGCTGCGCCGGGGACCGTTCGGCGCCGGGGACGGACAGTTCGGACTGTGAGGGGGGCGACAGGCGATGCACGGCCTATGGACGAGCGATCCGAGCGGGCGGGGCTGCCGGCGGCGACCCGGGCGGACGACCGCGGGCAGACGCGGTCAGCGCGCCGATCACGTCGGCCACCACACCCACCACGGCGAACACCACACCGAACACAGCCATCACCACCGCAGGCCGGGCAGCCGCAGAAGGCATGACCAGCCGGTCCACCAAAACCCACGGGACTGGGGAGCGGCGCTCACCGGGAGGGCCCGGTGAGCGCGCCCCCCACCCCCACGCTGGACGGAGCGCTGCGGGCACAGCCTCCGTCCCCGGGCGCGCTGCTGCCTCGCACGCCGGCCCCCGGCCACCGGCCGGGCCCGGCCCTCCGGTTCGTCCTCGCCCTGGCCTGCGCGGGATACGCCGTCGGTGCCGCGCTCGGCTGGGGTTCGTACGAAGTGGCCCTGTTCATGGGCGACTTCGGGCTGAGCGCCGCGGCCGCGACCGCCGCCGTCTCGTGCTTCCTCTACGCCCGCAGCCGCCGCACCCGCTTTCGACCCGCCTGGCTGCTGTTCGGCCTCTCCTCGGCCATGGCCTCGCTGGGCAACCTGGTCTGGGGGTGGTACGAGGTGGTCCTCGGACTGCCCGTGCCCAGCCCCAGCTACGCCGACCTGTTCTTCCTCTGCTTCGCGCCCCCCGCGATCGTCGGGCTGCTCGTGCTCGCCAAGCGGCCGGTGACCAAGGCCGGCTGGGTCTGCCTGGGGCTCGACGCCTGGCTGATCGGCGGCTCGCTGCTGACGCTGGCGTGGAGCCTCGCCCTCGCCCAGGCCGCGAAGTCGGAAGGCCCCGGCGTGGCGCACATCGCGCTGTCGCTGGCGTATCCGCTGCTCGACATCGCGCTGGTCAGCATGGTGCTCGCCCTGCACTTCAGGCGGTCCGCGGTGAACCGCTCCGCGGTCAACACCGCCATCGGCGCCCTCGCGCTGACCGTGATGTGCGACGCCCTGTTCACCTCGCCGCTCATGCACCACGACTACCGCTCCGGGCAGTTGCTCGACGCGGGCTGGTTCGCGGGCTCGCTGCTCCTGGCGTACGCCCCCTGGGCCGCGCCCCGCGCGGAGGGCGACCGGCACGGCCCCGACCGGCACGCCGGCACGGGCCGTACCCGTGTGGTGCACGAGCACGTGCCGGGGCAGCGCAGCGGCCTCAACCATCAGGCGCCCCTGCCCGGCGCCGAGCACAGCCGGTACCCGGCGGCCCGGCCCATCGCCGGCTCCCTGGCCGCTCTCACTCCGTATCTCGCGGCCGCCGTGTGCACGCTGGGGATCCTCTACAACGTCCTCAACGGCCGCAGTGTCGACCGCGTGGTCCTGCTGACCGGCGGCACGGTGGTGCTCGCGCTCGTCGTGCGCCAGGGGATCATGCTGCTCGACAACATCACCCTCACCCAGGAACTGGCGCAGAAGGAGAACCACTTCCGCTCCCTGGTACAGGGCTCCAGCGACGTCATCATGATCGCCGCGCCCAGCGGTGTCCTGAGGTACGTCTCCCCGGCCGCCGCGGGTGTGTACGGCCGCTCGGCGGAGGAGCTGGTGGGTACGGAACTGGCCAACCTCATCCACCCCGAGGACCTGGGCTGCGTCGTGCACGAGGTGCGCAGGTTCCTCGCCGCCAACCCGGTCGAGGAACCCACCACACGCATCGAGTGCCGCTTCCGCTCGGGCGACGGGGGCTGGCTGAACGTCGAGTCGACCGTCAACCGCCATCAAGGCGGCCTGATCTTCAACAGCCGCGACGTGACCGAACGGGTGCGACTGCAGGCCCAGTTGCAGCACAACGCCGAGCACGACCCGCTCACGGACCTGCCCAACCGCGCCCTGTTCACCAAGCGCGTCCAGCACGCCCTCTCGGGCCGCCGCGCCTCCGACCGGGGCGTGGCCCTGCGGAACACGGCCGTGCTGTTCATCGATCTCGACGGCTTCAAGGCCGTCAACGACACCATCGGGCACCAGGCCGGGGACGAACTGCTCGTTCAGGCCGCCCGCAGGCTCCAGGACTCCGTCCGGCACGGCGACACCGCGTCCCGGCTCGGCGGGGACGAGTTCGCGGCCCTGATCGCCGGGGACAACACCCGGGACCGGGACGCCCGGGAGCGGCACATACTGGAGCTCGCCGACCGGCTCAGGTCGACCCTGTCCCAGCCCTACCTCATCGACGGCAACGATGTCCGTGTCAACGCCTCCATCGGCGTGGCCTTCGCGGAATCCGGCCTCGGCGCGGGTGAACTGCTGCGCAACGCCGACCTGGCGATGTACCGCGCCAAGGCCGGCGGCAAGGGGCGCGTCGAGCTGTACAAGCCGCAGATGCAGCAGGACGTCGTCCGCAAGGCCGAGCTCGCCACCCGTCTGCGGGCCGCCCTGCACGACGGGGAGTTCGCCCTGCTGCACCAGCCGGTGGTGTCCCTGGAGGATGGCCGGATCACGTCGGTGTCCGCGCAGGCGCGCTGGCGCTCCTCGCAAGGGGTGCTCTTCACCCCGGCGGAGTTCTTGCGGGTGGCCGAGGACGGCGACAAGACCGCCGAGCTGGGCCGCTGGATGATCGAGGAGGCCGTCGAGCAGGCCGCCGAGCGGCACGCCACCGGGCTGTCCGTGCCGGTCGTCGTGCGGATGAGCGCCCGCAGACTGCTGGACCGCTCGATGCCGCTGGGCACGATCGAGGCGCTGCTCACACGGCACGGGCTGCCGTCCGGGTCGCTGATCATCGAGCTGTCGGACGCCGACCCCAGGGTCTCGCTGGACGAGCTGGAGCGGCGCCTGGGCGCCCTGCGGCGGGTCGGCGTACGGGTCGCGCTCGACGGGTTCGGCAGCGGCTACGCGGCGATCACGGCCCTCAGGCGCCTGCCCGTCGACGTCCTGAAGCTCGACCGCGGTCTGGTCGAGGGCGTTGTCGAGTCCGCCCGCCTGCACAAGATCACCAGCGGGCTGCTGCGCATCGCGGGCGACCTCGGGCTGAAGTCCGTGGCCGAGGGGGTGGATCTGCCCGAGCAGATCGTCGCCCTGCGCGCGATGGGCTGCACGCACGGGCAGGGCATGGCGTTCTCCGGGCCGCTCGACGAGTACCGGCTGCGCCGGGCGCTCGCCGCCGGCCACTATCCGGTGCCGAACGGGGCGGCCGAACCGGCGTTAGTGGGCGGCTCCCCGCGGGCGTACAGCTCGGGTGTGTCCGCCGTCATCGGAGGCGGTACGGCCCTGCGCTCACATAATGAGACTCCCGTCCCACCCACTTGACAGTAAGTGCGTGCCGGGGGGAGGGTCAGTGCCATGCGCACCCGAATTCTCGTACTTGGAAAGCGCGTCGGCTGACGCTGAGCCTCGACCGCTCAGCGACCCCACCCGGCGCGCTCCCCTCGCTTGCCTTATGGCACGAGGGGTTTTTTGTTGCACAGGCACCCTTCGTGCAGCAGTCGAATACCGCACAAATCTCGCAAAACACCCTCAGCATCTGAGAAGAGAATGCCGATGACCGAGCAGGCCACCGGGGCCCATCACCCGCAGCCCCGGCCCCGATCCGGAGGACACTCCGCCCCCGAGCAGGTGACGGGCGCGCAGTCCCTCATCCGCTCTCTCGAGGAGGTCGGCGCCGACACGGTATTCGGCATTCCCGGCGGTGCGATCCTCCCGGCCTACGACCCGCTGATGGACTCCACCAGGGTGCGCCACGTCCTGGTCCGGCACGAGCAGGGCGCCGGTCACGCCGCCACCGGCTACGCGCAGGCCACCGGCAAGGTCGGTGTCTGCATGGCCACCTCCGGTCCCGGCGCCACCAACCTGGTCACCCCGATCGCAGACGCGCACATGGACTCCGTGCCGCTGGTCGCGATCACCGGCCAGGTGGCGTCCAAGGCGATCGGCACAGACGCCTTCCAGGAGGCGGACATCGTCGGCATCACCATGCCGATCACCAAGCACAACTTCCTGGTCACCAAGGCCGAGGACATCCCGCGGATCATCGCCCAGGCGTTCCACATCGCCTCCACCGGCCGCCCCGGCCCGGTCCTGGTCGACATCGCCAAGGACGCCCTCCAGGCGAAGACCACCTTCTCCTGGCCGCCCACCATGGACCTGCCCGGCTACCGCCCGGTGACCAAGCCGCACGCCAAGCAGATCCGCGAGGCCGCCAAGCTGATCACCCAGGCCAAGCGGCCGGTCCTGTACGTCGGCGGCGGCGTGCTCAAGGCCAAGGCCACCGCCGAGCTGAAGGTGCTCGCCGAGCTCACCGGCGCGCCCGTCACCACCACCCTGATGGCGCTCGGAGCGTTCCCCGACAACCACCCGCAGCACCTGGGCATGCCCGGCATGCACGGCTCGGTGGCCGCCGTCACCGGCCTGCAGAAGGCCGACCTGATCGTCGCTCTCGGCGCCCGCTTCGACGACCGCGTCACCGGCAAGCTGGACAGCTTCGCGCCGTTCGCCAAGATCGTCCACGCGGACATCGACCCGGCCGAGATCGGCAAGAACCGCACCGCCGACGTGCCGATCGTCGGTGACGCCCGCGAGGTCATCGCCGACCTGATCCAGGCCGTCCAGAAGGAGCACAGCGAGGGCCAACAGGGCGAGGCCGCTGGGCCAAAGTATGCAGCCTGGTGGAAGGACCTGAGCCGCTGGCGCGACACCTACCCGCTCGGCTACGACCAGCCCGAGGACGGCTCGCTCTCCCCGCAGCAGGTCATCGAGCGCATCGGACAGCTCGCCCCCGAGGGCACGATCTTCGCGGCGGGCGTCGGCCAGCACCAGATGTGGGCCGCCCACTTCATCGAGTACGACAAGCCGGCCACCTGGCTGAACTCCGGCGGCGCCGGAACCATGGGCTACGCCGTCCCGGCCGCCATGGGCGCCAAGGCCGGAGCGCCCGAGCGGGCCGTCTGGGCGATCGACGGCGACGGCTGCTTCCAGATGACCAATCAGGAGCTCACGACCTGCGCCCTGAACAACATCCCGATCAAGGTCGCCGTCATCAACAACGGCGCCCTCGGGATGGTCCGCCAGTGGCAGACCCTCTTCTACAACCAGCGGTACTCCAACACCGTGCTGCACTCCGGTCCGGACGACGTGAACCCGCAGGCCCGCGGCACCCGCGTCCCCGACTTCGTGAAGCTGTCGGAGGCCATGGGCTGCTACGCCATCCGCTGCGAGTCCCCGGACGACCTCGACAAGGTCATCGAGGAGGCGAACTCGATCAACGACCGCCCGGTCGTCGTCGACTTCATCGTCCACGAGGACGCGATGGTCTGGCCGATGGTCGCCGCCGGCACCTCCAACGACGAGATCATGGCCGCCCGGGACGTCCGCCCCGACTTCGGCGACAACGAAGACGACTGAGCGAGAGAGACGTAAAGAATCATGTCCAAGCACACGCTCTCCGTCCTGGTGGAGAACACCCCCGGCATCCTCGCCCGGATCGCCGCTCTGTTCTCCCGCCGCGGCTTCAACATCGACTCCCTCGCGGTGGGCGTCACCGAGCACCCCGACATCTCCCGCATCACCATCGTCGTCGGCGTGGAGGACCTGCCGCTGGAGCAGGTCACCAAGCAGCTCAACAAGCTCGTCAACGTGCTGAAGATCGTCGAGCTGGAGCCGTCGCAGGCGGTGCAGCGCGAACTCGTCCTGGTGAAGGTGCGCGCCGACAACGAGACGCGCTCCCAGATCGTCGAGATCGTCCAGCTGTTCCGCGCCAAGACCGTCGACGTCTCCCCGGAGGCCGTCACCATCGAGGCCACCGGGTCCGGCGAGAAGCTGACCGCGATGCTCAAGATGCTGGAGCCGTACGGCATCAAGGAGCTCGTCCAGTCCGGCACGATCGCGATCGGCCGCGGTGCCCGATCCATCACGGACCGGTCGCTGCGCGCCCTGGACCGGTCGGCGTAAGAGCCGAAACGGGCGGTCGGCGCGCCGTCGGCCGCCCGTATTCCGAGACCATCGGACTTCCCTTCCGCCCCCCGTCATACGGTGGGACGCAACACCTGCACTCCCGAGGAGAGAACCCAAAGTGGCCGAGCTGTTCTACGACGCCGACGCCGACCTGTCCATCATCCAGGGCCGCAAGGTCGCGGTCATCGGGTACGGCAGCCAGGGCCACGCCCACGCGCTGTCGCTCCGTGACTCGGGTGTCGACGTCCGCGTCGGTCTGCACGAGGGCTCCAAGTCCAAGGCCAAGGCCGAGGAACAGGGCCTGCGCGTGGTGAGCCCGTCGGAGGCCGCCGCCGAGGCCGACGTCATCATGATCCTCGTCCCGGACCCGATCCAGGCCGAGGTCTACGAGAAGCACATCAAGGACAACCTGAAGGACGGCGACGCGCTGTTCTTCGGCCACGGCCTGAACATCCGCTACGGCTTCATCAAGCCCCCGGCCGGCGTGGACGTCTGCATGGTCGCCCCGAAGGGCCCGGGCCACCTGGTCCGCCGCCAGTACGAGGAGGGCCGCGGCGTTCCCTGCATCGCCGCCGTCGAGCAGGACGCCACGGGCAACGGTTTCGCGCTGGCCCTGTCGTACGCGAAGGGCATCGGCGGCACCCGCGCCGGCGTCATCAAGACGACCTTCACCGAGGAGACCGAGACCGACCTGTTCGGTGAGCAGGCCGTGCTCTGCGGTGGCACCGCGGCGCTGGTCAAGGCGGGCTTCGAGACCCTGACCGAGGCCGGCTACCAGCCGGAGATCGCCTACTTCGAGTGCCTGCACGAGCTGAAGCTGATCGTGGACCTCATGTACGAGGGCGGCCTGGAGAAGATGCGCTGGTCGATCTCCGAGACCGCCGAGTGGGGCGACTACGTCACCGGCCCGCGGATCATCACGGACGCCACCAAGGCCGAGATGAAGAAGGTCCTCGCCGAGATCCAGGACGGCACCTTCGCGCAGCAGTGGATGGACGAGTACCACGGCGGCCTGAAGAAGTACAACGAGTACAAGAAGCAGGACTCCGAGCACCTGCTGGAGACCACCGGCAAGGAGCTGCGCAAGCTCATGAGCTGGGTCGACGAGGAGGCGTAAGCCGCCTGCCCGGGTCATGCCGTCACCTTCCCGTCGTCCGCTCGCCGGGCAGGCGGGACGGTGACGGCATGACCCGCGGGGCCGGAGCATCCCGCTCCGGCCCCCTTCGGCGAACCGCGGGTAACGTCGGGTAGTGAGGCGTTGTCCATCCCGTCCGGCCACGGACGGGTGATCCTTCCGCAGCGGCACAAGACGACGCCCCATGCGCCACTAGACTGCTGCACACATACGCGTCAGGCCCACAGCGTCGTGCGTCTCCAACGCGGCAAGCACCCCTCCACCGCCTGCGGCCGTCGGGACGGCCGTCCGCAGCACTGGACTTGTGAGGACTCACGTGAGCTCGAAACCCGTCGTACTCATCGCTGAAGAGCTGTCGCCCGCCACCGTCGACGCCCTGGGCCCGGACTTCGAGATCCGGCACTGCAACGGCGCGGACCGCGCCGAGCTGCTCCCGGCCATCGCCGATGTGGACGCGATCCTGGTCCGCTCGGCCACCAAGGTCGACGCCGAGGCGATCGCCGCCGCGAACAAGCTGAAGGTCGTCGCACGAGCCGGCGTCGGCCTGGACAACGTGGACGTCTCCGCCGCCACCAAGGCCGGCGTGATGGTCGTCAACGCCCCGACCTCCAACATCGTGACCGCCGCCGAGCTGGCCTGCGGTCTGCTCGTCGCCACCGCCCGCCACATCCCGCAGGCCAACGCCGCGCTGAAGAACGGCGAGTGGAAGCGCAGCAAGTACACGGGCGTGGAGCTGGCCGAGAAGACCCTCGGTGTCGTCGGCCTCGGGCGCATCGGCGCGCTCGTCGCCCAGCGCATGTCCGGGTTCGGCATGAAGGTCGTCGCGTACGACCCGTACATCCAGCCCGCCCGCGCCGCGCAGATGGGCGTCAAGGTGCTGTCGCTGGACGAGCTGCTCGAGGTCTCGGACTTCATCACCGTCCACCTGCCCAAGACCCCCGAGACGGTCGGCCTGATCGGCGACGAGGCGCTGCGCAAGGTCAAGCCGAGCGTGCGGATCGTCAACGCCGCGCGCGGCGGGATCGTCGACGAGGAGGCGCTGTACTCCGCCCTGAAGGAGGGCCGGGTCGCCGGTGCCGGTCTCGACGTCTACGCGAAGGAGCCCTGCACGGACTCCCCGCTCTTCGAGTTCGACCAGGTCGTCTGCACCCCGCACCTCGGCGCCTCCACCGACGAGGCGCAGGAGAAGGCCGGTATCGCCGTCGCCCGCTCCGTGCGGCTCGCCCTCGCCGGTGAGCTCGTGCCGGACGCGGTGAACGTGCAGGGCGGCGTCATCGCCGAGGACGTCAAGCCGGGCCTGCCGCTCGCCGAGCGGCTGGGCCGGATCTTCACCGCGCTCGCCGGTGAGGTCGCCGTCCGTCTCGACGTCGAGGTCTACGGCGAGATCACCCAGCACGACGTGAAGGTGCTGGAGCTGTCCGCGCTCAAGGGTGTGTTCGAGGACGTCGTCGACGAGACGGTGTCGTACGTCAACGCTCCGCTGTTCGCGCAGGAGCGCGGCGTCGAGGTGCGTCTGACCACCAGCTCCGAGGCGACCGAGCACCGCAACGTCGTCACGGTGCGCGGCACCCTCGCCGACGGCGAGGAGGTGTCGGTGTCCGGCACGCTGGCCGGCCCGAAGCACCTCCAGAAGATCGTCGCCGTCGGTGACTACGACGTGGACCTGGCGCTCGCCGACCACATGATCGTGCTGAAGTACGAGGACCGCCCCGGTGTCGTCGGCACGGTGGGCCGCATCCTCGGCGAGGCGGGCCTGAACATCGCCGGCATGCAGGTGTCGCGGGCGGTGGCCGGTGGCGAGGCGCTGGCAGTGCTGACCGTGGACGACACGGTGACCGCGACCGTGCTGGCCGAGGTGGCCGCGGAGATCGGGGCGACCTCGGCTCGCTCCGTCAACCTGGCCTGACATCCCGGGGGGGGGCTAGCCCCCCCGGGAACCCCGTTCACCCTGAACGGGCTCGTCCTCACACGCCGGACGGGCTGAGCTGATCAGCCTGTCCGGCGTTTTCGCGTACCCGCACCCGCCGCAGGGTCATCGCCGCGGCTGCCGCCGCACCCGCCAGCAGCACCGCGCCCGTGACCGCCGCCGCGTGCATGCCGCCGGTGAAGGCCTCGCGTGCCACCGCCGCCAGGGCGTCCCCCGCGCGCCCCGGGAGCCGGTCGGCACGGCCAGGGCGCCGCCCAGGGTCTCGCGGGCCGCGGCGGGTGCCGCGTCCGGGATCTCGTGGCGGTAGACGGCCGTGCCGATGGAGCCGAGGAACGCCATGCTCAGCGCGCCGCCCAACTCCGTGCCGCTCTCCAGCAGGGACGACGCCGCGCCCGCCTTCTCCACCGGCGCCGAGCTCAGCGCCAGGTCGGCCACCTGGGACATGACGGTGACGATGCCGCAGGCCAGCACGGCGCACGCGGTCAGCAGCAGCCACAGGGAGTCGGTGCCGGCCAGGGCCAGCATCACGTAGCCGCACGACGAGACCGCGAAGCCTCCGCAGACGACAGACCCGCGGGGAACGCCCCGCTGCACGAGATGGGCGCCGACCGGGGCCGCGAGTCCGATGGGCACCGACGGCAGCAGGCTCCACAGCGCCGCCTCCAGGGGGCTGTTGCCCAGGACCGACTGGATGTACTGGGTCGTGAAATAGGCCGAGCCCATCATGCCGAAGGCGGCCACGAGGTTGAGGACGACGGCCGGGCTGAAGCCGCGGCCCCGGAACAGCTGAGGCGAGATCAGCGGGGAGGCCGCCGTGCGCTGGCGGTGGACGAACAGCGCGGCGAAGAGCAGACCGACGGTCACTGACATCGCGCATCAAACGCTTGTCTAGTACGTCTGTTTAATACGCTCGTCTGGATCCCGGGATAAGGTGATGTGCCATGGGACACCGTGAGGATCTGCTCGAGGGCGCCAAGCGCTGCCTGCTGGCGAAGGGCTTCCTGCGCACCACCGCGCGCGACATCGTCAAGGAGTCGGGCACCAACCTGGCGTCGATCGGCTACCACTACGGCTCGAAGGACGCGCTGCTCGCGCAGGCGTACGTCGAGATGGTGGAGGGCATGTCCGACGCGTTCGAGGGGGGTGGTGAACTGCGGGGCGAGCCGGGATCGTTGGAGCGGTTCGCGGAGGTGTGGGCGAACATCATCGGGACCATGCGCGATCCCGGGTCCATGTGGCGGCTCAGCCTGGAGATCGTGGCCATGGGGGACCAGCTGCCGGAGGTGCGGGACCATCTGGCCCGGGCCCAACGGGAGGCAGCGCGCGGCATCGTGACGCTCTTCCACGGTGGCCCCGAGGAAGACGTGACGGGCGAGCAGGTGGACACCCTCGGGTACTTCTACCTGACCCTGATGATGGGCCTCATGGCGCAGTGGACCTTCGACCCGAAGAGCGCCCCGGAGGCCGGGCAGCTCGCCGCCGGGCTGCGCCGGGTGATCGAGGCCGCCGAGGGGAAGTGACGCGTCCCCCTCACCCGGGGGCGTCGACGGCCGAATCGATGGCGGGCTTGCCCAGGTCGAGCAGCATGAGCATGGGCGGGCCCGTCCTCACAGTCGGTGAGCCTTCAGGGCCATGTGCAGCAACAGCCGGTCTTCTCCGTCGTCCAGGGCGAGTCCGGTGAGCTTCTCGATGCGGGACAGCCGGTAGTAGAGGGTCTGGCGGTGGATGCCCAGCTCGGCGGCGGCCCGGGCGGCCTGCCCGGCGCAGTCGAGGAAGACTTCGGCGGTCCGGGCGAGTTCGTGGTGGACCGGGGCGAGCAGCGTGCGGGCGACGGGGTCGTGGGCGACCTCCGGGGGCAGGGCCGTGAGCAGCCGGAACGGCCCGATCGACGCCCACTGCGCGACCGGCCCGAACCGCGCCTCGGCCAGTGCCGCCCGGGCGGCCGCCGACGCCTCTGCCCAGGCGGTCGCCAGGTCGGCGAGACCGGAGCGGGGGGTGGCGACACCGGCGGCGGGGCCGGAGCGGGGGGTGGCGACACCGGCGGCGGGGCCGGAGCGGGGGGTGGTGGCACCGGCCGCGGGGCTGGAACGGGGGGTGGTGGCACCAGCGCCGGCGCCGGAGCCGGCTGCGCCTGTTCCGCTCGCCGTGCTTGCTCTGCTTGCTCCGCCTGTTCCGCTCGCCGTGCTTGCCGTGCTCGCCGTGCCCGTTGCATCCGCCGTGCCCGTGGAGGATCCATCCGTGCCGCCGGTGGCGTCTGCGCCCCGGCCGCTGCCGCCCGCTCCCCGGGAAGCGGCGCTCGGCGGACCGCTGCCGCCGGCTCCCCGGGAAGCGGCGCTCGGCGGACCGCTGCCGCCGGCTCCCCGGGAAGCGGCGCTCGGCGGACCGCTGCCGCCGGCCCCCCGCGCAGCCGCGCTTCCCGCGCCGCTTGCCCCTCGCACCCGCTCCAGCAGCCGCCCCGCCGCCGTGGTCGCCGGGGTGAGGACGTCCGGGGAGCGCAGGCGGATCAGGAGCGCCAGGCACTGGGCCGTCGCACCCCACGGCAGCGTGCACAGGGCCGTCGCGCCGGGGACCGCGCGGACCGACGGGGCGTCGTCCGGATCCGCCGAGGGCCAGGGGGCGACGCACATCAGGGCGTGGAGGCCGTCGGCGCGGGGGCCGAGGGCCGTGCGGAGCTCGGCGACGGCCATGTCGCTCTGCCAGCCGCGCTCGGCCGTGAGGACCGCTCTCAGTTCGCGGCTGAGGTCGGCGCCGTGCTGGGCCTCGTCCGCGAGCAGGGCGCCGACGCGGGCCGTGACCCCCATGGCGGCGGTGAGCTGGCGTTCGCTCGGGCCGGGATCGTCGTCCAGGAGCCAGATGTAGCCGTGCACCACACCCCGGTGGCGGACGGGGAGACAGATCCGGCCGCGGTAGACGCCGGCCTCCGGTGTCGGGGGGATGCGGACCGGGCCCGTCGCCCGGGTGATGCCGAAGCCCTCGAACCACGCCCGGACCGCCGCCGTCGAGCGGCGGGTGAGGATCGAGCGGGTGCGCACCGGGTCCAGGGCCGACGGATCGAGGTCGCCCTCGCTGTCGTAGGCACCGAAGGCGATCAGCTCGAAGTCCCGGTTCTCCAGGGTCGCGGGCGCGCCGAGCAGCTCCGAGATCTCGTCGACCAGCTCCTCGTAGTCGCCCCTGTGTTCCGACGTCACCCGGGCATTGTCGCGCACTTTGCGGACCCCTTCATACATCTGTCTGAGATCTGCGGCACGGATGCGTGACAGCTGTCGATGGCCGACGATCGGAGGGATCCTTAGGTTTCACGGTGGTTCTCCGTGCCGTACCCGACGCGCCATCCGCGAGGGGTCCGGCCTTCACGTTGCTTGTGCTCTGGAGGTGCCCCGTGCTGGGTCCCGTGATTCTCGCCGCGTCCCGCAGCGACCGGATGCGACGCCTGATCTCGGCGGCACCGGTGACCAAGCAGGTCGTCGACCGCTTCATCCCGGGCGAGGACGTCGACGACATCGTCCCCGTCGTCCGGGAGCTCGCCGGTCACGGCCTCGAACTGACGATGGACGTCGTCGGCGAGGACATCACCAGCCCCGCGCAGGCCGCCGCCGCCCGGGACGCCTACCTGGAGCTCGTCGACCGTCTCAAGCCGCTGGAGCTCGGCACCCGCGCCGAGATGTCGGTGAAGCTGTCGATGTTCGGTCAGGCGCTGGAGGGCGGCCACGAGCTGGCCCTGAGCAACGTCCGCCCGGTCGTCGAGGCCGCCGCCGAGATCGGCACCACGGTCACGCTGGACGCCGAGGACCACACCACCCTCGACTCGATGTTCGCCATCCACGAGGAGCTGCGGAAGGACTTCCCGCAGACCGGCTGCGTCATCCAGGCCTACCTGTTCCGCACCGAGGCCGACGCCCGCCGCCTCGCCGAGAACGGCAGCCGGGTCCGGCTGGTCAAGGGCGCGTACAAGGAGCCCGCGTCAGTGGCGTACCAGGACAAACACGAGATCGACCGGGCATACGTCCGTGTTCTGCGCACGTTGATGGCGGGGGAGGGGTACCCGATGATCGGGTCCCACGACCCGCGCCTGATCGCGATCGGCCAGGAGCTCGCCCACCAGGCCGGGCGAAAGCTCGACGAGTACGAGTTCCAGATGCTGTACGGCATCCGCACCGACGAGCACCTGCGGCTGGCCGCCGAGGGCCACCGGATGCGCGTGTACACCGCGTACGGCACCGACTGGTACGGCTACTTCATGCGCCGTCTCGCGGAGAAGCCGGCCAACCTGCGCTTCTTCGCCCGTTCGATGCTCACCAAGGGCTGACAGCCCTTCGAGGGCCGAGAGCCCTGCGAGGGGCCGAGAGCCCGTCAAGGGCCGAGACCGAATCACCGCTCAGTAAGGAGTTACGGAAAACATGGACGCTGTGACCCAGGTCCCCACCCCCGTCAACGAGCCGGTGCACGGCTACGCCCCCGGCTCGCCCGAGCGCGCCCGGCTGGAGGCGCGGCTGAAGGAGCTGGCCGACAACCCCGTCGACCTGCCCTGCACCATCGGCGGCGAGAAGCGGATGGGCGGCGGCGAGGCCTTCCAGGTCGTCCAGCCGCACAACCACCAGGCCGTGCTCGGCACGTACCGCAACGCCACGCAGGCGGACGCCCAGGACGCCATCGACGCGGCCCTGGCCGCCGCGCCCGCCTGGCGCGCGATGGCCTTCGACGACCGCGCGGCGATCATCCTGCGCGCCGCCGAGCTGCTGTCCGGCCCCTGGCGAGAGACGCTCGCCGCCTCCACCATGCTCGGCCAGTCCAAGACCGCCCAGCAGGCCGAGATCGACACGCCCTGCGAGCTGATCGACTTCTGGCGGTTCAACGTCTCCTACGCCCGCAAGCTGCTCGCCGAGCAGCCCCCGGCGAACTCGCCCGGCGTGTGGAACCGTCTGGACCACCGCCCGCTGGAGGGCTTCGTCTACGCGATCACGCCCTTCAACTTCACCGCGATCGCGGGCAACCTCCCGACGGCCCCCGCCCTCATGGGCAACGTCGTCGTCTGGAAGCCGTCCCCGACGCAGACCCACGCCGCCGTGCTGCTGATGCAGCTGCTGGAGGAGGCCGGTCTGCCCAAGGGCGTCATCAACCTCGTCACCGGTGACGGCATCGAGGTCTCCAAGGTCGCCCTGGAGCACCGCGACCTCGCCGGCATCCACTTCACCGGATCGACCCCCACCTTCCAGTACCTGTGGAAGACGGTCGGCAACAACATCGAGAAGTACCGCACCTACCCGCGCCTCGTCGGCGAGACCGGCGGCAAGGACTTCCTCGTCGCCCACCCGTCGGCCGACCCGGCGATCCTGAAGACGGCGTTCACCCGCGGCGCCTTCGAGTTCCAGGGCCAGAAGTGCAGCGCCACCTCCCGGGCGTACATCCCCGCCTCGATCTGGAACTCCGGTTTCAAGGAGGAGCTCGCCGCCGAGGTCGACGGCATCAAGATGGGTGACGTCACCGACCTGTCGAACTTCATCGGCGCCGTCATCGACGAGCGTGCCTTCGCCAAGAACAAGGCCGCCATCGACCGCGCCAAGGAGGACGCCTCCTGCACGATCGTCGCGGGCGGCACGTACGACGACTCGGTGGGCTACTTCGTCCGCCCGACCGTCATCGAGTGCACCGACCCGGAGAACGAGGTCTTCCGCACCGAGTACTTCGGCCCGATCATCGCCGTGCACGTCTACGAGGACGACAAGTACGACGAGATGCTGACCCAGATGGAGTCCGTCTCCGACTACGCCCTGACCGGCTCGGTCATCGCGAACGACCGCGCGGCGGCGGCCTACACGGCCGACAAGCTCCGCTACGCGGCCGGCAACTTCTACATCAACGACAAGTCGACCGGCGCCGTCGTCGGCCAGCAGCCCTTCGGCGGCGGCCGTGCCTCCGGCACCAACGACAAGGCCGGCGCCCCGCAGAACCTGATGCGCTGGACCCTGACCCGCGCCATCAAGGAGACGCTGGTCCCGCCGACGGACTACACGTACCCGCACATGGGCTGACACCCCCGAACGAACCGACGGGCCAGGTCGAAGAGACCTGGCCCGTCGGCGTGTCCGGCGAAAGACTGGGCCGATGAGCATCCGAGTGCGCACCGCCCACACCGCCGATCTGACCCCCGCCGAACTCGACGCCGTACGCGGCCTGCTGGACGCCGCGTACGAGGGTGACTTCGGAGACGAGGACTGGGACCACGGTCTCGGCGGTGTGCACGCGCTCGGGCACGACGACTCCGGGCTCGCCGCGCACGGGGCGGTCGTGATGCGACGGGTGCGGCACGGCGGGCGGTGGCTGCGGGCCGGGTACGTCGAGAACGTCGCCGTGCGCGCCGACGTCCGCCGCGGTGGCCTCGGCGGGCGGGTCATGGCGGAACTGGAGCGCGTCGTCGACCGCGCCTACGACCTCGGCGCCCTCTCCGCGAGCGACGACGGGGCCCGGCTCTACACCTCCCGCGGCTGGGAGTCGTGGACCGGTCGGGTGCACGCACTCAGCCCGCGGGAGGGCATCGTCCGGCTGCCGGAGGAGGAGGGCAGCACGTACGTCCGCACCGCCCTGGCAGGCTTCCTCGACCCCGCGCACGAGCTGGTCTTCGACTGGCGCGACGGCGACGTGCTCTAGAAGACACCGCAGGTCAGCACGGTGTGACCCAGTCCACCGTCTCAGATAGTAGGAAGTCCGAGTAATTGTGGAGACAGACGCTCCGCGCTCCCTTAGCTTTGTAAAAGCCGAACGTCTCGCTCGACCAAGCGAATGGCGGTCGTGAGCCGGGCCCCGTGCAGGCAACCCCTGCGGCACCGCTCCCCGCCCCTTTGGGGGTCCCAGCCACGCCCATTAGGCAGTGGGGGAGTCTCGTAACCCTCCCTGTGCACTCCGTGCTGTCGAAGGAGTCGATTTCCCATGGCCGAGACGACCGTCCGCCGCCGAGTCCGTCACGTCTCCCGTACGACCGAGTCCGACCGGAAGAACGCCGCCGCCGCGCTCCAGCGTGCCCTCGACCGCAGGGACAACGGCGGATCCAGCGGCCACTGAGCCGCGCACCGCATACAGGACCGGGAGCCGCCCGACGAGGCGCGGCGCGGGGTCTCACGCCCCGCGCCGCACCTCGAAGTGGTCGATCCGCTCACCGCTCGACGCCAGCGCCGACACCTTCAGTCGCGGCCTGGCGCCGCTCTCCGCCTCCACCGAGAGGAACGAGAAGCCGCGGTAGCGCACCCGCGACCACTGCGCCGACTCCGCCTTGGTGTCCCGGGACTTGGTCCACCGGAACGTGCTGACCGGCTCGTGGTCGGCGGCGTTCCCCTCATAGCTCTCCTTCACGCCGTCGGGGAAGCCGTACAGCTCCTTGCCGCCACCGCCCGCGGTGACGTACACGATCCCGTCCCGCCGCGGATCCGTCGTCCCGCCGACCGGTACCGGCCGGCCCACCGCGCCGTTCCGGATGGCGTCCGTCCGCTCGTAGACGTGGTTGTGCCCGTTGACCACCAGGTCCACCTCGTGCCGGGCGAACAGCGGCAGCCACTCGGCGCGCACCCCGCCGTCCGAGGCGTGCGTGGACGTCGAGTACGCGCAGTGGTGGAAGAAGACGACGATGAAGTCGACGTCCTTGGAGGACCGCAGCTCGCCGAGCTTGCCGTCCAGCCACTTCGTCTGCCGCCCCTCCGTGTAACCGAAGTTGGCGGGGATCTCGTACGACACGTCGTTCGCGTCCAGCGCGACCACGCCCACGTTGCCGTACGTGAAGGCGTACACGCCCGGTGCCGTACGCGCGTCGAAGCCGCTGTCCGGCAGGGAGAACCGGGCGAGCTGGCCGCCGTAGCCGTCGGGTGAGTACCAGGCCTCCATGTCGTGGTTGCCGGTCGTCACCATCCACGGCACCGACCTGGCCACCGGCTCGGTCTGCTTCAGGAACCGGTCCCACTGGCTCGCGTCGAAGACGTCCGACTCCTTGCCCCTGCCGGTCGGGTCGGCGTAGCAGATGTCGCCGGCGTGCAGATGGAAGGCGGGCTTGCGGCGCAGCAGCGTACGGTCGTTGAGGGCCGCCTCGTCACCGACGCCCTGGTCGCCGAACGCGGTGAACACGAACCGCTCGGGCGGGCTCGCCGGTGCCGTGCGGAAGGACGTGACGGTCGACCGGTGCCGTGGGGAGGCCGGGTCGAAGCCCTCGTGGCCGACGCCGTAGTAGTACGTCGTGTCAGGGCGCAGGCCGTCCAGCGCGGCGTGCAGGTAGTACTGCTCGACCGCCGCCCGGATGCCCTTCAGCTCGGGGGTGTGCAGGTCGCGCAGCTCCGCCTCGATCCTGCGGTCGAGGTCGTCGGGGCGCAGGCCCACCCGGACGTACGGCTTCTTCACCGCGAGCGGCACCTGCCAGGAGATCCGCATCTGGGTCTTCGGATCGGCGCCGAAGGCCAGATGGCGGCCGAATGGGGTGACGAGGGAGCCGGGCGCCTTCGACGTGCTCGGCGACGGCCCGCCGGTCGCCGTGGCGGAGGCCTGCCCCGAACGGGAACCGGAACCGGAGCAGCCGGTCAGCAGCCCGCTCGCCACCGCACCCGCCGTCACCAGAGTGCGCCGCCGCGACAGCCGGGTCCGCAGGTACTCGTGCTGCTCCGCCATGCTCATCCGGGCGGCGAGCTCGGGCGGGATGCCGAAGTGGGGGATCTCCATGGGAAGTGAATGTCCCAGCGGAGGCCAACGGCCGCACCACATACGGGTGAACGGCACCCGACGGACGCGTGCCGTCCCCCGGTCGGGTGCCTTCCGCCTGTCCGTATCCCGGACACCCTGTGTCATCCCATGGGACGAGGAGTAGGGTGCCCGCATGTCTCGCAGCATCAATCTCGCAGTGATTCCCGGTGACGGCATCGGCCAGGAGGTCGTGGCCGAAGGCCTGAAGGTCCTCTCCGCCGTCCTTCCGCAGGATGTGAAGCTGGAGACCGAGGAGTACGACTTCGGCGCCCGGCGCTACCACGCCACCGGTGAGACCCTCACCGACGCCGACCTCGACGCCCTGAAGCGGCACGACGCCATCCTGCTCGGCGCGATCGGCGACCCGTCCGTGCCCTCCGGGGTCCTGGAGCGCGGCTTCCTGCTCAAGCTCCGCTTCGCCTTCGACCATCACGTCAACCTGCGTCCCTCGAAGCTCCTGCCGGGTGTCGCCACCCCGCTCGCGGGCGAGCCGGAGATCGACTTCGTCGTGGTCCGCGAGGGCACCGAGGGCCCGTACACCGGCAACGGCGGCACGATCCGCAAGGGCACCGAGCACGAGGTCGCCACCGAGGTGTCCGTGAACACGGCCTTCGGTGTCGAGCGCGTGGTCCGCGACGCCTTCGCCCGGGCCCAGGCCCGCCCCCGCAAGAAGCTCGCGCTGATCCACAAGAACAACGTGCTGACCTTCGCCGGTCACCTGTGGACGAACATCTTCAACAAGGTGGCCGAGGAGTTCCCCGAGGTCACCACCGAGTACATGCACGTGGACGCGGCGACGATCTACCTCGTCACGCAGCCCGAGCGCTTCGACGTGATCGTCACCGACAACCTCTTCGGCGACATCGTCACCGACCTCGCCGCGGCCGTCTCCGGCGGCATCGGCGTCGCCGCGAGCGGCAACATCAACCCCTCCGGCGACTTCCCCTCGATGTTCGAGCCCGTGCACGGCTCGGCCCCGGACATCGCAGGCCAGGGCAAGGCCGACCCGACCGCCACCGTGCTGTCCGTCGCGCTGCTCCTGCGTCACCTCGGCTACGAGGCCGAGGCCGCCCGCATCGACGAGGCGGTCGCGGCCGACCTGTCGGAGCGCACCGGCAAGCCCGCCCGCTCCACCTCGGAGATCGGCGACGCGCTCGCCGTACGCGTAGCCGGCTGACCCGCCGCTGCACACCGCAAGCCGCCGGGTCGCATCAGCGCCCGGCGGCTTCCACATGTTCCCGCCGGGTGCCACCATCGACCACCGGGCCGCAATCACCCCGTTCTTTCCGCCGCCGCCCCCGGGCGATAATCGAACGCGAGGCCGCGGAATGAGGGAATGCTCGGACGTCCTAGCACTGGTCACCATCAGAGCAGTACCGAGCGCGGCCCGTCACTACAACCGGTGAAGGACATCAACCCATGACGACGCCCACGATCGAGCTCAAGCCCTCCGCCCACCCGCTCTCCGACGCGGAACGCGAGGGGATCCTGGCCAACCCCGGGTTCGGCCGCCACTTCACCGACCACATGGTGACGATCAAGTGGACGGAAGGCCGCGGCTGGCACGACGGCCAGCTCGTGCCGTACGCGCCGATCTCCCTCGACCCCGCCACCACGGTCCTGCACTACGCGCAGGAGATCTTCGAGGGTCTGAAGGCCTACCGACAGCCCGACGGGTCCGTCGCCACCTTCCGCCCCGAGAAGAACGCCGAGCGTTTCCAGCGCTCCGCCCGCCGGCTCGCGATGCCCGAGCTGCCGGTCGAGACGTTCATCGAGGCGTGCGACGCCCTGGTGAAGCAGGACAAGGCGTGGGTGCCGGCGCACGGCGGCGAGGAGTCCCTCTACCTGCGCCCGTTCATGATCGCCACCGAGGTCGGGCTGGGGGTGAAGCCCGCCAACGAGTACCTGTTCCTGGTGATCGCCTCCCCGGCCGGGGCGTACTTCCCCGGTGGTGTGAAGCCGGTGTCCATCTGGGTCTCCGAGGACCGCGTCCGCGCCGTCCCCGGCGGCATGGGCGACGCGAAGACCGGCGGCAACTACGCGGCGTCCCTGCTCGCGCAGGCGGAGGCCGCGACGAAGGGCTGCGACCAGGTCTGCTACCTCGACGCCGTGGAGCACACCTGGGTCGAGGAGCTGGGCGGCATGAACCTGTACTTCGTGTACGGCGACAAGATCGTCACGCCGTCGCTCACCGGGTCGATCCTGGAGGGCGTCACGCGCGACTCCCTGCTCGCCGTCGCCCGTGACCTCGGGTACGAGGCCGAGGAAGGCCGGGTCTCGGTCGACCAGTGGCAGCGGGACTCGGAGAACGGGTCGCTGACGGAGGTCTTCGCCTGCGGTACGGCCGCGGTGATCACTCCGGTCGGTACGGTGAAGCGGGCCGGGGCGGAGTGGAAGCAGAGCGGGGGAGAGCCGGGCGAGGTCACGCTGCGGCTGCGCCAGGCGCTGCTCGACATCCAGCGGGGCACGGCCTCGGACGCCCACGGTTGGATGCACCGCCTGGGCTGAGCCGCCCTGGCCCCCGGGGGCTCCGCCCCGGCCCCCCCGGGGGCCAGCGCCCACCCACCGCCCGACTCGGGCGTAGGCGGTCACGCCCAGCGTCAGCAGGGCCGTCATGCCGAACGCCAGCACCCGTGACATCGCGAGCAGCACCCGGTAGCCGTACACCGCGCCGGCGACGGTGGCCGCGGCGAGCAGCCCGTGGACGACGCCGTAGGACACCCCGCCCTGCGGCAGCCCGGCCAGCCGGCCCAGGACGCCGACCATCACGTCTCCGCCGATCCACACGGTCAGCGCGGTGTAGCCGAGGGCCAGCAGCAGCCCGACCACCGAGCCGACCAGCCGCCCGCGGCCCCTGAACTGGGCGCCGGAGGAGGTCGACAGGTTGGTGCCGGTGCGCAGCGAGCGGCTTCGACGACCCGCGTGACGAGATCGCCGCCGGCATCTTCCGCCGCCTGTTCCCCGAGCGCACCGTGACGCTGGTGGACGCCCGTACGATCTTCGCGGGCGGTGGCGGCATCCACTGCATCACGCAGCAGCAACCGAGGACCCAGGAGTGCACATGGCCGGTGGGCGACGGCAGGCCCCGCCCCGCGAGGACGTCCTCGCCGCGGCCATGGAGATGATCGCCGAGCGCGGCCCGGAGAAGCTCACCATGGCCGCGCTCGGCCGCGAGGTCGGCATGAGCAGCGGCCATCTGCTCTACTACTTCGGCTCCAAGGACGAACTGCTGCTGCGCACCCTGGAGTGGAGCGAGGGCCGCCTCGGCGCCGAGCGCGGCCGGCTGCTGACCCGGACCACGCCCGCCCTCGAACGCCTCGACGCCTACGTCGACCTGTACGTCCCCGACGGCCACCGCGACCCGCACTGGACGCTGTGGCTGGAGGTCTGGAACCGCTCGCAGAGCGCTGCCGTCGACGGGGCCGCCCGCGAACGGCAGGCCGCCATCGAGGGCGCCTGGCACCGCGACCTGGTCGCGCTGCTCGCCGAGGGCATCTCGCGCGGCGAGTTCCGCCGCGTCGACCCGGACCGGTTCGCCGCCCGGCTGCGCGCGCTGCTGGACGGCTTCGCCATCCATGTGGCGATCGGCCTGCGCGGCACCGACCGGGCGCAGATCCTGCGCCACGTGCGCGAGTTCCTCGCCTACAGCCTGCTCGCGGACGCCTGAAGGTACGCCCGGGTTGTACTCAATACGAGGCGCCGTGGTCGCCGGGCACGTCCTGGAGTGCGGGGCACAGGCCACCGGCGGGCCCTCCGACGCGTCGTGATGTTGGCTCTGAGCAGCCCTCGGCGCGGGGCCGGGGGAGAAGCGTCCACGGGGAACACAGGGGCTCAGGCCTCGGGAGCCCCGGGGACAACAGGGGGAAACAGCACATGACCAGCACCAGGAGGGCACGCTCGGCGTGGCCCTGGCCGCCTTCACCGCCTCTGCGCGGCTCAGCGCGGACAACCGGTACCTGGCCTTCGTGTCGGCCGACCCCGGCGACACCGACCACACCCATCGCGCGTATGTCCGGGACCTGCGCACCGGCCGCACCGTCCTCGCCGGCCCGGACGCCCGCGGCGGCCCGGACGGCCAGAGCGTGTCCGCCCCGGTGGTCGACCGCAACGGCCGCACGGTCGCCTTCGCCAGCTCCTCACCCGACCTGGTGCCCGTCGACACCTGCGACACCGCACACGTCTGCGTCCGTCACCCGAGGTGACCGACCGCATCCTGAGACGGCGGTGAGTGAAGCGCGGGGGTTGTGCCAAACTTCCTCCGTGCTCTCGTTCGCCATGATTATTGGCAGCAGGCGCGCCGGTCCGCAGTGACCGCCACGTACGACCAGGTACGGGCGGACACCGTCGTCCTCGACCCGCGCGCAGACCTCTCGCACCCGCGAGAGGTTTTTCGCATTTCTGGCCCACCCACAGCCGGAGGCGAGAGCGCGAGGGAGTATGTGAGGGCGGTGGAGCCGGTCATTCCGGTACGACCGAGATCCCATCCTCAGGAGCCTTGAGACCATGACCGCTACCCGCGACCTCGACGATTCGTTCCACGTCTTCGACACCACCCTGCGCGACGGCGCCCAGCGGGAGGGCATCAACCTCACCGTCGCCGACAAGCTGGCCATCGCACGGCACCTGGACGACTTCGGCGTGGGCTTCATCGAGGGCGGCTGGCCGGGCGCCAACCCCCGGGACACCGAGTTCTTCGCCCGCGCCCAGCAGGAGATCGACTTCCGGCACGCCCAGCTCGTCGCGTTCGGCGCCACCCGCCGCGCCGGCACCACAGCCGCCGAGGACCCCCAGGTCAGGGCGCTCCTGGAGTCCGGCGCGCAGGTGATCACGCTGGTCGCCAAGTCGCACGACCGGCACGTCGAGCTCGCGCTGCGCACCACCCTGGACGAGAACCTGGCGATGGTCGGCGACACGGTCTCCTACCTCAAGGAGCAGGGCCGCCGCGTCTTCATCGACTGCGAGCACTTCTTCGACGGCTACCGCGCCAACCCCGAGTACGCCAAGGCGGTCGTCCGTACGGCGTCGGAGGCCGGCGCGGACGTCGTCGTCCTGTGCGACACCAACGGCGGCATGCTCCCCGCCCAGATCCAGGCCGTCGTCTCCACGGTCCTCGCCGACACCGGCGCCCGGCTCGGCATCCACGCCCAGGACGACACGGGCTGCGCGGTCGCCAACACCCTGGCCGCCGTCGACGCGGGCGCGACCCACGTGCAGTGCACGGCCAACGGCTACGGCGAACGCGTGGGAAACGCCAACCTGTTCCCGGTGGTGGCGGCCCTGGAGCTCAAGTACGGCAAGAAGGTCCTGCCCGCGGGGCACCTGCGCGAGATGACCCGCATTTCGCACGCCATCGCCGAGGTCGTCAACCTCACCCCCTCCACGCACCAGCCCTACGTCGGGCTCTCCGCCTTCGCCCACAAGGCCGGACTGCACGCCTCCGCGATCAAGGTCGACCCGGACCTCTACCAGCACATCGACCCCGAGCTGGTCGGCAACACCATGCGCATGCTGGTGTCCGACATGGCCGGACGCGCCTCCATCGAGCTCAAGGGCAAGGAACTCGGCGTCGACCTCGGAGGCGACCGCGAACTGGTCGGCCGGGTGGTCGAGCGCGTGAAGGAGCGCGAGCTCAAGGGCTACACCTACGAGGCGGCCGACGCGAGCTTCGAACTCCTCCTGCGCGCCGAGGTCCAGGGCGGACCGCTGCGCTACTTCGAGGTCGAGTCCTGGCGCGCCATCGTCGAGGACCGGCCCGACGGCTCCCACGCCAACGAGGCCACGGTCAAGCTGTGGGCCAAGGGCGAGCGCATCGTCGCCACCGCCGAGGGCAACGGCCCGGTCCATGCCCTGGACAGCTCCCTGCGCGTGGGCCTGGAGAAGATCTACCCCCAGCTCGCCAAGCTGGAGCTGGTGGACTACAAGGTCCGCATCCTGGAGGGCAAGCACGGCACCAACTCCACGACCCGCGTGCTGATCTCCACGTCCGACGGCACGGGCGAGTGGTCGACGGTCGGCGTCGCCGACAACGTCATCGCCGCGAGCTGGCAGGCCCTGGAAGACGCGTACACCTACGGGCTGCTGCGCGCGGGGGTCGCTCCGGCGGAGTAGGCGCGGGTCCGGCCGGGCCTCGGCTGAGGGGTGGAGTCACACCGCCGTGTCCCGGGGCCGCGGCCCCGGGCGCGTGTCACATCGCCGTGTCGCGCGACCGCGGTACCGGGACCTCGCCGCCCCGGTCGCGGCCGGGAGTCCGGTCGAGGCGGAACAGGCCCGCGGTGTGGGAACGCTGGCCGGTGGCGGTGCTGGTGGAGCGGGTCAGCTCCTCGACGCCGTCGGCCAGATAGCCGACCCACGCCGTGCCCTCGTCCTCGATGATCCGCTGCGCGTCGGTCCGCAGCCGCTCGATCACTCCGAGCAGGGCGGCCTGCTCCTTGTCGCTGGGGGAGTCGGTGGTCCTCAGGAACGCCTGCGCCCAGTCGGACTGCGCCTTCTTGAGGATCTGCTGCAGCGCCATCTCGGCCCGGATGTAGCGGGTCCAGGACGCCGAGAACCCGAAGATCCGGTCGAAGAGCACGCACCCCGCCCCGCCGGCCAGGAACACGAAACCCCACTCGGGCTGCACGGTCGTGGGCGAGGCCGCGTGCACCAGCGGCGTGATCGTGCCGACGATGCCCAGCAGCGTGGCGAGCGCCCGCAGCGAACGCGACCACAGCGACGGCCCCCGGCGCCGGGCCAGGTACCAGCCGATCGCCGACGTCACCTCCGCCTCGGCGTGCCGGAACAGCTCCCACAGCAGGTCGGCCCGCGTGCGCGACCGGTCCAGCTCGGTCAGTTCGGACACCGTCATGTCCGCAGCTCTACGTCGTCCGAACATGCCCCTGCTCCCGCCGTCCGAATGGCCAGAGGCATCCTAGGCGCAGCCGCCTCGATAAATCCCCTGCTCGACGGATAACCCTTTTTGTGGCATTTCGGGTAGCTTCGAACATATGAGGGCCGCACTGGTGCGTACCGTGGTACGTCTGCTGATCGTGCCGTTCGCCGCCGTACTGGCGGTGCTGCTGGCCGGCGCGCCGGGCGCGCACGCGGCCACCGACCTCTCCAAGGTCGCCCAGGAACTGCGTGAGAGCCCCGTCTACGTCGATCCGGCCGCCTCCGGACAGCTCGCGGCGTCGGACGCGGAAGCGCTCGCCGACAAGATCAAGGACGCCGGCAAGCCCGTCTTCGTGGCCGTCCTCCCGGCCGGTTACCCCACGCAGGACCTCTTCCGGAACCTGCGCACCGAGACCGGCATCACCGGCCTGTACGGCATCCACCTCGGCGACCGCTTCGACGCCCGCGCCGACAGCTCCGTGATGAGCCGGCAGGCGGTGTCCAACCTGGTCACGGCCGTGCAGGACGCGGGCGACACCAAGGCCCAGCTGAACGACTTCGTCGACGACGCCCTGCGCAACGTGGGCGGTTCGGCGCCGAGCAGTTGGAGCGACGGCTCGGGCACCGACGTGCCGGTCGGCGGCCTGATCACGATCGGCGCCCTGGTCGCCGCCGGCGGCGCGGGCGCGTACACCCTGGTCCGCCGCAACCGGCGCCGCCACGAGGAGGAGCAGCGGGCCGCGCTGGAGAAGCTGCGGGTGGTCGTCGACGAGGACATCACCGCGTTCGGCGAGGAACTCGACCGGCTCGACTTCCATCCCTCGGAACCCGGCGCCGACGACGCGATGCGCGCCGACTACGAGCGTGCCCTGGACTGCTACGACCAGGCCAAGTCCCTGATGGCGGCCGCGACGAAACCCGAGGACGTCCGGGCCGTCACCCAGGCAGTGGAGGACGGCCGGTTCTCCCTGGTCCGGCTCGCGGCCCGCCGCGAGGGCGGAGCCCTGCCGGAGCGCCGCCCGCCCTGCTTCTTCGACCCGCGCCACGGCCCCTCGGTCGCCGACGCCACCTGGACGCCCCCGACCGGCACCGCCCGCGAGGTCCCGGTCTGCGCGGCCGACGAAAGGCGCCTGGCCGAGGGCCGCGACCCGGAGATCCGCGAGGTCGACACCGACTACGGCCGCCGCCCCTACTGGGAGGCCGGACCGGCGTACGGCCCCTGGGCCGGCGGCTACTTCGGCGGCGGCCTCCTGCCCGGTCTCCTCGTCGGCACCATGCTCGGCAGCATGATGGCCACCCCCGCCTACGCGGCCGACTACGGCTCCGGCTACGGCGACTTCGGCGGCTACGAGGGCGGCGACGTCTCCGGCGCGGACTTCAACTCCGGCGACTTCGGCGGCGACTTCGGAAGCGGCTTCGGGGGAGGGGACTTCGGCGGCGGCGGGGACTTCGGGGGAGGGTTCTGACGAGGCCCCGAGCTGCTCGGCATGCGGGGTACCGGGCGGGGCCTGATCTGCGCGGGGCATGGGGGCGTGCCGGGCAGGGGCTCACGCTGGCGCCGCGTGCAGGGGTCCTGGCCGGGGGCCGGTCAGCAGGAGTACGGGGCGCTGGGCGCTGGTCCGGGCCTGATTCGTGCGGGGTGCGGGGCGTGCTCGGTCCGGGCCTGATTCGTGCGGGGTGCGGAGTGTGCTCGGTCCGGGCCTGATTCGTGCGGGGTGCGGGGCGTGCTCGGTCCGGGCCTGATTCGTGCGGGGTGCGGGGCGTGCTCGGTCCGGGCCTGATTCGTGCGGGGCGCTGGGCGCTGGTCCGGGCCTGATTCGTGCGGGGTGCGGGGCGTGCTCGGTCCGGGCCTGATTCGTGCGGGGTGCGGGGCGTGCTCGGTCCGGGCCTGATTCGTGCGGGGTGCGGAGTGTGCTCGGTCCGGGCCTGGCACGCACGGAGCGCTGGTTGTGTCCGCCCGGGGCCTGATCTGCGCCGGCGGGCCCAGGCCGGGTCTGCGCCGGCGGGCCCAGGCCGGGTCTGCGCCGCGGGCCCAGGCCGGGTACGGCCCGCCAGGCACCTGGCCCGGGCCTGGCCCCTGGGCTCCACGGCGCGCAGGGCGCTTGGCCCGGCGTGACCGCGCTCGGGGCTCCGGCCGACCTGACCAGGCCCCGATTTCCGCGGCCCGCGGACTCAGCGTCGTAGCGGCGTCTCCCGCCCCACGGGCCGCTCACGCTCCTGCCACCCCGTAGCCCCGGCGACAGCGAAGGCCAGGGCCACCAAACCCGCGCTGACCCACACCGGTGCCCGGTACCCGAAGCCCGCGTCGATCACCGCGCCTCCGGCCCAGGGGCCTACCGCAGCGCCCACGTTGAACGCCGCCGTCGCGAAGCCTCCGGCCAGGGTCGGCGCGTCCTGCGCCGCGTACAGCGCACGGGCGATCAGCGTGGAGCCGACGCCGAAGGACAGGGCGCCCTGGGCGAAGACGAGCGCGAGGGTCAGGACGGGGTGCCCGGCGCCGAGGGCCAGGGCGCACCAGCCCGTGCCCAGCGTCAGGCCCCCGCCGGCGAGCACCGGCCCGGGGCGCCGGTCGGCGAAGCGTCCGGCGGCGGTGACCCCCGCGAACGCCCCGGCCCCGAACAGGGCCAGGACCCCCGGGACCCAGGTGTCGCCCAGCCCTGCCACCTCGGTGACCAGCGGAGCGAGATACGTGAAGGTGCAGAACGTCGCGCCGTTCACGAGGGCGCCCAGCAGAAGGGTGACGAGCAGCCGGGGATCGCGCAGCGACCGCAGTTCACCGCGCAGCGCGGGCGGCGGACCCCCGGCCGCACCACCCGGCACGGACCGCGCCACCGCGACCAGCGCGGGCAGCGACACCAGTGCCACGGCCCAGAACGCCGCACGCCAGCCCCACAGTTCGCCCAGCACGGCCCCGGCCGGCACCCCGGCCACACACGCCAGCGTCACCCCGCCCAGCAGCGTGGACGTCGCCCGCCCCTTCGCGTCGCCCGGGACCATGCCCACGGCGGCGACCAGGGCGACCGCGAGGAACCCGGCGTTGGCGAACGCCCCCACCACCCGGGTGGCGAGCAGGACGGCGAAGCTGTCGGTGAGCGCGCCGACGACGTGGACGGCGAGAAAGACGACGAGGAACGCCAGCAGCGCGCCCCGCCGGGGCCAGCGCCGCGCGAGCCCCGCCACGAGCGGCGCCCCCACGACCATCCCGGCCGCGAAGGCCGAGGTCAGGGCGCCCGCCGTGGGGACGGACACCCCCAGATCCCGCGCGATGTCCGGCACCAGCCCGGACAGCATGAACTCGGACGTGCCTTGCGCGAACACGGCAAGGCCCAGCAGAAGGAGAGCGAACGGCATGAAGGAACTCCGCACCGGAAGTCGACGTCGGACACGACAGGTCGGGGCGGCAAACCGGCAGCGGAGCGGAGCGGGCGGCCTCAGCGGCCCGGCATCGGCGTCACGAGCAGCCACCGGAGAGCCGGTGGCCACACTCTGGACGCCTCGGGGCCGGACATGGACCGCACGCTAGGCGGAGCCGGGGGACCGGGTCCACCGGTTTTCCTCCGGCTCCGACCGGGCGGCGGTCAGGCTCGTGCCCCTCCGGCGGCCACCCGCGATGGACGACGACGACCGCCACGAGGCGGACGGTCAGCCCGAGAGCGGTCTGCACGCCGAACGGCTCACCGAACATCAGCGCGCCCCGGACCGCGGTGACCGGGGCCATCAGGAACATCAGTGTGCTGACCTCGGTGACGCCGGAGCGCTACAGGACGAGCCAGTACAGCCCGTACCCGCCGAACGTGGACAGCCCCACGAGCCAGGCCACCGCCACCCAGAAGTCCCCCCGCGTGGGCGGAACGGCCGTCCCGGTGCCGAGGGCCAGCACCGAGCAGAGGACCGCGCTGGTGACGCAGTGGACGGTCAGCGACCCCGACGGGGTGACCCGCGAGCGGTCCCGGCTCTCCAGGAACGTAGCCGCGACCAGGGACAGCATGCCGAGCAGCGGGACGGCGTACGCCCACCAGGCCACGCCGCCGCTGAACCGGAGTCCCCGCGCCGTCGCGGCCTTCGAGGCGCTGGGCCGCACGGACCGGTACCTGGCGATGCTCGGTGTCCTCCGCGCCCGGACGGCGGGGAGCAGGGCCGCGCAGGTGGCGGCGGCGCTGGCGAAGCTGGCGTCGGAGGAGCCGGAGCCGGAGCCGGAGCCGGAGCCGGAGGAGCCGGAGCCGGAGTCGGAGGAGCCGAAGCCGGAGCCGGAGGAGCCGAAGCCGGAGCCGGAGTCGGTGGAGCCGGAGCCGGAGGAGCCGAAGCCGGAGCCGGAGTCGGTGGAGCCGGAGCCGGAGGAGCCGGAGTCGGAGTCGGCGGAGCCGGAAACCCGCTGACTCCACCGGGCGGAGGCCGTCGCACTTGTGAAGAACGGGCCCGGCACCTCTCGGTGCCGGGCCCTGAAGCCGTGGGTCAGAGGGTCGACGCCGCCGACGCGATGGCGGAGGCGAACGTGGAGACCTCCGTGTAGACGCCGGGGGCCTCGGGACGGGCGCAGCCCTCGCCCCAGCTGACGATGCCGACCTGTATCCAGGCGCCGGCGTTGTCCTTGCGGAACATCGGGCCGCCGGAGTCGCCCTGGCAGGTGTCGACCCCGCCCGCGTCGAAGCCGGCGCAGATCTCCTCGTTCGCGACGAGACCGCTGTAGAGACCGCCGTAGGCCTTGCACGCGGCGTCGCTGACGAACGGCACGGTCGCCTTGAGGAGGTAGCGCTGCTGGGAGCCGCCCTCACGGTTCGCGCCCCACCCGGCGACGGTGAAGTCACCGGTGTTGTACTGCGTGGTGGTGGCGATCTTCAGGGTCGGCAGGTTGATGGGCTGGGCGAGCTTGATCAGCGCCCAGTCCTTGCCGGTGCCGTTGTAGCCGGGGGCGCGCAGCACCTTGGTGGAGCGGACCTGGACCCGGCCGCTGGTGGACTGGAGGTCGACGACCCCCGCGGTGGCGGTGATGCTCGTGTTGTTGCCGGAGGAGCCCACGCAGTGCGCGGCCGTGAGCACGATCTGCTGGGTGTAGAGCGCGCCGCCACAGCCCATCGAGAGCCGGACCATGAACGGGAACTCGCCCTGTGCGGCCCGGGTCCCGCCGACGACGGGCGAGGGGGCGGCCTGGGCGGCGGAGACGGGCTGAAGGCTGGCGATCGCGAGCGCGGCGGCGCCGAGGGCCGCGCATCTCTTGAGAGCCGTGAGGAGTCTCTTCAACGTGATGCCTTCCGTGGGGGGTTGACTGGGGAGGTGCAACCGAAGCATCAGATTGACGAGCGCATGACAGCAGCAAGGGCAAGAAGAACGTCCATGTGCTGGCATGGACTGGTCAAAATATTGCTGCTGGATTATGGGAACGCCGGGAGTCTTCGCACAAGGGGCGGGAACCGGCCAGACCGGCCCGGGGTGATGTCACCGGGCCGGTCCCGCGGGGCTCACGCGTTCCTGATGGCCGAGATGTCGAAGTTGAGCTTGATCTTGTCGGAGACGAGGACGCCGCCGGTCTCCAGCGCGGCGTTCCAGGTCAGGCCCCACTCGGAGCGCAGGATCTCAGCCTTGCCCTCGAAGCCGACGCGCTCGTTGCCGAAGGGGTCCTTCGCGGCGCCGTTGAACTCGAGGTCGATGGCGAGCGGACGGGTGGTGCCGAGGATCGTCAGATCGCCGGTGATCCGGTAGTCGTCACCGCCGAGCGCCTCCGCCTTGGTGGAGCGGAACGTCATGGTCGGGAACTCGTCCGCCTTGAAGAAGTCCGCGCTCTTGAGGTGGCCGTCACGGTCCGCGTTACCCGTGTCGATGCTGTCCATCACGACGTCCAGCGAGGCCGTCGACCGCGACGGGTCGGTGCCGTCGAGGTGGAGCGTGCCGGTGAAGTCCTGGAAGCCACCCTTGACGTTGGTGACCATGGCGTGCCGGGCGACGAAACCGATCGTCGAGTGCGCGGGGTCGATCGTGTAGTCGCCGGTCAGGGCGGCCAGCTCGGGGCTCACGGCGGTACCGGTGGCGGCGGTCTGGGTGTCGTTGCGGCTGAAGATGCTCATGGTGTACGCCTCCTGCATGTGATGTTGAATCTTTAACTACTCCAACGCGACCCACCGTAGACCTATTCCGTTCAATGTTCAACATCTTCGACGGGTGTGTTCCCGACGTGTCCCGCCGCACCCCTCGCGGACCTCCCGCCGCACCCCTCCCGGGCCTCCCTCCGGCCCCCTCCCGGACCCGCCGCACCCCCTCCCGGACCTCCCCCGGTCCCCTTTCCGCGCCCCTTCGCGTACCCCCGCTTGGAGCAATCGCGCGGCCCGCGCGGGTGGTTCTGCCGGTGGCGGTGCGCAGTGGCCCCGTACACGGGCGGCCCTACAGGCCGGGGGCCCGCCGGGACCGCCACGCGGGACCCCGGCGGTCATCCGTGCGGTGGCGGGGTCCGACGAGACGGGGTTCCGTTTCCAGTGAGCGTATGGAGACAGACGAGACCACGGCGGACGCACAGCGCAGGGGAGAGCGACTCGTGACACTCACCGGCTCCGGCTCGGCCTACGACCCACCGGCGGACCCCACCCCGCGTCGCGCCACGGCCCCCGTCCCCGCCCGGGTGAACCAGTACGGGCCGCCACGGCGGCTCGACCGGCGCGTGGCCCTGGTCACCGGCGCCTCCTCGGGCATCGGGGCGGCCACGGCACGGCGTTTCGCGATGGACGGCTGGCAATTGCTGCTGAACGGACGCGACCGGCACCGCCTGGAGCAGACGGCCCTCGGCACCTCGGCCGTGGTGCTGCCCGCCGACCTCGCCGCCCCGGGCGGCCCGCGCCTGCTCGCCCAGTCCGCGCTGCACACCACCGGCCGGATCGACGTCCTGGTCGCCGGGGCGGGCATGGGCTGGACGGGCCCCTTCACCGCCATGCCGCACACCGACATCGACCGCGTACTGACCCTGGATCTCAACGCCACGCTCCACCTCGTGCGCGAGGTGCTGCCCACCATGATCGCGGCCGGGCGGGGGCGTGTGGTGCTGCTCGGCGCGGTCGCGGGGTGCGTGGGCCTGCGGGAGGAGGCGGTGTACTCCGCCGCCAAGGCCGGACTTGCCGCCTTCGCCGAGGCGCTGCGCCAGGAACTGCGCGGCACGGGCGTGGGCGTGACCTTCGTCGTGCCCGGCGCCGTCGACACGGCCTTCCACACCCGCCGCGGCAGGCCCTACGACGGCAACCGCGCCGGTCTCCTGTCGCCCGGCTGCGTCGCCGGCACGATCTGGGACGCCGTCCGGCAGAACCGCGACGAGGCTTACGTCCCCGCCTGGCTGACCGTCCCGGGCCGGGTCCGAGGCCTCGCGCCGGGCCTGTACCGCCGCCTGCTGAACCGCTTCGGCTGACCAAGGGGGCCGTGCCGGCCGGGGGTACGGGCGTCGGCCGTGCCCGTCGGGTGACGCCGGCCGGGGCTGGTTCTGGTGACTGCCATCCGGCGGTTGCGTCGGAGTGGCCTGTGTCGGAGGCGTGCGGTTCGGCTGACGCATGAGGGCCGTGCCCGGTCGGGGTGACTTACTTCGCCCGTGCCTGGTCGGTGGTTGTCGTCGGCGGTGCCCGCGAGGGTGGCCTGCCGGCGGTGCCCGGTTCGGCTGACGCATGCGGAGAGTGCCGGGTCGGGGCGGCTCATTCCGGCTGGGCCTGGTCGGATGGCTGCCGTCGGCCGTGCCCGGTGCGGGTGGCCCGGGACGTTCCTGGCTCGGGTCTGCCCAGCCGCTCTCGGTCCGCGTCGCCCTGGGCTGATCCCGGCTGAACCGGCCGCCGGGGCCGCCCCACTGCCCTCCCACGGCGCCGAGCCCGCCGCCCTCGCCTTCGACAACGTCTGCTTCGCGGGCTGCCCGTCCGGCCGTTCCTGGCTCGGGCCGTCTCGATCGGCTCCGGCTCCGGCTTCTCCGGCCGTTCCCGGTTCCACCGGCCCCGATCGTCCCCGCTCCGTTGGTTCTTGGCGGTCTGGCCGGTCCGATCGGACCGGCCATTCCCCCGTTCCGGTCACTCCGGCCGAATCCACCGTTCAGGTGAGCCTCTCCCCGTGGTAGGGCATGGGCATGACTCCCCAGCGTCGCCTCTTTCCCCGCCGTGCGGCCGGGGCAGCCGACCCGCTCCGGCCCAGCCGGCGCGCCCTGATGCTGGCGGTCGCCGCCCTCGCGGCCACCGGCGGCGCGGCACCGGCGGGCCGGGGCGGCGACGCGCCGGGCGATCCGTACGACACCCTCCGTCGCCGCTGGCTCGGCATCTCCCTCGGTACCGGTTACGACCCCACGGCCGAGCCCTACGCCGCCCGGCTCACCGGGACCGGAGCGCTCGCCCGGCACCTGCGCGCGAGCATGACTCCGGCGGCGGACTCCCTCTGGCCCGGGCACCCCTTCGACCCGCCGGCCGGCATCACCCTCAGCTACGGCCGGTTGTGGACCATGACCCAGGCCTACGTCCAGCCGGGCACCGGCTCCACCGCCGACCCCGCCCTCCTGACCGGCATCCTGCGCGGCCTCGACCACCTCTCCGCCACCGTCTACAACCCCTCCACCACCCGCTACGGCAACTGGTGGGAGTGGCAGATCGGCAGCCCCCGCCTGCTGACGGACATCACGGCCGCCCTGTACGAGGAGCTGGGGGAGGCCCGCGTCCGTGCCGCCTGCGCCGCCGTCGACCACTTCGTCCCCGACTCGGCCCTCGGCGACTACAGCGGCACCTCCACCGGCGCCAACCGCGTCGACCTGTGCCGTTCCGTGGCCCTGCGCGGCATCCTCGGCCGCGCCCCCGCAAAGATCGCCCTCGCCCGGGACGCCCTCTCCCCGGTCTTCCCCTACGTCACCCGGGGCGATGGCCTCCACGCCGACGGCTCCTTCGTCCAGCACACCTGGGTCGCCTACTCGGGCACCTACGGCCAGGTCATGCTCGACGGCCTCGGCCGCCTCTTCGCCCTGCTCGCCGGATCCGACTGGGAGGTCACCGACCCGAACCGGCAGATCGTCCTCGACAGCGTCGAGCGTGCCTACGCGCCGCTGCTCCACGACGGACTCGTCATGGACAGCGTCAACGGCCGGGCCATCAGCCGCGGTTACCTCAACACCGACGACCGCAAGGTCCTGCGCAGCGACCACTACCACGGCGGGCAGCTCATCGCCGCGATCGCCCTGCTCGCGGCCGGTGCCAGCCCCGCGGAGCGCGAGCGCTGGCATGCCCGCGTCAAGGGCTGGATCGAACGCGACACCGTGAGCCCGATCCTGACGGCACCCCAGTTCGGCGTAGCGGACCTGGCCCGGCTGCACGCCATCGCCGCCTCACCCGCCCCGGCCGCGCCCGAACCCACCGGGCACCACCTCTTCGCCGCCATGGACCGCGCCGTCCACCGCGGGCCCGGCTTCACCGTGAACATCGCCATGGCCAGCGACCGCATCGCCCACTACGAGTGCGGCAACGGCGAGAACCCCCGTGGCTGGCACACCGGCGCGGGCATGGTCAGCTGGTGGGCCGAGGGCACCGGCGACCAGTACACGGACTGGTTCTGGCCGACCGTCGACTGGTACCGCCTGCCCGGCACCACCGTCTCCACCAAACGGCTCGCCGACCGCGAGGGCGGCGAGTGGGGCACGGCCCGCCCGGACGCGCGCTGGGTCGGTGGCACCACCGACGGCACCTACGCGGCCCTCGGCCAGCACCTCAAGGGCCTCGGCTCCACCCTCGAAGCCCGCAAGTCCTGGTTCTGCGTCGAGGACGCGGTGATCTGCCTGGGCGCCGGGATCACCTGCTCCGACGGCGTCCCGGTCGAGACGGTCGTCGACAACCGCACCCTCGGCGCCGCCGGCACCCCGCGCTTCGTCAAGGGCCCGCACTGGGCCCACCTGGAGGACCACGGCGGCTGGGTCCTGTTCGGCCGCGAGCCGAGGGCACTGCGCGAGGACCGCACCGGGGCCTGGTCCGACATCAACACCGGCAGCACACCGGAGCGGCGCACCCGCCGCTGGCAGACCCTCTGGCTCGACCACGGCACCGACCCCGAGGACGCCACGTACACCTACCTCCTCATGCCCGGCGCCTCCCGCCACGCGGTCGCGCGCCGCGCCGCCGACCGCCACTGGATGTCGGTCCTCGCCAACGACGCCGTCCGCCAGGCGGTCACCGTGCCCTCCCTCGGCTGCACGGCCGCCACGTTCTGGCAGGCGGGGACCGCGGGTCCGCTCTCCGCCTCCGGCGGCGCGAGCGTGCTGGTCGTCCGCCGGGGCCGTACCGCTACCCTCTGCGTGAGCGAACCGCCCCGTACGGGCGAACCCCTGGAGATCGTCTGGGACCACCCGGTCCGCCGGGTCGACCGGGCGGACGAAACGGTCGAGGTGCTCTCCACAGGCCGCCGACTGCGCGTGCGCGTCACTCCTGGGGAGGTATGCGCCACCCACGTCTGTGAGGTGACTCTCGCCTGACCCCTTTGTGTGACCCCTACAAGCGACACGCCCCCTGAGCAGTCGGAAAGGCTCATCCGCGCCACGGTTCTGTTCAGGGGTACCAGGAAAACACGCCGGAGACTGTGAGGAGTCGACGGCCCTCATTCCTCGGTCGGCTTCGTAAGGTCACTACATGACCGTTTTGGATGAGGCGCCGGGTGAGCCGACCGACGCGCGCGGACGCGTGGCCGAACTGCACGAGATCCGTGCGCAGGCGATGGCGGGACCGAGCGAGAAGGCGACCGAGGCGCAGCACGCCAAGGGCAAGCTGACCGCGCGGGAGCGCATCGAACTCCTCCTCGACCCGGAGTCCTTCAGGGAGGTCGAGCAGCTGCGCCGGCACCGGGCCACGGGCTTCGGCCTGGACGCCAAGAAGCCGTACACCGACGGTGTGATCACCGGCTGGGGCACGGTGGAGGGCCGCACGGTCTTCGTCTACGCCCACGACTTCCGCATCTTCGGCGGCGCCCTGGGCGAGGCCCACGCCACGAAGATCCACAAGATCATGGACATGGCCATCGCGGCCGGTGCCCCGCTGGTGTCGCTGAACGACGGCGCGGGCGCCCGCATCCAGGAGGGCGTCTCGGCGCTCGCCGGCTACGGCGGCATCTTCCAGCGCAACACCAAGGCCTCGGGCGTGATCCCGCAGATCTCGGTGATGCTCGGCCCGTGCGCCGGCGGCGCGGCCTACAGCCCCGCCCTCACCGACTTCGTCTTCATGGTCCGCGAGACCTCGCAGATGTTCATCACCGGCCCCGACGTCGTCAAGGCGGTCACCGGCGAGGAGATCACGCAGAACGGCCTGGGCGGCGCCGACGTCCACGCCGAGACGTCCGGTGTCTGCCACTTCGCCTACGACGACGAAGAGACCTGCATCGCCGAGGTCCGCTACCTCCTCTCGCTGCTCCCGCAGAACAACCGCGAGAACCCGCCCCGCACCGAGCCCTCGGACGCGGCCGACCGCCGCTCGGACGTCCTGCTGGACCTGGTCCCGGCGGACGGCAACCGTCCGTACGACATGGCCAAGGTCATCGAGGAGATCGTCGACGACGGCGAGTACCTGGAGGTCCACGAGCGCTGGGCGCGCAACATCATCTGCGCGCTCGGCCGGATGGACGGCCAGGTCGTCGGCATCGTGGCGAACCAGCCGCAGGCCCTGGCGGGTGTGCTGGACATCGAGGCCTCCGAGAAGGCGGCCCGCTTCGTGCAGATGTGCGATGCGTTCAACATTCCGATCATCACTCTTCTGGACGTCCCCGGCTTCCTCCCTGGCGTCGACCAGGAGCACGGTGGCATCATCCGCCACGGCGCGAAGCTCCTCTACGCCTACTGCAACGCGACCGTGCCGAGGATCTCCCTGATCCTGCGGAAGGCCTACGGAGGTGCGTACATCGTCATGGACAGCCAGTCCATCGGTGCCGACCTCACCTACGCCTGGCCGACCAACGAGATCGCGGTCATGGGCGCGGAGGGTGCGGCCAACGTCATCTTCCGCCGTCAGATCGCCGAGGCCGAGGACCCCGAGGCCATGCGGGCCCGCATGGTCAAGGAGTACAAGTCCGAGCTGATGCACCCCTACTACGCGGCTGAGCGCGGCCTGGTCGACGACGTCATCGACCCCGCCGAGACCCGCGAGGTGCTGATCAAGTCCCTCGCCATGCTCCAGACCAAGCACGCGGACCTGCCGTCCCGCAAGCACGGCAACCCGCCGCAGTAACCCTGCGGACATCTTCCTCACGGAGACTGACACCCATGGAATCTGCTGACATCCGCGTCGAGAAGGGCCACGCCGAGCCCGAGGAAGTCGCCGCCATCACGGCCATCCTCCTGGCCCGCGCCGCCGCCCGCCCCACGGACCCGGCCCCGGCCCACCGAGGCCGCATCAAGGCGGGCTGGCGCCGCCTGGAACGCGAGCCGGGCTTCCGCGCCCCGCACAGCTGGCGCTGACCTCCTCACGCCCTGACGGCCCCGTCCTCCTTCGGGAGGGCGGGGCCGTGGCGCTGTGCTAGCGGATGACGACGCGCACGCCGGGGAAGTCGAGCGTGGTGGGGTCCTCGGGAAGGAAGCAACGGATGAGGTTGAGAGAGTTCACCCCGGGTGGAGGGAAGGATCCCGCGTCCAGCCAGGCGGCCACGTTGATGCGCGTGAGCGCAAGGCTCCCAGGCCGAGGCAGCGCGGACAACGCGTGATCCCCTTGGGGTAGGCACGTCTCCCCGGCATACAGCCCCAGCCACTCGATCCGGTCGTGCCGCAGCGGAGCGAGGTCGAGAGGGATGCGCCGAGGTGCATCAGGCCGAGGCTGGTCAGCGTTGGTGCCAGGCACCGCTCGCCCAGCTGCCGCAGGCATGCGGATTCCAGGTAGAGGGCGTCCAGAGCTGGGAGTTCCCCCAGCACGTCGGTGTTCTTCAGCGACGCACCGCCGGTCAGGGCTGGTTCGAGCAGAGACTGCTGCGCCCCGAGCGGAGACAGGTCGACATCGCCGCTCAGTGCGACCAGGGACAGCTCCATCAGGTGCATGGCGCAGAGCATCGCGGCCGGCAGGGGAGTACCCGCCGGCGACTGGAGGTGCGGGCGGTCCCTTCAGACTGGTCAGCGGGGACTGCTCGTACAGGGGACACTGCGGCCCCCACTCCTCCCACAGGAGGAACGGGGGCCGCAAGGCGCACGGGGCGATTACCGCAGGCGCGCCATCAGAGCGTGCTCCACCAGCGTGATCAGCGCCGACTTCGCGTCGGCCCGGTGGCGGGCGTCGGTCGTGATGATCGGGGTGTCCGGACCGATCTGGAGGGCTTCCCGGACCTCGTCCGGCGTGTACGGCTGCTGGCCGTCGAAGCCGTTCAGCGCGATGACGAACGGCAGGCCCGAGTTCTCGAAGTAGTCGACGGCGGGGAAGCAGTCGGCGAGCCTCCTCGTGTCGACCAGCACGATCGCGCCGATGGCGCCGCGCACCAGGTCGTCCCACATGAACCAGAAGCGGTCCTGACCGGGCGTACCGAAGAGGTACAGGATCAGGTCCTGGTCCAGGGTGATACGGCCGAAGTCCATGGCCACCGTGGTGGTGGTCTTGTCCCCGGTGTGGGTGAGGTCGTCGATGCCGGCCGAAGCGGACGTCATCACGGCCTCGGTGCGCAGCGGGTTGATCTCCGAGACGGCACCCACGAACGTGGTCTTGCCCACGCCGAAGCCGCCAGCCACCACGATCTTCGCGGACGTGGTGGAGCGGGAAGGCCCTCCGCTAGAGCTTGCGAAGTCCACTGAGCACCCTTTCGAGCAGTGTCACGTCTGGCTGGCCGCCGGCGTTCTCGTCGCCGCCGGGCTGATGGATGGCGACCAGTCCCGCCTCCGCCAAGTCGGCGACGAGGATCCTGGCCACGCCGAGAGGGATCGTGAGGAGCGCCGAGATCTCGGCGACCGACTTGATTTCCCGGCAGAGGTTGCAGATCCGCTGATGCTCGGGCAACTGGCCCTGCATCTGGTGCGGCTGCGCAGTGGTGTGCACCAGCGCCTCGATGGCGAGCTGGTAGCGCGGGCGGGTCCGGCCGCCGGTCATGGCGTACGGACGCACCAACGGATTGTGGTTGTTCGACGCCCCGCCGGGTGCCGGCTCTGGGGTGCGGCGCTGCGGCTGCACGGGCTGGATGCGCGGGGCCGACGGCTGGTCGTACGGCGAAGGGCCGGGGCCCTGCGGCGCGTACGGCTGCCGGTGGCTCGGTGCGGAGGGGAAGTTGTAACGGTTCGGGTTCTGACCACCGTCGCCCTGGCCCTGGGCAGGGCCGTACGACCAGTTGCCCGAAGACGAACCGCCTGGGGGTGTTGCCACTTTCTCCTCCTCCGACTGTGCCTGGCACCCATCGCTGTGGAGCCGCGTCCCGAAACCTTACGGCCACGGGACGCCAAAACGCACCGTCCGTCTGTTAGTTGAGCAGGCTCCCCTGGAGCTCTGCACGAAGGTCCGGTGTCAGGACCGTACCGGCTCGGTCGACCAGCAGCGCCATCTCGTACCCGATGAGGCCGATGTCCGCCTCCGGATGTGCGAGGACGGCGAGGGACGAGCCGTCGGATACGGACATGATGAAGAGGAATCCCCGCTCCATCTCCACAACCGTCTGGTTCACCGCGCCTCCCTCGAAGATCCGGGAGGCGCCTGCCGTCAGGGACGTCAGACCGGAGGCGACGGCCGCGAGCTGGTCGGCACGGTCGCGGGGGAACCCTTCGGACATCGCCAGAAGGAGTCCGTCGGCGGAGACCACCACCGTGTGGGACACCCCCGGGGTGTTGTCCACGAAGTTGGTGATCAACCAGTTCAGGTTCTGTGCCGCCTGGCTCATCGGGCTCACACTAACGCTCCTGGTTGTAGGTGCTGTCAGGACCGAAGCCCTGGCCGTTCGTTTCACTGCCTGCGGTGCGTCCGCGCTGGACGCCCCTGCGCAGGTTGCTCAGCCTGCCCCGGACGTCCTCCGGGGCACGGGAGACCTGGGGGCCTCCCTGGGGGGTGCTTTCGGCGGCACCCTCGATCAGGTTCGCCTTGGGTACCCGCCTCGGCAGGCCGGAGGAGGTGACCCCGCCCGCCTTCGGCTTCCGGAGCTGCGAGGCCTGCTGCCACCGCTCGTCGTTGGCCGAGCGCCAGTCGCTGTCGCCGTTGCTCTCCGGGGTGGAGGCGGGAGGCTCCTGGCTCACGTGCCGTGCGCCGCCCGTGCCGTTCGCTCCGCTCGCGGTGGCTCCGCGGCGGGGAAGCCCGGCGTCGGTGAGCGACGGGGCGGCGGACTGGGTCGGTCCCGGACGGTCGAAGCCTACGCGGTCCTGCTCACTCGCGTCAGCGGCCTGCGCGGATTCCGTTTCCGGGGCCTGAGAAGGGTACTGGTTCGGGTAGCCGTTCTGGTAGCCGTCCTGCTGCGGCCAGTCATCCTGGTGACGCCGCTGCTCGAACGCCGCGAAGCCGCCCTGCCCGCCCGAGTTCGGTGCCGTGGGCTCCTCCTGGGCCGGCTCCGCATAGGAGGGCTCCGGGTAGCCGCCGTTCGGCGAGAAGGTGTCGTTCTGCGGCAGACCGCCGCCCGGCGCGTAGTACTGCTCGTCGTACGCAGAGCGCTGCGGCTCCTCGTACGCCGTGTGCCGCTGCTCGCCGTACGACGGCTGCTGCTGCTCGTACGGCGCCTGACGGTCGTACGAGGACGGCTGCTGCTCCGGGTAGCCGTTCTGGCCGGTGTCGTAGGCCTGTCCGGCGTCGTAGCCCTGCTGCCCGTTGTACTCGTCGCGGTACCCGGTCGCCTGGTCGTGCTGCGGGCCGCTCTGACCGGGCAGAGCGGGCTGCTCGTGCGACTGCGACTCCAGGGCCGCCCGGCGCTCCTCGCGCATCAGGGAGCGGCCGACGGGGTCCAGCTCGCGTATGTCGTCGGGGACGTCGGAGTAGCGGCTGTCGTCGAAGCCGAGCTCCGCGGCCGTGCGCATGGGCTGCTGGTTGAAGTTCTCACCGCCGCCGCCGAAGTTCTGCTCCGGGATGATCTGCGAGACGGTGAACTCGTCGCGGTCCACGTGGCTCTCGCCGCCGCCACCGTGGGTGATCGCGTCCGGCAGCATGACCAGCGAGGTGGTGCCGGCCTGCTCGCCCGAGGGGCGCAGCTGGACGCGGATGCCGTGCCGGTCGGACAGCCGGCCGACCACGAACAGGCCCATGCGCTGCGAGATCGCGGCGTCCACGGTCGGCGGGTTGGCCAGCTTGTGGTTGATGTCCGCGAAGTCCTCGGCGGTCAGGCCGATGCCCTTGTCGTGGATCTCGATCATCACGCGGCCGTCGGGGAGACGGGTCGCGGTCACGCGCACCTTGGTCTGCGGGGAGGAGAACGTCGTCGCGTTCTCCAGCAGCTCGGCGAGCAGGTGCACGAGGTCGGTCACGGCGCGGCCGTGGATCTCGGCCTCCGGCACGCCGGAGAGCTCGATGCGCTCGTACTGCTCCACCTCGGAGGAGGCGGCGCGCAGCACGTCGACCAGCGGGACCGGCTGGTCCCAGCGGCGGCCGGGCTCCTCGCCGGCGAGGACCAGGAGGTTCTCGCCGTTGCGGCGCATACGGGTCGCGAGGTGGTCCAGCTTGAAGAGGTTCTCCAGCTGGTCCGGGTCGGCCTCGTTGTTCTCCAGGTCGGTGATGAGGGTCAGCTGGCCCTCGATCAGCGACTGGTTGCGGCGCGAGAGGTTGGTGAAGATCGCGTTGATGTTGCCCCGCAGCAGGGCCTGCTCGGCGGCGAGCCGGACGGCCTCGCGGTGGACCTGGTCGAAGGCGCGGGCGACTTCGCCGATCTCGTCCGTGGTGGAGATCGGGATGGCCTGGACACGGGTGTCGACGCGGCCGGGGTCGGTGCGGGAGAGCTGGTCGACCAGCATCGGCAGACGCTGCTCGGCGATGCCGAAGGCGGCGTTGCGCAGCTGGCGCATCGAGCGGCTCATCTGACGGGCGACCGCGCCGGCCAGGATGAAGGCCAGGAGCAGGGCGACCACGACGGCGGCACCGGTGATGTAGGCGTCACGCTGGGCGTCGTCGGCGATGTCGGACGCTTCGCTCACGGCCTTGTCGGCCATGTCCGTCTCGATCTTCTCGTACGCGTTGAACTTGAGGGTGTTGACCGCCCACCAGTTCTCTGCGGTGACGCCCTTCTCGGCGAGTGCGGCACGGGCGCTCGGGTCCGTGCTCGGCAGCGTCGCCACGGCCGAGATCATCGTCGTCGGGTTGGCGGGCGGCGGCACGTAGTCCGGGTTCTTGCCCTTGGCCTCACGGGCCATCGCGGCACCGTCGGCCTTGATCTTGGCCTCGGCGGCCTTGAGCTTGTCCGCGTCCTGCTGAGTGCCACCGCCGATGTACTCCTGCACGGCGATGCGCTCGAGGTAGGCGTACGAGGAGAGGGCGATGCGCTGGCTGGCGAGGTTGCCGGCGTCCGGGCCCGGCTTGACCAGGATGTGCATGCCGATCGACCGCTGCAGCGACAGGGCCGCCTTGGTCAGTTCGATGGCGTACACGGTCCGGCCGTAGCTGGTGATGTTTCCGGTGCCGAGGCCGAGCTCGTTGGCGAACTCCGTCAGCGGGTGGGCGACCTCTACGTAGCCCTCTTCGGTCTGGACGCCCTTCAGCTTGGAGGTGTAGGCGACCTGGCGCAGGGTGGCCAGCTTGGGCTCCACCTTGCGGAAGAGGCCGAGCCGGCGCTCCAGGCCGGGCTTGCCCGGCATGTTCTGCGCAGCGGCGTCGAACTCGTCGGCGGCCTCGTCGGTGAGTTTGCGGGCGCCGGCGACGGTCTTGTCGTCCTGGCCCTTGCCCTGCAGCAGCGGAGCGGCGGTGATGTCGCGTTCGTTGTAGAGGGCGTTGGCGTAGAGCAGCGAAGCGCGGACCAGGCGCGCGGTGTTCTCCGCGTCCTCGGCCTCCTGCCAGGTGTCGATCGAGCTCTTCACCTGGAAGCCGCCCATGACGAGGCCGACGACCACGGGTATGAGCAGGATCGCGTTGAGCCTGGTCGCCACGCGCCAGTTGCGCGGGGAGAGACGGCCGCCGCTCTCGGGGGGCGCGGCCGCAGGTTCCGAACCGGGCACGGGGGCGGGCGCCGCTGTGCGCGGCGGCGGGGTGAAGTTGCCCCGGGCCGACGGCTCGGGACTGTTCTTGCTTCGCCTCACTCGACCAACAACCTCTCGGCGGTCGGCACCAACGTTGTGCCGCAGTGTTCAGAGCCCAAGTCGCCGGCGACGGACGAGTACGTCATTGACTATTGGGCAGTTCAGGCATTCCAGCACGACGACCTGCGCTCTTCCAAACAGTCCGAGGCGGGGATTCGACGTGATGCAAGCGCCAGATAAAACGGTCATAAAGAGCGAGCCCCGCCAAAAGGCGGGGCGATTGTGCGCGCAGCGAGACCGGATGTGCGCGACGAGTGGCCATACCACCCGATTCCTCTGCCGAAACGTTATGAACACCGTGGCCGACCGTGTCAAAGGACACAGCCGGCTACGGTGCATCTACGACAACTGCCGTATGGCACTTCTGAATTGGGTGCTACCTCAGCCGTGCCATCAGAGCGTGCTCGACCAGCGTGATCAGGGCACTCTTCGCATCGGACCGGTGCCGGGCGTCCGTCGTGATGATCGGGGTGTCCGGACCGATCTGCAGCGCCTCGCGCACCTCTTCGGGCTGGTAGGGCTGCTGCCCGTCGAAGCCGTTGAGCGCGACGACGAAGGGCAGGCCCGAGTTCTCGAAGTAGTCGACGGCCGGGAAGCAGTCGGCCAGGCGCCGGGTGTCCACGAGCACCACCGCGCCGATGGCGCCGCGCACCAGGTCGTCCCACATGAACCAGAAGCGGTCCTGACCGGGCGTACCGAAGAGGTACAGGATCAGGTCCTGGTCCAGGGTGATACGGCCGAAGTCCATGGCCACCGTGGTGGTGGTCTTGTCCCCGGTGTGGGTGAGGTCGTCGATGCCGGCCGAAGCGGACGTCATCACGGCCTCGGTGCGCAGCGGGTTGATCTCCGAGACGGCACCCACGAACGTGGTCTTGCCCACGCCGAAGCCGCCAGCCACCACGATCTTCGCGGAGGTGGTCGATCGACCCGCGTCAGAGCTTGCGAAGTCCACTGAGCACCCTTTCGAGCAGTGTCACGTCCGGTGCGCCGGTGGCGTCGTCGCCGCCCGGCTGGTGGATCGCGACGAGACCGGCCTCGGCGAGGTCCGCGACCAGGATCCGGGCCACGCCCAGCGGCATGTTGAGCAGCGCCGACACCTCGGCCACCGACTTGACCTCACGGCACAGGTGGCAGATCCGCTGGTGCTCCGGGAGCAGTCCCATGAGCGCGGCGGGGTCCGCGGTCGTACTGATCAGTGCCTCGATCGCCAGCTGGTAGCGCGGCCGGGTCCGGCCGCCGGTCATGGCGTAAGGCCGGACCAGCGGCTGGTCGCCCTCGTCCTCGTACGGCTCCGCGTACGGATCATGAGAGGCGGTGGGCGGGGTCATGGGTCCTCCGGGCGGGACAGCAAGTCGGTCAGCAAGCCGTCTGACGGGGCCTGTGTGGGGTGTGTGGCGGCCGGACGGTGATGTGGTGAGACGGGTGGTGCCGGGGCCGATCAGTGGAGCAGACTGCCTTGGAGCTCGGCTCGCAGGTCCGGGGTGAGGACCGCGCCGGCGCGGTCGACCAGGAGCGCCATCTCGTAGCCGACGAGGCCGATGTCGCACTCGGGGTGGGCGAGCACGGCCAGGGACGAGCCGTCCGAGACGGACATCAGGAAGAGGAATCCCCGCTCCATCTCCACGACCGTCTGCGCCACGTCACCGCCCTCGAAGATCCGGGACGCACCTGCCGTCAGCGACGTCAGGCCCGAGGCGACGGCCGCGAGCTGGTCGGCGCGGTCGCGCGGGAAGCCCTCGGACAGCGCCAGGAGGAGACCGTCGGCGGACACGACGACGGTGTGGGACACCCCGGGGGTGTTGTCCACGAAGTTGGTGATCAACCAGTTGAGATTCTGTGCCGCCTGGCTCATCGGACTCAACTAACGCTCCTGCTGGTGAGTGGGCCGTGGGTGGCTGCCGGTCTGGGTGGACCCGGCCTGACGACCCTGTGCGATTCCCCGACGGAGATTGGTCAGCCGGCCGCGCACGTCATCGGGCGCACGCGAGATCTGCGGACCGCTCTGGTGGGTTTGCTGCTGAGCCGTGCCCGGAACGAGGTTCGCCCGGGGCACCCGGCGCGGCAGGCCGGAGGTGGTGACACCACCCGCGGCGGGCTGGCGGACTCGCTCGGCCTGGCGGACGAGATCGTCGTTCGGCGAGGTACGCCAGCCGGCGGGGGCGGACCGCTGCGGACCGGTGGGTCCCTGCGGCTGCTGCGGGGCGGCCGGAGCGGAGCCGTTGTTCTGCTGCTGCTCCTGCTGGCCGTGGAACCAGTTGGTCTCCAGCGTGTCGTACAGCGGGGTACGACCGTCGCCGGGACCGGACGCCGGCGGCAGGGCCTCGGGCTCCTGCCGGACCGGGCGGGTCTGCGGGGCGGGCGGACGCGGGGCACCGAAGTCGGCCGGGCCCCGGCCAGCGTTCGGCTGCGGCCGCTCGAACTGGCCCGTGCCCGCCGGGTCGGCCTGCGTGGCCGGACCGGGGAGGGTGGGCCGCCCGGAGCCGTTGTCCTGACGGGGCACCGGGTACTGGCCCGTGGAGCCGTCGTCCTGACGCGGAGCCGGGTACTGGCCGGTCGAGTCGTTGTCGTAGGACTGCTGCGCCGGGTACTGGCCCGTGGAGCCGTTGTCGTAGGACTGCGGCGCCGGGTACTGGCCCGACGTGGACGACTGGTCCGGGCGGCCGCCCGGGGTACCGAAGACGTCCGGGCGGACGAACGGACCCTGGCCCTGCGCAGTGTTCGCGCCGGGGCCGAACGGGTCCGCCTGCTGAGGGGCGCCGAAGTCGGCCGGCGAGCCGAGGCCCTGCCGGTCGTCGACGCGCGGGAGGGACGAGGTGCGGGAGACGTCCGGGTCCTCGTGGCCGCGCGGGGCGTCCAGCGAGGCGCGCGGCACCGGCGGCTGGGCGTTCTCGTCGCTCCAGCTCGGCACGCGCTGCTGGGCGTCACCGCCGGGCAGTTCGGCCCGCGGCCCACCGCGCGGCGGCAGCTGCGGCCTGCGGCCCTCGCCCTGCTCGGCGTTGCCACCCTGCTTCTTCTTCCGGCTCCGGCCACCGCCGAAGGCGTCCTGGCCCTGCGGCCCGCCCGTGCCCGCGGCCTGCAGACCCTGCGGGGCACCCGGAGCCTGCCGACCCTGCGGGGCGCCCGGAGCCTGCTGACCGGACGCACCGGCACCGCCCTGAGCCTGCCGGCCCTGCGAGGGGCCACCCTGCTCGAAAGACGATGGGCCGGGACCCTGCGGTCCGCGCGCACCGCCCGGCGCTCCCGGACGGCCACCGTCCGCGTCACGCCCGGGCAGCGCGGCCCGCGGGCTCTGACCGGGACCGAGCCGGCCACCGCCGGACGCACCGGCCCCGAGAGCACCGCCACCGAAGGCACCGCCGGACGCGCCGGCCCCGAGGGCACCGGCGCCCTGGTCGGCACCGGCGGCACGCCGGGCCGCGGCCGCACCGGCGGCGGCCTGCGCGGCGGCGGGACCGCCGCCACCGACCGGCGGCTGACCGGGCTGCTTGGGCTGGGGCTTCCGGCCGCCCTGGGCGACGTCGACGGGCAGCATGACCAGTGCGGTCGTACCACCGGAGTCGGACGGGCGCAGCTGGATGCGGATGCCGTGCCGCTGGGACAGCCGGCCGACCACGAACAGACCCATGCGGCGGGAGACGGAGACGTCCACCGTCGGGGGAGAGGCGAGCCGCTCGTTGATCGCCGCCAGGTCCTCCGGCGACAGGCCGATACCGGTGTCGTGGATCTCGATCAGCACACGGCCGTCGGGCAGCGCGTGACCGGTGACCTTGACCTTGGTCTGCGGCGAGGAGAACGAGGTCGCGTTCTCCAGCAGCTCGGCGAGCAGGTGGACGAGGTCGTTGACCACGCGGCCGGCGACTTCGGTGGTCGGCACCGAGGCCAGCTCGATGCGCTCGTACTGCTCCACCTCGGACGCGGCGGCGCGGAGCACGTCGACCAGCGGCACCGGACGGGTCCAGCGGCGGCCGGGCTCCTCACCCGCGAGGACGAGGAGGTTCTCACCGTTACGGCGCATACGCGTCGCGAGGTGGTCGAGCTTGAACAGCGAGGACAGCTGGTCCGGGTCGGCCTCGCGGGACTCCAGCTCGGAGATCAGCGACAGCTGGCGCTGGATCAGACCCTGGGAGCGGCGCGAGAGGTTGGTGAACATCGCGTTGACGTTGCCCCGCAGCAGGGCCTGCTCGGCGGCGAGGCGGACCGCCTCGCGGTGCACGTCGTCGAAGGCCGCGGCCACCCGGCCGATCTCGTCCCGGGAGTGCACACCGACCGACTCCACGGACGTGTCGACGTCCTGCGGGTCGGACTCGGAGAGCTGCTTGACCAGCTCGGGCAGACGGTCGGAGGCGACCCTGGTCGCGGTGTCCTCCAGGCGGCGCAGCGAGCGGATCATGGACCGCGCCACGACGAAGGCGCCGACCAGCGACACACCGAGCACGATGAGGATCAGGGCACCGGAGATGATCGCGTCGCGCTCGGTGGCGCTGCGCAGCTCGCGGGCCTTCTGCTCCATCTCCTCGAGCAGTGTGTGCTCGATGTTCTTCATCTGCTGGATCTTGGTGGAGCTGTCGTCCAGCCAGTCGCGGTAGGACCGCTTGTCCTGCTGGGCGAGACCGCTCGCGGAGACCAGGGCGCGACCCGCGTAGGTGTCGGTCGCCTTGATCGTCGAGTTGCCGCCGTCCTCGATCGGCTTGAGCAGCTCGGCGGCGGAGTCCTCGCCGTAGATGCTCTTGAAGCTGCGGATCTCGGAGTTCTGGCTCTCCAGGGCGGACTCGGCGTAGAGCCGGTCGTTGGGCGAGAGCTTGCCGGTCGTGGTGTTGCTCGCGGGCAGTGCCGCCGCGAGGGCCGCGCGCTGGATCGAGGAGTACTCCTTGGCGGAGGAGAACGCCGCGAGCGCACGCGTGCGCTGGATCATGTCCGGGTTGCTGGTCGCCTCGGCCATGTCCTGGGAGAGGTCGATCAGGTTCTCGATCAGACGGTGGTACGACTCGATCGTCTGCGTGGAGTTGTCCTCGGAGGCGTAGGCGCCCTTGCGGATCTGCTCCAGGTCGCCCAGTTCGCCGGCGAGCTGGACGAGGTACTCGCGGACGCCCTTGAGGTTGCCGTCCTTGCTGCTGCTGTCGATCTCCTCGGAACTGTCGAGGAAGTTCTTCATCGCCCGGTCGGTCTTCTCGCGCAGTCCCTTGACCGTGAAGTCCGTGGCCTTGCCACCGTGCGCGAGCGGGCCGGCCGACTGGTCGCGCTCCTCCTGGAGCGCGGCCGACAGCTCGGTGGCCTGCTTGGTCAGGTCCGTCAGCAGCTTCATGTTGTCGAGCTGCTGGATGTTGTCCATGGAGTCGTTGATGCGCAGCGCGCCCAGCGACGTGGCGGCGACCACCGGGAGCGCGAGCAGCGACACCAGGCGGGTGGAGATGCGCCAGTTCCGCAGGGCTATTCGCGGACCGGGGCCCACCGGGCCCGCCGGCGGCTTCAGAGACTTGGACGGGCCGGTGGAACCCGAAGCGGTCGGCCCGGAGCGCTCGCCGCCGTCACCGGCAGGGCCCTGCTTCTGGGCGTGCTGGGGCGAGGAGCCGCCATTCATGGGGCCAGTCCCGCCGTGCGGCTCCGGCTCCGCCGAAGCGCTGCCATCCCTCTTGAAACGTCCCTGCACTAGCGTCGCAACCTCTGGACCAGGCACCCCGTCGCCGGAACGGCGGGGCACGGTGTCGGCGTTCTGGGGACGCCCTGAAAAACGCCCCCGTGGTGGTCGTGAGTGACCGGCGCTGGCTCCCCCTTCTCACCGCCGCTCGGCGCGTCTGTGCGCCCCCTGTGCGCCGGCTCGATCCCGCGGCGGTCCGTGAGATTCCAGCACAGCACAGGATCTCCAACAAGGCCCGTAGGCCGAGCCGTGATGTAGGTGACACCACGTGAGTGCCGGATCACCGGTCGTAGAAAGCGAGTTCGCCCATTTCGGGCGTAATCCCGCGAGTCGACGAGTCAGGCCGGGTGTCCCAGTCGCCATGATCAGGAGCGGAATGATGGCTTCAGTGAGCCAATGTCCGTTTCGTTGGGGTGGGGTGTGAGTCCGGATTGACCGTTTCGCCCTCGGATTCGTGAGGAAACTCACACGCTGATCATGGCCGCTGCGCGACCGGGCCGGGGAATCCGATGTTTAGCCTGACGCTTTACATCGATGGCACAACCGACAACCCGCGCCCGTACGGGGGTTCACACCTCGCCCGGCGCCCTCCACAGGACAGGGTCAAGTAAACAGTGAAGACGACGACGATGTTCCACAAGATCGCCAACCCGCGACGCACGACGCTGGCACACCTGGAGGACGCCGACGAACTGCGGACGCCGGAGCAGCCGGAGCACCCCGTCGACCTGCCGGCCCAGACCGCAAACCCCAAGCGCACCGTCCTCATGGAGATCCCCGTCGCGGCCGTCGCGGCCGCGGAGTGACACCAGCAAGTACGCGTGCCGGCCGCCGGATGCTCACGGCGGCGGGACACGGATTTTCCAGGGGCGCCCCCCGCGACGGGGCGCCCCTTCATAATGCGCGGGGCGGGGACACCTCCCCGCGTTAGCCTGGACCGTCAGACTCCAGCCGTTCAGTCAAGGGGCCAAGCATCCCGTGCGCATCGCCAGGTTCTCCATCGACGGGAACGTCGCCTTCGGCGCCATCGAGGGCGACAAGCAGGACGAACTCGTCCTGGACATCATCAAGGGCATCCCGTTCGCGGACTTCGAGCTTTCCGGGACCAAGGTGCCGGTGAGCAAGGTCAGGCTGCTGCCGCCGGTGCTCCCCAACAAGGTCGTCGCCTTCGGCCGCAACTACGCCGAGCACGCGAAGGAGCTGGGCAGCGAGGTCCCCGACGCCCCCTTCGCCTTCTTCAAGCCGTCCACCTCGGTGATCGGCCCCGGCGACGAGATCCAGTACCCCCCCTTCTCCGAAGAGGTGCACCACGAGGCCGAGCTGGCCGTGGTGATCGGCCGGATGTGCCGCGAGGTCCCGCGCGAGCGCGTCAAGGACGTGATCTTCGGCTACACCTGCGCCAACGACGTCACCGCCCGCGACGTGCAGCGCCGCGAGAAGCAGTGGGCCCGCGCCAAGGGCTTCGACAGCTCCTGCCCGCTCGGCCCCTGGGTGGAGACGGACCTCGACGCGAGCGACCTCACCATCCAGCTCACCGTCAACGGCCAGCAGCGCCAGCTGGGCCGGACCAGCGAGATGATCCACTCCGTCGAGGACCTGATCGTCAACATCTCCGAGGCCATGACGCTGCTCCCCGGCGACGTGATCCTCACGGGCACCCCGGCTGGGGTCGGCCCCCTGAACGTCGGCGACGAGGTCGCCGTCACCATCGAAGGCATCGGCACTCTCACCAACAAGGTTGTCAAGCGTGGCTAGCGCATCCGGCTCCCCCTCCCCCAAGTCCTCGACTCCGCTCGGACAGGGGGTACCCCCACGCGTCCGTTTCTGTCCCTCACCCACCGGTAACCCCCACGTGGGCCTGGTCCGCACCGCCCTGTTCAACTGGGCGTTCGCCAAGCACCACCAGGGCACCCTGGTCTTCCGCATCGAGGACACCGACGCCGCCCGCGACTCCGAGGAGTCGTACACCCAGCTGCTCGACTCGATGCGCTGGCTGGGCTTCGACTGGGACGAGGGCCCCGAGGTCGGCGGCCCGCACGCGCCGTACCGCCAGTCGCAGCGCATGGACCTCTACAAGGAGGTCGCCCAGAAGCTGCTCGACGCCGGTCACGCCTACCGCTGCTACTGCTCCCAGGACGAGCTGGACACCCGCCGCGAGGCCGCCCGTGCCGCCGGCAAGCCCTCCGGCTACGACGGCCACTGCCGCGAGCTGACCGCCGCCCAGGTCGAGGAGTACCAGGCCCAGGGCCGCGAGCCGATCGTCCGCTTCCGGATGCCCGACGAGACGATCACCTTCACCGACCTGGTCCGCGGCGAGCTGGCCTTCACCCCGGAGAACGTCCCGGACTTCGGGCTCGTCCGCGCCAACGGCGCCCCGCTGTACACGCTGGTCAACCCGGTCGACGACGCCCTGATGGAGATCACCCACGTCCTGCGCGGCGAGGACCTGCTCTCCTCCACCCCGCGCCAGATCGCCCTGTACAAGGCGCTGATCGAACTGGGCGTCGCCAAGGAGATCCCGTCCTTCGGCCACCTGCCGTACGTGATGGGCGAGGGCAACAAGAAGCTCTCCAAGCGCGACCCGCAGTCCTCCCTCAACCTCTACCGGGAGCGCGGCTTCCTCCCCGAGGGACTGCTCAACTACCTGTCCCTGCTCGGCTGGTCCCTCTCGGCCGACCAGGACGTCTTCTCGATCGCCGAGATGATCGCGGCGTTCGAGATCTCCGACGTGCAGCCCAACCCGGCCCGCTTCGACCTGAAGAAGTGCGAGGCCATCAACGGCGACCACATCCGCCTGCTGGACGTGAAGGACTTCACCGAGCGCTGCCGCCCCTGGCTCCAGGCGCCGTTCGCCCCCTGGGCCCCGGAGGCCTTCGACGAGGCGAAGTGGCAGGCCATCGCGCCGCACGCGCAGACCCGCCTCAAGGTCCTCTCCGAGATCACCGACAACGTCGACTTCCTGTTCCTGGCGGAGCCGGCCGAGGACGAGGCCTCCTGGACCAAGGCGATGAAGGAGGGCTCGGACGCCCTGCTGCGCACGGCCCGCGAGAAGCTGGAGGCCGCCGACTGGACCTCCGCCGAGTCGTTGAAGGAGGCCGTCCTGGCCGCCGGTGAGGCCCACGGCCTCAAGCTCGGCAAGGCCCAGGCCCCCGTCCGCGTCGCCGTCACCGGCCGCACGGTCGGCCTGCCGCTGTTCGAGTCCCTGGAGGTCCTGGGCAAGGAGACCACCCTGGCCCGGATCGACGCGGCGCTGGCGAAGCTCACCGCGTAAGCGCACGGCATCACACCGCGAGGGCGGCGTCCGGTTCGGGCGCCGCCCTCGCCGTCTCCGCCCGGCCGCCACGGAGTTCACCCCTCCGGCCAACTCCCCTCCCCGGAGGGGGCGTTGGATGCCCTCTGTGCGCACGGTGCGCGTGTGCGCCCAGGTACAGGGGAAGAGAGCATGATCCGTTCACGAAGACTCGTCCGCGCGGCATTCGGCGGGGTGGTGGCCCTGTCCTGCACCGTGTCGGCCGCACCCGCAAAGGCGGCGCCCGGAGCCGACGAGCCGGCCGGCACACTGCGGCTGGCCAACGAGAAGCGCGCGACCGTGGACTGCCCCTGGGCCGGGGCGTCCGGCTTCCCGTACCGCCCGGGGACCCTCGGTCACCACGGTGGACTACCCGGGCGCGGTCCCGCCCGCCCACGCCGGCCCCGGACGACCTGGTCACCGGCACCGACGTCGTGAACACCCGCGACGGCCAGAAAGTGTGGCAGAAGCACCGCTCCACGGGTGCCACCGCCACCGTCACGATCCCCACCGGCCAGGCCTACCGGTCCGCCGTCGGCTGGAGCGTGCTGACCATGGACGGCACCGGCGCCCTGCACGTCCTGCGCACCGTCGACGGCACCCTCACCGTGGACACCCCGGTCACCGGCTTCCCCGCGGGCGCCCGGCCCGTCCTCTACCGCACCGGCGGCTCGGTCTCCCGCCTCGCGCTCGTCTACGCGCTGGACGGCAGGACGTCCGTGGGCCTGGTCGACCTCTCCGACGGGGCGTTCCGCACCTACGTCACCGGCGACACCGCGACCCCGCAGCTCGCCTACAACGACCGCCGGCTCGTCGCCGACCGGAAGGCGATCCGGGTCGACGCCGGACCGGGCGCCGAGCCCACCGCCCTCACCAGGACCGACGCCCAGCTCGAAGCGGTCGTGGGCGATCAGCTCCTGCTCGGCAACCCGATGTTCGGCACGGGCGGCACCGAGGCCGCGCTGACCGCCCGCTCCCTCCTCACCGGCACCGTGCTCACCTCGTCGTTCGACGGCATCGGCCCGACCCTGGACGGCGGCGCCCTGGCCACCGAGGGCCCCTCCACCTGACCCTCACCGACGCCTCCGGCAAGATCGTCCGTACGCTGACCGGCCGTTCCACGGGAGCAGCCGTACGCCCCGCCCGGGGCGGCACCACCGACAGCGGCGGCGGCACCACGGGCGGCGCGTACACCTGGAGACTCACCGCCCACCCCGGCGACGGCCAGGGCCCGGACCTCACGCTCTCCGGCACCATGACCCCGGGCTGAGAGCATCGCGCGGTGGGTACGGTCGGAACATGAGCATCCAAGCCGTGGTCTGGGACGTCGACGACACCCTCTTCGACTACACCACCGCCGACCGCCTCGGCATGCGCGCCCACCTCACGGCCGAGGGCCTGCTCGGCCGCTACGACAGCGTCGAGCAGGCCCTCGACCACTGGCGGGAGATCACCCACCTGCAATGGGCCCGCTTCTCGGCCGGCGAGGCCACCTTCCAGGACCAGCGGCGCGACCGCGTACGGGTGTTCTTGGACCGGGACCTCACCGACGCCGAGGCCGACGCGTGGTTCCAGCGGTACGTCACCCACTACGAGGCGGTCTGGGCCCTCTTCCCGGACGTCCTGCCCGCCCTCGACGCCCTCTCCGCCAGCCACCGGCACGCCGTGCTCTCCAACTCCAGCCTCCACGTCCAGGACCGAAAACTGCGCGCCCTCGGTGTCCACGGCCGCTTCGAGACCATCCTGTGCGCGGCCGAGCTCGGCATCTCCAAGCCGGAGGCAGGGGCGTTCCTCGCGGCCTGCGAATTCCTCGGACTGCCGCCGCACCAGGTCGCCTACGTCGGCGACCACCCGGAGATCGACGGGCGGGGCGCCGCCGACGCCGGACTGCTGTCGGTGTGGATCGACCGCGGCGGTCTGTACGCCACGATCGACCCGCCCGTCGGGCCGCACCGCATCGCCTCCCTGGCCGAACTGCCGTCCCTGCTGGGCTCGGATACTCGTTTTGGAGCCCCGTCCACCTTCGGGTAATGTTCTTTCTGCGCCGCGGGAGCGGGCCGGAAGGCCGGAACCCCAGGCGCACAGCTAGAACACGAACCCTCCGGGGCTTGCGTTCCAGTGGCCTATGGTGTAATTGGCAGCACGACTGATTCTGGTTCAGTTAGTCTTGGTTCGAGTCCAGGTAGGCCAGCTCGCAGAGCTCATCTGCATCGCCCCCGTTGTGTAGCGGCCTAGCACGCTGCCCTCTCAAGGCAGTAGCGCCGGTTCGAATCCGGTCGGGGGTACTGGTTCCGAGCGATCGATGATCATATTGGGACTGCTAGGGCCCCCGTTGTGTAGCGGCCTAGCACGCCGCCCTCTCAAGGCGGTAGCGCCGGTTCGAATCCGGTCGGGGGTACTGACTGGTCTAAACCACATTGGTCTATGGTGTAATTGGCAGCACGACTGATTCTGGTTCAGTTAGTCTTGGTTCGAGTCCAGGTAGACCAGCTCGGACCTGCGGAAACGCAGGCTCCACGCCCCCGTTGTGTAGCGGCCTAGCACGCCGCCCTCTCAAGGCGGTAGCGCCGGTTCGAATCCGGTCGGGGGTACACATCACATGAGGCCCCTCACTTCGGTGAGGGGCCTCATGCGTACTTGCCCCCTGTCGGGGCGCGGGGAACTGCGCGAGCGACCCCCTACCGGCCCGCACGCGACGATCACACCGTCCGTGCCATGGTGCGTGACCGGGAAAGGCCTGCCGCGGCGTTGAGGCCGGCCTCCCCCGAAACGCTCCGTCGGTCAGCCGGTGCGCCGCAACGCCTCGGAGAGACGTCCCGCCGCATCGATCACGGCCTGCGCATGCATACGCCCCGGGTGACGCGTCAGCCGCTCGATCGGCCCGGACACGGACACCGCGGCAACCACACGGTTCGACGGCCCCCGCACCGGCGCGGACACGGACGCGACGCCCGGCTCCCGCTCACCGATCGACTGCGCCCAGCCCCGCCGACGCACACCCGACAACGCCGTCGCCGTGAAGCGCGCCCCCTGCAGCCCGCGGTGCAGTCGCTCCGGCTCCTCCCAGGCCATCAGGATCTGCGCCGAGGAGCCGGCCTTCATCGTGAGCGTCGAACCGACCGGGACGGTGTCCCGCAGTCCGGACAGACGCTCCGCCGCGGCGACGCAGATGCGCATGTCGCCCTGGCGGCGATAGAGCTGCGCGCTCTCGCCCGTGATGTCCCGAAGGTGCGTGAGTACCGGGCCGGCGGTGGCGAGGAGACGGTCCTCGCCCGCGGCCGCGGCAAGCTCTGCCAGGCGGGGGCCGAGAATGAAACGGCCCTGCATGTCGCGCGCCACCATGCGGTGGTGTTCCAGGGCCACGGCCAGGCGGTGGGCCGTGGGTCGTGCCAGTCCGGTAGCACCGACCAGACCCGCGAGGGTGGCCGGACCGGACTCCAGAGCGCTCAGGACGAGGGCCGCCTTGTCCAGAACGCCGACGCCGCTACTGTTGTCCATGAAACGATACTTGCGTCTCACTCTGTGAAACGCAAGTTCAAATTTCCGTGGAACGCGCCACCCTGGAATCACGAAGTCACAACGGCCCGTGACATAAGGGCCTGGTGGTGTGTGCCCGGAGTCTGGGGTACGGGCACCGCCTCCTCAAGATCTCTAGTTGGGTCGGCGGATCGTCGTCGGCCGGAGGGAACAGCGATGGGTAGGACACTCGCGGAGAAAGTCTGGGACGACCATGTCGTCCGGCGCGCGGAGGGCGAGCCCGACCTTCTCTTCATCGATCTGCACCTGCTGCACGAGGTGACCAGCCCGCAGGCGTTCGACGGTCTGCGCAAGAGCGGCCGTACCGTGCGGCGTCTGGACCTCACCATCGCGACCGAGGACCACAACACCCCCACCCTGGACATCGACAAGCCGATCGCGGACCCGGTCTCGCGGGTGCAGCTGGAGACGCTGCGCAAGAACGCCGCGGACTTCGGTGTGCGGCTGCACCCGCTGGGCGACGTCGAGCAGGGTGTCGTGCACGTGGTGGGCCCGCAGCTGGGCCTGACCCAGCCGGGCACCACCGTCGTCTGCGGCGACTCGCACACCTCCACGCACGGCGCGTTCGGTGCGCTGGCGTTCGGTATCGGCACCTCCCAGGTGGAGCACGTGCTGGCCACGCAGACGCTGCCGATGTCGCGGCCGAAGACCATGGCGATCACGGTCAACGGTGAACTGCCCGAGGGTGTCACCGCCAAGGACCTGATCCTGGCGATCATCGCGAAGATCGGCACGGGCGGCGGCCAGGGCTACGTCCTGGAGTACCGGGGCGAGGCCATCGAGAAGCTCTCGATGGAGGCCCGGATGACCATCTGCAACATGTCGATCGAGGCCGGCGCCCGCGCGGGCATGATCGCCCCGGACGAGACCACCTTCGCCTACCTCAAGGGCCGCCCGCACGCGCCCGAGGGCGAGGAGTGGGACGCGGCGGTGGAGTACTGGAAGACGCTGCGCACGGACGAGGACGCGGTGTTCGACGCGGAGGTCGTCATCGACGCCGCCGGACTGTCGCCGTTCGTCACCTGGGGCACCAACCCCGGGCAGGGCGCACCGCTTTCGGCGTCCGTCCCCGACCCCGCTTCGTACGAAGACGCATCGGAGCGCTACGCCGCCGAAAAGGCCCTGGAGTACATGGGGTTGGAGGCCGGGCAGCCGCTGCGCTCCATCAAGGTGGACACCGTCTTCGTAGGCTCGTGCACCAACGGCCGTATCGAGGACCTGCGCGCCGCGGCCGAGCTCGTCAAGGGCCGCAAAGTCGCCGACGGCGTACGGATGCTGGTCGTCCCGGGCTCCGCGCGGGTCGGTCTGCAGGCCGTCTCCGAGGGGCTGGACGTCGTCTTCAAGGAGGCCGGCGCCGAGTGGCGGCACGCGGGCTGCTCGATGTGTCTGGGCATGAACCCCGACCAGCTGGCCCCGGGGGAGCGCTCCGCGTCCACCTCCAACCGCAACTTCGAGGGCCGGCAGGGCAAGGGCGGCCGCACCCACCTGGTCTCCCCGCAGGTCGCCGCCGCCACCGCCGTCCTGGGCCACCTGGCCTCCCCGGCCGACCTGTCCGCCGACGCCCCCACGCCCGCTGGAGTCTGATCAGTCATGGAAGCCTTCACCACCCACACCGGCCGGGCCGTCCCGCTGCGCCGCAGCAACGTCGACACCGACCAGATCATCCCCGCCCACTGGCTCAAGAAGGTCACGCGCGACGGGTTCGAGGACGGGCTGTTCGAGGCCTGGCGCAAGGACGGGACGTTCGTGCTCAACCAGAGCGAGCGCCAGGGAGCGACCGTGCTGGTCGCCGGCCCCGACTTCGGCACCGGCTCCTCGCGTGAGCACGCCGTCTGGGCGCTGCAGAACTACGGCTTCAAGGCCGTGATCTCCTCCCGCTTCGCCGACATCTTCCGCGGCAACTCGCTCAAGAACGGCCTGCTCACGGTCGTCCTGGAGCAGGAGACCGTGGACGCGCTGTGGGAGCTCACCGAGAAGGACCCGCAGGCCGAGATCACCGTCGACCTCGAAAGCCGCGAGGTGCGCGCCGAGGGCATCACCGCCGCCTTCGAGCTGGACGAGAACTCCCGCTGGCGGCTGCTGAACGGCCTAGACGACATCTCGATCACCCTCCAGAACGAGGCCGACATCTCCGCGTACGAGGCGAAGCGCCCCACGTTCAAGCCGCGGACGCTCCCGGTCTGACCCGGGCACGGCCGGCCGCCTGAGAACAAGGCGACTTTCGGCCACCGCAACACCCCTCTGTACCCCCGATCAGCCCGATCGGGGGTACAGCCGTGTCTGCACCCGAACGGCCCTGCCCACCCGCTGTTCAGCTGCCAACTTCTCACGTTATGCAGGTGGTTGCCGGGGTACGCGAGGGGTGCAGCCGTGACTTCCACGTGCGCCGGGAAGGCCGTCGGAGGCGGCAGTTGTCCCCTGCGCAGGCGACAACTCGCCCCAGATGGCACAATCTGTGCATGGAACACGACGGCCAACTCGAGCTCTATGCGGCAGTCGCGGACCAACTCAAGGAAGCGCACACAAGAGTGCGCGCACTGCAAGTCCCGGAGGGCGTACGGATGGCGCTGACCCGGAAGCTGCTGGTCATTACGGCCGCGGCCAAGCACGATCTCGCCGACGCGGCAAGACGGCTGGAGCGGTTCACCGCGGACCTCGACGAGGGACGTCTCCCCGACGAGGAACGCTGAACCCTTCGACACCGTCGAGTTCGTTGCGGCACAAGGGTGATAAGCCCGTTTCGTGTTTGATTTGCGGTATATATCTGCCTAACGTGCGAAAAAGCTTGAACACTTTCGTTCTGGCGATGTCTCCGAAGGGGAAGACGTGAACAAGGCGCAGCTCGTAGAAGCGATTGCCGACAAGATGGGCGGCCGTCAGCAGGCCGCCGACGCTGTCGACCATGTACTGGACGCCATCGTCCGCGCGGTCGTCTCGGGTGAGCGGGTTTCGGTCACCGGCTTCGGTTCGTTCGAGAAGGTCGACCGCCCGGCCCGGTACGCCCGTAACCCCCAGACGGGCGAGCGGGTTCGGGTCAAGAAGACCTCCGTTCCGCGCTTCCGCGCCGGTCAGGGCTTCAAGGACCTGGTCAGCGGCTCGAAGAAGCTCCCGCGTGGCGGCGAGGTCTCCGTCAAGAAGGCGCCCAAGGGCAGCCTGACCGGCGGTGCCGGCGCGACGGTCAAGAAGGCCGCCGCGAAGAAGGCGACCACGAAGTCGGCCGCCGCGAAGAAGACCACCGCCAAGAAGACGACGGCGAAGAAGGCCACCACCAAGACCGCGGCCGCGAAGAAGACCACGGCGAAGAAGGCGCCCGCCAAGAAGACCACGGCGACGTCCAAGACCACCGCCGCGAAGAAGACCACCGCGAAGAAGGCCCCGGCGAAGAAGGCCACGGCCAAGAAGGCGCCCGCCAAGAAGTCGACGGCGCGCAAGACCACCGCCAAGAAGACCACCGCCCGCAAGAAGTAGGGGCGCTGGGGCACTCACGCGCCGGGCCGGACTCCGCACGGAGTCCGGCCCGCGGCGTGTTCAGTGTGTGATCAGAGGGTCTGCAGGGTCACCAGAGTGATCCGGAGCGCGTCCGCGGCGCCCTCCACCTCGATACGGACCCGCTGGCCCGGGCGCAGCAGCCTGAGGCCCCCCGCGTCGAACGCGGCCGCGTCGAAGGGCACCGGGGTGCCGTCGTCCAGGAGCACCTGCCCGCTGCGGCTTTCGGGGTCGTACGTGTACGCGGTCGCCTGCATGGCCGCAGCCTACTGCCCGGGAATCAGCAACCGCGCGGCGGCCGCCGCCGTATGAGGGCCGACCCCCAGGGCCAGCGCGCTGCGCAGGTCATCGCCCGTATCCACGTCCTGGCGAACGGAATCCACCGCGGTCAGGGGCAGTTCCACCGCCCCGGAGGCGCGGTGCCGGGCCCGGGAATCCGTGCCGAAAGCCGGGTGCAATTCGCGGCCCGGGGCGGCGGCCAGCAGGGTCGTGCCGATTGCGGCGGCGTCCGGGAGAAATGCGCGCGGGAATTCGGCGGCGGAATCGAGTACCCGGGACAATTCCACGGGGCGCAGGGCCGGCAGATCGGCGTTGAGTGCGGCCACCGCCCGGGCCGGGCGCGCGGACCGTACGACCCGCGTCGCGTGTGCGAGGGCGGCGTTGAGACCGCCGCCCGGTTCGTCGGAGATGATCGCGGCGCCCAGTGCGGTCAGCTCCCGGCCCGCCCGGGCGTCGTCCGTGACGACTGCCACATCCCCTACCGCCGGGCAGGCCAGCGCGGCCGCCACCGTGTCCTGGGCGAAGGCCAGTGCCAGGTCCGGCCGCAGCCCGTCGTCCGCGGTGTCCGCAAGCCTGCTCTTGGCCCGGGCCAGGGGCTTCAGGGGTACGACCAGGGTCCACTGCACGGGTGTTCCGTCCTCCTCTTGTCGCGCTCATTGTCACCCGGGGCATCGGGCGGGCGGCGTGCCGGGGCGTACGGTGTTCTCGACAGACCGGCGGCCTGGGGCGACACTTGTGCGGCCCCCGTGGCCCCGGCTTTCAGGCCCTAGAGGAAGGTGTCCGCGTGCCCCGCCGCAGAATCGGCTTCTGGTACCGCTTCGCCGCGGTGATCTGCAAACCGCCGCTGGTGGTTCTGCTCAGGCGGGACTGGCGTGGAATGGAGCACATTCCGGCAGAGGGTGGATTTATCACCGCGGTGAACCACAATTCGCACATCGACCCCTTCGCTTACGCGCACTTTCAGTACAACACCGGGCGCGTCCCGCGATTCCTCGCGAAGAGCGGGCTTTTCAAGAAGGGATTCGTCGGAGCCGCGATGCGGGGCACCGGGCAGATCCCCGTCTACCGCGAGAGCACGGACGCGCTGAGCGCCTTCCGGGCCGCGATCGACGCCGTGGACCGGGGGGAATGCGTCGCCTTCTATCCCGAGGGCACCCTCACCCGCGACCCGGACGGCTGGCCCATGACCGGCAAGACCGGGGCCGCGCGCGTCGCCCTGCAGACCAAGTGCCCGGTGATCCCCGTCGCTCAGTGGGGCTGCAACGAGTTGCTGCCGCCGTACGCGAAGAAGCCGCATCTGCTGCCGCGCAAGACGCACCGCGTGCTGGCCGGGCCGCCCGTGGACCTCGCGCGTTTCTACGACCGGGACATGACCGCGGAGCTGCTGAAGGAGGCCACGGAGGTCATCATGGCCGCCGTCACCGAACAGCTGGAGCTGATCCGCGGCGAGAAGGCGCCAAAGACGCCGTACGACCCGCGCAGGGAGCGGATCGAGCAGCGGCGCCGCACCCAGGCGCAGACGCACCGGAAGTCCGGTCAGACCGTGCAGGAAGAGGGGCTGGGCAAGTGAGCAAGCCGGTCAAGGCGGCGGTCCTGAGCGCCGGTTCGTGGGGTACGGCCTTCGGCATGGTGCTCGCCGACGCGGGGTGCGAGGTCACTCTGTGGGGGCGCCGCCCGGAGCTCGTGGAGGCGATCAACTCCACGCGGACCAATCCCGACTACTTCCCGGGCGTCGAGCTCCCGGAGAACGTACGGGCCACCACCGACCCCGCCGAGGCCGCCGCGGACGCCGACTTCACGGTCCTGTCGGTGCCCTCGCAGACCCTCCGCGCCAACCTCGCCGAGTGGAGCCCGCTGCTGGCCCCCGACACGGTTCTGGTGTCGCTGATGAAGGGCGTCGAACTCGGCTCCGCGATGCGGATGAGCGAGGTCATCGACGACGTCGCCAAGGTCGGTCCGGACCGGATCGCCGTGGTGACGGGGCCCAACCTGGCCCGGGAGATCGCCGCGCGGATGCCGGCCGCGGCCGTGGTCGCCTGCACCGACGAGGTCGTCGCCCAGCGGCTCCAGGCCGCTTGCCACACGCCGTACTTCCGCCCGTACACCAATACGGACGTGGTGGGTTGCGAGCTGGGCGGAGCCGTGAAGAACGTCATCGGTCTCGCCGTCGGCATCGCGGACGGCATGGGCCTCGGCGACAACGCCAAGGGCTCCCTCATCACCCGCGGCCTCGCCGAGACCACCCGGCTCGGCATGGCGCTCGGCGCCGACCCGCTGACCTTCTCCGGACTCGCGGGCCTGGGCGACCTGGTGGCCACCTGCTCCTCGCCGCTGTCGCGCAACCACACCTTCGGCACCAACCTCGGCAAGGGCATGACCCTCCAGGAGACCATCGCGGTCACCAAGCAGACCGCCGAGGGCGTCAAGTCCTGCGAGTCGGTGCTCGATCTGGCCCGCCGGCACGGCGTCGACATGCCGATCACGGAGACGGTCGTCGCAATCGTGCACGAGGGCAAGCCCCCGGTGGTGGCGCTCAAGGAGCTGATGTCGCGCAGCGCGAAGCCCGAACGACGCTGAGCGACGCGAGGCCGACGGCGCTTACCAGTGGCCCTACCAACGGGTACTCTCAACCCGATATGAGCACCGAGAACCTCCCCCAGAGCCCCGAGCAGCCGCCTCGCAAGCCGCGTGTGGCCGTCGTGTTCGGCGGGCGCAGCTCCGAACACGGGATCTCCGTGGTCACGGCCGGCGCCGTCCTCAAGGCCATCGACCGGACGAAGTACGACGTCCTGCCGATCGGCATCACCCAGGACGGGCGTTGGGCGCTCACGGCGGACGAACCGGAGCGGATGGCGATCGCCGACCGGCGCCCGCCGAGCGTCGACCTGCTCGCCGAGTCCGCCGAGGGCGCGGTGATCCTCTCGGTCGACCCCGCCAGCCGCGAAGTCGTCTACAGCGAGCCGGGATCGGTCCCCAAGGCGCTCGGCGAGGTCGACGTGGTCTTCCCGGTGCTGCACGGCCCGTACGGCGAGGACGGCACCCTCCAGGGCCTCCTGGAGCTCTCCGGCGTCCCGTACGTGGGTTCGGGCGTGCTCGCCTCGGCCGTGGGCCAGGACAAGGAGTACATGAAGCGGGTGTTCACCTCGTTCGGGCTGAAGGTCGGCCCGTACGCGGTGGTGCGTCCCCGTGAGTGGGAGCAGGACCGGTCCGCCGCCCGCAAGAAGATCGTCGACTTCGCGGACGAGTACGGCTGGCCGCTGTTCGTGAAGCCCTCGCGGGCCGGTTCGTCGATCGGCATCACCAAGGTCGACGACCTCTCCGGCCTCGACGAGGCCATCGCCGAGGCCCAGCGGCACGACCCGAAGATCCTCGTGGAGGCCGCGCTGCGCGGCCGTGAGATCGAGTGCGGCGTCCTGGAGTTCGAGGACGGCCCCCGGGCCTCCCTGCCCGCGGAGATCCCCTCGCCCGAGGCGCACGCGTACTACGACTTCGAGGCCAAGTACATCGACTCCACCCCGGGGCTCGTCCCGGCGCCCCTCACCCCGGAGGAGACGGCCGAGGTCCAGCGCCTGGCGGTCGACGCGTTCGACGCGGCGTCCTGCGAGGGCCTGGTCCGCGCGGACTTCTTCCTCACCGAGGACGGCGAGTTCGTGATCAACGAGATCAACACGATGCCCGGCTTCACGCCCATCTCCATGTACCCGCAGATGTGGCAGGCGAGCGGGGTGAGCTACCAGGAGCTGATCGACCTGCTGGTGCAGGCGGCACTGCGCAGGCCGACGGGCCTGCGCTGAATCATCGACGCCCGGCGCTCACGAGGCGATCCCCTCGGGGATCGCCTCCTTCACGGCCGCGGCCAGATCGATCAGCACACCCGAGCTGTCCACGCCCTTCGGCGCCCGGACCTCGACGTACGCCTCGCGGTTGGCGGTGGTGAACCGGTACCCGCCGCCGTCCTCGCTCTCCATCAGCCAGTCGACGCCGTTCACACCCCCGGCGACCGCATCCGGGTCCCGCCCGTCCGCCACCTTCGGGTCGACCATCTTCGGCGGCTGCGGAACACCGCAGCGAAGTATGATCGCCGGGCTGCCCCAGGCCGCCGTCAGCGCCGACGCGGGCTCGGGATCCGCCCGGCGCTCACCGTCCACCCTCGCGGGCAGTACCTTGTCCAGGTTCCGGCACAGTTCCGCGACCTTCGCGTCCGGACTGGGAACCGCCGCCGACGCGCTGTCGTCTGCTGAGGAGCAGCCCGCGACAGTGATCAACAGCGCGACAGCGGGCAGGCGGAACACGCGGAAGACACAACGGTGCCGGTGACGGAAAGAGTTCACCGGCACAGGGTAGACGGGGGCTACAGATGGACGACCGGGCAGGTCAGGGTGCGGGTGATGCCGTCCACCTGCTGGACTTTGGCGACCACCATGCGGCCGAGATCGTCGACGGTGTCGGCCTTGGCCCGCACGATGACGTCGTAGGGTCCCGTCACGTCCTCGGCCTGGATGATCCCAGGGATCTTGCTGATCGTCTCAGCGACGACCGAGGCCTTCCCGACCTCGGTCTGGATCAGGATGTACGCCTGTACCACGGAACCTCCAGGGCGGCCACGAGGATCATGTGGGGAAAAGGAACGCCACGGTATCGCGTCGCCGCTCGCCGCGGGGAGACCTGCGGGAACCGGGATGTGCGCGCCGGGGTGCAGGTCCGGCAGAACGTGACGGTCACTTCGACCGTAGCGAGGACCGAGATGCCTGGCGACCGGGCACGGACAGGGACAGAAGGGGAGAAAGGGCAATGAAGGGCACTGTTGGTGAGCTCGGTGAGTTCGGGCTCATCAGGGAGCTCACCTCCCGTCTGACCACCACCCCGGCGGTCCGGGTCGGCCCCGGCGACGACGCCGCCGTGGTGGCCGCACCCGACCGCAGGGTCGTGGCGAGCACGGACATTCTCGTGGAGGGCCGGCACTTCCGGCGGGACTGGTCGACGGCCTACGACGTGGGCCGCAAGGCGGCCGCGCAGAACCTCGCCGACATCGCCGCCATGGGCGCCGTACCGACCGCGCTGCTGCTCGGTCTGGTCGTCCCGGCCGAGCTGCCGGTGACCTGGCCGAGTGAGCTGATGGACGGCCTGCGCGACGAATGCCAGGTGGCGGGCGCGGCCGTGGTCGGCGGTGACGTCGTACGCGGCGACTCGATCATGGTGTCGATCACCGCGCTCGGCGATCTGCGCAACCAGGAGCCGGTGACGCGGGCGGGCGCCCAGCCCGGCGACCTCGTCGCGGTGACCGGCTGGCTGGGCTGGTCGGCCGCCGGGTATGCGGTGCTGTCCCGGGGGTTCCGCTCGCCGCGGGCGTTCGTGGAGGCGCACCGGCGGCCCGAGCCGCCGTATCACGCGGGTCCCGCCGCCGCCGGGCTCGGGGCGACCGCGATGTGCGACGTCAGCGACGGGCTGATCGCGGACCTCGGGCACATCGCCGAGGCGAGCAAGGTGCGGATCGACATCCGCTCCGGCGCGATCGACATCCCGTCCCAGATGAACGACATCGGGCAGGCCGTCGGGGTCGACCCCATGCAGTGGGTGCTGGCCGGGGGAGAGGACCACGCGATCGTGGCGACGTTCCCGCCGGACGTGAAGCTGCCCGCCCGCTGGAAGGTCATCGGCGAGGTCCTCAACCCCTCGGCGCTGCCCCAGGTGACGGTCGACGGGGCGCCGTGGACCAGCAAGGGCGGCTGGGACCACTTCGGGGACATAGAGTCGTGATCCCGGGCGTCCTCACGGTGGCGGGCTCCGACTCCGGCGGAGGCGCGGGCATCCAGGCCGACCTCAAGACGATGCTCGCACTCGGCGTGCACGGCATGAGCGTCGTGACGGCGGTGACCGCGCAGAACTCCCTCGGCGTGCAGGGGGCTTGGGAACTGCCCGTGGAGGCCGTGCGGGCCCAGTACCGCAGTGTCGTCGACGACATCGGCGTCCAGGCGGTCAAGACCGGGATGCTGGCCTCCGCGGAACTCGTGGAGGCGGTCGCCGACTTGATCGCGGGGACGGACGCCCCGGCGGTCGTCGACCCGGTCGGCGTCTCCAAGCACGGCGACGCCCTGCTCGCCGCCTCCGCGCTGGACTCGGTCCGCTCGAAGCTGCTTCCGGTGGCGACGGTCGCCACGCCGAACCTCGACGAGGTGGCCCAGATCACCGGCGTACGGGTCGAGTCGGAGCGGGAGATGCGCCCGGCCGCGGCGGCCGTGCTGGAGTACGGGCCGCGCTGGGTGCTGATCAAGGGCGGACACCTGCCCGGGGACGCCGTCGATCTGCTCACCGACGGCTCCGAGGAGCACTGGCTGCGGGCGCCGAGGCACGACAACCGCCACACCCACGGCACCGGCTGCACGCTCGCCTCGGCGATCGCCTCCGGGCTCGCCAAGGGGCGGTCCGTGCCGGAAGCGGTGGCGGCGGCGAAGGAGTACGTCACGCGGGCTGTCGCGGCCGGGTTCGCGCTCGGCGGGGGGATCGGGCCGGTGGATCACGGCTGGCGCTTCCGGGGTGACGTGTAGCAACCGGGGGTGCGGTGGCACAGCCACCGCACCCCCGGGCACGTCTACGGGCACGGCAAAGAGCCGGCCCACCAGAGGCGGACCGGCTCTGCAGCGAACCAGCAGTGGTTGCGCGCTAGCTGAGCGTCAGCGCGAGACCTTGCCGGCCTTGATGCACGAGGTGCAAGCGTTCACGCGCTTCGGCGTCCCGCCCACCACGGTACGCACACGCTGGATGTTCGGGTTCCAGCGACGGGGCGTACGGCGGTGGGAGTGCGAGATGTTGTTGCCGAAGCCCGGCCCCTTGCCGCAGACGTCGCAGTTGGCAGCCACGGGTCACTCCAAAGACTTCAGATGCACTTACGGTTGATCCCGGCAGGCCGGGATCGAGATTCTCGGGCTCTGAAGGAGCCGGTCGAAATCTGAGTGGCGTTGCCAGGGGGAAGGCCCGATCAGATCGGGCAACCGGAGCAGCATACAACGGCTGCACCCGTAGAACGAAACTACCATGGCAGCTCAGGGGCCCGGCCCCTCCCTCTTCCGGTCGACACCGCCCCGGGGTCTACGCTGCGAGCCACGTCCAGCAGCTCAGGGAGGCGTGGTGGCGCAGGTGCCGCAGACATTCTTCGATGCTCTCGCGGTGCGCACCTGGTGCGGTCTCGCGCTCGAGACACTGGGGCGGGCGCGTGAGGAGATCGACGCGATCAACGTCTATCCGGTGGCGGACGGCGACACCGGCACCAATCTGTATCTGACCGTGGAGTCGGCGGTCGCGGCGGTCGAGGCGGTGTTCGCGGGGCACGCGGCGGGGGCCGAAGCCGCGGTGGGTGCCAAGAGTGCGGGCGCCGGGTTCCCGGATGCCGGGTTCCCGCACACCGCGGGCGTGGACGCCGGGGGCGCGGGAGAGCCGACGCTCGCCGACGCCGCCCGGGCGATGGCGCACGGCGCCCTGATCGGCGCTCGCGGGAACTCCGGGACGATCCTCGCCCAGCTGCTGCGCGGCATGGCCCAGGTGCTGGCGGACGACGACACCGCCCGGGCCGACGGCCGGTGCCTGCGGCTCGCCCTGCGGCACGCGGCCGACTCCGCCCGCCGGGCCGTCGCCCACCCCGTCGAGGGCACCGTCCTCACGGTCGCCTCGGCCGCCGCAGACGCGGCCGACGGCGCGGAGGGCGACTGCGGGACCGTGGCCCGGGCGGCCTACGACGGAGCCCGCACGGCACTCGCCGCGACCCCGGGTCAGCTGCCCGTCCTGGAACGCGCCGGGGTGGTCGACGCCGGCGGGCGGGGACTGGTCGCGGTGCTCGGGGCGCTGGTGGAGACGTTCACGGGGGAGAGGGCGCGGGCGGTGGTGGCAAGCGCGTGCACCGGGCCCGCCGGGGTTCCCCACGCGCGCGTGGACCGCGCCGAAGGCCATGTCCTCGCCGACGGCCACGCCCCGGCCGACGGCGCCCCGGGGGAGTGCGCCGACAGCGCCGCCGTGCCGGGCCAGGAGGGGCCCGCCTTCGAGGTGATCTACCTGCTGGAGGCCGAGGACGCGGCCGTGGAGCGGCTGCGGGGGCGGCTCGACACCCTCGGGGACTCCCTCGTCGTGGTCGGCGGGGACGGGCTGTGGAACGTCCACGTCCATGTCGACGACGCGGGCGCCGCGGTCGAGGCCGGCATCGAGGCCGGGCGGCCCCACCGCATCCGCATCACCCACTTCGGCGCCGGCGACGTCCACACCACCGGGGCCGAGCGGCCGCCCCGGGAGCGCGCCCAGCGGGCCGTCGTGGCCGTCGTGCCCGGCGAGGGCCTGGCCGGGCTGTACGCCGAGGCCGGGGCGACGACCGTGCTCGCCCGCCCCGGGGAGCCGCCCGCGAGCGGCGAGCTCGTCCAGGCCGTACGGCGGGCCCACGCGCGCGAGGTCGTGCTGCTGCCCAACGACGCCGACCTGCGCCACACCGCCGCCGCGGCCGCCGAGCAGGTCCGCACGGAGGGCGTCCGGGTGGCTCTGATCCCGACCCGCTCGGCGGTCCAGGGCATCGCCGCGCTGGCCGTGCACGAGCCGGACCGCCGCTTCGACGAGGACGTCGTGTCCATGACCTCCGCCGCCGGGGCCACCCGCTACGCCGAGGTCACCGTCGCCGAACGCCAGTCCTGGACGATGGCGGGCATCTGCCAGGCCGGTGACGTCCTGGGCCTGATCGACGGGGACGTGGCCGTGATCGGTTCGGACCTCGCGGTGACGGCCGAGACCGTCCTGGACCGCATGCTCTCGGCCGGGGGCGAGATGGTCACCCTCGTCCTCGGCGACGACGTCCCCGACAGCGTCGCCGGGCACCTGGAGGGCCGGGTCCGCGAGGGGTACCTCGCCGTCGACACGGTCGTCTACCGGGGCGGACGACAGGGGGCCCTGCTGCTCATCGGCGTGGAGTAGGGCGGGCCTTCCGCGGGGGCGTGCGGCAGGCCGGCGCCTCCTCAGTGCGGCCGCTCCGTCAACAGCCGGAGCAGCTGCTCCGCCTCCGCCCGGCGGGCCCGCACCGCCTCGCCGTCCCCGTCGCCGGTCACCGCGCCGTCGTACCCCTCGTACGCCGCCAGCACCGCACGCGCGCGTGCCGCCGCGTCGGCGGGGCGGTCCAGGTCGGCCTCCAGCCGTCCCGCTGCCAGTTCCGCGCCGGTGCGGCTGTGCAGGGCGCCGTCCCCGAGGGAGGCGAACACGCCGACTGCCTGGACCACTTGGGCCAGCGCCTCCTCGAACAGGTGCCGGACCGGGGCGTCCTCGGCGTCCTCGACGGCGGACCGGGCCAGCAGGTCGCCGAACTGACCGTGCGTGTGGCCGAGTTCGGCGACGAGCTGCTGCCGGGACTCCTCGTCGGGTGCCGCTTCCCGTGCCGCCTCGCACTCCCGGACCGCCTCCGCCATCAGGCCGCGCGCCTCGTCCAGCCCGCCCTCCGCCCGCAGGGCCAGCCAGGCGCGGGCGCGCAGGGAGCGGATCAGGCCGTGGGTGTTGCCGAGCGCGCGCCACAGGTCGCCCGCGCGGGCGTAGGCCTGGTTCGCCTCGGCCGCCAGTCCGGCCTGCCCGAGGGACTCCCCGGCCAGATGGGCGAGGGTCGCGTGGTCGTGCTGCTCGGGCCAGTGCCGGGCGATCTCGGCGGCCTGCAGGCGCCGTTCGGCGGCGGCGCGGTGCTCGCCGAGCTCGCTCAGACAGTCACCGAGCCACCACTGCGTCTGCACGACCGCCCCGTCGCCGTGCGTCTCTGCGGTCAGGTCGGGCAGGGCCGCCTCCAGCACCTCCGCGGCCTCGGCCCACCGGCCCTGCCGCAGCAGGAACCCGCCGAGCTGCTGTCGCGCCCAGGCACCCAGCGTCGCCGACTCGCCCGCCTCGTCGGCCCAGTGGGCGGCCTCCAGGGCGTGCTCGGCGGCCTCCACGGCGTCGCCCCGGCCGCCCACGACCTCCCCGAGCTGGAGGTGCAGCTGGGCCCGCCCGGGCGCCTCCAGCTGCTGTCCGCCGTGCTCCAGGGCCGCCCGCAGCGCCCGTTCCGCCTCCGCCACGTCGCCGAGGTGGTGGGCGAGGGAGGCCAGCCGGGCCTCGTACTCCACCGCGAACCACGGCAGCCCCGCCGCGACGAACGCCGACGCGCCCCGGGCGAACAGCTCCGCGGCCGTCTCCAGATCCCCGGCCAGCCCCGCCAGCTCCCCGAGCATCGTCTGCGCCTCGGCGATCCGCGCGGCCAGCCGCACGTCGTCCCCGGTCCGCCCGTCGACGAGTGCGAGGACCTCCCGGACGGCGGCCTCGGCCTCGGCGAGGACCGCCCCGTCGCCCTCACCGGCGTGCGCGCGGCGCGTCAGGATCCGCGCCCGGCTCATCACGACGGACGCCGTCTGCCGTATCCCCGTGCCGTCGGCGGCGTACAGCGCGAGGACCTCGTCGTAGAGGCCGGTCACCGCCACGGCGGCGCCGTCCACGTCCCCTGCGAGCGCACGGACGTACGCCCCACGCGCGCGTGCCGCCAGGGCCTCGCCCAGGTCGCCCGCCTGCGCGTAGAGCCCGGCGGCCCGTTCGAAGAGGTCGGCCCCCTCGGGGCCGAGGGCCATCGCCTCGTGGTCGGCCATCTCGGCACGGTCGCGCGGGTCCAGCCCGACGCCCTCCGCGGCCTCGGCGGCCGCCGCCCACGCCTCCACGGCGTTCGGCCGCAGGTGGTCCGACAGCCGCCGGGCCTCGGCCAGCAGTGCGGGCAGATCCGGCTGCCCGGTGACCGGAACCGGAGCCGCGGCGGGAGCGCGCGGGGGAGCCGGCCGTACCGACCGCACGCCCAGTGGCAGCCGCTCCACCAGCGGTTGCCGCGCCATACGCGCGCGTGCCCGCTCGCTCACGTGCGCCGTGCCGTTGCGTTCGTCGAAACGCGCCGCCAGGGCGAGGGCCTCCCCGCGCGCGTGCGGGGCGAGTTCGCGGGCGGTCCACTCCCGCCCGGCCGGACCCGGCACCTGCCGGTCGCCCAGCCCGAGCACGGTCAGCCGGTCCATGAGCAGGGCCACCACGCTCATGAAGTCCAGCCTGCTCCGCGGCTGCCCGTCGTCCGTGAAGTACGCCGGACGCTCCGCGAGCAGCTCCAGACCCCGCGCCTCGTTGCCGGTCAGCGCGCAGAACTCCACGTGGTCCGCGTACGCGCCGCGCATGCTCTCCATCGCCCGGACGAGCCGGAAGCCCCGCAGATGGCAGGCCCGGGCCTCGTCGAGGCGGCCCAGCCGCAACAGCGGCACCAGGCAGGACGCGAGGGCCGTGTGCGGCTCGTGGGCGCAGGCGTACTCGCCCTCCAGCACCGGCCGCCACAGTTCCAGCGCCTCGGCGTCCCGCCCCTGCTCCGCCTGCCACCAGCCCTGGCCGTGCAGTTCGCAGGCGTGGCAGTCGGCCATGGCGTCCCGGTCGGCGGCCAGCCACGCGGCGTACGCCCGCTCGGCCCGCGCCACGTCCCCGACATGCGCGGCCACGCTGTGCTCGGCGCTGCGCACGGCCCGCTCGGAGTGCCCGGCGAGCCGGTAGCGGTGCTCCATCTCGCCGAGCCACTTCTCGATCGACGCCAGCGGGATGTGCGGCTGGTCGAGCATTCCGGCCGAGACCCATTTGAAGACCCAGTGCAGCGAGTGGGTCTCGTACTCGTCGAAGTCCTCGGGCCGTTCGTCCCACATGCGCAGCAGCCGCGAGAAGGGGACGAACATCTTCCCCTTTTCGGAGCTGTAGTTGTAGACCTTCAGCTGGTGCCCGAGCGCCTCGATCACGGCGAGCGGGATGTTCAGCTTCTCGGCCGCCGTCAGCAGCTCCTCCGCGCGCGTGTTGCGGGCCGGCCCCTCCGGCTGCTCGGAGTTCTCCGCCATCGCCCTGCGCAGGGCGTCGAGGTCCGTGATCTCGCTCATGCCTGACCGTCCTCGCTGTGCGTGGCCCACTCCAGGAGACCGATGAACGCGCGGTTGAGCAGCGCCGAGTCGGCCGGCCTGAGCGGCCGCTGCGCCATCAGCAGCGCCTGCCCGTACAGCGACTCCGCGGCCGTTCCGATCAGCTCCGTGTCGGGCAGCGCGCTGATCCTCCGCACGAGCGGGTTGAGATGGTTCAGCACCAGACGGGCGCGGGGCGCGCTGCCCCGCAGGGAGCCGAGGATGCCCGCCCACAGGTCGTCGGCCTGCGCCTCGGCGTCCGCCCGGGCCTGCTCGTGCCGGGCGTCCCGGTCGTCGAGGTGCAGCGCGGGCACGGACAGCGGGTGGAAGGACCGCAGCACGACGTCACAGCCCAGCGGGTCGAGCCGGGCCCGGGCCGCCGCCAGGAAGCCCGACAGGGCCAGCTCCTCGGCCGGGTCGACCGCGTCCAGATGCGCGGTGACCGTCTCCGCGTCCAGCTCGGCGACCACGGTGCCCGGCCGCACCGACGGCAGCGCCTGAACCAGCTCGCTGTCGTAGGTGTAGCCGCCGTTGATCACGCCGATGCCCTGCGCGGACGCGATCGGCGCGACCTGCCGGTACTCCTCGACGGTCCGCGTGAAGTGCACCACCGCGTGCCGCTGCGCGAACTCCTCCAGGGACAGCCGCCCGTCGGTCGTCTCGAACGGCAGCCACGGCAGCATCGTGCGCAGCATCTCCCGGTCGTGCCGGGCCAGCGACTTCACACCCAGGTGGTGCACCGCGAGGAACGCCGCCAGCCGCTCCGGATCACCGGCCGCCAACCCGGTGAGCCAGGCCCGGATCCGCTCACCCAGCGCCTCCCGCACCCCGGCCAGCGTCTCGTCCTCGTACAGCGCCTCGCGGGACGCCGTGGGCCGCAGACTGTCCGTGTCGAGCACACAGCGCACGAAGAACGCCCAGTCGGGCAGCAGCTGTTCGGCCCGCTCGGTCAGCAGCATGCCCTTCAGGTGCACCCGGTGACCGGCGCGCTGGGCCGGGCTCACAGCCGACGGCAGCACGTACGCCACCCCGCGGATGCCGGCCAGCGGCACGGACAGGTCGATGGTGTCCAGCGGGGTGAAGCCGAACAGGTCGTTGCAGTGCCGGGCGAGGGCGACGCGGCGCGCGGCCGGGCCCGGGTACGGCCGGTCCCAGGGCGCCGGGAGGTCGGTGACCGCCTCGTCGCCGACCCGGACGTCGTACGGCAGCAGCGACCCGAAGTCCCGGGCCAGCTCCGCGACCCGCCTGGGCGCCAGCCACTCCGCGGCCCCCGCCCGGGCCACCAGATGCACGGTCGTGCCCGGTTCGGGCCGCTCGGCGTCCGGCAGCGTCCGCACCGTGTAGGAACCGTCGTCGGACGCCGTCCACTCCACCGGCGGCGCCCCGGGCGTACGGGCACTGCGGCTGACGACCCGGATCCGCTCGGCGACCACGAAACAGGCCAGCAGCCCGATGCCGAACTGCCCCAGGAAGTCGGACCGGGCCTCCTCCAGCCCCTCGGCGCGCTTGGAACTGCGCCCGATGGTGGCCAGCAGACTGTGCACGTCCGCCTCGGTGAGCCCCACGCCGGTGTCCTCGACACGCAGGGCGCCGTCCTCGGCGTGCAGCCGCACCCGGGCAGGGGCGCCGGGCTCGTCCGTGCGTCGGGCCGTGACGGCGTCCACGGCGTTCTGCAGCAGCTCGCGCAGATACACCTTGGGACTGGAGTAGAGGTGGTGGGAGAGCAGGTCCACCAGACCACGCAGGTCGACCTGGAACGTATGAGGTGACTGGGGCGAAGGGGAGGGCTGGGATGCCTGTGAGGTCTGGGAGTCCATCTTCACGGCGCCGGTGGGGGACTCGCGACGGCGCGGGGTCGGGCGGCCCCGGTGGGGCGGTGACCGCGGATGAGGGCCGGGAGCGCGTCATCCTAAGGCCCGAACCACCCGCCTGACCAGGGGTTTCCGGGATCTTTACGGCGATCCGGCCGTGGCCTGGAAGCCATTGTCAGTGGCGTGGTGTGCAATGGATCTCGTGCCCGCACTGGAAGAACCCCTGCGACAACCGCTGAAGTCGGTGCTCGGCCCCGCCACCGCGAAGGTGATGGCCGAGCATCTCGGCCTGCTCACCGTCGGCGACCTCCTGCACCACTACCCGCGCAGATACGAGGAGCGCGGACAGCTCACCCACCTCGCCGACCTCCCCATGGACGAGCACGTCACGGTGGTCGCGCAGGTCGCCGACGCCCGCCTGCACACCTTCGCCTCCGCCAAGGCCCCGCGCGGCAAGGGCCAGCGCCTTGAGGTCACGATCACGGACGGCAGCGGCCGGCTCCAACTGGTCTTCTTCGGCGCGGGCGTCCACAAGCCCCACAAGGAACTCCTGCCGGGCACCCGCGCGATGTTCGCGGGCAAGGTCTCCGTCTTCAACCGCCGTCTCCAACTCGCGCACCCCGCCTACGAGTTGCTGCGCGGCGACCCGGAGGAGTCCGTCGAGACCTGGGCGGGCGCCCTGATTCCGATCTACCCCGCCACCGCCAAACTCGAGTCCTGGAAGATCGGCAAGGCGATCCAGACGGTCCTGCCCACCGCCCAGGAGGCCGTCGACCCGCTTCCGGACACCCTGCGCGAGGGCCGCGGCCTGGTCCCGCTCCCCGAAGCCCTCCTCAAGATCCACCGCCCGCACACCAGGGCCGACATCGAGGACGCCCGCGCCCGCCTCAAGTGGGACGAGGCCTTCGTCCTCCAGGTCGCCCTGGCCCGCCGCCGCCACGCGGACACCCAGCTCCCCGCCGTCCCGCGCAAGCCGTCCCCCGACGGCCTCCTCACCGCCTTCGACGCCCGCCTCCCCTTCACCCTCACCGACGGCCAGCAGCGCGTCTCCAGAGAGATCTTCGACGACCTGGCCACCGACCATCCGATGCACCGGCTGTTGCAGGGGGAGGTCGGTTCGGGCAAGGCCCAGCCTCTCGACGCGCAGGTGCTCACACCGTCGGGCTTCCGCCGCATGGGAGATCTGCGGGTGGGTGACGAGGTGGTGGTGCCGGACGGAGGAGTCGGGCTGATCGATGGTGTCTTCCCGCAGGGTGAGCGCGATGTGTGGCGCTTGGTCCTGTCCGACGGGAGTTCCGTCGAGTGCGACGACGAGCATCTCTGGATCGTCGGCACGAGCTGTGGTCGGCACCGTGGCCAGACTCCCAAGGTCATGACGGCCCGGGAGATCCGCCTCGACACGTTCAAGGCCGACGGCTCCTCGAAGTGGTACATCCCTCCCGCGAAGCCGGTCGACCTCGGTCGCGACGCCGGGCTGCCCCTCGACCCTTACCTGATCGGACTGCTGCTGGGAGATGGTTCATTCCGGCACGATCTCCGTCTCTCCATCATCGACGACGAGATCCGTGAGGCGGTGGCGGCGGCAGTGGCACCCGATTGCCTGCTGGTACCGGTGAAGGGCTCACACGGTGACTACACGATCCAGCTCAAGCAACGCGCCGGAGGCGTGCGCAACCCGGTGATCCAGAGCTTGCACGAGTTGGGCCTCTGGGGAAGGACGTCCCACGACAAGTTCGTCCCTCCGGCTTTCAAGATCGCTTCGATCAAGGACCGTCTCGCCGTCCTGCAGGGGCTTCTGGACACGGCCGGGACCGTCAAGGCCGATGGCATGAGCATCTCCCTCTGCTCGGCTTCAAGCCGACTCGCGGAGGACGTCGCATGGCTCGTGCGCTCTTTGGGCGGCCGGGCACGCGTGCGGCCGCACAAGGCCGCGTACGACGTGCAGGTGTCCCTGCCGGACGCGTACGCCCCGTTCCGGCTCACCCGCAAAGCCGAACGCGTACGTCCAAGGCCGAAATGCAACACGTTCCGGCGCGGCATCCGGGCCGTCGAGTACGTGGGGCGGAAGCCCGTTCAGTGCATCAGCGTCGCCCACCCCAGCCATGCCTACGTCACGGACAACTTCACCGTCACCCACAACACCATGGTCGCGCTGCGCGCCATGCTCGCCGTGGTCGACGCCGGGGGGCAGGCCGCCATGCTCGCGCCCACCGAAGTGCTCGCGCAGCAGCACCACCGGTCCGTCGTCGAGATGATGGGCGAGCTGGCCGAGGGCGGCATGCTGGGCGGGGCCGAGCAGGCCACCAAGGTCGTGCTGCTCACCGGTTCCATGGGAGCGGCCGCCCGGCGGCACGCCCTGCTCGACCTCACCACCGGCGAGGCCGGCATCGTCATCGGCACGCACGCGCTGATCGAGGACAAGGTGCAGTTCCACGACCTGGGCCTGGTCGTGGTCGACGAACAGCACCGCTTCGGCGTCGAGCAGCGCGACGCCCTGCGCGGCAAGGGCAAACAGCCCCCGCATCTGCTGGTCATGACCGCCACGCCCATCCCGCGCACGGTCGCCATGACCGTCTTCGGCGACCTGGAGACCTCCGTCCTCGACCAGCTCCCGGCCGGCCGCTCGCCGATCGCCAGCCATGTGGTCCCGGCCGCCGACAAGCCCCACTTCCTGTCCCGCGCGTGGGAAAGGGTCCGCGAGGAGGTGGAGAACGGCCACCAGGCCTACGTGGTCTGCCCCCGCATCGGCGACGAGGAGGACGACCCCAAGAAGTCCGCCAAGAAGAAGTCCCCGGAGGACGAGGCGGAGAAGCGCCCGCCCCTCGCCGTCCTCGACGTGGCCGGCCACCTGTCCAAGGGGCCCCTGCAGGGCCTGCGGGTGGAGGTGCTCCACGGCAGGATGCACCCCGACGACAAGGACGCCGTCATGCGCCGCTTCGCCGCCGGCGAGACCCACGTCCTGGTCGCCACGACGGTCATCGAGGTCGGCGTCAACGTCCCCAACGCCACCGCCATGGTGATCATGGACGCCGACCGCTTCGGCGTCTCCCAGCTCCACCAGCTGCGCGGCCGCGTCGGCCGTGGCTCGGCCCCCGGCCTCTGCCTCCTGGTCACCGAGATGCCCGAGGCGAGCCCGGCCCGCCAGCGCCTGGGCGCGGTCGCCTCCACGCTCGACGGCTTCGAACTCTCCCGCATCGACCTGGAACAACGCCGCGAGGGCGACGTCCTCGGCCAGGCCCAGTCGGGTGCCAGGACCTCCCTGAAGGTCCTCGCAGTCATCGAGGACGAGGAGATCATCGCGGAGGCGAGGGAGGAAGCGACGGCGGTGGTCGCAGGCGACCCGGAGCTGACCCACCTCCCGGCCCTGCGCACGGCCCTGGACGCCCTCCTGGACGAGGAGAGGGAACAGTACCTGGAGAAGGGGTGAGGGTGACTGACCCTTCTTGAGGGGCGCGGGGCTGTAACTCATATGCGGCTACCGCCGCGCGGGCGTGACCAGCCACACTGATACCTGAAGCCGCCCACGACCAAGGACCACAGATGACCCGCGTGATCGCCGGCACAGCCGGCGGACGTCGACTCGCCGTACCGCCCGGCACCGGCACCCGCCCCACCTCCGACCGCGCACGCGAAGGCCTCTTCTCCACCTGGCAGTCCCTCCTCGGCGGCCCCATGGAGGGCGAGCGAGTCCTCGACCTCTACACCGGCTCGGGCGCCGTGGGCCTGGAGGCCCTCTCCCGGGGCGCCGGCCACACCCTCCTCGTCGAAGCCGACGCCAAGGCCGTCCGAACGGTCCGCGAGAACGTCAAGAACCTCGGCCTCCCCGGCGCCGAGGTCAGAGCGGGCAAAGCGGAGCAGATCATCCGCACGACACCCCCCGGCGACCCCTACGACCTCGTCTTCCTCGACCCCCCGTACGCCGTCACGGACGACGATCTTCGGGAGATCCTCCTCACACTCCGCACCGAGGGCTGGCTCGCCGAGGAAGCCCTCGTCACCGTGGAGCGCAGCACCAGAGGCGGTGCATTCCGGTGGCCCGCAGGCTTCGAACCCCTGAGGGCCCGTCGCTACGGCGAGGGAACGCTTTGGTACGGTCGCGCCGCCTCTACGTGCGAAGACGCACGATGACCGGACCGGAGAGCGAGGGATCACAAGTGCGCCGCGCCGTCTGTCCCGGGTCGTTCGACCCGATCACCAACGGACACCTCGACATCATCTCCCGCGCCTCCAGGCTGTACGACGAGGTCTATGTCGCGGTGATGATCAACCAGGCCAAGAAGGGCCTGTTCGAGATCGAGGAGCGGATCGACCTGATCCGCCGGGTCACCGCCGAGTACGGCAACGTCCGGGTGGAGGCCTTCCACGGCCTGCTCGTCGACTTCTGCAAGCAGCGCGACATCCCCGCCATCGTCAAGGGCCTGCGCGCGGTCAGCGACTTCGACTACGAGCTGCAGATGGCCCAGATGAACAACGGCCTCTCGGGCGTGGAGACCCTCTTCATCCCCACCAACCCCACCTACAGCTTCCTGTCGTCCTCCCTGGTCAAGGAGGTCGCGACCTGGGGCGGCGACGTCTCCCACCTGGTCCCGGCCGAGGTCCTCGGTGAGCTCACCGAGCGCCTGAGGAAGGACTGAACCGGCCCCGGTCCTCCCTTCGGGGCCTGACTGCCCGTCACCCGGTGTTCGGCGTGGACTCCATGGCCGTACAGTCGTCCCGTCCGTCTCCAACGCATCTGTAGAGAGTGGCGAGCACACGGTGGACGTGCAGAAGAAGCTCGACGAGATCGTCTCCGCGGTCTCCGGCGCCAGGTCCATGCCCATGTCGGCCTCGTGCGTGGTCAACCGCGCCGACCTGCTCGCGATGCTGGAGGAGGTGCGCGCGGCCCTGCCCGACTCCCTCGCCCAGGCCCAGGAGCTGATCGGCGGCCGCGAGCAGATGGTCGAGCAGGCCCGCCACGAGGCCCAGCAGATCATCGAGAGCGCGCACGCCGAGCGGGGCTCGCTGATCTCCGGCACCGAGATCGCCCGCCGCTCCCAGGCCGAGGCCGACCGGATCCTCGCCGAGGCCCGCCAGGAAGCCGAGGAGATCCGCGCCGAGGCCGACGAGTACGTCGACTCCAAGCTCGCCAACTTCGAGGTCGTCCTCACCAAGACCTTGGGCTCCGTCGGCCGCGGTCGCGAGAAGCTCCTGGGCACCGGCCCCGGCGTCGACGAGCAGGGCTACGAGGACGAGGACGCCCCCGAGCGCAGCCACGACCCGGAGACCCAGCGCCGCAGCGCCGACGAGTACGTCGACGTCAAGCTGGGTGCCTTCGAGGCGGTCCTCGCCAAGACGCTGGAGGCCGTCGGCCGCGGCCGCCAGAAGCTGCACGGCCGGATCGCCACCGACGACCTCGGCTCCCTCGCCGACGACGCGAGCACCGTCCAGCACTCCAGCGACGCCGACTACCTCGCCGACCTGGCCGCCCTCGCCGAGCAGGAGACCCCGGCCGGGCAGCCCGCCCACCAGCAGGACTACGCACAGCCGGCGTACGCCCCGACCGCCGGCTACGCCCCGGCGGGAGGCGACCCGGTCCAGCAGCAGGATCCGTACGGCGGCTACCCGCAGCAGGCCTACGCGGCCCAGCAGGACCCCTACGGCTACCAGCACGCCGATCCCTACGCGTACCAGGGCTACGACCCCCAGCAGGCGGCCTACGACCCGAACCAGGCCCAGCAGCAGGCGCAGCAGCAGGGCCACCACGCCCAGCAGGGGTACGCCCTCGACGAGACCAGCCTCTTCGACACCGGCATGATCAGCGCCGAGCAGTTGCGGGCCTACGAGCAGGGTCGCGGCCAGGGCTGAGCACCGGATTGGGCCGACAGCGAAAGGTCCAGTATCCTGGCTCTTCGGTCGCGCGTACGTCCGCGATCAACGCTGCCCGGGAACACCGAAGGGCAGCATCCCCCGAGCTCACCAGATCGAAAGCAGGAATGGCCCTGAACGCCCGCCTCGACCACCGCAACCCCCTCGTGTTCGACACACACGAGTTGGGCCGGCGGCCTGGTGCGCTGCAGCGCCTGACCCGCACGGTCGACGCTCCCAAGGACCTCGGTATCAAGGGAGTCATCGGAGTGCCGGAAGGCGCCCCGGTGGAGCTCGGACTCCGCCTGGAGTCGGTCATGGAAGGGGTGCTCGTCACAGGCACCGCCCGTGCCGCGGCCGAGGGGGAGTGCGTAAGGTGTCTGGAGCCGCTCGAGCAGGAGCTCGAAGCGGAGTTCCAGGAGATGTTCTCGTACCCTGACGCCGACGACCGGGGCCGCGTGATCGCGGAACCGGGCGACGACGCCGAGGACGACGAGGACAGGCTCTTCCTCGAGGACGGCTTGTTCGACCTCGAGCCCGTGCTGCGTGATGCGGTGGTGCTCGCACTGCCGATGCAGCCGGTGTGCCGGGAAGACTGCCCCGGTCTGTGCGCCGAGTGCGGCGTGCGGCTGGCCGACGACCCGGACCACCACCACGACGCCGTCGACATCCGTTGGGCGGCATTGCAGGGACTCGCCGGCACCATGAAGGACGGCGAGAAGGACGAGATGAGCGGCGCCGAAGCGGAAGCGGGCGTCGACGAGAAGCAGGAGAAGTAGCCGTGGCTGTTCCGAAGCGGAAGATGTCGCGCAGCAACACGCGCCACCGCCGGTCGCAGTGGAAGGCTGCGGTCCCCACCCTGGTTGCGTGCGAGCGCTGCCACGAGCCCAAGCAGCAGCACATCGCGTGCCCGTCTTGCGGCACCTACAACAAGCGCCAGGTCCTCGAGGTCTGAGCGGCTGGTGAGAGGCACTGTGTCCACGCCAAAGAACAAGTCTTCCCGCGCGAGCGGGAGTGCTCCGGCGGACAACCAGGCCTCGTCCCACACGCTTCTGGAAGGGCGGCTCGGGTACAAGCTCGAGTCCGCCCTTCTGGTACGCGCACTGACCCACCGGTCGTACGCATACGAGAACGGCGGTCTGCCGACCAACGAGCGTCTGGAGTTCCTCGGGGACTCCGTCCTCGGCCTCGTGGTCACGGACACGCTGTACCGCACCCACCCCGACCTCCCAGAAGGCCAGTTGGCCAAGCTGCGGGCCGCGGTGGTCAACTCGCGTGCGCTCGCCGAAGTGGGCCGCGGGCTCGACCTGGGCTCCTTCATCCGGCTCGGCCGGGGCGAAGAGGGCACGGGCGGCCGGGACAAGGCGTCCATCCTCGCCGACACGCTGGAAGCAGTGATCGGCGCGGTCTACCTCGACCAGGGACTGGACTCGGCGGCGGAGCTGGTGCACCGCCTGTTCGACCCCCTGATCGAAAAGTCTTCGAACCTCGGAGCCGGCCTGGACTGGAAGACCAGTCTCCAGGAGCTGACCGCGACCGAGGGGCTCGGTGTTCCCGAGTACCTGGTCACGGAGACCGGCCCCGACCATGAGAAGACCTTCACTGCTGCCGCCCGCGTCGGAGGCGTCTCGTACGGCACCGGCACCGGCCGCAGCAAGAAGGAGGCGGAGCAGCAGGCCGCCGAGTCCGCATGGCGGTCCATCCGGGCCGCCGCGGACGAGCGTGCCAAGGCGGCGAAGGCCGCCGAGGAGACGCAGACGGCAGCTGCTCACGCCGCCCGGACGGTCACCGACGGCCCCGCCGACGGCTGACCGCCGCCGCCCCTCTCCGGGGGCGGCACGCACAGCGCACCCGAGCGCCCGCCCCTGCCCGGGGCGGGCGCTCGCGTCATCCACAGGATGTGACTGGGGGACCCCATGCCCGAGTTGCCCGAGGTCGAGGTCGTACGGCGCGGTCTCGAGCGGTGGGTCGCCCACCGGACCGTCGCCGAGGCCGAGGTGCTGCACCCGCGCGCGGTGCGCCGCCATCTCGCGGGCGCGGACGACTTCGCGCACCGCCTGAAGGGCCACCGCATCGGCGTGCCCAGCCGCCGCGGCAAGTACCTGTGGCTGCCCCTGGAGGACACGGACCTCTCGATCCTGGCCCACCTCGGCATGAGCGGCCAGCTGCTGGTGCAGCCGCACACGGCGCCGGACGAGAAGCACCTGCGCATCCGCGTCCGCTTCACGGACACCCTGGACACCGAACTCCGCTTCGTCGACCAGCGCACCTTCGGCGGCCTCTCGCTGCACGAGACCACCCCCGACGGCCTGCCCGACGTCATCGCGCACATCGCCCGGGACCCGCTCGACGAGCTCTTCGACGACGAGGCCTTCCACCAGGCGCTTCGCCGCAAGCGGTCCACGATCAAGCGAGCCCTGCTGGACCAGTCGCTGATCAGCGGCGTCGGCAACATCTACGCGGACGAGGCCCTGTGGCGCGCCCGCATCCACTACGAGCGTCCGACCGCCACCTTCACGCGCCCGCGCACCCTGATGCTGCTGGGCCATGTGCGGGACGTGATGAACGCGGCCCTCTCGGTGGGCGGCACCAGCTTCGACAGCCTGTACGTCAACGTCAACGGCGAGTCGGGGTACTTCGACCGGTCGCTCGACGCGTACGGCCGTGAGGGCCTGCCCTGCCGGCGCTGCGGCACGCCCATGCGACGGCGGCCGTGGATGAACCGGTCGAGCTACTACTGCCCGACGTGCCAGCGGCCGCCGCGGATCACGCCCTAGCGGAGTCGTACCGCTCGCGCGCGGCCAGGACCTCGTCCATGCTGCCCTCCACGAAGTGGATCAGGGCGAGCAGCCGCTCGGCCACGTGGCGCCCCAGCGGCGTCAGTTCGTAGTCCACCCGGGGCGGGTTGGTCGGCTGGGCCTCGCGGTGGACGAGGCCGTCGCGCTCCAGGGCGTGCAGCGTCTGGGACAGCATCTTCTCGCTCACCCCGTCGACGCGACGGCGCAGCTCGTTGAAGCGCAGCGAGCCCTCGTACAGGGCGCCGAGTGTGAGGCCGCCCCAGCGGCCCATGACGTGCTCCAGCGTGCCGCGCGACGGACAGGCCTTGGCGAACACGTTGTACGGGAGGTCGCCGAGCCCCTCCGTGAGCTCCTGGGTGGTGGTCATGTGCCCAGCCTACGCCAGCACAGCGCTAACCAACAGGTTGCACTAACCGCAAGTTAGTGCTTTCCTTTGGTTATCTTCAGCGACCTGCCTATTTCAGGAGTTCTCACGTGACCACCCCTGTTGTCTCCCTCGCCTACCACTCCGGCTACGGCCATACCGCCGTGATCGCCGAGGCCGTCCGTGCCGGTGCCGTCGAGGCGGGTGCCGAAGTGCATCTGATCAGGGTCGGCGAGATCACCGAGGAGCAGTGGGCGGTCCTGGACCGCTCGGACGCCATCGTGTTCGGCTCGCCGACCTACATGGGCACCGCGTCCGGCGCGTTCCACGTCTTCGCGGAGGCCACCTCGAAGCGCTGGGCCACCCAGGCCTGGAAGGACAAGCTGGCCGCGGGCTTCACCAACTCCGCGTCCAAGAGCGGCGACAAGCTGCACACCCTGCAGTACTTCCAGATCCTCGCCGCGCAGCTCGGCATGCACTGGGTCAGCCTCGGCCTGCTCCCGGGCTGGAACAGCAGCACCGGCTCCGAGAACGACCTGAACCGCCTGGGCGTCTTCACCGGCGCGGCCGCTCAGACCAACGCCGACGAGGGCCCGGACGCCGTCCACAAGGCCGACATCGCCACCGCCGAACAGCTGGGCCGGCGCGTGGCGGAGACGGCCAGGGTGTTCCTCAAGGGCCTGGCCGCCGCCTGAGCGTCGTCAGCAGGGCTCAGTAGCCGAAGTTCTGCGTCCACCAGGGGCCGCCGGAGCCGAACTCGACTCCGACGCCCAGCGTCTTGAAGTCGCAGTTCAGTATGTTGGCGCGGTGGCCGGGGCTGTTCATCCAGGCGTCCATCACGGCCGCGGCATCGGCCTGGCCGCGGGCGATGTTCTCGCCGCCGAGGTTGGATATCCCGGCCTTCTCGGCCCGGTCCCAGGGCGTGCTGCCGTCCGGGTCGGTGTGGTCGAAGAAGCCCCGCGCGGCCATGTCCTCGCTGTAGTTCTGGGCCAGCGACTGCAGCGCGCTGTTGGCGGCGACCGGGCTGCAGCCCACCTTGGCCCGCTCCTCGTTCACGAGGCTGAGGACCTGGGCCGCCGCGGAGGACTCCCCGGACAGGGCGGCGGAGGCGCTCGGCTTCTTCGGCGCCTTCGTGGCCGTGTGCGAGGGCGTGGTGTCCGGCTTCTCGCTCGGAGTGGCCGCCGGCGCCTTCTTCTCCGGGGTCTTCTCCTGCGTCTTCTCCGGCTTCTCCGGCGTCTTCGCCGGCGCGGCAGACGACCTCGAGGCGGACGGCGACGGCGAGCCGGAACGCTCGGCGTCGCGGCTGGTGGGCGCGTCGGCCCGGCTGTCGGCGCTGCCGGAGGTGCCGCCCTGCTCGACCGGGGTGTTCGTCGGCGTGTTTCCGGCCTGGACCTTGTCGGCCCCGCCGCCTCCGCCGAGCTTGTAGTTGTCGAGGCCGGGCACGGCGCCGGTGGCGACCGCGACCGTGCCGAGGGCGACGGCGGCAGAGACGCCGAGAAGCCCGGTGCGCATAGGCCGGGCGGCCTTCTTGCGGCGGCGGTGCGAGCCGGAACGCCGCGCGCCGCCGTCGGGCGTGAATCTGTCGCTCGCGAAGAAGGCCGTGTCGTCGTAGCGGTCACCCGCGGCGGACGCCTCGTCCCCGAACAGGTAGGCCTCGGTCTTCGCGTAGCTGCCGGCGTACGCCTCCGGGTTCAGATAGGGCGCGATGCCCATCGTCGGGGCGTCGTCCGCGGTGGGGTACAGCGGATCGTGCCCCTCCGCGAGGCCGTCGGGGTGGGTGATTCCCGTGGCGCGGCCCGTGGCGGCGCGTCCGGCGTCCGAGCGTCGGTGGCGTCCCATGTCCTGGCCTTCCTCGTCCTGGCGGTCGACTCGTCCTCGAGATCAACACCAAACTCACCCGATCGTGTGAGTTTCATATGAGATTCGTTGAGGGGGGACGGTACCGCATGGCGCAAGTGGAGGAAGTGTCCGGAGAGAGATTGGACGGTTAGGTTGCAGTCATGAGCGAGGATGTGCGACTGGTCGCCTGGGTGCGTGGACGCGTCCAAGGTGTGGGTTTCCGCTGGTTCACGCGGGCCAAGGCTCTGGAGATCGGCGGCCTGAGTGGCTTTGCTCTCAATTTGGGCGACGGCCGGGTCCAAGTGGTCGCCGAGGGCGGGCGCGAGGGCTGCGAAGGCCTCTTGGAGTGGCTCCAGGGTGACGACACGCCCGGGCGCGTGGACGGCGTCACCGAGATCTGGGACACACCTCGCGGCGGCTACGACGGCTTCGCCATACGGTGATCACTCCCGCCGGGCGGCCCACGGGGCCGCCCTCAAGCGGGTCGCAGGCGGCCGTCCCGGACGGAAACTCGCTGGTGATTGCCAGAACCGCTTGCCTTGGCCCGCTCCACACGCAAGGATGATCGCCACGCCCCGAGGGCCCCGCAGAAGCCGCAGTACGGCCGCTCCAGGTCGCGCGCGCCCGGGTCGCCCCCCAATACGGGGCGTGATCGTGTTGACCGTCAAACTTTTTGGTGAGACGCTGAAAGCCCCGCGCACCTTAGCTGTTTGGCATGGCTGAACGGCAGTACAACTCCAGGCCCTGCCAAGACCGCGGGTGCGAATCCCTCACGACCCACACCGCAGCGGTCGGTCACGCATTGTGGAGGACCATCCATCATGGCAAAGGCGCTTCTCGGTTACGTCGGCGGCTCCGACCCGCGACTCCTCGCCGAGATGCGACGGCTCCAGCAGCGCGTCCAGGACCTGGAATCCGAGCTCGGACGAATCCAGGCGGAGAACGAAGCGCTGACGGCTGCCGCTTCTCACGACAGGATCATGGAGAGCGTTGACGCACACCAGGCGGAGCCTGCGCTCACCTGATCACTGCACCGCTCCACAACAGCGCAGCAGTGGTCGGGCCGCCCGTCACAACCGCCTAGTTGTCTGAAGTGCAAGGGACGCCCTGTCGGCGTCCCTTCTTTCTTGCCCCCGCATCCTTTCACCGTCTTTAACGTCTGGTGTGCCCTGCGCGTTCAACGGCGAAACCGTGGGTTCATGGAGTGAGACCAACCCGGGCGGTAGAGTCCGGCGGCGTGCACCTCAAGGCCCTGACCCTCCGCGGGTTCAAGTCGTTCGCCTCCGCGACCACCCTCCGGTTCGAGCCGGGGATCACCTGCGTCGTCGGACCGAACGGCTCGGGCAAGTCCAACGTCGTCGACGCGCTCAGCTGGGTCATGGGCGAGCAGGGCGCCAAGTCGCTGCGCGGCGGCAAGATGGAGGACGTCATCTTCGCCGGCACCACCGGCCGCCCCCCGCTGGGCCGCGCCGAGGTGTCCCTGACCATCGACAACTCCGACGGGGCCCTGCCCATCGAGTACGCCGAGGTCACCATCACGCGGATCATGTTCCGCAACGGCGGCAGCGAGTACCAGATCAACGGCGACACCTGCCGCCTCCTCGACATCCAGGAGCTCCTCTCCGACTCCGGCATCGGCCGCGAGATGCACGTGATCGTCGGCCAGGGCCAGCTCGACTCCGTGCTCCATGCCGATCCCATGGGCCGCCGCGCCTTCATCGAGGAGGCCGCCGGCGTCCTCAAGCACCGCAAGCGCAAAGAGAAGGCGCTGCGCAAGCTGGACGCGATGCAGGCCAACCTCGCGCGCGTGCAGGACCTCACCGACGAGCTCAGACGCCAGCTCAAGCCCCTCGGCCGCCAGGCCGCCGTCGCCCGCAGGGCCGCCGTCATCCAGGCCGACCTGCGCGACGCCCGCCTGCGCCTCCTGGCCGACGATCTCGTACGGCTCCGGGAGGCTCTCAAGGCCGAGGTCGCCGACGAGGCGGCACTGAAGGAGCGCAAGGAGTCCGCCGAGCAGGATCTGCGCAGGGCGCAACAGCGCGAGGCCCTCCTGGAGGACGAGGTCCGGCAGCTCACGCCGCGGCTCCAGCGCGCCCAGCAGACCTGGTACGAGCTCTCCCAGCTCGCCGAACGGGTGCGCGGCACGATCTCGCTGGCCGACGCCCGGGTGAAGAGCGCCACCTCCGCGCCCCCCGAGGAGCGGCGCGGCCGCGACCCCGAGGACATGGAGCGCGAGGCCGCCCGCATCCGCGAGCAGGAGGCCGAGCTGGAGGCGGCCCTGGAGGCGGCCGAACGCGCCCTGGAGGACACGGTCGCCCACCGCGCCGAGCTGGAACGCGCCCTGACCCAGGAGGAACGGCGTCTGAAGGACGCCGCCCGCGCCATCGCCGACCGGCGCGAGGGCCTGGCCCGGCTCAGCGGCCAGGTCAACGCCGCCCGCTCCCGTGCGGCCTCCGCCCAGGCCGAGATCGAACGCCTGGCCGCCGCCCGTGACGAGGCCCAGGAACGTGCCGTCGCAGCCCAGGAGGAGTACGAGGCCCTCCAGGCCGAGGTCGACGGCCTCGACGCCGGCGACGCCGACCTCGCCGAACAGCACGAGTCGGCCAGACAGCAGCTCACCGACGCCGAGGCCGCCCTCACGGCCGCCCGCGAGGCCGCCACGGCGGCGGAACGGAAGCGCGCCGCCACCCAGGCCCGGCACGAGGCCTTGGCCCTGGGCCTGCGTCGCAAGGACGGCACCGGGATACTGCTCGCGGCGAAGGACCGTCTCTCCGGCCTGCTCGGCCCGGCGGCAGAACTCCTGAACGTGACCCCCGGCCACGAGGTCGCCGTCGCCGCGGCGTTCGGAGCGGCAGCGGACGCGATCGCGGTGTCGACCCCGGCCTCGGCGGCGGACGCGATCAGACTCCTGCGAAAGCAGGACGGCGGCCGGGCGACTCTGCTCCTGGCAGGAGAGGCGCGCCCCGGGGGCGCGGGGAACGGCGCGACCAGCTACCACGGTCCCGCAGACGCACGACACACGTACGCCGCAGACCTGGTCCGCGGCCCGTCGGACCTGCTGCCCGCCGTCCGACGGCTGCTGAACGACATCGTCGTGGTCAGCACCCTCGAAGACGCCGAAGACCTCGTCTACTCCCACCCTCACCTCACCGCCGTGACGGCCGAAGGCGACCTCCTCGGCGCCCACTTCGCCCACGGCGGCTCCGCCGGCGCCCCCAGCCTCCTCGAAGTGCAGGCCTCCGTCGACGAGGCGGCCGCCGAGCTGGAAGAGCTCGCCGTCCGCTGCGAGGAACTGACCGAGACGCAAGCCGCGGCCGTCGCCCGGCGCAAGGAGAGCGCCGCCCTGGTCGAGGAGCTGGGCGAACGGCGCCGGTCCGCAGACCGGGAGAAGTCGGCCGTCGCCCAGCAACTCGGCCGCCTCGCCGGACAGGCGCGAGGCGCGGCGGGGGAGGCCGAGCGGTCCACCGCCGCCGCGGCCCGGGCGCAGGAGGCTCTCGACCGGGCGCTCGAAGAGGTCGAGGAACTCGCCGAGCGGCTCGCCGTCGCCGAGGAGATGCCGATCGAGGAGGAGCCCGACACCTCCGCCCGGGACCGGCTCGCCGCCGACGGCGCCAACGCCCGCCAGACCGAGATGGAGGCCCGCCTCCAGGCCCGTACGCACGAGGAACGGGTCAAGGGTCTGGCCGGACGGGCCGACTCGCTCGACCGGGCCGCCCGCGCCGAACGCGAGGCACGCGCGCGTGCCGAGCAGCGGCGGGCCCGGCTGCGGCACGAGGCGGCCGTCGCCGAGGCCGTCGGCTCGGGCGCGCGGCAGCTGCTCGCGCACGTCGAGGTCTCCCTGGCCCGTGCCGACGAGGAGCGCACCGCCGCCGAGGCCGCGAAGGCCCGCCGGGAGCAGGAACTCGCCCGCGCCCGCACCGAGGGCCGCGATCTCAAGGCCGAGCTCGACAAGTTGACGGATTCGGTCCACCGCGGCGAGGTACTCGGCGCCGAGAAGCGGCTGCGCATCGAGCAGTTGGAGACCAAGGCGCTGGAGGAGCTGGGTGTCGAACCGGCCGGACTGGTGGCGGAGTACGGACCGCACCAGCTCGTGCCGCCCTCGCCCCCCGCCGAGGGCGAGGAGCTGCCGGAGGACCCGGAGCACCCGCGCAACCTGCCCCGGCCGTATCTCCGGGCCGAGCAGGAGAAGCGCCTCAAGGCCGCCGAGCGTGCCTACCAGCAGCTCGGCAAGGTGAACCCGCTCGCCCTGGAGGAGTTCGCGGCGCTGGAGGAGCGCCACCAGTTCCTCAGCGAGCAGCTCGAAGACCTGAAGAAGACGCGGGCGGACCTCCTGCAGGTGGTGAAGGAGGTCGACGAGCGCGTCGAGCAGGTCTTCACCGAGGCCTTTCGCGACACGGCCCGGGAGTTCGAGGGCGTCTTCAGCCGGCTGTTCCCCGGTGGAGACGGGCGGCTGATCCTGACCGACCCCGACAACATGCTCACCACGGGCGTGGACGTCGAGGCCCGGCCGCCGGGCAAGAAGGTCAAGCGGCTGTCGCTGCTCTCGGGCGGGGAGCGGTCGCTGACCGCGGTGGCGATGCTGGTGTCGATCTTCAAGGCGCGGCCGAGCCCGTTCTACGTGATGGACGAGGTCGAGGCCGCCCTCGACGACACCAACCTCCAGCGGCTGATCCGGATCATGCAGGAGCTCCAGGAGGCCTCCCAGCTGATCGTGATCACCCACCAGAAGCGCACGATGGAGGTCGCCGACGCGCTCTACGGCGTCTCCATGCAGGGCGACGGTGTGTCGAAGGTCATCAGCCAGCGCCTCCGCTAGATAGGTGCGCTCTACACCGGTCCCACCTGCAGCTCTTCACAACTTCAACACTTGAACACACAGCCACCACACTCCTGCCCTCAGGTCCGAAGTGATTGCCCTATTGACTTCGAAACTTGAAGGCATAGTCTCGGCAACGTTCCTTTTACCTTCAGGTACCTTCAGGTGGACCTCGAAGGGCTGATTCCCTCCGGCAGCGTTGCCGGTGGCCCGAGGAGTACACGTGACCAGCACAGCGCAGGCACCCAAGTCAGGAGCCAGGACGGCTCACCCCGATCATCTCGGGCACGTCATCTTCATCGCGGCGGCGGCCGCGATGGGCGGTTTCCTCTTCGGCTACGACAGCTCCGTGATCAACGGCGCCGTCGAAGCGATCCGCGGCCGCTACGACGTCGGCTCCGCAGCCCTGGCCCAGGTCATCGCCATCGCCCTCATCGGCTGCGCCGTCGGCGCCGCCACCGCCGGCCGCATAGCCGACCGCATCGGCCGTATCCGGTGCATGCAGATCGCCGCGGTCCTCTTCACGGTCAGCGCCGTCGGCTCGGCGCTGCCCTTCGCCCTGTGGGACCTGGCCTTCTGGCGCGTCGTCGGCGGCTTCGCCATCGGTATGGCCTCGGTGATCGGCCCGGCCTACATCGCCGAGGTCGCCCCGCCCGCCTACCGCGGCCGGCTCGGCTCCTTCCAGCAGGCCGCGATCGTCATCGGCATCGCCGTGTCGCAGCTGGTCAACTGGGGCCTGCTGAACGCCGCCGACGGTGACCAGCGCGGCAAGCTGATGGGCCTGGAGGCCTGGCAGGTCATGCTCGGCGTCATGGTCATCCCGGCCATCCTCTACGGGCTGCTCTCCTTCGCCATCCCCGAGTCCCCGCGCTTCCTCATCTCCGTCGGCAAGCACGAGCGCGCCCGGGAGACCCTCGCCGAGGTCGAGGGCAAGGACGTCGACCTGGACGCCCGTGTCGCCGAGATCGAGGGCGCCATGAAGAGCGAGCACAAGTCCAGCTTCAAGGACCTGCTCGGCGGCAGCTTCTTCTTCAAGCCGATCGTCTGGATCGGCATCGGCCTGTCGGTCTTCCAGCAGTTCGTCGGCATCAACGTCGCGTTCTACTACTCCTCGACGCTGTGGCAGTCGGTCGGCGTCGACCCCGCGGACTCGTTCTTCTACTCCTTCACCACGTCGATCATCAACATCGTCGGCACCGTCATCGCGATGATCTTCGTCGACCGCATCGGACGCAGGCCGCTCGCGATCATCGGCTCGGTCGGTATGGTCGTCGGCCTGGCGCTGGAGGCCTGGGCGTTCTCGTACCACCTCGTCGACGGGAAGCTGCCGGCCGCGCAGGGCTGGATCGCCCTGATCGCCGCGCACGTCTTCGTCCTCTTCTTCGCCCTGTCCTGGGGTGTGGTCGTCTGGGTCATGCTCGGCGAGATGTTCCCCAACCGGATCCGTGCCGCCGCGCTGGGCGTGGCCGCCGCCGCGCAGTGGATCGCCAACTGGGCCATCACGGCGAGCTTCCCGTCGCTGGCCGACTGGAACCTCTCCGTGACGTACGTGATCTACACCGCGTTCGCCGCGCTCTCGATCCCGTTCGTCCTGAAGTTCGTCAAGGAGACGAAGGGCAAGGCCCTGGAGGAGATGGGCTAGGAGTGTCCTGAAGATCTTGGAATTGCGCCCGGCTTGCACCGGTTCGTGGCAATTGATGTTTACCGGCAATCCGGGGCGATCCCGGCGGCCGGAGCAAGATCTTCATCGGTCTTCTAGACCCGTCCCGAGACTCGGGGAGAAGGGCCAAAGTCCCCGCTGCCCCTCTCCCCGTAACCCGCCGCCGCCCCGGTTCGGCCACTGCCCGAGCCGGGGCGGCGGTCCGTCGTCCCACCAGATCAGCACGCCGCCCTCGATCACCCGGGCGTGCAGGGCGGCCACCTCCAGGTTCAGAAGCCGCCGCACCAGCCCCGCCCGGTGCTCGGCGAGTCCGCGCGGTCGCCACGTGTTCTCGGCGATCGCGTCGAGGCGCTCGCGCAGCAGCGCCACCTCGCGCAGGAAGTCCGCGACCTCCTCGGCCTCGATCGTCAAGTCGTCGTCGGCCGGCACCGGCAGGAACCGGGCGCTCAGCGCGCGCACCGGCTCCGATCCCCACACCGTCCGGCGCCAGGACTCGAACCCGGCCGAGTCGTCGCGTCCTTCGGGGACGCCGAGGACCCGCCGCCGTCCGTCCGGCTCACGCACGAACACGTCGACCGAGAGGCTCATGGCGCCAGTGGATCACCGCGGTGCCGCGGCGGACCACCGGATATCGGGGTTCGTCAGCTCCCCAGCCGCGGCAGCACCTGCTCGCAGAACAGCTGCAGACTCCGCCACCCCTCCTCCACCGGCATCCCGCCCGCCAGCGGGTGCAGGACGTAGGAATCCAGTCCGAGTACCACGCACGCGTCCGGGGTGAGGATCCGGTAGACGCCCTCCGCGCGCAGGTCCTCCACGGTCGTCGCGGCCGACTTCACCGCCGAGCGCATCCCGCCCGACTGCCAGGAGGCGTACGTCCGCGCCTCGTGCAGGAAGTGCTGCCCGTACCGCGCCCAGGCCCGGTCCGGGTCCTCGGCCACGTGCAGCAGCGGCGTCTCGGTGGCGGGCATCATCACCCAGCCCTCGGTGCCGTACTCGACCAGCAGCTCCTTGTAGTACGCCTCCAGCTCCGGCAGGTGCGCGCTGGGGAAGAAGGGCAGGCCGAGCCGGGCGGCGCGGCGGGCGGCGGCCCTGGAGGAGCCGCCCACCAGGAGCAGCGGGTGCGGGTCGGTGAGGGGGCGCGGGGTGATACGGACGGTGCGGCCGCGGTAGGAGAAGGGCTCGCCGGTCCACGCCTTCAGCAGGGTCTCCAGCAGCTCGTCCTGGAGCGTGCCGCGCCGGGCGAAGTCCACACCGAAGAGGTCGTACTCCTCCGGCCGGTACCCGATCCCGGCGACCGTCACCAGCCGGCCGTTGCTCAGCAGGTCCAGCACGGCGATCTCCTCGGCCAGCCGCAGCGGGTCGTGCAGCGGGCCGATGATCGCCGAGACGGTGACCGCGACACGCCGGGTGGCGCCGAAGACGGCCCCCGCGAAGGCGAACGGGGCCGGCAGCCAGTTGTTCCCGGCCCCGTGGTGCTCCTCCGTCTGCACGGTGCTCACGCCCCGGTCGTCGGCGTACGCGGCCATCTCCAGGGCCGCCCGGTACCGGGCGCCGAGCTCGGCGGGGGTCGCCCCGGGAGCGACGAGGTTGAAGCGTACGACCGTGACGGGCATGGGGGCGTCTCCCTCCATCGGGCGTGGTGTCGGAAGAGGTTAGCTGACGGGCTGTCAGGTTGATAGGGGTGCATTCCCAGAGATGAGAGGGTGTGTCCCGGCCCACCGCATGGGGCGTGACACACCCTGGGGGCGCTGCTCCGCGCACCCCACGAGTCCTGACACTGGACGCGTTGCGACTCCGCCTTCAGAGGCTTCCGGTCGACGCGAGGCCGGACCGCGGGCCGGCCCGGCCGGTGGGGCTTTCGCGGCCCCGCGTGGACAGCGAACGGCCGAGCGGGCGGTCACGCCATACTGGGCTTGTTATGGAAATCGTCATCCTTGCTGTAGTCATCGCCGTGGTCGTGCTCGGCGCGCTCGGCGGGCTCATCGTCGGCAGCCGGCGCAAGAAGCAGCTGCCCCCGCCCCCGCCCGCAGCGCCCGACATCACCGCCCCACCGGCCGAGCCGCACGTCGGCGACGAGGCCGAGACGCCGCGGGAGGAACCGCGGCGCACGATAGAGGAGGTGGATCTCCCGGACGGCTCGGCCCCGGTCGTAGTCGAGGAGCCGCCCGCCGAAGCTCCCGAGATCGAGATCCCGGAACCCACCGCCGGCCGTCTGGTCCGGCTGCGGACCCGGCTCTCCCGCTCGCAGAACGCCCTCGGCAAGGGCCTGCTCACCCTGCTGTCGCGCGAGCACCTCGACGAGGACACCTGGGAGGAGATCGAGGACACGCTGCTCACCGCCGACGTCGGCGTGCAGCCCACCCAGGAGCTGGTCGAGCGGCTGCGCGAGCGCGTGAAGGTGCTCGGCACCCGCACCCCCGAGGAACTGCGCACCCTGCTGCGCGAGGAACTGATCACGCTGGTCGGCCGCGACATGGACCGCGCGGTCAAGACCGAGCCGGAGGACCGCAAGCCGGGCATCGTGATGGTCGTCGGCGTCAACGGCACCGGCAAGACCACCACCACCGGCAAGCTCGCCCGTGTCCTGGTGGCCGACGGCCAGAGCGTCGTCCTCGGTGCCGCCGACACCTTCCGTGCCGCCGCCGCCGACCAGCTCCAGACCTGGGGCGAGCGCGTCGGCGCCCACACCGTGCGCGGACCGGAGGCCGGTGACCCGGCGTCCGTGGCCTTCGACGCGGTCAAGGAGGGCAAGGAGATGGGCGCGAACGTCGTGCTCATCGACACCGCCGGCCGCCTGCACACCAAGACCGGCCTCATGGACGAGCTCGGCAAGGTCAAGCGGGTCGTGGAGAAGCACGCCCCCGTCGACGAGGTGCTGCTCGTCCTGGACGCCACCACCGGCCAGAACGGCCTGGTGCAGGCCCGGGTCTTCTCCGAGGTCGTCGACATCACCGGCATCGTGCTGACCAAGCTGGACGGCACGGCCAAGGGCGGCATCGTGGTCGCGGTCCAGCGCGAGCTGGGCGTCCCGGTCAAGCTCATCGGCCTCGGCGAGGGCGCGGACGACCTGGCTCCGTTCGAGCCGGAGGCGTTCGTTGACGCCCTTATCGGAGAGTGAGCTCGGCACCCACCGAGGATTCACCCGCGAAAGTCGTACGTGCACGGCGAAGCGCCCGCCCCCGGGATGTGGTCGGGGCCGGGCGCTTCGCCGTGTGTGTCCGTGCCGTGGCTAGGCCCGCGACCGGTGGGCCACGTACGCCAGCGTGCCCAGCACCAGACGGGCCTCCGGCGGGCGGGACGTGGTCGGGGCCGGGCGCTTCGCCGTGTGGGTCCGTCCCGTGGCTAGGCCCGCGACCGGTGGGCCACGTACGCCAGCGTGCCCAGCACCAGACGGGCCTCCGGCGGGCGGGACGCCGAGTCCAGGGCGGGGGAGCGGAGCCAGCGCACCGGGCCGAGACCGCCGCGGTCGGAGGGCGGCGCCGTGATGTGCGCGCCCGGGCCGAGGCCGCGCAGGTCGAGGGAGTCCGGGTCGTCCCAGCCCATGCGGTACAGCAGGCCGGGCAGGTCGGCGGCGGCGCCGGGGGCGACGAAGAAGTGGGCGCGGCCGTCCGGGGTCGCCGCAACCGGGCCGACGGGCAGGCCCATGCGCTCCAGCCGGGCCAGCGCGCGGCGGCCGGCGGGCTCGGCCACCTCGATGACGTCGAACGCCCGGCCGACCGGCAGCATCACCGAGGCGCCGGGGAACTCGCCCCACGCCCGCGTCACGTCGTCCAGCGTCGCCCCGGCCATGAGCACCGGCGCGAAGTCCAGCGGGTGCGCGCCCGGCGCCGGACAGTCGTCATGGCCACAGGAACAGGCGCCCGCCGATGCCCGGGCGCCCGGCACCACGTCCCAGCCCCACAGTCCGGTGTACTCGGCCACCGCCGTGCCGTCCGACGTGCGGCTGCGGCGGCGTGATCCGGTCCGGATGTCGCGCATGCCCCGGCTGATGCCGATCGTGAAGCCCATGCCCCCTCCAACGGGTTCGACGCAGCGGTGGTTACGCTGCGGACGCGATGCGTGACTCTCCGTTTTCGCCTTCCCGGCGGTGCTCGGTTCATTCAGCGCCCGGATGTGCCCAGGGTGGCGTGCCCGACGACGCGCGCCCCCGAATGCATCGCTGCACCCGCTCCTGGTCGTGCCGTGTCAAGTGAATCGCGCGTAGGCGTACGTGAGTTCATTCGATGGGGTGGCGAATGGTGGCGTTTCCGTGTGAGCCGTGGTTGGACGGGTGATCGTAGGATTACTTTGTGTGCACGAGTCCTGGGGGCACATGCGCTCGTGGGTATGCCGGAGGCAAGTCGTCATTCCGTTCGAAGGGTGACAAGGGCCGGACGGGCGGCCGTATGAACCGGCATGCTGATAGGGCTTGGCGCACTCGGCGACAAGTGGTCTCAGGGATGGGGGCGTTCCAGTGAGCGGCAACGGCGGAAGCGGAAGGAACGCTGTGGGCGCGACGCACGCTGACAAGCGCCCGAACGAGCTGCTCACCTCCTGGTTCGTGCGCAGCGGCTGGTCCAAGGGCGAGCTCGCCCGCCAGGTCAACCGCAGGGCACGCCAGTTGGGCGCCAACCACATCTCCACCGACACCTCGCGCGTGCGCCGCTGGCTCGACGGCGAGAACCCCCGCGAGCCGATCCCCAAGATCATGTCCGAGCTGTTCTCGGAGCGCTTCGGCGTCGTCGTCTCCGTCGAGGACCTGGGGCTGCGCACCGCGCGCCAGTCACCCTCCGCGACCGGCGTCGACCTGCCCTGGACGGGCCCGCAGACGGTGGCCCTGCTCAGCGAGTTCTCGCGCAGCGACCTGATGCTGGCGCGGCGCGGCTTCCTCGGGAGCTCGCTGGTGCTGTCCGCGGGCCCGGCCCTCATCGAGCCCATGCAGCGCTGGCTCGTCCCCTCGCCCGCGGCCCCGAGGTCCGCACCCGAGCCCGCGGGCGGCTCCGGGCGTGCCCGCGGCCGCCTCTCCAAGCCGGAGCTGGATCTCCTCGAGTCCACGACGGTGATGTTCCGGCAGTGGGACGCCCAGTGCGGCGGCGGCCTGCGCCGCAAGGCGGTCGTGGGGCAGCTGCACGAGGTGACCGACCTCCTCCAGGAGCCCCAGCCGGAGTCCACCACCCGCCGCCTGTTCAAGGTCGCCGCCGAACTCGCCGAGCTGGCGGGCTGGATGTCGTACGACATCGGGCTCCAGCCGACCGCCCAGAAGTACTTCGTCCTCGCGCTGCACGCCGCCAAGGAGGCGGGTGACCGGCCCCTCGGCTCCTACGTGCTGTCCAGCATGAGCCGCCAGATGATCCACCTCGGCCGGCCCGACGACGCGCTGGAGCTGATCCACCTCGCGCAGTACGGCAGCCGTGACTGCGCGAGCCCGCGCACCCAGTCGATGCTGTATGCGATGGAGGCCCGCGCCTACGCGAACATGGGGCAGCCCGGCAAGTGCAAGCGGGCGGTCCGGATGGCCGAGGACACCTTCTCCGAAGCCGACGAGTGGGACGAGCCGGACCCCGACTGGATCCGCTTCTTCTCCGAGGCCGAGCTGTACGGCGAGAACTCCCACTCCTACCGCGACCTGGCCTACGTCGCCGGGCGCAGCCCCACCTACGCCTCGCTGGCCGAGCCCCTGATGAACCGGGCGGTCGAGCTCTTCGCCGAGGACGACGAGCACCAGCGCTCATACGCGCTGAACCTGATCGGCATGGCCACGGTCCACCTCCTCCAGCGCGAGCCCGAGCGGAGCACGGTCTTCGCCACCGAGGCCATGCAGGTCGCCAAGAAGGTCCGCTCCGAGCGGGTGAACACGCGCATCCGCAAGACGGTCGACACCGCCGCCCGCGACTTCGGCGACCTGGGCGAGGTCGTCGATCTCACCGAGCGGCTCTCGGCCGAACTGCCCGAGACCGCCGCAGCGGTCTGACAAGCCGCACCACCCCAGAACCCCGGCCGCGGCCGGCCCTCCCGAACTGCCCGACTCGGCTCCCCCCATGCCAGGTCATCGGAAGGCCGACCGCGGCCGGTCTGTGTTCCCCCCGGCTGTCCGAAAGCCGAAGGTTGCGCCACGATAACGATCAGCTCGCCCGCAATCCGGCAGTTCATCGACGCGTAACACAGAACGCGCCTTCGTCACGGTCGCGAAACAACGAGGGGCCTCGACCGAAACCGCGCTGCGCCAATCTCGTGGCGCATAACCGGCCCGCCCCTCAATCCGCTCGAGGCTTCGCCCGCACGGGGCCGTACACATGACGAGGAGACGCCGATGGCACCAGCCATCACCCTTGCCGCAGAGGCTCCCAAGCTCTCTGCCGCGAACACAGGGTTCATGCTCATCTGTTCCGCCCTGGTGATGCTCATGACCCCGGGTCTGGCCTTCTTCTACGGAGGCATGGTCCGCGTCAAGAGCACCCTGAACATGCTGATGATGAGTTTCATCAGCCTCGGGATCGTCACCATCCTGTGGGTGCTGTACGGCTTCTCCATGGCGTTCGGCACCGACTCCGGCAGCCTCATCGGCTGGAACTCCGACTGGGTCGGCCTCGGCAACATCGGCCTGACGGAGCTGTGGCCCGGCTACACCATCCCGGTGTTCGTGTTCCTGGTCTTCCAGCTGATGTTCGCGATCATCACGCCCGCCCTGATCAGCGGCGCCCTCGCGGACCGCGTGAAGTTCAGCGCCTGGGCGCTGTTCATCGCCCTGTGGGCCACGGTCGTCTACTTCCCGGTCGCGCACTGGGTCTGGGGCGCCGGCGGCTGGGCCTTCGAGCTGGGCGTCATCGACTTCGCCGGCGGTACGGCGGTGCACATCAACGCGGGTGCCGCGGCGCTCGGCGTGATCCTCGTCATCGGCAAGCGCGTCGGCTTCAAGAAGGACCCGATGCGCCCGCACAGCCTGCCGCTGGTCATGCTCGGCGCCGGTCTGCTGTGGTTCGGCTGGTTCGGCTTCAACGCCGGCTCCTGGCTCGGCAACGACGACGGCGTCGGCGCGCTGATGTTCGTCAACACGCAGGTCGCCACCGCCGCCGCCATGCTGGCCTGGCTCATCTACGAGAAGATCCGCCACGGCGCGTTCACCACGCTCGGTGCCGCATCCGGCGCCGTCGCGGGCCTGGTCGCCATCACCCCGGCCGGCGGTGCGGTCACCCCGCTCGGCGCGATCGCGGTCGGCGCCATCGCCGGTGTGCTGTGCGCCATGGCCGTCGGCCTGAAGTACAAGTTCGGCTACGACGACTCCCTCGACGTCGTCGGCGTCCACCTGGTCGGCGGTGTCGTCGGCTCCCTGCTGATCGGCCTCTTCGCCAGCGGCAAGGGCCAGTCCACCGTCGAGGGTCTCTTCTACGGCGGCGGCCTGACCCAGTTCTGGAAGCAGTGCGCCGGTGTGTTCGCGGTGCTGGCCTACTCCCTGATCGTCTCCGCGATCCTCGCCTTCATCCTCGACAAGACCATGGGTATGAGGGTCCCCGAGGACGACGAGATCGCCGGCATCGACCAGGCCGAGCACGCCGAGACCGCATACGACTTCAGCGGCGCCGGTGGCGGTGCCGCCAAGACCGCCGTCGCCGCCGCCGTGGCCCAGAGCAAGAAGGTGGACGCATGAAGCTCATCACCGCCGTCGTGAAGCCGCACCGGCTCGACGAGATCAAGGAGGCCCTGCAGGCCTTCGGAGTACACGGCCTGACGGTCACCGAGGCCAGCGGCTACGGTCGGCAGAGGGGCCACACCGAGGTCTACCGCGGTGCCGAGTACACCGTCGACCTGGTCCCCAAGATCCGCATCGAGGTCCTGGTCGAGGACGACGACGCCGAGCAGCTGATCGACGTGGTGGTCAAGGCGGCCCGCACCGGCAAGATCGGCGACGGCAAGGTCTGGTCGATCCCGGTCGAGACGGCCGTACGGGTCAGGACCGGCGAGCGCGGTCCCGACGCGCTCTGAAGGCCGAGCTCGAGCAGACGAACGGAACAGGAGCCACTGGGTGACGGGTACGGACGTGCAGAAGGAAGCAGAGGACTCGGGACCCAGCGGCTACGCGGCGGCCCGGCTGCGTCTCCTCACCGAGGAGACGCGGTCCGGGCCGCCGCGCCGTGCGGCCCTGGCCGAACTGACGGACGACTGGCTGACCGGCCTGTTCGCCGCGGGCTCGGAAGGACTGCGCGGCGCTTCCCTGGTCGCCGTCGGCGGCTACGGGCGCGGTGAGCTGTCCCCGCGCAGCGACCTCGACCTGCTCCTGCTGCACGACGGCGGCGACACCAAGGCGGTCGCGGCCCTCGCCGACCGGCTCTGGTATCCCGTCTGGGACCTGGGCCTGGACCTCGACCACTCCGTCCGCACGCCCGCCGAGGCCCGCAAGACCGCCGGCGAGGACCTCAAGGTTCAGCTCGGCCTGCTGGACGCCCGGCACATCGCCGGCGACCTCGGCCTCACCGCGTCGCTGCGCACGGCCATCCTGGCCGACTGGCGCAACCAGGCGCCCAAGCGCCTCCCCGAACTCCAGGAGCTGTGCGCCGAACGCGCCGAGCGCCAGGGCGAGTTGCAGTACCTGCTGGAACCCGACCTGAAGGAGGCCCGCGGCGGGCTGCGGGACGCCACCGCCCTCCGGGCCGTCGCCGCCTCCTGGCTCGCCGACGCCCCGCGCGAGGGCCTCGCCGACGCCCGGCGCCGGCTCCTCGACGTCCGGGACGCCCTGCACCTGGCCACCGGGCGCGCCACCGACCGGCTCGCCCTCCAGGAGCAGGACCAGGTGGCCGCCGAGCTCGGCCTGCTCGACGCGGACACCCTGCTGCGGCAGGTCTACGAGGCCGCGCGGCTCGTCTCGTACGCCAGTGACGTCACCTGGCGCGAGGTGGGGCGCGTCCTGCGGTCACGCGCCGTGCGGCCCCGGCTGCGCGCCATGCTGGGCGGGGGGAAACCGGCCGGCGAGCGTTCCCCGCTGGCCGAGGGCGTGGTGGAGCAGGACGGTGAGGTGGTGCTCGCCCGTGCCGCGCGCCCCGAGCGCGATGCCGTGCTGCCGTTGCGCGCCGCGGCCGCCGCCGCGCAGGCCGGACTCCCGCTGTCCCTGCACGCCGTACGGCGCCTGGCGGCCACCGTGCGCCCGCTGCCCACGCCCTGGCCCGCCGAGGCCCGCGAACAGCTCGTCACCCTGCTCGGCTCGGGACGCCCCACCATCGAGGTGTGGGAGGCGCTGGAGGCCGAGGGGCTGGTCACCCGGCTGCTGCCCGACTGGGAGCGGGTCCGCTGCCGCCCGCAGCGCAACGCCGTGCACCTGTGGACCGTCGACCGGCACCTGATCGAGACCGCGGTGCGGGCTTCCGAGTTCACCCGCCGGGTCAGCCGCCCCGACCTGCTGCTGGTCGCCGCTCTGCTGCACGACATCGGCAAGGGCTGGCCCGGCGACCACTCCGTGGCCGGCGAGATCATCGCCAAGGACGTGGCCACCCGGATCGGATTCGACCGCCACGACGTGACCGTCGTCGCCACCCTCGTACGGCACCACCTGCTGCTCATCGACACCGCCACCCGGCGCGACCTGGAGGACCCGGCCACCGTGCGCTCCGTCGCCGAGGCCGTCGGCTCACAGGGCACCCTGGAGCTGCTGCACGCGCTCACCGAGGCCGACGCGCTCGCCACCGGCCCGGCCGCCTGGTCGTCCTGGCGCGGCTCGCTCGTCGCCGACCTGGTCAAACGTGTCTCGGCGGTGCTCGCGGGCGACGCCCCGGACGAACCCGAGGAGGCCGCGCCGACCGCCGAGCAGGAGCGGCTCGCTCTGGAGGCGGCGGCGACGGGCAGCCCGGTGCTCTCGCTGCGGGCCCAGACCGAGCCGCCCGCGGGCCAGGAGCCGTCCGGCGGCCCCGAGCCGCTGGGCGTGGAGCTGCTCATCGCCGTACCCGACCAGCCCGGGGTGCTGCCCGCGGTGGCCGGAGTCCTCGCCATGCACCGGCTGACCGTCCGCACCGCCGAGCTGCGCTCCGTGTACCTCCCGGACGGCATCGACGGCTCCGTCCTGCTGCTGGACTGGCGGGTCGCCGCCGAGTACGGCTCGCTGCCGCAGGCCGCCCGGCTGCGCTCGGACCTGGTCCGGGCCCTGGACGGCTCCCTGGACATCGCCGGCCGCCTCGCCGAACGGGACGCGGCCTATCCGCGTCGCCGGGGCGTGGTCGCCCCCGCGGCCCGGGTGTCCGTCCACCCGGCCGCCTCCCGGCTGGCCACGGTCATCGAGGTCCGCTCCCAGGACGCCCCCGGCCTGCTGTACCGCATCGGGCAGGCTCTGGAGGACGCGAGCGTGCAGGTGCGCAGCGCGCATGTCTCGACACTCGGAGCCAACGCCGTCGACGCCTTCTACGTGACCGGCCCGGAGGGCGCGCCGCTGCCCGGGGACGAGGCGGCGTCGGTGGCGCGGAAGCTGGAGGAGACACTGCGTGGGTGAGGCCGACCCGGCGACTTGTCACGCCGGGATACCCTGGAGGGCGATTCCCTGTAGCCACCAACCCTGAGGACCGCGAGCGCCGTGTTCGATACTCTTTCCGATCGCCTCTCAGCGACCTTCAAGAACCTGCGCGGCAAGGGACGGCTCTCCGAGGCGGACATCGACGCCACGGCGCGCGAGATCCGGATCGCGCTCCTCGAGGCGGACGTGGCGCTTCCCGTCGTCCGGACGTTCATCAAGAACGTCAAGGAGCGCTCCCTCGGCGCCGAGGTCAGCAAGGCGCTGAACCCCGCCCAGCAGGTCCTCAAGATCGTCAACGACGAGCTCGTCACCATTCTCGGCGGCGAGACCCGGCGTCTGCGCTTCGCGAAGCAGCCGCCCACCGTGATCATGCTGGCGGGTCTGCAGGGTGCCGGTAAGACCACCCTCGCGGGCAAGCTCGGCCGCTGGCTCAAGGAGCAGGGCCACTCGCCGCTCCTGGTCGCCTGCGACCTCCAGCGCCCCAACGCCGTGAACCAGCTCGGCGTCGTCGCCGAGCGCGCCGGTGTCGCGGTCTACGCCCCCGAGCCGGGCAACGGCGTCGGTGACCCGGTCAAGGTCGCCAAGGACTCCATCGAGCACGCCAAGTCCAAGGTCCACGACATCGTGATCGTGGACACCGCCGGCCGCCTCGGCATCGACCAGGAGATGATGCAGCAGGCCGCGGACATCCGCGACGCCGTCTCCCCGGACGAGATCCTGTTCGTCGTCGACGCGATGATCGGCCAGGACGCCGTCAACACGGCCGAGGCCTTCCGCGACGGCGTCGGCTTCGACGGCGTGGTGCTCTCCAAGCTCGACGGTGACGCCCGCGGTGGTGCCGCCCTGTCGATCCGGCAGATCACCGGCAAGCCGATCATGTTCGCGTCCAACGGCGAGAAGCTCGACGACTTCGACGCGTTCCACCCTGACCGGATGGCCTCCCGCATCCTCGACATGGGTGACCTCCTCACCCTGATCGAGCAGGCGGAGAAGACGTTCAGCCAGGAAGAGGCCGAGAAGATGGCCTCCAAGCTGGCGTCCAAGAAGGGCCAGGACTTCACCCTGGACGACTTCCTGGCCCAGATGGAGCAGGTCCGCAAGATGGGCTCCATCTCCAAGCTGCTCGGCATGCTCCCGGGCATGGGCCAGATGAAGGACCAGATCAACAACCTCGACGAGCGGGACGTCGACCGCACGGCCGCCATCATCAAGTCGATGACCCCGGCCGAGCGCCAGGAGCCGACGATCATCAACGGCTCGCGCCGCGCCCGTATCGCCCGGGGTTCCGGCGTCGAGGTCAGCGCGGTCAAGAACCTGGTCGAGCGGTTCTTCGAGGCCCGCAAGATGATGTCCCGCATGGCCCAGGGCGGCGGCATGCCCGGGATGCCGGGGATGCCCGGCATGGGCGGCGGCCCCGGCCGCACCAAGAAGCAGCCGAAGAAGGCCAAGGGCAAGCAGCGCTCCGGCAACCCGATGAAGCGCAAGCAGCAGGAGCAGGAGGAGGCCGCCCGCCGGGCCGCAGCGGCCGAGGGCGGCGGCGCTTTCGGACTGCCGCAGCAGGGCGGCAAGGACTTCGAACTCCCCGACGAGTTCAAGAAGTTCATGGGCTGACGTCCTGCCCGAACCGCACCGAGGGCGCCCCCCTTGTCTCAGGGGGGCGCCCTCAGTGGTGTGCCGGCGGCTCGCGGGTCAGCCGTTCGGGAACTTCCAGATGTACGGCTCGCCGTCCTCCTCGGCCCAGTGAACCTCGACACTCTTGGCGTTCGCCGGGATCACGTACGTCTCGCAGAAGACATGGCTCTCGCCCTGCTTCCAGCTGTCGACGTCGTACGGGTCCTCGCAGCCCGCCGCGTCCTCGGACGCGCCGATGAGGACGGTGCCGCGCTGCCCGTCGGCGAAGACCGTGGTGCCGTCGTGCACATCGGAACCGTCGGTGAGGGCGGGCCCGCTCTTGTGGGTGTACTTCAGGAGCGCGACGGCCAGCACCTTGCCCTTGACCTTGTCGGGCTCCGAGACGACCTTCGCCGCCTCCGCCTCGGAGCCCATGTCGACCTTCTGTGCCAGGACCTCGTAGGTGACCTCGCCCGGGTCCTCCGCGACCTTGCCCGTCGCGCTCTCGCCGGTCCCCATCTCGCCGCCGGAAGCGGGCTCCGGCGACGGCGAGGTCTTGGCCTGGGCGGTGCCCGTGCTCTTCGCGTCGGCGGTGTCGTCGCCGCCCCCGCAGGCGGTGAGCGTCAGAGCGAGGACGGCGACGGGCGCGACGAGGCGCAGCGCGGTCCGGTGGTGCGGCACAGCAGCTCCTGTATGCAGATGTGTAGGTCCCCCGAACGGTGGATCACATGAGGCGTTCATGATCCACTTCGTGAAACCAAAAGCACCTCGTGGTGCCTTCTTCACACTGTTCACACCTGCACCGGAAAAGCGTGCGTCAGGGTGTCCGGGCGATCAGGTACCGGAACACGTTCGGCATCCATACCGTCCCGTCCTGCCGCTGGTGCGGATGCAGGGCCTCGGTCAGCTCCTTGTCCACCTGCACCTGGTCCGTCGCCGTCATCGCCGCGTCGAACAGTCCCGTCGATTTCAGGCCGCGTACCGCGCTGTCCACGTCGGCGTATCCGAAGGGGCACGCCACCCGCCCCGACCCGTCCGGCTTGAGACCGGCCCGCTGGGCGACGTCCTCCAGGTCGTCGCGGCAGGCCGGACGCCAGCTGCCCGCATGGCGCAGCGGCTCCGCCAGTTTCGTGGCCACCCGCATCACGGACGCCGTGGCGCACCGCTCCGGCGGACCCCAGCCGGCCAGCACCACGGCCGCACCGCGCCGGGCGAGCGGTGCCGCCTCCGCGAGCAGCCCGCCCAGCCCCTCCGAGTCGCCCGCGAGGCACCCGATCGGTTCGAAGGCGGTCACCAGGGTGTACCCCGGAGCGCCCGGCACCGCCGTATCCCGGGGAGAGCCGTCGACCAGCCGGATGTCCGGCCGCGCGCGCGTGCCCGGCGCCTCGGGCAGCAGCCGCTCCCGCGCCAGGGTCATTCTTTCGGGGGAGACGTCGACACCGGTGACCGACGCTCCCCGGGCGGCGGCCATCAGCAGGGAGAGCCCGGAACCGCAGCCGAGGCCGAGCAGCCGCGTGGCGGGACCCACTTCCAGTCGCTCGTAGACGGCCTCGTAGAGCGGTACCAGCATCCGCTCCTGGATCTCGGACCAGTCACGCGCGCGTGCACGCAGGTCCACGCGGGGTTTCGCCCCCGCGTGAGGCAGGTGCTGCCGCACGAGCGTAGGTGTCATAAGTAAGCGCCCCAATCCGCCGAGAGTTGCCTCTTGCCCGATTCCATGGCCCCCGTGACAGTGCGCTCGCACTACCCCCGTATGCCAGGAAACTCCCCCCTCGACCTGTCGTCCAGTGGAATGGGGCAGGGCTTGTGAGTTGTCATGTGCCTATGGCGAGATTTCACATTCCGGCAACGTGAGCCCGTACCATCCCGCCATGACCAAGGCACCCGTTCTCACCCCCCGGGCGGACGATTTCCCTCGCTGGTACCAGGACTTGATCACCAAGGCGGAGCTCGCCGACAACGGTCCGGTGCGCGGCACCATGGTCATGGAGAACGGCACCGCGATGCTGGCCCGCCGCATCCCCGGCGGCAAGGAGCCGGTCGCGCTGGACGCTCTGGCCGGGCTGCTCCCCGGGATCCTCGAGGAGGACCAGGCGACGCTGCTCAGGCAGTCCCGCGAGCGCCGCGAGTCCCGTACGACGGAGGTCTCCACGTTCGAGGAGGCCGTCGAGGCGGCCACCGCCGGCGGCTGGGCGCGCATCCCCTGGGCCGCGCTCGGCGAGGAGGGCGAGTCCAAGCTCGCCGATCACGCGGTGACCGTACGGTGTCTGGTCGCCGAGGACGGGTCGGTGCCGGACGCCGACGACGCACCCGGTAACGTCGCGGTCGTCGCACGCGCTTACTGAGGTGGGACACGCGCTCACCGGGGGTGGGGCAGGCGCATGCCGGGTGGGGCGCGAGGCGACCGAAACACCTCTTGCGCATCAGCGGACTCCTGTCGCCCCGGCGTGTGGACAGGTAATACGCGCCGATCGAGAGGGTGGCCCGGAGGGCCTCGGTTGAGGGTGGTGGCGGGAGACGGGCGGGCGTACGCGGTACTACGCACCGCATTGCGGTGAGCTGTGCGGCTTATCCACAGATATGCGCACCCGCCCTCGTCGGGACGCATCAGAGGCAACTGACGGGTACGTGCAAATTATTTGGGATGGCCCGGAATCGGAACACTGGGGCACCCCGGCTCGTTGTCATTACGTGAGCACGACACAGACACCACCTGTACTCGCCGCAGAGCTGGCACAGGCGTGGGCCGATATTCAGCGGTACCACCCCGAGCTGCCCGACCTTGCCGCGCCAGAGTCCCTGATCGGGGAGTCGTCGTCCGCGTGCGGTCACGAGCTCTCCTTCGAGCGACTGCTCCATGAGGCAGTCCATGGCATCGCCGCCTCGCGTGGCGTCCGCGACACCTCCCGTGCCGGCCGCTACCACAACCGCAGATTCCTCGCGATCGCCGAGGAGCTGGGCCTGGACCACCCCGAGGAACCGCATCCCAGCAGCGGCTTCTCCCTGGTCACGCTCACCCCCGAGGCGAAGCGGCGCTACCGCCCGACGATGGAGCGTCTCCAGCGCGCCCTCAAGGCACACACCGCCGCGACCTCCTCCGACACCTCCCGCACCTTCCGGGGACCGGCCGCCCGGCACGGCTCCTCCGGCGGCGGCGTACGCGTCAAGGCCGTCTGTGACTGCGGTCGCAACGTCCGCGTCGTCCCGTCGGTCCTCGCCCAGGCCCCCATCGTCTGCGGCGGCTGCGGCAAGCCGTTCCGGATCCCGGACGTCGTGGGAGCGGTAGCGAGCTGACGCCCCGCACCGGCAACTCGTGGCTGCCGGTCCGCGGCGCAGGGCTCGGGCCGTGACGCGCACCCGACGTACCCCACTCACGCCGGGTGCGCTCCCGGCATGCCCGCACGGCGGCCCCGGGGCCCGGGCCCGGAGCGACCCGCGGGGTGTGGCACAATGGCTAGCTGTACTCGACAGTCGCACAGGAACCCTCTCGCCTCCGGCTGACGCGTCCATCGGGCACTCGGGTACCGCAAATCCCCACGCGGCATTTCCGCCGTGCCCAACCACGTCAAAACCAGGAGAACCCACTCCCGTGGCAGTCAAGATCAAGCTGAAGCGTCTGGGCAAGATCCGTTCGCCTCACTACCGCATCGTCGTCGCCGACTCCCGGACCCGCCGTGACGGCCGGGCCATCGAGGAGATCGGCAAGTACCACCCGACGTACAACCCGTCGGTGATCGAGGTCGACGCCGAGCGTGTGGCGTACTGGCTCGGTGTCGGCGCCCAGCCGACCGAGCCCGTGATGGCCATCCTCAAGAAGACCGGCGACTGGCAGAAGTTCAAGGGCGAGCCCGCCCCGGCTCCGCTGCTGACGCAGCCCGAGAAGGCCGCGCGCCCGTCGTTCGAGGCCATCGGCGGCGACGACGAGGGCAAGGGTGAGGCGATCACCCAGAAGAAGAAGGCTGAGAAGAAGGACGAGGCGGCCGCCGAGTCCGCTTCGACCGAGGCCTGAGCATGCTCGAGGAGGCTCTCGAGCACCTCGTGAAGGGCATCGTCGACAACCCTGACGATGTGCAGGTCGCCTCGCGCAACCTGCGCCGCGGGCAAGTGCTCGAGGTCCGGGTCCACCCGGACGACCTCGGCAAGGTGATCGGCCGCAACGGCCGCACCGCACGCGCCCTGCGCACCGTCGTGGGCGCCATCGGCGGTCGCGGCATCCGCGTCGACCTCGTCGACGTGGACCACGTCCGCTGACGCTTATCACGCAACCGGCTCGGGCCGGGGAGGGCCTGAGGGCCGTCCCCGGCCCGCAGTCGTATGACAGGAGATTGCACACGTGCAGCTGGTAGTCGCACGGATCGGCCGTGCCCATGGCATCAAGGGTGAGGTCACCGTCGAGGTACGGACCGACGAGCCTGAGCTGAGGCTGGGCCCCGGCGCCGTACTCGCCACCGATCCCGCCGGCGCGGGACCGCTCACCATCGAGACGGGCCGCGTCCACAGCGGCCGCCTCCTGCTGCGCTTCGAGGGCGTCAGTGACCGCAGCGGCGCCGAGGCCCTGCGCAACACCCTCCTGATCGCCGAGATCGACCCGGAGGAGCTGCCCGAGGGCGAGGACGAGTACTACGACCACCAGCTCGTGGACCTCGACGTGGTCACCGCGGACGGCATCGAGGTCGGACGGATCACGGAGATCTCCCACCTGCCCTCGCAGGACCTGTTCATCGTCGAGCGCCCCGACGGCAGCGAGGTGATGATCCCCTTCGTCGAGGAGATCGTCACCGAGATCGACCTCGAGGAGCAGAAGGCCGTCGTCAACCCGCCGCCGGGCCTGATCGACGACCGCGCAGAGATCGCCTCCAGCCGGGACGACTCCGGTCGGGAAGAGTCGTGATGCGCCTCGACGTCGTCACGATCTTCCCCGAGTACCTGGAACCGCTGAACGTCTCCCTCGTCGGCAAGGCACGCGCGCGTGGACAGCTGAACGTGCACGTCCACGACCTGCGTTCCTGGACCTACGACCGGCACAACACCGTCGACGACACCCCGTACGGCGGCGGCCCCGGCATGGTCATGAAGACCGGCCCGTGGGGTGACGCACTGGACTCCGTCCTGGCCGACGGCTACGAGACGGGCTCCCGGGCGCCGGCCCTCATCGTCCCCACCCCCAGCGGCCGTCCCTTCACCCAGGAACTCGCCGTCCAGCTCTCCGAGCGGCCCTGGCTGATCTTCACCCCGGCCCGCTACGAGGGCATCGACCGCCGTGTCGTCGACGAGTACGCGACCCGGATGCCGGTCTACGAGGTGTCCATCGGCGACTACGTCCTGGCCGGCGGCGAGGCGGCCGTCCTCGTCGTCACGGAGGCCGTGGCGCGGCTGCTGCCCGGGGTCCTGGGCAACGCCGAGTCCCACCGCGACGACTCCTTCGCGCCCGGTGCCATGGCGAGCCTGCTGGAGGGGCCCGTCTACACCAAGCCGCCAAAGTGGCGCGGCCGGGACATCCCCGAGGTGCTCCTCAGCGGCCACCACGGCAAGATCGCCCGGTGGCGCCGCGACGAGGCCCTGAAGCGCACGACCGCCAACCGGCCCGACCTCATCGAGCGGTGCGACCCCAAGGCCTTCGGCAAGAAGGACCGCGAGATGCTCTCCATCCTGGGCTGGGCAGCCGACCCGGCGGGGGAGCCGTACGGCCGATTTTGGCGCAGGACCGACGGCGTGGAAGAATAGCGAGCTGTTGTGCGTCCGTCCGGCGTGCGCCCCTGCCACAGGGGGAGACGACGTCCGCCCCGACCCGCACACACCTGATCCCGAAACACCTAGTTTCCGTTGATGACCTGTGGCATCAGCGAGGAAAGCAGACACAATGTCTCACCTGCTCGACACCGTCGACTCCGCGTCGCTGCGCAGCGACGTCCCCGCCTTCCGTCCGGGCGACACCGTCAACGTCCACGTCCGCGTCATCGAGGGCAACCGCTCCCGTGTGCAGCAGTTCAAGGGCGTTGTGATCCGTCGCCAGGGCTCCGGCGTGCGCGAGACCTTCACGGTCCGCAAGGTCTCCTTCTCCGTCGGCGTCGAGCGCACCTTCCCGGTGCACACCCCGATCGTGGAGAAGATCGAGCTCGTCACCAAGGGTGATGTCCGCCGCGCCAAGCTGTACTACCTGCGCGAGCTGCGCGGCAAGGCCGCGAAGATCAAGGAGAAGCGCGAGAACTGAGCGCTCTCCGGGGTTCACGTCGGGGCCGGATAGCATCTGGCTCCGATGGACACCGAAGCACAGCCGACGGAGCGCGACCGCTCCTCCCGCCCTTCCGGCTCCGAGGGAACGACCTCGGAACCCGCAGGGCCGGAGGACCGGTCGCGTTTCGCGTTGGTCTCGCGCCTCAGCGCCCACGTCCCGGGCGGCCGGATCACTCTCACCCTGCTGCTCTGCCTGGTGTTCCTGCTGTCGCTCAGCACGTTCGTGGTGCGCCCGTTCCAGATCCCCAGCGGATCCATGGAGCAGGCATTGAGGATCGGGGACCGGGTTCTCGTAAATAAGTTGGCGTACCGTTTCGGTGCCGCGCCGCAGCGGGGAGACATCGTCGTGTTCGACGGGACCGGGTACTTCGGGCACGCGGACTACATCAAACGCGTTGTCGGCGTGGGGGGCGACCACGTGGTCTGCTGCGACAGGGAGGGGAGAATCCAGGTGAACGGCCGGCCGGTCGACGAGTCGGGCTTCCTGTACCCCGGCGACAGCCCGTCCGCTGTGCCCTTCGACGTCGTCGTGCCCCGCGGCACCCTCTTCGTCCTCGGCGACCACCGCAGCGACTCCAGCGACTCCCGCGACCACCTCGGCTCGCCGGGCGGCGGCATGATCCCCGTCGGCGACGTGATCGGCCGCGCCGACTGGATCATCTGGCCGTTCGGCCACGCCACCGGGCTGCACCGCCCCGACGCCTATGCGCGCGTGCCCGCCGCCGGCAAGGCGGGCGCCCATGGGTAACCGCGGCAAACCGCGCGGCGTCCCTGCGGGCCCCGCGGAGAACCTGCTGCCCACCGGCGCCCGGCGCGCCGCCGGCCCGTCGGGAAGCGGCCGTACGCGTGCCGAGCGCCGCAAGCTTCAGCGCAAGGTCAAGCGGCGCCGCAGGCGCGGCGCCGTCAAGGAGATACCCCTCCTCGTGGGCGTCGCCGTCCTGATAGCGCTCGTGCTGAAGACGTTCCTCGTCCAGGCCTTCGTCATCCCGTCCGGCTCCATGGAACAGACGATCCAGATCGGCGACCGCGTCCTGGTCGACAAGCTCACCCCGTGGTTCGGCTCGAAGCCGCAGCGCGGGGACGTCGTCGTGTTCAAGGACCCCGGCGGCTGGCTCCAGGACGAGCAGCCCACCACGCAGAAGTCGGACCCCGTCGTCATCAAGCAGGTCAAGGAAGGGCTCACCTTCATCGGCCTGTTGCCGTCCGAGAACGAGAAGGACCTCATCAAGCGCGTCGTCGGCGTCGGCGGCGACCGCGTCAAGTGCTGTGACACGCAGGGGCGCGTGACCGTCAACGGCGTCCCGCTGGTCGAGGACTACCTGTATCCCGGCGCCGCCCCGTCCGACACGCCGTTCGACATCACCGTCCCCCAGGGGCGGTTGTGGGTGATGGGCGACCACCGGAACAACTCCGCAGACTCCCGCGCCCACCAGGACACGGACTACGGGGGCACGGTCTCCGAGAGCGAGGTGGTGGGCCGCGCCATGGTCATCGCCTGGCCCTTCGGACACTGGAACATGCTGGAGGAACCGAATACCTACGCTTCCGTGTCCGACTCGGCCTCCGGGTCGACCGCAGCTCCCGAACTGTCGCATAGGGTTGCCTCCTACGATTCGAACGAGACGATCCAGCTCCCGACCCCTGCGGAACTCCCGCTCGTTATGGGAGTGGTGGGCCTGCGCCGTGTATGGGGCAGGCGGCGGCACAGAGTGAGGAGTTGGCGTGGGGGATGTGGCGGTTGGCGCACGGTCCGGACACGACGGCGAGGAGCATCGCGGACGCCCCGCGGAATCCGCCGTCCCGGCCGCGGACAGCGCCGTGACCTCCGGGAGTGACTCCGGGGCAGCCGAGGACGACAGGGTGACGGGCGAGCACACGACAGCCGATGACCAGGGACCGGGCGGCACGACCCGGGCACCTAAGAAGCCGCGCTCCTTCTGGAAGGAGCTGCCGATCCTGATCGGTATCGCGCTGGTGCTGGCGCTGCTGATCAAGACCTTCCTGGTGCAGGCCTTCTCCATCCCCTCCGACTCGATGCAGAACACCCTCCAGCAGGGTGACCGTGTCCTGGTCGACAAGCTCACCCCCTGGTTCGGCTCCGAGCCCGAGCGCGGCGAGGTCGTCGTCTTCCACGACCCCGGCAACTGGCTCAGGGGCGAGCCGACACCCGACCCCAACGCGCTGCAGACGTTCCTCAGCTGGATCGGCCTGATGCCGTCGGTGGAGGAGAAGGACCTGATCAAGCGGGTGATCGGGGTCGGCGGAGACACGGTCGAGTGCAAGGGGACCGGCCCGCTGAAGGTCAACGGCAAGGCACTGAACGAGCCGTACGTCTTCCCCGGCAACACGCCCTGCTCGAACGACGACCAGGGCGGCCAGTTCAAGGTCAAGGTGCCCCAGGGTTACATCTGGGTCATGGGCGACCACCGGCAGAACTCGCGTGACTCCCGCTACAACCAGGGCGAGAAGTACCACGGCATGGTCCCGGTCAAGGAGGTCGTCGGACGCGCCATCGTGAAGGCCTGGCCGATCTACCGCTGGGGCACGCTGCCCGTGCCCGACACCTTCGACCAGAACGGGCTGAACCCCTGAGTTCCCACGCCTGGATGACCAGGACGTGACCGATCGTCCCCTTCGGAAAATGCTTCACGTACCGGGTGTGCCCGACCGTGAACGCGGTGGCCCCCGGGATCTTCGGACCCGGGGGGCCATCGCGTTCTCCTCGTGGCGTGATCGGGCTTCCTGCGCGGGCTGCCCTTCCCCGGTACCGACGGGTAGGGTGCGGCTCCATGGGTGGCGAGAGCGCGATGCGCACGACTCCGCGCAGCAGCGGGAGCACAGGAGCGGCCCCGGTCGGGAGCCGGCTCGGGCAGCGACTGTCGGGACTGATGGTGGGGCTGGGCCTCGTGCTGTTCCTTGGCGGATTCGCCTGGGGAGCGGTGGTCTACCGGCCGTACACCGTGCCCACCAGCTCGATGACCCCGACGATCGGGGCGGGCGACCGGATCCTGGCGCAGCGCGTCGACGGCGGCGAGGTGCGCCGCGGTGACGTCGTCGTTTTCAAGGACGCGACGTGGGCCAACGCGCCGATGGTCAAGCGCGTGGTCGCCATCGGGGGCGACACGGTCTCCTGCTGCCAGGACGGCAAGCTGAAAGTCAACGGCAAGGAGATCGACGAAACGTACCTGCCCCAGGGCACGCCGGCCGAGATGAGCAACTTCCCGACCGTGACCGTCCCCAAGGGCCGGCTGTTCCTGCTCGGTGACGAGCGCGGCAACTCCGTGGACTCCACCGCCCACCTGACCGACGCCGCCAGCGGCACGGTGGCGCGCTCGGCCGTGGACGCCCGTGTCGACTCCGTCGTGTGGCCGATGAAGGGCATGCTGGAGCGCCCCACCGGCTTCGAGCCGCTGGGCGCCCTCTCCTCGCCCGGTCCGCTGCGGACGATCACCCTCCTCGTGATCGCCGGCGCGGTGCTCGTCCTGGGCGGAGGCGCCTACGGGCCCATCGCCAAGCGCACCGGTGCGGCCCGGGCCCGACGGGAGAGCGCGGAGTCCGCAGGTGTCCGCTGACGCCGTGGGGGCGGGCCAGGACACCTACGAGGGCGGGTTGCGCAAGGTCGCCCGGGTCGTCCTGCTCGACCCGCAGGACCGCATCCTGTTGCTGCACGGGCACGAACCGGACGATCCGGCCGACGACTGGTGGTTCACCCCCGGCGGGGGTGTGGAGGGCGACGAGACCCGTGAACAGGCCGCTCTGCGGGAACTCGCCGAGGAGACGGGCATCACCGGGGTCGAGCTCGGCCCGGTGCTGTGGCGGCGGAGGTGCTCCTTCCCGTTCGCCGGCCGCCGCTGGGACCAGGACGAGTGGTACTACCTGGCCCGTACGGACCGCACGGCGGTGGCCGCCACCGGGCTGACCGAGCTGGAACGGCGCAGTGTCGCCGGAGCGCGCTGGTGGACGTGTCCGGAACTGAGCCGGGCACATGAGACGGTGTATCCGACCAGACTCGCCGGGCTGCTGCGCACGCTGCTCGACGAAGGTCCCCCGGCCAGGCCAGTGATCCTTGACCCGGAAATCGTCTAGGGGCTCACGGGACTGGCGCACAATGGGGGGATCGCACGGCTGAAGGGGAACATGCCATGAGCGCCGAGGACCTCGAGAAGTACGAGACCGAGATGGAGCTGAAGCTCTACCGGGAGTACCGCGATGTCGTCGGTCTGTTCAAATACGTGATCGAGACCGAGCGGCGCTTCTACCTGACCAATGACTACGAGATGCAGGTGCACTCGGTCCAGGGTGAGGTCTTCTTCGAGGTGTCCATGGCGGACGCCTGGGTGTGGGACATGTACCGGCCGGCGCGGTTCGTGAAGCAGGTCCGGGTGCTCACGTTCAAGGACGTGAACATCGAGGAGCTGAACAAGAGCGACCTGGAGCTGCCGAGCGGCTGAGGTTTCCTCGAGTGGGTGACGGAGTTGTCCACAATCGCTGAGCTGTCCACCAAGATCCACTTCTTGGGTGAGGGTGCGTGAACGTTGGCGCCGGAGGTGGTGCCGACATGACCGCACAGCTGGCACGCAGTGCCATGGGGAAGTACGGGGAGAGCCTGGCCGCACGGCGGCTGGCCGAGACCGGTCTGACGGTCCTGGAGCGCAACTGGCGCTCCGGCCGGACCGGCGAGATCGACATCGTGGCCAGGGACGGGGACGTCCTGGTCGTCTGCGAGGTGAAGACCCGCAGGGAGGGCCCCTTCGGGCATCCGATGGCGGCCGTGACCCCGCAGAAGGCGGAGCGGCTGCGGAACCTGGCCGAGCGGTGGATCCAGACGCACGGGGGAGCGCCGCCCGGCGGGGTCCGCGTCGACGTGGTCGGGGTACTGCTGCCGGCCCGCGGCGCCGCCGTGGTCGAGCATGTGCGGGGGGTGGCCTGAATGGCGTTCGCCCGTACGTGTTCGGTCGCGCTGGTCGGCGTCGAGGGCGTGGTCGTCGAGGTCCAGGCCGACCTCGAGCCCGGCGTCGCGGCCTTCACGCTGGTGGGACTGCCCGACAAGAGCCTCACGGAGAGCAAGGACCGGGTGCGTGCCGCAGTCGTCAACTCGGGCGCGGCCTGGCCCCAGAAGAAGCTCACGATCGGGCTGAGCCCCGCCTCGGTGCCGAAGTCCGGCAGCGGCTTCGACCTCGCCGTCGCGGCGGCGGTCCTCGGTGCGGCGGAGCGCGTCGACCCGCGGGTCCTCGCCGACCTCGTGATGATCGGCGAACTGGGGCTGGACGGGCGGGTGCGGCCGGTGCGGGGGGTGCTGCCTGCGGTGCTGGCGGCGGCCGACGCGGGATACGAGCAGGTGGTGGTGCCCGAGTGCGCCGCCGCCGAGGCCTCCCTCGTGCCCGGGGTGTCGGTGCTGGGCGTCCGCAGCCTGCGGCAGCTGATCGCCATCCTCGCCGACGAACCCGTGCCCGATGAGGAACAGGACGAGCAGGGACGCCCGGACCCGCTCCTCGCCGGACTGCGCGTGCCGGGCACCGGCGCGGCCACGGGCATGCACACCATCGGCGCCGCCCAGCGCGACCACGGCCACGACCTGGCGGACGTCGTCGGCCAGACTTCGGCGCGAGCGGCGGTGGAGGTCGCCGCGGCGGGCGGGCACCACCTCTTCCTCGAAGGGCCGCCCGGCGCCGGCAAGACCATGCTCGCCGAGCGACTGCCGGCCATCCTGCCTCCGCTCGGCCGGCAGGAGTCGCTGGAGGTCACCGCGGTCCACTCGGTGGCGGGGCTGCTGCCCCCGGGCAAGCCGCTGATCGACGTCGCGCCCTACTGCGCCCCGCATCACTCGGCCACGATGCAGGCCCTCGTCGGGGGCGGTCAGGGCATCGCGCGACCCGGGGCGGTGTCGCTGTCCCATCGCGGGGTGCTGTTCCTCGACGAAACACCGGAATTCAGCAGCCAGGTCCTGGACGCCCTGCGCCAGCCGCTTGAGGCGGGGCACGTCGTGATCGCCCGCAGCGCGGGAGTCGTCCGCTTCCCGGCGAAGTTCCTCATGGTGCTCGCGGCCAACCCCTGCCCGTGCGGACGCTTCTCGCAGCGGGACGACCTGTGCGAATGCCCGCCGTCGGTGATCCGCCGCTACCAGGCCAGGCTCTCCGGACCGCTGCTGGACCGGGTCGACCTGCGTGTCGAGGTGGACCGCATCACCCGCACCGAGCTGACCGCCCTCGGGGCCAGGGGAGAGTCGACCGCGACGGTCGCCGACCGGGTGCGTGCGGCCCGGGAGCGGGCCGTGGAGCGCCTCGCGGGCACCCCCTGGTACACGAACAGCGAAGTGCCGGGCCGTGAGCTGCGCAGCCGCTGGTATGCGCTGCCCGGCGCGATGGACGAGGCCGAGCGGAACCTGGAGCGGGGTGTCCTGACCGCCCGCGGTCTCGATCGCGTCCTGCGCGTGGCCTGGACCGTCGCCGACCTCGTCGGCCACGACCGACCCGACGCCACGGACGTCGCCCTCGCGCTCCAGCTGCGCACCGGTGTGTCGCACGGCGTCCCCATGGCCATCGGGGGGCTGACATGAGCGGCGGCGGCGAAGCGGACGACGAACTGCTCGACAGGGTGCTTCTGACCCGGGTCCTCGAGCCCGGTGACGAGGTCGGCGGGCGGTGGGTGCGGGAGCTCGGGGCCGGGGGCGTGGTACGGCGGTTACGGGAGGGCGGGCCCGCCCTCCCGGGGGCGAGCGCGAAGCGGTGGGCCGGGCTCCTGGCCAGGGCGGAGGCCGCCCGGCCGGGCCGCGATCTGCAGGCCGCCCGGGACGCCGGGGTGCGGTTCGTGCCTCCCGGGGACACGGAGTGGCCCGGACAGCTCGACGATCTCGGGGACGCCCGGCCCCTCGGGCTGTGGGTGCGCGGCCGGCCCAGTCTGCGGATGTGGGCGCTGAAGTCCGTCGCCGTGGTCGGCGCCCGGGCCTGCACCGAGTACGGGGCCCACATGGCCGCGGCCCTCGCCGCCGGCCTTGCCGAGCACGGCTGGGTCGTGGTGTCCGGCGGCGCCTACGGAGTCGACGGCGCCGCGCACCGCGGAGCGCTCGGAGCCGGCGGCGCCACCGTCGCAGTCCTCGCCTGCGGCGTCGACCGGCCCTACCCCCGCGGCCACACCCAACTGATCGGCCGGATCGCCGAACAGGGTCTGGTGATCGGCGAGTTGCCGCCCGGCGACCATCCGACGCCGAGCCGTTTCATCCTGCGGAACAGAGTGATCGCAGCCCTCACCCGAGGCACGGTGGTCGTCGAGGCCGCCCACCGCAGCGGTTCCCTGGTCACCGCGCGGGCCGCGCAGCGTCTCGGCCGGCACACGATAGGCGTGCCGGGCCCGGCCACCAGCGGGCTCTCCGCCGGAGTGCACGATCTGCTGCGCGGGGAGGCCGCCCTGGTCACCGACGTCGCGGACGTCGTCGAACTGGTCGGTGACATCGGGGAGCTGGCCCCCGACCGGCGCGGCCCCGTCCTGCCCCGGGACCTGCTGGAACCGGCCGCCCGACAGGTGCTCGCCGCACTTCCGGGACGCGGCGTGGCCCGGCCCGACGAGATCGCGCGCTCCGCACAGACCGCACCGGACGACGCGATCGCGAGACTGTACGAACTCCGAGCACTGGGTTACGTCGAACGACACGGCGACGGCTGGAAGTTGACACGCCAGGCGGTGATGTCGGTCCGCGACGGTCGCGGGCCGGGTTGACCGTGTGTGTTCGGCCGTCCGGGGGAACCCCGACAGGCCTTGCAAATGCGCCCAGTTGGGGCCATCCGGTGATCACACCGGGCGACCGCCACGCCCCGCCGCAACGCCCTCAGGAACGTATCTGCGCCCGCCTTGGCCTCCGCTCTTCGCACACCGCGACACCACAGTCACGCTACGCTCACGAACATCCCGACACGGACAGGCAACTCGACATCAGACAGACAGCCCACCCCAGCACCACTCCGCAGCAGAACGGCACAAGGCGACGAATGCCCCAGCACACCTCCGGGTCCGACCGGGCGGCGATCCCCCCAGCCGCCCGTGACGGTGGCAGCGTGCGGCCGCCCGCTCCCTCGACGCTCGACGAGCTGTGGCGGTCGTACAAGGCGACGGGGGACGAGCGGCTGCGGGAGCAGCTGATCCTGCACTACTCGCCGCTCGTGAAGTACGTCGCGGGACGGGTCAGCGTGGGCCTGCCGTCCAACGTCGAGCAGGCGGACTTCGTCTCCTCCGGGGTGTTCGGGCTGATTGACGCGATCGAGAAGTTCGACATCGACCGGGAGATCAAGTTCGAGACGTACGCGATCACCCGGATCCGCGGCGCGATGATCGACGAACTGCGGGCGCTGGACTGGATCCCCCGCTCGGTGCGGCAGAAGGCGCGCAACGTGGAGCGGGCGTACGCCACGCTGGAGGCCCGGCTGCGGCGGACCCCGAGCGAGGGCGAGGTGGCCTCCGAGATGGGCATCGCCGTCGAGGAACTGCACGCCGTGTTCAGCCAGTTGTCGCTGGCCAACGTGGTGGCCCTGGAGGAACTGCTGCACGGGGGCGGTGAGGGCGGCGACGGGCTCAGCGTCATGGACACGCTGGAGGACACCGCCGCCGACAACCCCGTCGAGGTCGCCGAGGACCGGGAGCTGCGGAGGTTCCTGGCCCGGGCGATCAACACGCTGCCGGAGCGGGAGAAGACCGTGGTCACGCTGTACTACTACGAGGGCCTCACCCTGGCCGAGATCGGCAACGTGCTGGGCGTGACCGAGAGCCGGGTCAGTCAGATCCACACCAAGTCGGTGCTGCAGCTGAGGGCGAAACTGGCGAGCTTCGGCCGCTGACCTGCCCTGATGCCGTCGGATCGGCGACAACCACTCCCGCCCGGGGGGACGCGTCCGTAGAGTGTTGACGTGCCAAGGATTCGAGCGGCCTCCGTGGCCGAGCACCGGTCGATGCAGCGAGCCGCCCTGCTGGACGCGGCTCGTTCCTTGTTGTCCGAGGGCGGTACGGAGGCGCTGACCTTCCCGGCCCTCGCCGAGCGGACGGGCCTCGCGCGATCGTCCGTCTACGAGTACTTCCGGTCGCGGGCGGCCGTGGTCGAGGAGCTGTGCGAGGTCGACTTCCCGGTCTGGGCGGCGGACGTGTCGGCGGCGATGGAGCGGGCCGGGACAGCCGAGGCCAAGGTCGAGGCGTATGTGCGGCAGCAGCTGGAGCTGGTCGGCGACCGGCGGCACCGGGCCGTGGTCGCGATCTCCGCGAGTGAGCTCGACGCGGGGGCCCGGGAGAAGATCCGGGCGGCGCACGGCGGGCTGGTCGCGATGATCGTCGAGGCGCTGGGCGAACTCGGGCACGAGCAGCCCCGGCTGGCGGCGATGTTGGTCCAGGGCGTGGTGGACGCGGCCGTGCGCAGGATCGAGCTCGGGGCCGCGGAGGAGCCCGGGGCGATCACGGACGCGGCCGTGTCGATGGCGCTGCGGGGTGTGCGGGGCTGACGGCCTCGGGCCGAGGCCGTGGCCTGGCGCTGCGAGCTGTGCGGCGTGACGGCCCCGGGGATATAGGCCGTGGCGTTTCACGGCCCGGCGGAGCGGGGTCTCGCGGCCCCGAGCGGCACGCCACACCCGTGGCTACGCCTGCGGTACGCACGCCCACGGCAGCAGCCTCAACGGGCCTCTGGCTACACCGGCGGCACGTACACCTGCGGTGACGCCGGCGGCACGTACACCTGCGGTGACGCCGGCGGCACGTACACCTGCGGTGACGCCGGCGGCACGTACACCTGCGGCGACGCCGGCGGCACGTACACCTGCGGTGACACCGGCGGCACGCACACCTGCGGTGACACCGGCGGCACGCACACCTGCGGCGACGCCGACGGTACACACACCTGCAGCTACACCACCGGCACGCACACCCGCCGCTACGCCAGCGGCAGCAGCCTCGACGGGCCCTGGTGCAGGAGCCACGGCGGCAGGAGCGACAGCGGGTTCAGGTAGCCCTCGCCGCGGCGCAGGCCCCAGTGGAGGCACGTGGCCGTGCAGTGTGAGCCGCTCGCGTCCACCGTGCCGATCACCTCGCCCGGTTCCACCTCCGCGCCCTTCTCGACCGCGGCCGTCACCGGCTCGTACGTCGTGCGCAGGGGCGGATCGCCCGTACCCGTGAGGTCCACCGACAGGACCCCTCTGCCGGCCACCAGGCCCGCGAAGACGACCCGGCCCCGGGCCACCGCTCGAACGGGTGTGCCCGCCGGTGCCTCCAGGTCCACGCCCCGGTGGCCCGGGCCGTAGACCGTCGCCGGGGGCTCCCAGCCCCGCAGGACACGGGGGCGTGAGCCGAGTGGCCAGGCGCGGCCGATGGCCGGCACGGTGACCGGTGGGCCGGCGTCGGCCGGGGGCGCACCCGCCGCGAACAGCGGTGGCGGCGGGGCCAGCAGGGCCGTCGCCGTGACGATCACCAGCAGGATCAGGCGTGCACAGACACGCACACATCGGTTCGCTCGCATGCGGAAAGCGTTCCGGAGTGACGGTGTCGCCGCTCGCGGCTGTGGGCGGGCGCCCGCTTGTGGACATCGGCGTCACCCGGCACCCCACGGGTCCCGTACACTTCTGGTGGCGACCCGAGTCATCGGGTCGACTTCGCACGCCCCGATACGAACCCCGGCAACGGGCCCGTATCAGCGCCCCTCGGTCCCTCGTGGAACGGCGCGCAGTGGGCGTCAGGCGCGGAAGCCGTCCGGCATCCGCGGCACAACCGAGAAATTCAAGGAGATGCGGCCATGGCCGTCGTCACGATGCGGGAGCTGCTGGAGAGCGGCGTCCACTTCGGTCACCAGACCCGTCGTTGGAACCCGAAGATGAAGCGCTTCATCTTCACGGAGCGCAACGGCATCTACATCATCGACCTGCTCCAGTCGCTGTCGTACATCGACCGCGCCTTCGAGTTCGTCAAGGAGACCGTCGCCCACGGCGGCACGGTCATGTTCGTCGGCACGAAGAAGCAGGCGCAGGAGGCCATCGCCGAGCAGGCCACCCGCGTCGGCATGCCCTACGTCAACCAGCGCTGGCTGGGCGGCATGCTCACCAACTTCTCGACCGTCTACAAGCGTCTGCAGCGCCTCAAGGAGCTCGAGCAGATCGACTTCGAGGACGTCGCCGCGTCCGGTCTGACCAAGAAGGAGCTTCTCGTGCTCTCGCGCGAGAAGGCCAAGCTGGAGAAGACGCTCGGCGGTATCCGCGAGATGCAGAAGGTGCCCAGCGCCGTCTGGATCGTGGACACCAAGAAGGAGCACATCGCCGTTGGTGAGGCCCGGAAGCTGAACATCCCGGTCGTCGCGATCCTCGACACCAACTGCGACCCCGACGAGGTCGACTACAAGATCCCGGGCAACGACGACGCGATCCGCTCCGTCACCCTGCTCACCCGTGTCATCGCCGACGCCGTCGCCGAGGGCCTCATCGCCCGCAGCGGTGTCGCCACCGAGGGCAAGGGCGACAAGGCCGCCGGCGAGCCGCTGGCCGCCTGGGAGCGCGACCTGCTCGAGGGCGAGAAGAAGGCCGACGAGGCCGCCCCCGCCGCTGAGGCCGCTCCGGCCGCCGAGGCCGAGAAGCCGGCCGAGGACGCTGCCCCGGCCGCCGAGGCTGCCCCGGCCGCCGAGGGCGAGAAGCCGGCCGAGGCCGAGCAGGCCTGACCCGTCAGTCCGAGTTGACGGCGGGAGCGGCCGCACTCACCAGCGCCTTCGGCGCGGTGAAGTCCGCTCCCGCCGTTGACCCGTAGGTCAGCGGTAGGACAGCGCCTTCCGGCTCCATGGGGGGCGCATCCGCAGATCTTCGATCTTCCAGACTTCGAGAGAGATTCACAGACTCATGGCGAACTACACCGCCGCCGACGTCAAGAAGCTCCGTGAGCTCACGGGCGCCGGCATGATGGACTGCAAGAAGGCGCTGGACGAGGCCGAGGGCAACGTCGAGAAGGCCGTCGAGGCGCTCCGCATCAAGGGCCAGAAGGGCGTCGCCAAGCGCGAGGGCCGTTCCGCCGAGAACGGTGCCGTCGTCTCGATCATCGCCGACGACAACTCCTCCGGTGTCCTCGTCGAGCTGAAGTGCGAGACGGACTTCGTCGCCAAGGGTGACAAGTTCCAGGCCGTGGCCAAGACCATCGCCGAGCACGTCGCCAAGACCTCCCCGGCCGACCTCGAGGCCCTGCTCGCCTCCGAGATCGAGGCCGGCAAGACCGTCCAGGCGTTCGTGGACGAGGCCAACGCCAACCTGGGCGAGAAGATCGTCCTGGACCGCTTCGCGCAGTACGCCGACGGCTTCGTGACGGCGTACATGCACCGCACGATGCCCGACCTGCCCCCGCAGATCGGTGTCCTCGTCGAGCTGGACAAGCCGAACGCGGAGATCGCCAAGGGCGTCGCCCAGCACATCGCCGCCTTCGCGCCGAAGTACCTCTCCAAGGAGGACGTGCCGGCCGACGTCGTCGAGTCCGAGCGCCGCGTCGCCGAGGAGACCACCCGCGCCGAGGGCAAGCCCGAGGCCGCCCTGCCGAAGATCGTCGAGGGTCGCCTCAACGGCTTCTTCAAGGACGCCACGCTGCTCGGCCAGCCGTACGCGCTCGACAACAAGAAGTCGGTCCAGAAGGTTCTGGACGAGGCCGGTGTCACCCTGAAGCGCTTCACGCGCATCAAGGTCGGCATCTGAGTCCGTACCGCGATCGACGCCCGACCCCTATAGGGTCGACAGCAGTCGTCCGCGTACGCCGTCACATGAGTGGCGGACGGCAGCAGATCTGACGAGGAGGCCATTGCCGTATGGGATGCGAAACACGCCCCACCGGCAATGGCCTTCTTGGTATGTGCAACACGTGAAAGAGGCGGGATCCCCCATGACGACCAAGGCTCAGAAGAGCGACGACGGCAAAGTGCGCGGCCGGTTTCTGCTGAAGCTGTCCGGAGAGGCCTTCTCCGGTGGCGGCGGCCTTGGCGTCGACCCCGACGTGGTGCACAAGATCGCCCGCGAGATCGCGGCCGTCGTACGCGACGGCGCGGAGATCGCCATCGTCATCGGCGGTGGCAACTTCTTCCGCGGCGCCGAACTCCAGCAGCGCGGAATGGACCGGGCCCGCTCCGACTACATGGGCATGCTCGGCACGGTCATGAACTGCCTCGCCCTCCAGGACTTCCTGGAGAAGGTGGGCGTGGACTGCCGGGTGCAGACCGCCATCACCATGGGCCAGGTCGCCGAGCCGTACATCCCGCTGCGCGCCGTGCGGCACCTGGAGAAGGGCCGCGTGGTCATCTTCGGCGCGGGGATGGGCATGCCGTACTTCTCCACCGACACCACCGCCGCCCAGCGCGCCCTGGAGATCGACGCCGAGGCGCTGCTGATGGGCAAGAACGGCGTGGACGGGGTCTACGACTCCGACCCCAGGACCAACCCGGACGCGGTGAAGTTCGATCACCTCGGCTACGGCGAGGTCATCACACGCGATCTGAAGGTCGCCGACGCCACGGCCGTGACGCTGTGCCGCGACAACAAGCTCCCGATCGTCGTCTTCGAGCTGCTGGCCGAGGGCAACATCGGACGCGCCGTCAAGGGTGAGAAGATCGGCACGCTGGTGGGGGACCCCGGCAGCCGGGACTGACATCCCGGGTGCAACACCGTCCGGGGGACGGACGGGACGGTGCCGGGCCGGGGGATGGACAATGTCCTGCCGGTCGGGAACCGTTCAGAAGAAGACGCGACGCAGCCGGCCGCCGCCCCACATGGAACCGCAGCCGGGCCTACTCAAGACACGCAGGAGCAAGTGGTGATCGAAGAGACCCTCCTCGAGGCCGAGGAGAAGATGGAGAAGGCCGTCGTGGTCGCCAAGGAGGACTTCGCCGCGATCCGCACCGGCCGTGCGCACCCGGCGATGTTCAACAAGATCGTGGCCGACTACTACGGCGCGCCGACGCCGATCAACCAGCTGGCCTCGTTCTCCGTGCCCGAGCCGCGTATGGCCGTGGTGACCCCCTTCGACAAGAGCGCGCTGCGCAACATCGAGCAGGCGATCCGCGACTCCGACCTGGGCGTCAACCCGAGCAACGACGGCAACATCATCCGGGTGGTGTTCCCCGAGCTCACCGAGGAGCGCCGCCGGGAGTACATCAAGGTCGCCAAGGGCAAGGGCGAGGACGCGAAGATCTCGATCCGCTCCGTGCGCCGCAAGGCCAAGGAAGCCATCGACAAGCTGATCAAGGACGGCGAGGTCGGCGAGGACGAGGGCCGCCGTGCGGAGAAGGAGCTCGACGACACCACCGCGAAGTACGTCGCACAGGTGGACGAGCTCCTGAAGCACAAGGAAGCGGAGCTGCTCGAGGTCTGATGAACGACTCTTCCTGGGGGGCGCCGCCACAGGCCGGGTACTGGGGGCCCACCGACCAAGGGCATGGTCACGGGCACGTCCAGGGGCCGGGCCACGGGCACGTCCAAGGGGCCGCTCCGGCGGGTCCCGCATACGATGCGTATGAAGCGCCTCAGACTCGCCCCATGCCCATCGTGCCCGACGTGACCGAATTCGGCGGAAACCAGGATGACGACCGGGGGGCTGCTCGGCTGAGCGGCACCCCGGTCCGAAACGACACGAATCCGGAGCCCATGCCCGACGCCTCGCAGCCGGCGCCCAAGCCGCCGAAGAAGAGCGCGGGTCGCGACCTGAGCGCCGCGATAGGGGTCGGTGCCGGGCTCGGTGCGGTGATCGTCGCGTCGCTGTTCGTCGTCAAGGCCGTGTTCGTGGGTGTCGTGGCCGTGGCCGTGGTGGTGGGCCTGTGGGAGCTGACCAAGCGGCTGGAGGAGCGCAAGGGCATCCGGGCGCCCCTCGTGCCGCTCGCGCTCGGCGGTGCCGCCATGGTCGTCGCCGGGTACGTCCGGGGCGCCGAGGGCGCGTGGGTGGCGATGGCGCTCACGGCGCTGGCCGTCCTGGTCTGGCGCATGACCGAACCGCCCGAGGGCTACCTGAGGGACGTCACCGCGGGCGTCTTCGCGGCGTTCTACGTGCCGTTCCTGGCGACCTTCGTCGCGATGATGCTGACCGCGGACGACGGGCCGCAGCGGGTGCTCACCTTCCTGCTGCTCACGGTCGTCAGCGACACCGGGGCCTACGCCGTCGGCTGGCGGTTCGGCCGGCACAAGCTCGCCCCGCGCATCAGCCCCGGCAAGACCCGCGAGGGCCTGCTCGGCGCGGTCTCCTTCGCCATGGTCGCCGGGGCGCTGTGCATGCAGTTCCTCATCGCCGACGGGGCCTGGTGGCAGGGCCTGGTGCTGGGCCTCGCGGTCGCGGTCACCGCCACGCTCGGCGACCTCGGCGAGTCCATGATCAAGCGGGACCTCGGCATCAAGGACATGGGCACGCTGCTGCCCGGCCACGGCGGCATCATGGACCGCCTCGACTCGCTGCTGCCCACGGCGCCGGTGGTGTGGCTGCTGCTCGTGCTGTTCGTGGGATCCGGCTGATCCGACCGGCCTTGCCGGAGAGCCCCCGCCCGACCGGACGCTGCGTCCCGACCGGACGCTGCGTCCCGACCGGGCGGGGGCTCTTCGACGTCTGGGGGAGACCCCGAGGGGCCGAAGTGGGACGATTCAGGTGTACCTCCCAAAGGAGGCCGTCATGGCCATCATCCGAGAGAGCATCGACGTCGACCGCCGGCCCGAGGAGGTCTACCAGTACGTCATGGACGCCGGTCACATGCCGGAGTGGCAACTGAGCGCCGTGTCCGCGGAGCGCTTGGACGAGGGGCCCGTCGGCATCGGCAGCAGGGTCCGGGTGACCCGGCACGTAGGCCGTCGTGTCATGCCGATGACCATGGAGGTCACCGAGTACGACGCGCCGCACAGCTGGGGCATGCGCGGCGTCGACGGCCCCGTGCGGGCACAGGTGCACGGCGAGGTCGAGCCCTATGACGAGGGCCGCCGCTCCCACGTCACGATCGACATCGACTTCGAGGGCCACGGCATGGGCAAGGTTCTGGTCCCGCTCGTCGTACGCCCCCAGGTCCGCAAGGAACTCCCGCGCAACGAGCAGCTCCTCAAGGACCGGCTGGAGCACACGGGCGAGTAGGACGTCACGCTCCCCCGACGGCGCAGGCCGGATCCCTCACCGCCGCCGGGGGCACTTCCAGCCGTTCTGCCGCAGCTTGAACAGCACGAACACTCCACACAGCGCCCATACGCCCAGGAAGGCCCACTCGAACCACGGGGGACCTTGCCACTCTTCTGCGAGCTGCACCGGCGCCGCGTAGAAGAAGGTCATCCCTCGCGCGTGCCCGGTGCTACGGCAGGAACACCCGGTTCCGCCGACTGGCGCCCGGTCGTCGAACAGGTTCGTTGGATCCGTTCCGCCGGACGACTAGTCGTCCCCGCCGCTCCGTCGTGAGCGAGAGTTCCGGCTCGCGCTGCGGGCCAGTCCGCTCCCGAGCAGCGTCGCCTTGGCCACACCACGTGCCCAGCGCGGGGCGTCGCCCCGCGCTGTCAGGAACACGCAGACGCAGCCGCCGATGACGAGCAGGACGACGACCGACAGCACGAGCACGAGCATGCTCAACCCTCATTTCGTGTGATGGTCGCCTCATCCTTTCAGGTGGGCGCGTCATCAACGTCCCGACGGTCATCGCGAGCGGCGGCCCCGAGTCACCCGATTGGATCTGCGACACTGGTACGGCCATGCCTAAGCCCGGAGAACTCACTTTCGTAGCCCCCCGCGGAGCCAAGAAGCCGCCGCGGCATCTTGCCGATCTCACCCCTGCCGAGCGCAAGGAGGCCGTAGCCGCTGTCGGGGAGAAGCCGTTTCGTGCCAAGCAGCTCTCGCAGCACTACTTCGCGCGGTACGCGCATGATCCGGAGCAGTGGACGGACATTCCGGCCGGTGCCCGGGGGAAGCTGCGGGAGGCGTTGCTGCCCGAGCTGATGACCGTCGTGCGGCATCTGTCGACCGACCAGGGCACCACCCGCAAGACGCTGTGGCGGCTGTTCGACGGGACCCTCGTCGAGTCCGTGCTGATGCGCTACCCGGACCGGGTGACCATGTGCATCAGCTCGCAGGCCGGGTGTGGGATGAACTGTCCGTTCTGCGCGACCGGACAGGCGGGGTTGGACCGGAACCTGTCCACCGCCGAGATCGTGCACCAGATCGTGGACGGCATGCGGGCGCTGCGAGACGGGGAAGTGCCCGGGGGTCCGGCGCGGCTCAGCAACATCGTCTTCATGGGCATGGGCGAGCCGCTCGCCAACTACAACCGGGTCGCCGGCGCCATCCGGCGGCTCACCGACCCCGAGCCCGACGGTGTGGGCCTCTCGCAGCGCGGCATCACCGTTTCGACGGTCGGGCTCGTCCCGGCCATCCACCGGTTCTCCGACGAGGGCTTCAAATGCCGCCTCGCGATCTCGCTGCACGCGCCCGACGACGAGCTGCGCGACACCCTCGTGCCGGTGAACACGCGCTGGAAGGTCCGCGAGGTGCTGGACGCCGGCTTCGAGTACAGCGCGAAGTCCGGGCGGCGGCTGTCCATCGAGTACGCGCTGATCCGGGACATCAACGACCAGGCCTGGCGTGGTGACCGGCTCGGCCGGATGCTCAAGGGCAGGCCCGTGCACGTGAACCTCATCCCGCTGAACCCGACGCCCGGGTCGAAGTGGACCGCCTCCCGGCCCGAGGACGAGAAGGCGTTCGTGGAGGCCATCGCCGCCCATGGTGTGCCGGTGACGATCCGGGACACCCGTGGTCAGGAGATCGACGGGGCGTGTGGTCAGCTCGCGGCCACCGAACGGTAGTCTGACTGTCGTAAGCACATCTGCATATGCGACACCTGCACCATCCACACCTGCATATTCCGACAGGGGAGCGCCACAGCGCTGAGAGTGCGGCACACGGCCGCAGACCCTCCGAACCTGGCCCAGGTCATTCTGGGTAGGGAGATCGGTCACCACTCGAGCTGTTGCGCCCTGCCCGGGACCACGGAAGTCCCGGGCAGGGCCGCGTCTTCTCCTGGTCACTCCAGGAGGAATCCAGTGAGCACCAAGAAGAAGCGGCTGACGGCTGTTGTCGTCGGGCTCGGCATGGCCGGCACGCTCGCCGCGTGCGGATCGTCCGGCGGTGGTCAGGGGTCCGGCGACTCCAAGACCGTGACGCTCGTCAGCCACGACTCGTGGGCCGTGTCCAAGGACGTCATCGCGGCCTTCGAGAAGCAGTCCGGCTACAAGGTCGCCGTCCTGAAGGACGGCGACGCCGGGCAGGCCGTGAACAAGGCCATCCTGACCAAGGACAACCCGCAGGGCGACGTCTTCTTCGGCGTCGACAACACGCTGCTCTCGCGGGCGCTCGACAACGGGCTGTTCCAGTCGTACGAGCCGAAGGGCTCCGACACGATCAAGGCCGAGTACCGCGTCGACCAGGACGAGCACCGGGTCACGCCCATCGACACCGGCGACATCTGCGTCAACTACGACAAGAAGTACTTCGCCGACCACGATCTGAAGCCGCCGAAGAGCTTCGACGACCTGGTCAAGCCCCAGTACAAGAACCTGCTGGTGACCGAGAACGCCTCCGCCTCCTCGCCCGGCCTCGGCTTCCTGCTCGGCACCGCCGCCCGGTACGGCGATGGGGACACCTCCCGCTCGAGCGCAGCCGAGAGCGGGGGAGGCTGGGAGGGCTACTGGAAGAAGCTCAAGGCCAACGGTGTGAAGGTCGTCGACGGCTGGGAGCAGGCCTACAACGAGGAGTTCTCCGGCTCGGCCGGCGGCAAGAAGGCCAAGGGCGACCGGCCGCTCGTCGTGTCGTACGCCTCCTCGCCGCCCGCCGAGGTCGTCTTCGCCGACCCGAAGCCGAGCGCGGCACCGACCGGCGTCGCCGAGGGCACCTGCTTCCGGCAGGTCGAGTACGCGGGGCTGCTCGGCAACGCCAAGAACTCCAAGGGCGGCAAGGCCCTCCTCGACTTCCTCATCAGCAAGAGGTTCCAGGAGGACATGCCGCTCAACATGTTCGTGTACCCGGTGACCGAGGGTGCCCAGGTGCCGCCGGAGTTCGTGAAGTACGGGCCGCAGGCGAAGGACCCGGAGACCATGGCCCCGGCGAAGATCGCCGACCACCGTGACCAGTGGGTCAAGTCGTGGACCTCACTCGTACTGAAGTAGCCGCCCGGCGGCGGGGCGTGGCGGCGCGGTTCGGCCTGCTGGCCGCGCCCGTCGCGTTCTTCGCGGTCTTCTTCGCCTACCCCGTCGCCGCGATCGTCGCGCGCGGCCTGAAGGCCGACGGGACCTGGCACCTCGGGCGGATCGGGGAGGTGCTCACCCAGTCCGACGTCCGGCACGTCCTGTGGTTCACCACCTGGCAGGCGCTGGTCTCCACCGCGCTCACGCTGCTCGTCGCGCTCCCCGGCGCGTACGTCTTCGCGCGCTTCGACTTCCCGGGCAAGCAGGTGCTGCGCGCGGTCGTCACCGTCCCGTTCGTCCTGCCTACGGTCGTCGTCGGTACGGCGTTCCTCGCGCTGGTCGGCCGGGGCGGGCTGCTCGACGAACTGTGGGGCGTGCGCCTGGACACCACGGTGTGGGCGATCCTGCTCGCGCACGTCTTCTTCAACTACGCGGTCGTCGTCCGGACCGTCGGCGGGCTCTGGGCGCAGCTCGACCCGCGGCAGGAGGAGGCCGCGCGGATGCTCGGGGCGTCGCAGCTGAAGGCCTGGCGGCAGGTCACCCTGCCCGCCCTCGCCCCGGCCGTGGCCGCCGCCGCGCTCATGGTCTTCCTGTTCACCTTCACCAGCTTCGGTGTCGTGCAGATCCTCGGCGGGCCCACCTTCTCCACCTTGGAGGTGGAGATCTACCGGCAGACCTCGGAGATCTTCGACCTGTCGACCGCGGCCGTGCTGACGCTGATCCAGTTCGTCGCGGTGGGCGCGATCCTCGCCGTGCACGCCTGGACGGTACGGCGGCGGGAGACCGCACTGCGGCTGGTGGACGCGTCCGTGACCGCGCGCCGGCCGCGCGGAGCGGGACAGTGGGCGCTGCTGGGCGGCGTGCTCGTCACCGTCGCCGTGCTGCTGGTGCTGCCGCCGGCCGTGCTGGTGCAGCGGTCCCTTCACGCGCCGGGCTTCGGCTACTACCGGGCGCTGACCAGCGAGGACGGGGGAGTGTTCCTGGTCCCGCCGATCGAGGCGATCGGCAACTCCCTGTCGTACGCCGTCGCCGCCACGCTCATCGCCGTGCTGATCGGCGGGCTCGCCGCCATCGCGCTCACGCGCCGGGACGCCGGGCGGTTCGTGCGCGGCTTCGACGCGCTGCTGATGCTGCCGCTCGGGGTGTCCGCGGTGACCGTCGGCTTCGGGTTCCTGATCTCCCTCGACGAGCCGCCGCTGGACCTCAGGTCCTCCTGGATCCTGGTGCCGCTCGCGCAGGCGCTGGTGGGTGTGCCGTTCGTCGTACGGATCATGCTGCCCGTGCTGCGGGCCGTGGACGTGCGGCTGCGGGAGGCGGCCTCGGTGCTCGGGGCCTCGCCCTGGCGGGTGTGGCGCGAGGTGGACCTGCCGATGGTGCGGCGGGCACTGCTGATCGCCGCCGGGTTCGCCTTCGCCGTGTCGCTCGGGGAGTTCGGGGCGACGGTGTTCATCGCACGGCCCGACCGGCCGACGCTGCCGGTGGCCGTGGCCCGGCTGCTCGGGCGGCCCGGGGACCTCAACTACGGCCAGGCGATGGCTCTTTCGACGATTCTGATGGTGGTGTGTGCCGTGGCCCTGCTGGTGCTGGAGAGGCTCCGCACGGACCGGACGGGGGAGTTCTGATGCTGCTGGCCCTGCGGGAGGCGACGGTCCGTTTCGGCGGCCGGGCCGTGCTGGACGCCGTCGATCTGGAGGTCGCCGAGCACGAGATCGTGTGCGTGCTGGGACCCAGCGGCAGCGGCAAGTCGACCCTGCTGCGGGCGGTGGCAGGGCTGCAACCCCTGGACGCCGGGCGGGTGATGCTAGACGGACACGACCAGGCGGGCCTGCCGGCGCACCGGCGCGGCGTCGGGCTGATGTTCCAGGACCACCAGCTGTTCCCGCAGCGGGACGTGGGCGGCAACGTGGCCTTCGGGCTGCGGATGCACGGTGAGCCGAAGCGGCGACAGGCCGAGCGGGTGCAGGAGTTGCTGGACCTCGTGGGGCTGCCGGGCGCGGGCCGCCGGGCCGTCGCCGCACTGTCCGGCGGGGAGCAGCAGCGGGTGGCGCTGGCCCGGGCTCTCGCGCCGAGCCCCCGGCTGCTGATGCTGGACGAGCCGCTCGGGCAGCTCGACCGGTCGCTGCGGGAGCGGCTGGTCGTCGAACTGAAGGAACTGTTCGGCCGGTTGGGCACGACCGTGCTCGCCGTGACGCACGACCAGGGGGAGGCCTTCGCGCTGGCCGACCGGGTCGTGGTGATGCGGGACGGGCGGATCGCCCAGTCCGGTACGCCCCTCGAGGTGTGGCAGCGGCCCGCCGACGCGTTCGTCGCCCGCTTCCTCGGCTTCGAGAACGTGGTCGAGGCGACGGTGGGGACCGAGGCCGCGGACACGCCGTGGGGCAAGGTGCCGGTGCCGGAGGACTCCCCGCAGGGCACCCGGACCCTGCTGGTGCGGCCCGCCGGGGTGCGCCTGGTGCCCGCCGGCGCGGGCCTGCGCTGCACCGTGGCCGCGCGCACCTTCCGGGGCACCCATGTCGCCGTGCACCTCCAGCCCCCGGACGCCCCGCGTCTGGAGGCGGCGTGCGCGCTGCGGGACGCGCCGGAGGCCGGGGACGTGGTCGGCGTGGAGTTCGACGCGGCCGAAATCGCGGTGCTCGGCTGATCGTCCGCCGCCCAGGGTGCGCGGCATGACGCCGTTGGCGGGCGAGCGGGAGCTGCTGGAGTTCCGGCTGGAGGGGGCGACGTTCGGGTGAGACGGGGCGTGGCCCGCCCCCTCGTACGGGACGTGGCCCCCTGACGCGGGACTTTGCCCCCTGCCACGGGACGTGGCCCGCCCCCTGGTGGGGGACGGGCCACGCCGCGGTCTGCGCGGGTGTCAGCTGTCGCTGTTCGCTCCGCGACGGCGCATGCCGAAGAACACCGCGCCGCCACCGACGACGACCAGGGCCGCCGCGATGCCGGCGATCAGGCCGGTGTTGGAGTTGGCGCCGGTCTCGGCGAGGTTGGAGTCACCGGCCGGGGCGGGCACGTTGCCCGCCGGCGAGGTGCTCCGGCTCTCCGACGGCTCCGGAGCGGGGGTCTCGGTCTCCTCCGCCGGCTTGGAGGGGGAGGCCGACGGGGTCGGGGTCGCCGGGGGAGCCGAAGCCGGGGGCTCCTCCTCCTTCTTGCAGGCCGTGGCCGGGGTGACGAGGTTCGGCTTGATGTCCTCGTCCACGTAGCGGGCGGCCTTGACGTGGATGCGGTACTCGGCGTTCGGCTGCCAGTCGTCGGCGAAGGTGATGGTGGTGCCTTCGCGCGAGCCCTTGACCACCTGCGTGCCGACCTTCTTCGCGTCGGCGCCGTTGTTCTGCAGGTACACGGTGACCGTGGCCGGGATGCCGGCGGGGTCGACGTCGGTGACGGTGATGACGCCCTTGTCGCCATCGCACTTCGCCTCGGCGGAGAACTCGCTGATGTTGCAGGCGAGCGCGTTGCCCGCGGTACCGAGCGCGAGCGCGGCCGAGGCGGAGACGACACCGAGGACGCGCACGGCACGTGCGCGGCGGGATACGGACAGAACTGCCACGTTTGTCCTTTACAGGATTGCTAAAGCGGGGGGCTGTGGCAGTGTTGACTGAATATCAGCACTACCGTGAGGCTCACAGGTCTATAAGCGCCGCATAAGTAGTGTCAACGCATATGCAGCGTGCGGGCACTTGCTTTGCCTTCTTATTAACCGCCGAGACGTTTCAAGGCCTCCGGCGCCTCCTCGATCCGGTCCACCAGCTCGATCCGGGCCTCCATCGAGCGCCCTGCCGCCAGCGACCGGAGCAGCGGCCACGCGGGTAGCTTCTCCGTCCAGTGCACGCGGTTCACCAGCACCATCGGCCTCGGCTCGCCGCGCGACTCGTAGTAGTTGGGCGTCGCGTTGTCGAAGATCTCCTGCAGCGTCCCCGCGGCGCCCGGCAGGAACACCACACCCGCGTCGGACCGGGCCAGCAGGCCGTCCTCGCGGGTGGCGTTGGCGAAGTACTTGGCGATGTGGGAGGCGAAGGCGTTCGGCGGCTCGTGGCCGTAGAACCAGGTCGGGATGCCCACCGAACGTCCGCCCTGGGGCCAGCGGGCGCGTATCTCGAAGGCGACCGAGGCCCACTGGGTGATCGACGGGGTGAAGTGCGGGGCCTTGCCGAGGAGTTCGAGCGACTCGGTGAGCATCTCGTCGTCGAAGGGGGCGGCGTACGCGCCGAGGTTGGCCGCCTCCATGGCGCCCGGGCCGCCACCGGTGGCGATCGTGAAGCCGGCGCGGGCCAGCTCCCGGCCGAGCCGGGCGGCGCCGGCGTACTCCTCGGTGCCGCGGGCCATCGCGTGGCCGCCCATGACGCCCACGACCCGGGCCCCGGACAGGAGTTCGTCGAGCGCGTCCGAGACGGAGTCGTCGTGGACCGAGCGCAGCATGGACGCGTGGATGTCGCGGTCGGCCTTGGTGCGCTGGAACCAGGCGTAGGCGAGGGCGTCGGGCGTGGCCTCGTAGCCCTCGGCCAGCGACGCGAACAGTTCGTCCGGGGAGTACACCAGGCCGCGGTAGGGGTCGAACGGCAGGCCCGGGACCGGCGGGAAGACCAGGGCGCCGTCCGCCCGGACCTTCGCGTCCGCGTCCTCGCGCATCGCGCAGCCGAGGAAGACCGCGCCCGCGGTGTCCGTGGTGAGCAGCTCGCGCGTACGGTCCGTCAGGTCGACGGCCTGGACGCGGTATCCGGCGAGGGTGCCGCGCGCCGAGACGGTCGCGTCGAACTCCTCGAGGGTCTCTATCTCACGGTCGTCATGGTGGGCCGCATGGGCGGGCATCGTCTGCACCCGCCCATGCTAGGCCGCACGCCGTCAGCCCTGGACGGCCGCGGGGTCCATCCACACGACCTCGAAGGTGTGGCCGTCCACGTCGTCGAAGGCGCGGCCGTACATGAAGCCGTGGTCCTGGGTCTCGCCCGAGACGGAACCGCCCGCCGCGACCGCCTTCTCGACCAGTTCGTCGACCTTCTCGCGGCTCTCGGAGCTCAGCGCGATCAGCACCTCGCTGGTCTTCGTCGAGTCCGCGACCTCCTTCTTGGTGAACTGGAGGTACTTCTCCTTGGTGTGCACCATGACCACGATGGTCTCGCTGATCACCACCGAGGCGGTCGTGTCGTCGCTGAACTGCTCGTTGATCGTGAAGCCCAGCTCCGTGAAGAACCTCTTCGAGGCGTCGAGGTCGCCGGTGCACAGGTTCACGAAGATCATCTGCTGGTACATGCGAGGTTGCTCCCATCAAGCCCGTGTCGTTACGCGGGGATAGACCGGGGGCAGGTCCGGAACTCATCGCCGTACGGAGATCTTTCTCGTCCGGGTTTTCCTGCGGGGCCGCGGGGCTCAGCGCGCCAGGGGCAGCGCCGCCAGTTCCGCGACCGTCAGGGTGAGCGGACCGAACAGGGCGAGCAGCGCGACGGCGCGCAGAGCGGCGGCGCTGCGCAGCATCGTGGCGGGGGCGCCGAGGCGCAGCAGTGCGGCGGTGGTGCCGGCGCGGGCCTGCCGGGCCTCGACGGCGGCCGTGAGGAGCGTCGCCGTCGTGCAGCCGGTCACGAGGAGCACGCCGAGGGTGGTGAGCGGGCCGAGCGAGAGCCCGTCCGGGGCGTGCAGCAGCGCCATGGCCCACGCGGCGGACAGGACCGCGCAGACGACGCCCAGGGGACGCCCGATGCGGACGGACTCCGCCATGAGGATGCGGCCGGCCAGCAGCCGCAGAGCACCGGGGCGGGCCGCCTGCAGCAGCCGTCCGCACAGGTGGGTCAGGCCGGGGCCGGCCAGCGCCAGGCCGACAACGGCGAGCGCCCAGCCCGCCATCACGCCCGGGGAGGCACCGGAGAAGGAGAGGTCGGGCGGCGTCGGGGAGGTACGGCTCGTGTAGCTCTCCACGGCGAGGCCCGCGGCCAGCACGGTGATCCCCCAGGGGAGACCGGTGGGGGCGGCGATGGTGTCCGGCAGGGCCGCGTCGGGGGCCGCGGAGTCGTCGGGGCCGTCGGACGCCGCCTCGTGCGGGCCCGGGTGCCCGGCCAGGGCACCGGCGGGACTGATGGCGCCGGGCGCGTCCGGCGCCGCCGCGCGCGGGCTGGGCCACTGACCGGGATCGCCGGGGCCCGGGCCGTGCGCGTCCGCCGCTGCCGGCGAGGCCGGGTGAGGGGCTGAGGGGAGCTCGGTCGGGTCCCCGGTGCCCGTCTCCGGGGCGCCCGGCTGAGCGTGGCCGTCCGGCATGTGGCCGGGCGGCTGAACCGGCGGGTCCGCGGCCGCGCTCACGGCGCCGCCGGGAGCCGTGACCGCCGCCGGTGCGGATCCGCCGGCCCGGGCCGCGGGCGGGCCGCTCTTGGCGGCGGGCTCGGAACCACTCGCTGCGGCGGGCTCGGCGCCGCGGCCGTTCGCGGGCCGGATGATCTGCCGGCCGAACCGGCCGTACGCCCCGAAGGTCTCGCGGGTGCTGGTGCGCCGGTACGCGCCGAAGCGGCCGTACAAGCGGGCCGACCGGGGCCCGGCGGCCCTCGCCTCGCGCGGACGCAGGGCCAGCGCCACCGCCACCGACGCGCCGACCGGCACGAGCGCCAGCAGGGTCAGGGCGCCCGGCAGCGGCAGGGGGCGGTCCGCGGCGAGAGACTCGGCCGCGGCACCGTCGAAGGGCATGCCCGTCAGGTCGCCCCGCAGGTGCAGGAAGACGAGCAGGGCCACCATGGCGCCCAGCGTGCAGGACAGGGCCGTCGTCGTCGCCGAGACGGCCATCATGCGCACGGGGCCGAGACCGATCACCGAGAGGCCCGCGCGGGGCTTGGTGCCGGGGTCGGTACGGGCCACGGCGACCGCGAAGTGCACCGTGGCGGCCAGCGGGGCCGCACACCAGGCCAGCCGCAGCAGGGCGGTGCCGGGGGAGCCGGGGTGGCCCAGCGCGTAGCCCAGGGCGCAGAGCAGCAGGAAGGCCGTGCCCGCCGAGGCCGCCGCGACCGACAGGCGGCGCAGCTGGACGGCGGGGTGGGCGCCGCGGGTCAGACGGAGAGCGAGCACGCGGCCCGGCCTTCCGGCTCGCGGGGCTCGGCGACCGGCGGCAGGTGCACCGTCTGCACGCGCCGCCCGTCCAGCAGGGACACCGTGCGGTCGGCGAGGGCCGCGGTGTCCGCGTCATGGGTGGCCAGGACGACGGTGATGCGGTGGGAGCGGGCGGCCGTGGTGAGGGTGCGCAGCACATGGGCGCGGTCGGCGCGGTGCAGGGGCGCCGTGGGCTCGTCGGCGAACAGCACCGACGGCGCGGGGGCGAGGGCGCGGGCGATGCAGACGCGCTGCCGCTCGGCCTGCACCAGCTCGTGCGGCCGCTTGCGGGCGCTGTCGCCGATGTCCAGGCGCTCCAGCCACTCCAGGGCCGCCGTCCTGGCGCGGCGCCGGCTGGTGCCGCGCAGCATCAGCGGCAGGGCGGTGTTCTCCCAGGCGTTGAGCTCCGGCACCAGGGAGGGGGCCGGGTCGATCCAGCCGAAGCGGTCGCGGCGCAGCCGCTCGCGGGTGAGCGGGCCCATGGTGTGCACGGGCACGCTGTTGAACCAGACCTCGCCGCGCCGCACGGGCACCAGGCCGGACAGGCACCGCAGCAGGGTCGTCTTGCCGCTGCCCCGCGGGCCGCTCAGGGCGAGGATCTCGCCCTCGCGCACACCGAGCGAGACGCCGCAGAGCGCGGGCGAGCCGTCGTCGTGCTGGAAGTGCAGGGCGCGTGCCCAGAGCACGTCGTTGTCCGGCGGGGCCTCCATGCGCGTACACCTCGGTTCAGATCCGTAGTTCCCGTGCCATCCCCCGTGCGGGGGAACGAAGGCAGGGCCGATCGGTCACTGGGCACGCTAGGCAGAAGGCGGCGGGACGCCGGACAGCACGCGGCCCCGGGCCGCCGTTTCTCACTCGAACGGGCGGCACCGGGGCCGGTGTTGATCATCCAGGAAGACGATCTGAGCGACGGGCGTCAGAGCTTCGTCCACGCCTCCGTGAGGGTGGCGCGCAGGATCTGCTCGATCTCGTCGAACGTCGACTGGTCGGAGATCAGCGGCGGGGCCAGCTGGACCACCGGGTCGCCGCGGTCGTCGGCCCGGCAGTACAGGCCGTTGTCGTACAGCGCCTTGGAGAGGAAGCCGTACAGGACGCGCTCGGTCTCCTCGTCGTTGAAGGACTCCTTGGTGTCCTTGTCCTTCACCAGCTCGATGCCGTAGAAGAAGCCGTTGCCGCGGACGTCGCCGACGATCGGCAGGTCGTGGAGCTTCTCCAGGGTGGCGCGGAAGTTGCCCTCGTTGTCCAGGACGTGCTGGTTGAGGTTCTCGCGCTCGAACAGGTCGAGGTTGGCCAGGCCCACGGCCGCGGAGACCGGGTGGCCGCCGAAGGTGTAGCCGTGCAGGAAGGTGTTGTCGCCCTTGTAGAACGGCTCGGCCAGGCGGTCGGAGATGATGCACGCGCCGATCGGGGAGTAGCCCGAGGTCATGCCCTTGGCGCAGGTGATCATGTCCGGCACGTAGTCGAACTTGTCGCAGGCGAAGTACGTGCCCAGACGGCCGAAGGCGCAGATGACCTCGTCCGAGACGAGCAGCACGTCGTACTGGTCGCAGATCTCGCGGACCCGCCGGAAGTAGCCGGGCGGGGGCGGGAAGCAGCCGCCCGCGTTCTGCACCGGCTCCAGGAAGACGGCGGCGACCGTGTCCGGGCCCTCCATCAGGATCTGCTGCTCGATCTGGTCGGCGCACCAGCGGCCGTAGGCTTCCGGGTCGTCGCCGAAGATCGGCGCGCGGTAGATGTTGGTGTTGACCACCTTGTGCGCGCCGGGGACGAGCGGCTCGAAGGGGGCCTTCAGGCCCGGCAGACCGGTGATGGACAGGGCGCCCTGCGGGGTGCCGTGGTAGGCGACCGCGCGGGAGATGACCTTGTGCTTGGTGGGCTTGCCGGTCAGCTTGAAGTACTGCTTGGCGAGCTTCCAGGCGGTCTCGACCGCCTCACCGCCGCCGGTGGTGAAGAAGACCTTGTTCAGGTCGCCCGGGGCGTGCCCGGCGAGGCGCTCGGCCAGCTCGACGGCCTTGGGGTGGGCGTAGGACCACACCGGGAAGAACGCGAGCTCCTGCGCCTGCTTGAAGGCGGTCTCGGCGAGCTCGACCCGGCCGTGCCCGGCCTGCACCACGAAGAGGCCGGCCAGGCCGTCCAGGTAGCGCTTGCCCTTGTCGTCGTAGATGTACGTGCCCTCGCCCCGGACGATGGTGGGGACGGGGGCCTTCTCGTACGACGACATGCGCGTGAAGTGCATCCACAGGTGGTCGTACGCGGTCTGGGAGAGGTCCTTGCTCACGGCTATCGGGTCCTCACGATCATCGGGTTCCCCACATGTAGGTCTGCTTCTTGAGCTTGAGGTAGACGAAGCTCTCGGTGGAGCGCACTCCGGGCACCGCCCGTATGCGTTTGTTGATGACGTCCAGAAGGTGATCGTCGTCCTCGCAGACGATCTCCACCATCAGGTCGAAGGAGCCTGCGGTCATCACCACGTACTCGCATTCGGACATCGTCGACAGCGCGTCCGCGACCGACTCCACGTCGCCCTCGACGCTGACGCCGACCATCGCTTGTCTGCGGAAGCCCACGGTGAGCGGGTCCGTGACGGCGACGATCTGCATCACGCCCTGGTCGAGCAGCTTCTGGACGCGCTGGCGCACGGCCGCCTCCGACAGGCCCACGGCTTTGCCGATGGCGGCGTACGGCCGGCGGCCGTCCTCCTGGAGCTGCTCGATGATGGCGAGGGAGACGGCGTCCAGCTGCGGCGAGCTGCCGTTCCTGGACTCGCGGGAGGGCTCGCGGGACTCCCGCGAGGCCTTCTGTTCTGCGCTTCGACTGGCCACGAGGTCACTGTGCACGAGGTCTCGACACTTCCGCAAGCCTGGATCGATGAAATCCGTTGTTTGAGTCCTCCACTCCTGCGGATTCCGTACGATCGAAGGGATTGGGGGTGTTGAAAACGTGGGTCGGCCGACTAGGGTGGGTGTCTCAAGTACTGGACATCCGAACTGGAGGGCCGGCAGTGAGCACCGAGCTTCGTCGTCTGCGCAACTACATCGGCGGTGAGTTCCGGGACGCCGCCGACGGACGGACCACCGAGGTGGTCAATCCCGCGACGGGTGAGGCGTACGCGACCGCTCCGCTGTCCGGGCAGGCGGACGTGGACGCCGCCATGGCGGCGGCCGCCGAGGCCTTTCCCGGCTGGCGCGACACCACGCCCGCCGAGCGGCAGAAGGCCCTGCTGAAGATCGCGGACGCCTTCGAGGAGCGCGCCGAGGAGCTGATCGCGGCCGAGGTGGAGAACACGGGCAAGCCGACCGGGCTGACCCGCTCCGAGGAGATCCCGCCGATGGTCGACCAGATCCGCTTCTTCGCGGGTGCGGCGCGGATGCTGGAGGGCCGCTCGGCCGGTGAGTACATGGAGGGCCTCACCTCCATCGTGCGCCGGGAGCCGGTCGGCGTCTGCGCGCAGGTCGCGCCGTGGAACTACCCGATGATGATGGCCGTGTGGAAGTTCGCCCCGGCGATCGCGGCGGGCAACACCGTCGTCCTGAAGCCGTCGGACACGACTCCGGCCTCGACGGTCCTCATGGCCGAGATCATCGGCTCGATCGTCCCCAAGGGCGTCTTCAACGTCATCTGCGGCGACCGCGACACCGGCCGCATGATGGTCGAGCACGACACCCCGGCGATGGCCTCCATCACCGGTTCCGTGCGCGCCGGCATCCAGGTCGCCGAGTCCGCCGCCAAGGACGTCAAGCGCGTCCACCTGGAGCTGGGCGGCAAGGCCCCGGTCGTGGTCTTCGAGGACACCGACATCGCCAAGGCCGTCGAGGACATCTCGGTCGCCGGCTACTTCAACGCCGGCCAGGACTGCACCGCCGCCACCCGCGTGCTCGTCCACGAGTCCATCCACGACGAGTTCGTCTCCGCGCTGGCCAAGGCCGCCTCCGAGACGAAGACCGGGCAGCCGGACGACGAGGACGTCCTGTTCGGCCCGCTCAACAACCCCAACCAGCTCAAGCAGGTCGAGGGCTTCATCGACCGGCTGCCCGCGCACGCGCGCGTGGAGGCCGGCGGCAAGCGGGTCGGCGACAAGGGCTACTTCTACGCCCCGACCGTCGTCTCGGGCCTGAAGCAGACCGACGAGATCATCCAGAACGAGGTCTTCGGCCCGGTCATCACCGTGCAGTCCTTCTCCGACGAGGAGCAGGCCGTCGAGTGGGCCAACGGCGTCGAGTACGCGCTGGCCTCCTCCGTGTGGACCAAGGATCACGGCCGCGCCATGCGGATGTCCAAGAAGCTCGACTTCGGCTGCGTGTGGATCAACACCCACATCCCGCTGGTCGCCGAGATGCCGCACGGCGGCTTCAAGAAGTCCGGCTACGGCAAGGACCTCTCCGGCTACGGCTTCGACGACTACACCCGGATCAAGCACGTGATGACGTCGCTGGACGCGTAAGCGCCGGACACCAGCGAGCGGCCCCGGACGGCAGGATCCGTCCGGGGCCGCCGTGTGCTCAGGTGTTGTTCGCGCTGGACGGGCCGAAGAACTCGATCTCCGCGATGGCGACCTGCTTCTTCGCCGAGGTGCCGTAGGCGGAGTCGATGGTGAAGCGGACGGCGGTCACCTCGCCGACGCGGAAGGCGCGCCGCTGCGGGCCCGCTCCCTGGTCGAGGGTCAGGCTGCGGGTCGTGGTCCGGCCGTCCTTGCCGGTGACCGTGGCCGTGAGGCGGTGCGGCAGTGCCGACTTGGAGAGCTGGTCGGCGCGCGTGGACGTGCCCGGCGTGATGATCAGGTCCAGCAGCCGGGTGGGCTCGTCGAAGCGGGCCTCTATGTACTGGCCCTGAGCCGACTCGGAGACGCCCGGGCCCCACCAGGTGTCGTTCAGTTTGTCGAAGGCCAGGCCGGGCTTGTGGCCCGGGTAGGAACGCGAGGCGCTGTAGCGGTCCGGGGAGACCGGGGCGCGCTTGGCGAAGTGGTCCCGGGTGGCCTGGACGCCCTGCGGAATGTTGACCACCAGCGCGATCAGCGGGGCGAGCACGATCGCGATGCCCAGCCAGGACAGGACACGGTCGAAGGTGCGGCGCAGCCGGGGACGGTCGCCCGCCCAGGGCGTCTCCCGGCTGCCGAACGGGCCGAGCCGCCGCCACCAGGGGAGCTGGACCGGGGCGGGTCCGTCACCGGCCATGGGCATCGCGCACCGGGCGCAGAAGTGCCGCTCCGGGCGGTTGCGCGTGGCACACCGGGGGCACGCGGTGCCGCCGTCGATCCCGTGCTCCTCGCCGGGGGCCCGGACGGCCTCGGGGCGCTGGGGGGGGCGGGGCGGCCGGGCAGGACGGGGGTGACGGTCGAGGACATCGACACGGGCCCCGGCCGGGGCGCCCTGCGCTTCGGCCTCGTCCGCGACACCGGCATGGACAGCGCGCCGGTGCCGCAGTACGTCACGCGTGCGACTCCGGCCGATCCGGCGACGGTGCCGCAGCGCCCGCGCGTGCAGCGCGCAGCACGTCGACGCGGTTCGTCGTGATCGAGTCCACGCCCGCCTCCAGCAGCCGCCGCATGGAGCGGCGGGTGTCGGGGGTCCAGACGGACACCAGGTAGCCGTCGGCGTGCACGCGCTCGGCGAGGGGGCGGTCCACCAGGGAGAAGCGGTAGTTGAGCCAGCGCGGGCGGATCGCCTCCAGCAGGACGGGCCGCGGCGGGGCCAGCGTCGTCCAGGTGAGGGCGATCTCGGCGCCCGCGTCCGCCGCGCGCACGGCGAGCATGGCGTCGGCGCCCGCGCAGTAGTAGACGCGCTCCGCCGCCCCCGCCTCCTCCACCACGCCCATGATCCGGCGCACCGCCCGCACATCGGGAGACCCGGGCAGGTCGATCATCACCCGGTGCCCGCCGGTCGCGGCCAGTGCCTCGGCCAGGGCCGGCACCCCGCCGCCGCTCAGCCCGCGCACCTCCTCGAAGGACAGCGCGTTCACCGGCCGTTCGTGCTCCCACAGGCGCTTCAGCGACGCGTCGTGCAGCAGAACCGGCACGCCGTCCCGGGTGAGCCGTACGTCGACCTCCACCGCGTCCGCGCCCCGGCGCAGGGCGGAACGCAGCGAGGCCACGGTGTTTTCGCGGACGCGGTAGGGATCGCCCCGGTGGGCCACGGCGACGGGGAAGGGCGTCACCGGGCGAGCCACTGCGCGGTGTAGCTGTCGATCTCGCCGGCGATCCGTGTCTTGCCCGCGGCGTCCAGGAAGGACGCCTCGACGGCGTTCTTCGCCAGCTCGGCCAGGCCCCGCTCGTCGAGGTCGAGCAGCCGGGCGGCGACCGCGTACTCGTTCTCGAGGGTCGTGCCGAACATGGGCGGGTCGTCGGAGTTGACGGTGACGAGGACCCCGGCCCGCACGAACTCCTTGACCGGGTGCTCGTCGAGGGTGCGCACCGCGCGGGTGGCGATGTTCGAGGTCGGGCACACCTCCAGCGGGATCCGGTGCTCGGCGAGGTGCGCGAGCAGCTTCGGGTCCTGTGCGGAGCTGGTGCCGTGCCCGATGCGCTCGGCCCGCAGGTGGGTCAGCGCGTCCCACACCGTCTGCGGGCCGGTCGTCTCCCCGGCGTGCGGTACGGAGTGCAGCCCCGCGGCGATCGCCCGGTCGAAGTACGGCTTGAACTGCGGCCGCTCCACACCGACCTCGGGCCCGCCGAGACCGAAGGAGACCAGGCCCTCCGGGCGCAGCCGGTCGTCGGTGGCGAGCCGGGTGGTCTCCTCGGCGGCCTCCAGACCCGCCTCGCCGGGGATGTCGAAGCACCAGCGCAGCACGGTCCCGAACTCGGCCTCGGCGGCCGTGCGGGCGTCCTCGATGGCGTCCATGAAGGCCCGCTCGTCGATGCCGCGCCGGGTGGACGAGAAGGGCGTGATGGTCAGCTCGGCGTACCGCACCTGCTGCCGGGCCAGGTCCCGGGCCACCTCGTAGGTGAGCAGCCGGACGTCCTCCGGGGTGCGGATCAGGTCGACGACCGACAGGTACACGTCGATGAAGTGCGCGAAGTCGGTGAAGGTGAAGTAGTCGACCAGTGCCTCGGGATCGGTCGGCACCTTCGAGTCGGGGTGCCGCGCGGCCAGTTCGGAGACGATCCGGGGGGAGGCGGATCCCACGTGGTGCACATGCAGTTCGGCCTTGGGAAGCCCGGTGATGAAGGCCTTCAGGTCGCGTGGGGCACGGGGGTCGACAAGATGCTCGGTCAAGGGTTCCTCCCCGGAACGGCGCCGCTGCCGGCGTGAGGCGGGCGGGGCGCGGGTGATCGGCTGATCGTTGACTCGGAATTCATCGTATGCCGCGGTCCGGCGCCCTTCTTTTGCAGGGGCGCGGGACGCTGTCGACAGGCGGCTCCGAGGGGCGCGACCAGCCCCCCGCGCACCCGCACTGTGGCACGCACCGAACCGCCCCGTAGCATGACCACACGATCGACCCAGGGGGGAACAGGATGACGGACGCGACGCAGCCCGACGGTGGCGGAGGCGCCGGCCACGACCCGTGGGCACCCCCGGAGCACACACCCTCGCTCGACAAGCACCAGCCCCCCACCGCGGGGCCGCCGTCCGTGCACGACCAGGCCACGGTCACGTCGATGCCGGGCTTCACCCCGCCCACCGGCACGCCCCAGTACAACTCGTCCGGCACCGGCACCGGCGCCGTCCCGCCCCCGCCCGTGGCCCCCACCGGCCCGGGAGCGCCCGGCGGCTACGGCTACCCGGGCTACCCCCAGTCCGGCTACGGCTGGCCCGGCATGCCCCCGGCCCCCCAGAACGGCCTGGGCATCGCCGCGATGGTGCTCGGCATCGTCGCCTGCACCCTCTTCTGCCTCTACGGCGTGGTCTCCCTGGTCACCGGCATCCTCGCCGTCGTCTTCGGCATCAAGGGCCGCAAGCGCGCCGAGGCCGGAGTGGCCACCAACCACGGGCAGGCCCAGGCCGGTCTGATCATGGGCATCATCGGGATCATCCTCGGCATCGCGGTGATCGTGCTGATCGCTGTCGGCATCACGGCCGCGATCAACAGCGGCAGCTACGACGACGACCCGTACTACGGGACCCTCGGCCCGGTGGCCACCGCCGCGTCCCACCGCTGAAACCGGGCCTCGTCACGGCCGAGTTGGCCACTACGATGCCTTGGTCTGACAACGGAGGGGAGTTCGTCCATGTCCAACACCAACCCGCCCCCGGGTGGTTTCGGCCCACCGGCCCAGCCGCCGCAGCAGCCGGCCCCGGGATACGGCTATCCGCAGCAGCCCGGCCCGGGATACGGCTACCCCCAGGGGGGCCCCGGCTACCCGGCCGCGCCGCCCGTGGGCTACCCGCAGGCGCCCGGCTACGGGATGCCCGCGCAGCCCAGCAACGGCATGGGCACCACGGGACTGGTGCTGGGCATCATCGGTGTGGTGTGCAGCGTCACGTTCATCATGTGGTTCTTCGGCGTGATCCTGGGCATTCTCGCGATCATCTTCGGCGCCATCGGCCGCGGCAGGGCCACCCGCGGTGAGGCCACGAACAAGGGTGCGGCGACCGCGGGCCTGGTGTGCGGCATCATCGCCACCGTGATCCTTCCGCTGCTGGGCTTCCTGCTGTTCGCCAGCATCATGGGCGGTCTCGGCGCGGCGTCCTGACGCGGCTCCCTGCGCCACGGAAGGGGCCGGTCCCGAGGACCGGTCCCTTGCTCATGCTCCCGCCCGCAGCCGCTCCCGCGCCTCCATCAGCGCGAAGCCCAGCAGATTCGGTCCCCGCCACCGCTGCGGATCGGCCGCCGCTTCGTCGTCCGCGGCCAGCCCGATGCCCCACACCCGGTCCACGGGGCTCGCCTCCACCAGCACCCGGTCGCCCGTGCCCAGCAAATACCCCAGCAGCTCGGGGTGCGCGCCGAACCTGTGGACGCTGCCCTCCACGACGATCCGGAACCGCTCCCGCGCCCACACCGCCTCGTCGAACCCGCGCACCAGCCGCCCGGCCTTCTTCGCCTCGGCGGGATGCTCCGCGGCCAGGACGGCACGCTCCGCCGCCGCGTCCCCGAAGAGCCGGGCCTTGCCGGCCATCATCCAGTGCTCCGCCGTCGCGTAGAGAACGCCGTCCACGGTGAAGGGCGCCGGCCACCACTGGCTCAGACAGCTCGCCCCGATCCGGCCGTCCGGCCGCGGCCGGTGCCCCCAGAAGTGCAGATACCTGACCCTGGCCCCCTCGCGGACCGCCCTGATCAGGGCCTCCTGCGAGCCGACCGCCCCCGTGATCTTCTCCATGCACGCGAGTTTGGCACGCACCACTGACACAGCGTCCTGCCTCTTCGCGGTGAACTCGACACCTGGTCGACAGATTCCGTCGCGTAACCAAAAATCAACAACGGAATCACTTGTTGGAGTGGCATACCTCTGTCAGGATCGGCACTCAAATCGAGCCTGAGCCACGCCGGCCCCACCAGGGGACACGGAGGAGAGCGACATGCACAACCCGGGCATTGCCACCCCGGACCGATTTCCGGCCGAGGAGCGCTTCGCGGAGGGCGCGCAGTACATCGCGGGGCGCCTGACCAGGGGCACCTCCGGCCGCACCCACGCGGTCGTCGACCCGGCGTCGGGCGAGGAGGTCCTCACCTACGAACTGGCGGGCACGGCCGACGTCGACCGGGCCGTCGCCGCCGCCCGCGCGGCCTTCCCCGGCTGGGCGGGAACGACCCCCGGCGAGCGGTCCGACGCCCTGCACCGGTTCGCCGCGGTGCTGGCCGACCGGGCCGAGGACTTCGCCCGCGTTGAGTCGCTCCAGTGCGGCAAGCCGCTGAAGCTGACCCGCGAGTTCGACGTCCCCGGGACCATCGACAACGCCGCCTTCTTCGCCGGTGCCGCACGGCACCTGCAGGGGCAGTCCGCCGGTGAGTACTCCGGCGACCACACGTCGTACATCCGGCGCGAGCCCATCGGGGTCGTCGGGTCGATCGCGCCCTGGAACTACCCCCTCCAGATGGCCGCCTGGAAGATCCTCCCGGCGATCGCCGCGGGCAACACCGTCGTCCTGAAGCCCGCCGAGCTCACCCCGCTGACCTCGCTGCTCTTCGCCCAGGCGGCCACGGACGCCGGGATCCCGGACGGTGTGATCAACATCGTCACGGGCACCGGCAGGGAGGCCGGAGAGCACCTCGTCGGCCACCCCGACGTGGCCATGACCTCCTTCACCGGCTCCACCGCCGTCGGCAAGCGCGTCGCCGAGGTCGCCACCGCCACCGTCAAGCGCCTCCACCTGGAGCTCGGCGGCAAGGCACCCTTCGTGGTCTTCGACGACGCCGACCCGGAGGCAGCCGCCCACGGGGCGGTCGCGGGCTCCCTGATCAACACCGGGCAGGACTGCACGGCCGCCACGCGCGCGTATGTGCAGCGGCCGCTCTACGACGCCTTCGTGGAGCGGACCGCGGCGCTCATGGAGACGGTCCGGCTCGGCGACCCCTTCGCCGCCGGCACCGACCTCGGCCCGCTGATCTCGCACGTACAGCGCGACCGGGTCGCAGGATTCGTGGACCGGGCGCGGGCCTACGCGCGCGTGGTCACCGGCGGCGAGGCACCCGAGGGGGAGCTCGCCAAGGGCGCCTACTACCGGCCCACCCTGATCGCCGACGCGGCCCAGGACAGCGAGGTCGTCCAGTCGGAGATCTTCGGCCCGGTCCTGGTCGTGCTGCCGTTCGACACCGACGACGAGGGCCTCGCGCTCGCCAACGACACCCCGTACGGCCTGGCCGCCTCCGCCTGGAGCCGGGACGTGTACCGGGCGAACCGGGCCACGCGCGAGATCAAGGCCGGCTGCGTCTGGATCAACGACCACATCCCGATCATCAGCGAGATGCCGCACGGCGGCCACAAGTCCTCCGGCTACGGAAAGGACATGTCCGCGTACTCGTTCGAGGAGTACACCCAGATCAAGCACGTCATGTTCGACAACACCGCGGTGGCGGCCAAGGACTGGCACCGCACCGTGTTCGGGGACCGGGCGGGCTCCTGATGGATCTCCGCGGCGTCACGTCGTCCGGCACGCGCGCACGCGCGCCGCACGCCGTGGACGGACAGGTGGCTCCGCCACATGACCGTCCACGGCGCACGCCGAGCGCACGCACCGGACGCCGCTCCTTCTTCCACGGACATCCATCAGAAGCCCCCTAGCCGTATGCAGGCCGCCTGACCAACGGCCGTCCACCCTCCGAAAGGGCACCACGCGCATGGAGCAGTACGAGCCCGACCGCCTGTCCGCGGCCCAAAGGGCCGCCATGAGGCGCAGTTTCAAGAACGGCAGGGCCTCCCTCACCCGGCGGTCCCTGCTGCGCGCCTCGGCGGGCGGGGCGCTCGCGGCCGGCGGACTGGGAACGCTGAGCGCCTGCGGCATCCCGGCGGCAGGCCAGTCGAAGGGCGGCGTCTCGGCAGAGGACCACTCGGCCAAGGAGAAGACGGTGAACTTCTCCAACTGGACCGAGTACATGGACGTCGACGACAGCGGAAAGCACCACCCGACCCTGGACCAGTTCGCGAAGCGGACCGGCATCAAGGTCAAGTACAGCGAGGACATCAACGACAACAACGAGTTCTTCGGCAAGATCAAGCCGCAGCTCGCCGCGGGCCAGGACACCGGCCGCGACCTGATCGTCCTCACCGACTGGCTGGCCGCCCGCCTCATCCGCCTGGGCTGGGTGCAGAAGCTCGACCCGAGCAACCTGCCGCACGCCTACGCCAACCTGTCGGCCCAGTTCCGCAGCCCCGACTGGGACCCGGGCCGCGCCTACTCGTACGTCTGGCAGGGCATCTCGACCGTCATCGCGTACAACAAGAAGGCCCTCGACGGCGTCGAGGTGACGTCGATATCCGACCTGCTGGACAACCCCAAACTCAAGGGCCGGGTCGGTTTCCTGTCGGAGATGCGCGACAGCATCGGCATGACGCTGCTCGACATGGGCAAGGACCCGGCCGACTTCACCGCCGACGACTACGACGCGGCCATCGCCCGTCTGCAGAAGGCCGTCGACAAGGGTCAGATCCGCCGCTTCACCGGCAACGACTACACCTCGGACCTGACCAGCGGCGACTTCGCGGCCTGTGTCGCCTGGGCCGGGGACGTCGTCCAGCTCAAGGCGGACAGCCCCGACATCGACTTCCTCATCCCGGACAGTGGCTACGTGACGTCCACCGACAACCTGCTGATCCCCAGCAAGGCCCGGCACAAGACCAACGCCGAACGGCTCATCGACTTCTACTACGAGCCGAAGGCCGCCGCCGAACTCGCCGCGTACATCAACTACGTGTGCCCCGTCGACGGTGTGAAGGCCGAACTCGCGAAGATCGACGAGGACGCGGCGAACAACCCGCTGATCATTCCCGACAAGGCCATGGCCGCCAAGTCCCACGCCTTCCGCTCGCTGAGCTCGAAGGAAGAGACCGAGTTCGAAGCGAAGTTCGCGAAGCTGACGGGGGCGTGACCACCATGACGAACAAGACCGACCCCAGCGGCGACGTCCGCCTCACGGGCATAGCCAAGACCTACGGCGCCTTCACCGCCGTCCACCCGCTCGACCTCACCGTGCCGCAGGGCTCCTTCTTCGCCCTGCTCGGCGCCTCCGGCTGCGGCAAGACCACCACCCTGCGCATGATCGCCGGCCTGGAAGAACCCTCCGCCGGCACCGTCTTCCTCGGTGACCAGGACGTGACCGCCCTCCCGCCGTACAAGCGGCCGGTGAACACCGTCTTCCAGTCCTACGCCCTCTTCCCGCACCTCGACATCTTCGAGAACGTCGCCTTCGGCCTGCGCCGGCGCGGATGGAAGTCGGTGAAGAAGCAGGTCGAGGAGATGCTGGAGCTCGTGCAGCTCGGCGAGCAGGCCCGCAAGAAGCCGCACCAGCTCTCCGGCGGCCAGCAGCAGCGCGTCGCCGTCGCCCGCGCGCTGATCAACCACCCCAAGGTGCTCCTGCTCGACGAACCGCTCGGCGCCCTCGACCTCAAGCTGCGCCGCCAGATGCAGCTGGAGCTCAAGCGCATCCAGACCGAGGTCGGCATCACCTTCATCCACGTCACCCACGACCAGGAGGAGGCCATGACCATGGCCGACACGGTCGCCGTGATGAACGCGGGCCGCGTCGAGCAACTGGGCGCGCCCACCGAGCTCTACGAGAACCCGCGCACCACGTTCGTCGCGAACTTCCTCGGCACCTCCAACTTCATCGAGGCCGAGGTCGACTCCAAGAGCGGCGAGGAGATCGTGCTGAAGGCCGGCGGCGGCAAGCTCGTCCTGCCGGAGGCGCGATGTTCCGCGCCCGCCGGCACCGGCGGCAAGGTGCTGGTCGGCGTGCGCCCGGAGAAGATCTCCCTCACCCACGCCGAAGACGCCGGCGAGATACCCGGGGGCCGCAACCGCATCACGGGCCGGATCGCCGACTCCAGCTTCATCGGCGTCTCCACGCAGTACGTCGTCGACAGCCCGGTCTGCTCCGACTTCGAGGTCTACGCCCAGAACATCGACCGCGACCCCCGCCTGGTGCCCGGTGCCGAGGTCGTCCTGCACTGGAACCCGGCCCACACCTTCGGCCTGGACGCCGCTCAGGACGCCGACGCCGGAGTGGAAGAGGCGGCCTGATGTCGACACTCACCGAGGCGCCACCGCCTCTCGCGCCTGAGGCGCCCGAATCCAAGCCCCCCAAGCGCCGGGGCCGCTTCACGCCGTACTGGCTGCTGCTGCCCGGCATCCTGTGGCTGGTCGTCTTCTTCGCGCTGCCGATGATCTACCAGGCCTCCACGTCCGTGCAGACGGGTTCCCTGGAGCAGGGCTACAAGGTCACCTGGCACTTCGCCACGTACTGGGACGCGCTGTCCGCGTACTGGCCGCAGTTCGTCCGCTCGGTGCTCTACGCGGGCACGGCGACGATCCTGTGCCTGCTGCTCGGCTACCCGCTGGCCTATCTGATCGCCTTCCGGGCGGGCCGCTGGAAGAACCTGATCATGATCCTGGTGATCGCGCCGTTCTTCACCAGCTTCCTGATCCGCACCCTCGCCTGGAAGACGATCCTCGCGGACGGCGGACCGGTCGTCGGCGCGCTCAACACGCTGCACGTCCTGGACGTCACCAACTGGCTCGGCATGACCGCCGGCGACCGCGTCCTGGCCACCCCGCTCGCGGTGGTGTGCGGTCTGACGTACAACTTCCTGCCGTTCATGATCCTGCCGCTCTACACCTCGCTGGAGCGCATCGACGGACGTCTCCACGAGGCCGCGGGAGACCTGTACGCCCGGCCCTGGACGACGTTCCGCAAGGTCACCTTCCCGTTGTCGATGCCGGGTGTCGTCTCCGGCACGCTGCTGACCTTCATCCCGGCGGCCGGTGACTACGTGAACGCCGATCTGCTCGGCTCCACCGACACCCGCATGGTCGGAAACGTCATCCAGACGCAGTTCCTGAGAGTCCTCGACTATCCGACGGCCGCGGCGCTCTCCTTCATCCTCATGGCGGCCATTCTGCTGATGGTCACCCTCTACATCCGCAGGTCCGGGACGGAGGATCTGGTCTAAATGCCCTTCGTCAACTGGCTCAAGAGAAATCTCGTCGTCCTGGCGGGACTGCTGACCCTCGGCTATCTGCTGCTGCCGAACGTCGTCGTGACGGTGTTCTCCTTCAACAAACCGAAGGGGCGCTTCAACTACGAATGGCAGCAGTTCTCCCTGGACGCCTGGAAGGACCCGTGCGGTGTCTCCGGGCTGTGCGGGTCACTGTCCCTCAGCCTCCAGATCGCCCTCTGGGCGACACTCGGCGCCACCCTCCTCGGCACCCTGATCGCCTTCGCCCTGGTCCGCTACCGGTTCCGCGCCCGCGGCGCCGTGAACTCGCTGATCTTCCTGCCGATGGCGATGCCCGAGGTCGTCATGGCAGCCTCGCTGCTCACCCTGTTCCTCAACATGGGCGCCCAGCTGGGCTTCTGGACGATTCTCATCGCGCACATCATGTTCTGCCTGAGTTTCGTCGTCACGGCCGTCAAGGCGCGTGTGATGTCGATGGACCCGAAATTGGAGGAGGCGGCCCGGGACCTGTACGCGGGCCCGTTCCAGACCTTCGTCCGGGTGACCCTGCCCATCGCCGCACCGGGAATCGCGGCGGGTGCGCTTCTCGCCTTCGCGCTGTCCTTCGACGATTTCATCATCACCAATTTCAACGCCGGCTCGACCGTCACCTTCCCCATGTTCGTCTGGGGTTCGGCGCAGCGCGGAACGCCCGTACAGATCAATGTCATCGGCACGACCATGTTCGTCGTCGCCGTACTGTTCGTCCTGGTTTCCATGGTTGCCGGAAACCGCCGCAACAGGCAGAAGGCATAGCCCCGTAGGGAGTTGAAATCATGGCCCCGAGCGCCATGAATCAGTGGACCCGTTCGCTCTCCGACGTCCGGCCGGTCCCGTACTGGCTGGACGACCCCGGCCGGCCCCGTCCCGAACCCGCCCTCACCACCTCCGAGACCTGCGACCTGCTGGTCGTCGGCGGCGGCTACAGCGGCCTGTGGACGGCGCTGATCGCCAAGGAGCGCGACCCGCAGCGGGACGTGGTGCTGGTGGAGGGCCGCGAGGCGGGCTGGGCCGCCTCCGGCCGCAACGGCGGATTCTGCGCCGCCTCCCTCACCCACGGCCTGCCCAACGGCCTCACCCGCTGGCCCGACGAGATCCACACGCTCCAGCGGATGGGCGAGACCAACCTCGACGCGATCGAGGCGGCGGTCACCCGGCACTCCATCGACTGCGACTTCGAGCGCACCGGCGAGATCGACGTCGCCACCGAGCCCTACCAGGCGCGCGAACTGCGCGAGTGGCACGAGGAGACGTCCCGCCGGGGCCTGGCCGACGGCGTCGAGTACCTGGACGCCGACGCCGTACGGGAGCAGGTGAACTCACCCACCTTCCAGGCGGGCCTGTGGGACCGCAGGGGCGTCGCCATGCTCCATCCGGCGAAGCTCGCCTGGGGCCTGAAGCGGGCGTGCGTGGAACTCGGCGTGCGCGTCTACGAGAACACCCCCGCCCTGACCCTGAAGCCGTACGGGCCCGGCATGGCCGTGAGCACCCCCTACGGCCGGATCCGCGCCCGCCGGGTCGCCCTCGGCACCAACATCTTCCCCAACCTGGTCAGACGCGTCCGTTCGTACACCGTCCCGGTCTACGACTACGCCCTGATGACCGAGCCGCTCACGCCCGGGCAGCTCGACTCGATCGGCTGGAAGAACCGCCAGGGCCTCGGCGACAGCGCCAACCAGTTCCACTACTTCCGGCTGTCCGCCGACAACCGGATCCTGTGGGGCGGCTACGACGCGATCTACCCCTACGGTGGCCGCGTCCGCGCCGAGTACGACGACCGCCCCGAGACCTACGCCAAGCTCGCCGGGCACTTCTTCACCTGCTTCCCGCAGCTGGAGGGCGTCCGCTTCAGCCACGCCTGGGGCGGCGCGATCGACACCTGCTCCCGCTTCTCGGCGTTCTTCGGCACCGCCCACCAGAACAAGGTGGCGTACGCGGCCGGGTACACCGGCCTCGGGGTCGGTGCCACCCGCTTCGGCGCCGAGGTGATGCTGGACCTGCTGTCCGGCGAACGCACCGAACGCACGGAACTGGAAATGGTCCGCAAGAAGCCCCTGCCCTTCCCGCCGGAGCCCTTCGCCTGGACGGGCATCGCCCTCACCAAGTGGTCCCTGGCCCGCGCGGACGCCCAGGGCGGCCGGCGCAATCTGTGGCTGCGCACGATGGACCGCTTGGGGCTGGGATTCGACAGCTGATCGACCGAGTGTGATCCGGTTCACTCCAACGAGATGACGGAACCCGCGTAATGGCCGGGGGGACACCCCCTTCTCCCTCGTGATGCCCTCCGGACGCCCCGCGTCCGTGAGGTTCGTGAGAGAGAAGGGGGTCTTTGACGATGACCGGTGCGAAGACGGCGGTCGAGTGGCTCGCATCCGTCGCGCCCGATCCCGAGGCCTGCCGCTGGGACTGGGAGCGCAACCCGCTCGGGGTCGCGCTGCTGCCCGCCGGCAGCGCCTGGGACGTGCTCATCCTGCCCGGCGCACTCGGGTACGCCACGCTCGACGTGCTCACCCGCGTCCTCGACCGGCCGGGCCCCGTGCTCGTCGACTTCGGTGACGCCCGCATGGGGTTCTTCGTGCCGCCCGGCACCGCTGCCCGCTGGCTCGGCACGGGCATCCGCACGGCGGGCGCCGGCACCTGGATCGTCGTGCCGTACCCGGGCCGCTCCTCACCCGGCGGCGTCCGCTGGCTGGTCCCCCCGGACGGCTCGGGCACGCTGACGGACCCGGCCCTGCTGGAACTGGCGATGCACGAGGCGGCGGCGCGCCTGGCGACGGAGAACGACGGGTAGGAGTGTCTGAAGATCTCGGAATTGCGCCCGGCTTGCACCGGTTCGTGGCGATTGACATTTACCGGCAATCCGGGGCGGTCCCGGCGGTCAAAGCAAGATCTTCATCGGTCTTCTAGCCCTAGGGCCCGTCGTGTGGATCGGGTTCGTGTGGATCGGGTTCCAGGACCGGTCGCCGCGGTCGGTCCGGCGCCGTCGCCCGCCGGAGGAACAGCCACAGCGACGTGAGCAGCACCGCGCACAGACACCAACTGCCCACGACGTCCAGCGGCCAGTGGTAGCCGCGGCGGACCAGGCCGTAGCTCGCGCCGAGGACCAGGGCCGCGCACAGGGTGATCAGGGCGCGGCGGGCCGGAGTCGTGCGCAGCCAGGGGAGCAGGAGCAGGGCCGCGGAGCCGTAGGCGACGGCGGCCGTGGCGGTGTGGCCCGAGGGGTAGTAGCCGGTGCCGGGCGGTTCGGCCGGGGTGCCCGGGCGGTCCATCAGCGCCTTCAACGGCACGACCAGAGCCGGGACCAGGGCCATGAGCAGGGCCGCCGCCGCGACGGGGAGCCACCAGCGGTCCGCACCGGCGCGGCGCCCGCGTACGGCGACGTACCCCAGCGCGACCGCGAGGACCGGGACCGCGACCGGGATGGTGCCGAGGTCGGCGAGGAGCTCCGAGAGCCGGTCCGGGTTCACCAGCACGCGGCTGAGCCGCTCGTCGAGCCGGACGAGCGGGCCGTCGTCGGCGACCTGCCAGGTGACCAGGGCGAACAGAAGGGCCGGAAGGGCGAGCAGGAAGGCGACGGAACCCGCGAGCGTTGCGCGTTCCTGGTTCGCGGAGATCGGCATGGGGCACAGCTTGGCACGAGCACGGACGCCGACCAGCGGCCCCCGCGGAGGACCACGTGAACCACCCGTCCCACGACGCCGGGCCTCTTCGAGGCGGGCAGGTGCGGCCGTACGCACCATGTCGGACGGGGACCGGTCCGGGGCGTGAACCCGGACTCCAGGGCACGGAGATGTGACTCGCGATCGTCTGGCTGCTCGCGGGCTTCCTCGGCCTGGCCGACGTTCTGGGCTACCGCCCGCGGGGGATCCACCGTCCGGAGCCCGCGCCGGGCCGGGGAGGCCTGACCGGGCATCGCGAGGGGGCGCGGAAATGGAGGCAGGCCACCCCGGAACAGGGGGGGGTGGTTCCGGGGTGGCCCTCCGGACCGGAACGTCGCGCGCCCCGGGGGGTTTGGGGCGTGCGACTGTCCGATCGGTGAGGAGATCCAGAGCCTCAGGCTCCGGTTGTGTGCGCGAGGGCACGACCAGGTCGAAGCTGGGGAGGCCCCGGCCTGATGTCACCCACAGTCCCCTGTGGGCGGGGTGTATCTCTCATCTGGGTAGAACCTACGACAGGGCGGGGGCGCAGGACAGGCCGCGGGGGCCCCTGTCATCCACCTCGCACACCTTCTTCACACGCTCTGCCGCTCGCCGCCCCGGTAAGGAACCGGGGCGGCTCACCTGCCCGGAGGCCGGCTCAGATGCGCGCGCCGCGGGCTCAGACGCGGGAGAACGCCTGCTCGATGATGTCAAGGCCCTCGTTCAGCAGGTCGTCCCCGATGACAAGCGGGGGCAGGAAGCGGAGCACGTTGCCGTAGGTGCCACAGGTCAGGACCAGCAGGCCCTCGGCGTGGCACGCCTTGGCGAGCGCGGCGGTCGCCTCCGGGTTCGGCTCCTTGGTGGCGCGGTCCTTGACCAGCTCGATGGCGATCATGGCGCCGCGGCCCCGGATGTCGCCGATGATCTCGAACTTCTCGGCCATGGCACCGAGGCGGGCCTTCATGATCGCCTCGATGTTCTTCGCCTTGGCGTTGAGGTCGAGCTCCTTCATCGTCTCGATCGAGCCGAGCGCACCGGCGCAGGCGACCGGGTTGCCGCCGTAGGTGCCGCCCAGGCCGCCGGCGTGCGCGGCGTCCATGATCTCGGCGCGACCGGTGACGGCCGCGAGCGGCAGACCGCCGGCGATGCCCTTCGCCGTCGTGATGAGGTCCGGGACGATGCCCTCGTCCTCACACGCGAACCACTGGCCCGTGCGGCAGAAGCCCGACTGGATCTCGTCGGCGACGAAGACGATGCCGTTGTCCTGCGCGAACTTGCTGATCGCCGGCAGGAAGCCCTTGGCCGGCTCGATGAAGCCGCCCTCGCCGAGCACCGGCTCGATGATGATCGCGGCGACGTTCTCCGCGCCGACCTGCTTGCTGATCTGGTCGATGGCCTGCGCGGCGGCCTCGGGGCCGGCGTTCTCGGGCCCGGTCGGCCAGCGGTAGCCGTACGCCACCGGCACCCGGTAGACCTCGGGCGCGAACGGCCCGAAGCCGTGCTTGTACGGCATGTTCTTCGCGGTCAGCGCCATCGTCAGGTTGGTGCGCCCGTGGTAGCCGTGGTCGAACACCACGACGGCCTGCCGCTTGGTGTACGCCCGCGCGATCTTCACGGCGTTCTCGACGGCCTCGGCGCCGGAGTTGAACAGGGCGCTCTTCTTGGCGTGGTCACCGGGGGTCAGCCCGGCGAGCGCCTCGGCGACCTCGACGTAGCCCTCGTAGGGCGTGACCATGAAACAGGTGTGGGTGAAGTCGGCGAGCTGTGCCGACGCCCGCCGTACGACGGCCTCGGCGGAGGCGCCCACGGACGTCACGGCGATGCCCGACCCGAAGTCGATCAGCCGGTTGCCGTCGACGTCCTCGATGATTCCGCCACCGGCACGCGCCGTGAACACGGGCAGCACGGACCCCACGCCCTGCGCGACCGCCGCGGTACGGCGGGCCTGCAGCTCCTGCGACTTCGGGCCGGGAATGGCGGTGACGACGCGGCGCTCCTGCGGAAGTGCGGTCATGCGGGGCTCCTGGGGTGGTGCGGATGGTCTGTACGGACGCTTGGCTTCTTTTCTCGCAGGCTAGGGCGGAGGAAGGGGGGTGGGCATGCTCCATGTGGGCGTTGTCGGCGGGGCGCCTTGTCCGGGGTGGACATGGCCGTCTTGTGGCGTGGTGCCCACGCCCCGGCCGCGTATGCGGTGAACTCCCCAGGGGAGGGCGTTAGATTGGCTCGCTGATGGTGGACGGAGCGGCTGGTCAGGGGGCAAGGGCGATGGACAGCGACGGGACGCAGGACGCGCGGGGTACACATGCGAGTCCCGTGCCGCGCCCGGCGGGGCCGCCGGAGGTGCCCGCGATGCCTCCCCGGCCGCCCCGGGCACCGGCGACGCCGCCGATGCCGGACGGATCGGCGTTCCTCTCCTGGGTGCGCGCGCCGCGCCCCGACGCCGCGCCGGGCGTGTGGCGGTTCGGGCACCGGCCGCGGCCCGCGGAGGAACCCGAGGAGATCCCCACCCGGCAGCTGCTGAGCGGCGCGCTGATCGCCTTCCTCGTGGGATGGCTGGTCTGGTCGCTGCTGCAGAACGGGTACCTCGGCAACTGGTGGTGGGTGCCGTTCGACCTGATCGTCCCCGACGCCTGGCGCGGCGGCGACGGCGACCTCGGGGAGACCGGGACGTTCATCGTCTACCAGGGCTACGAGCTGACCGTCGCCCTGGGGATCATGATCGGGGCGGCCCGGCTCGGCCGCTGGGGCGAGGTGTGGCGCCGCTTCGTCACCCCCCGCTTCCGCCGGCCGGAGGCCCAGGAAGCCCGCACGGCACCCGACGACGACCCGGCCCAGTGGAACGAACTACGTGCCGCCGGGGCGGCTGACGCCGCCGAGCGCCTCGCCACCGAGGCCCGTTCCGGGCTGATGCGGGACGTCGACCACGCCCGGATCCTCCGCGCCTGGCAGGGCGTGCGCACCGGACGGCACAGCCTCGCCACCTTCAGCGGCGCCGTGCTCAAGGACGGTGCCGCCGCGTGCCTCCATCCCTCCGGGGAGCGCGACCTGCCCGCCCGGCTCGCCCGGCACGACCTCGTCACCGGGCAGGTGCGGCTCGGGACCACCGTCGACGACGCCCGTAATCCGTACGCCTACCGCGGCACGGGCCTGGCCCTCGGGCCCGATCTGCTCGGCACCTCGCTCGTTGCCGTCGGCCCCGCCGGATCCGGCAAGACCGGCACCGTCGTCCGTCCGCTCGCAGAGTCGCTCTGCCTGCACGCCCTCGCCGGGCGGGCCGCCGTGGTCGTCGTGGGGGCGGCCGGTGCGGGGCTCGGACCGGCCGACGCCTATGACGTGGTCGTGCGGATCGGGAACCAGGAGTCCGAGTACGACCTCGACCTGTACGGCGGCACCACCGACCCGGACGAGGCCGCGGCCGTGCTCGCCGAGGCGCTCGTCGGGGACCTCGCCGACCCGCACCCCGGCAGCGACAGCCGCCGTTCCACCACCGTCCTCGCCCAGCTGCTCGGGCCGTTCCGGGCCGTGCACGGGCGTTTCCCCTCCGTACCGGAGCTGCGGCAGCTGCTCGACGGCGCGCCGGGGCCGTTCGCCGCGCTGCGGCAGGGGCTCCAGGAGGCCGGGCAGGAGTCGCTGCTGCGGGAGCTCGACGCCCGGGAGCGGCAGATGGGGCAGCCCGGGGACGTCGGAGGGGTGCTGGGCGATCGCGTCGCGCTGCTCGACCGGCCGGCCTTCGCCGGGTTCTTCGACACCTCCGGACAGTCCCGGCCCTTCACGCTCAAGGCCCTGGACCACCCGGTGCGGGTGCGCATCGACCTGCCCCAGCGCGGGCACGCCGACGCCTCCAAGATGCTGGCCCGGCTCGTGCTCGCGCAGTTCACGGCCAGCGTCGCCGTACGCGAGGACCGGTCGCTGTTCGCCTGCCTGCTGCTGGACGACGCGACCGGCGTGGTGACGCCCGAGGCCGTGCGCGGCATCCAGCGGCTGCGGTCCGGCAACGCCGGGGTCGTGCTCACCCTGCGCACCCTGGACGACGTGGCCCGGCCACTGCGCGGGCCGCTGCTCGGCGCGACCGGCTGCCGGATGGCGCTGTCGGGGCTCACGCCGTGGGACGGGCAGGACTTCGCCGAGGTGTGGGGCAAGGAGTGGACCGAGGCCCGCGACGTCACCGACCGGCAGATCATCGCGGAGACCCCGGCGGGCAAGGCCGTGCACATGCTGCGCCGGGTGATCACCGGCAAGGCCCCGACCGCGCGGGCGGTGACCGTGCGGCAGGTCGAGCGGGAGCGCTGGTCCGCCTCCGAGCTGGCGCACGCCGTGCCGGCGGGGCACGCGGTGCTGTCACTGACCGACGTCAAGGGCGAGCACGCGCCTCCGCTGCTGGTGGATCTGCGGGGCTGACCCCTTCCCACCTGCGCGGGTACGCGGGGACCGTACGGTGAGGCAGAATCGTCACAGGTCGTTCATACGCGGCGGCCAAATGACCACAGAGATCTCACAGCCCTGACGCAGAAGGCCTCATGCCCCCGACGCTCGCCTCGCTCGTCCACCACTCCGCGCTGAAGCTGACCGTGCGGGCGGGCGAAGACCGCCTCGACGTACCGGTGCGCTGGGCGCACGTCAGCGAACTCGCCGACCCCGTGCCCTACATGGAGGGCGGGGAGCTGCTGCTGATCACCGCGCTGAAGCTGGACGCCGAGGACCCGGAGGCCATGCGCCGCTACGTCCGGCGGCTGGCCGGGGCCGGAGTGGTCGGGCTCGGCTTCGCCGTCGGCGTCAACTACGAGGAGACGCCCAAGGCGCTCGTCGACGCGGCCGACGAGGAGGGCCTGCCGCTGCTGGAGGTGCCGCGCCGCACGCCGTTCCTCGCCATCAGCAAGGCCGTGTCCGCCGCCATCGCCGCCGACCAGTACCGGGCCGTCACCGCCGGGTTCGCCGCCCAGCGCGAGCTGACCCGGCAGGCCCAGACCGGCGGCCCGGAGGGGCTGCTGGCCGCGCTGGCCTCGCAGGTCGACGGATGGGCGGCGCTGTACGACGCCTCGGGCGCGGTCGTCGCCACGGCACCGGAGTGGGCGGGGCGGCGCGCCGCGCGCCTCACCGGTGACGTGCAGAAGCTGCGGGACCGCCCCGCGCCCGCCTCCTCCGTGGTCGGCGGACCGGAGAACGAGGACCGGGTCGAGCTGCACACCATCGGCACCGGCCGGCGCCCCCGGGCGGCCCTCGCCGTCGGCACGGCCGCCGCCCCGGGCACCGCCGAGCGCTACGCCGTCCACTCGGCCATCGCCCTGCTGACCCTGACCACGGAACGCTCCCGGTCCCTCCAGGCGGCCGAGCAGCGGGTCGGCGCGGCGGTGCTGCGCATGCTGCTGGCCGGGGAGCCGGACCACGCGCGCGCGGTCGCCGGGGATCTGTACGGCGAGCTGCTGGACGCGCCGTTCCGGATGATGGTCGCGGAACGGGTGCCGGTGTCGGTGTCGGCCGCGCTGGCCCGGGCCGAGGCGCACAAGGGCGCTCCGCCCGTCGAGCGGCCCTCGGCCGCGGCGCTCGCCGCCACCGACACCGGCGATCCCCTCGTGGTGCTCGCCGACGTCGTGGAGTCCGCGGCGGCACGGGCGGGCGAGGCCGTGCTGGTGGTGCCGGAGGGGGAGCGGCTGGTGGTGCTGGCGGCGGATCGCGGCGCCGCCGCGGCGGCCTGCGGGGAGTACGCGGCCGCCCTGGAGACGGCCCGGGCCGGGATACGCGAGAAGGTGCCGGGCGGTGAGGAGGGTGAACTGGTCGTGGGCCTGTCGGCACCGGCCGGGCCGATCGCCGCGTCCGCCGCCTACAAGCAGGCCGAACAGGCGCTGTCGGTGGCGCGGCGGCGTGGACGCGTCCTCGTGGAGCACGAGCGGATGGCGGCCGGATCGGTGCTGCCGCTGCTCGCGGACGACGCCGTACGGGCCTTCGCCGACGGCATGCTGCGGCCGCTGTACGAGCACGACGCCACGGGCCGCGGCGACCTCGTGGCCTCCCTGCGCGCCTGGCTGTCCAGGCACGGCCAGTGGGACGCGGCGGCGGCCGACCTCGGCGTCCACCGGCACACCCTGCGCTACCGCATGCGCCGGGTCGAGGAGATCCTCGGCCGGTCCCTGGACGACCCGGACGTCCGGATGGAGCTGTGGCTGGCCCTGAAGGCGAGCAGTACCGAGTAGCCAAACCGTAGTGTCGGCGTCCCGCACTGCTACGGCCCGGACAAACGCCCTTCGGCCACCTCGCGCCTACCGTTGGTCCGGTAGAACAGGATCACCCCCAACGCCGAAGGGCCGGAACCCACATGACCTCCACCCACGCCTTCTGGCTCGCCGGCCGCCAGGCCACCGGCGAGGACACCTTCGACGTCACCTCCCCCTGGGACGGGCGGCTCGTCGGCACGGTGAGCCTGCCGACCGACGCGCAGGTCGAGGAGGCCGTGGCGGCCGCGCACGCCGTCCTGGACGAGTTCGCCGCCACCCCCGCCCATGTGCGGGCCGCCGCCCTCGACCACGTCAGCAAGCGCCTCGCCGAGCGCACCGAGGAGATCGCGCAGCTGATCTCCGCCGAGAACGGCAAGCCCCTGAAGTGGGCGCGCGGCGAGGTCGGCCGGGCCGTGTCCGTGTTCCGGTTCGCGGCCGAGGAGGCCCGGCGGTTCAACGGCGGCGAGGCCCAGCGCCTCGACACCGACCTCGGCGGCCAGGGCCGGCTCGCCCTCACCCGCCGCTTCCCGAAGGGCGTCGTGCTCGGCATCGCGCCGTTCAACTTCCCGCTGAACCTCTGCGCCCACAAGATCGCCCCGGCCATCGCCGCCGGCGCCCCGATCATCCTCAAGCCGGCCCCGGCGACTCCGTTGTCCGGCCTGATCATCGGCGACCTGCTGGCCGAGACCGAGCTGCCCGCCGGCTCCTGGAGCATCCTGCCGGTCGCCAACGACAAGATGCCGGCCCTGGTGCAGGACGAGCGCCTGCCCGTCATCTCCTTCACGGGCTCCGAGAAGGTCGGCTACGCGATCATGGACTCGGTGCCGCGCAAGCACTGCACCCTGGAGCTGGGCGGCAACGGCGCGGCCGTCGTCCTCGCCGACTGGGCGAGCGACGAGGACCTGGACCGGGCGGCGAACCGCATCGCCACCTTCTCCAACTACCAGGGCGGCCAGTCCTGCATCTCCGTGCAGCGGGTCATCGCCGACGCCTCGGTGTACGACCGGCTGCTGCCGCGCATCGTCGCCGCCGTCGAGGCCCAGGTCACCGGCGACCCGAGCGACGACAAGACCGACGTCGGCCCGCTGGTCAGCGAGGACGCCGCCCGGCGCGTCGAGACGTGGGTCCAGGAGGCCGTGGACGCCGGGGCGCAGCTGCTCACCGGCGGCAAGCGCGACGGCGCCTCCTACGCGCCGACCGTCCTGGCCGAGGTCCCGGGCGACGCGACGATCTCCTGCGAGGAGGTCTTCGGGCCGGTGCTGACCGTGCAGAAGGCGGACGGCGAGGCCGCGGCCTTCGCCGCCGTCAACGACTCCAAGTACGGCCTCCAGGCGGGCGTGTTCACCCACGACCTCCAGACCGCGTTCCGCGCCCACCGCGCCCTCGAGGTCGGCGGCGTGGTCATCGGTGACGTGCCGTCCTACCGTGCCGACCAGATGCCGTACGGCGGCGTCAAGCAGTCCGGCGTGGGCCGCGAGGGCGTGCGGTTCGCCATGGAGGACTACACGTACGAGCGGGTGCTGGTCCTCACCGGCATCGATCTCTGACGCACATCCGACCCACCCTCTGGCTTATGGAAACCATTTTCATATAACCTCTGCGAGGAGGCCCGGCACCGATGCCTTCCGGTGCCGGGCCCCTTCTTTACGCCGGCCTGCTCCGGACCCTCAACCGGAGAAGCCGACGTGCGCGAGCCGCAGCGGGCCGCGCAGCCTGAGGTGCACGTCGTGGACGCCCGCGGCGGCGACCGACGCGCTGAGCGAGACGTAGTCGTACGGACCCGAGGTCGGTGCGGCGGGCGACAGCACCGCGAGCGCGGGGCCGCCGTCGAGGGACAGCTCGACCGTGCCCTCGCCGGCCACCTCCACCGTCACCTCGCAGATGCCCTGGCCGAAGTCGCAGGCGTGGTAGGCCAGTTCGCCCGGCTCCGGGCCCGCCGGAGTCACCGCGTCGCCCGAGACCTTCGTCCGGTCGACGATCGCGATGCCCCGCTGCTCGTCGAACCCGGCCGCGGCCAGGCCGGTCGCGAGGACCGCGCGCGGCAGGGTCGGCTCGCCGTCGAGCGTGACCGTCGTCCGCAGCCGGACGTCCTCGCTGGACGCCCCGGCCAGCAGCTCGTACCCGCCCGGCTCCACGCGCCACCGGTCCTGGGCGACGTCCCAGAACGCGAACGCGGTCAGGGGGACCTCGAAGCCCAGCTCGGCCGTTTCCCCCGGGGCGAGCGTGACACGGCGGTGGTCGAGCAGCTCGCGGCGCGGACGCGGCACCGAGGCGTCGACGGCCCGGGCGTAGAGCTGGGCCACCTCGTCGGCCGTCACGTCACCGGTGTTGGTGACCGAGAAGGAGACCCGCACCGCCTCGCCCTCGACCCGGGCCGTCAGGTCGCCGTACGCGAAGGAGGCGTACGACAGGCCGTGCCCGAAGGGGAACAGGGGGGTGCCCTCGAAGTACAGATACGTCTGGCGGGCGCCGATCACGTCGTAGTCGAGGAGACCGGGCAGGTCGGCGTCGTCGGCGTACCAGGTCTGCGGGAGGCGGCCGGCGGGGGAGACGTCGCCGGCCAGGACACGGGCCAGGGCGGTGCCGGCCGCCTGCCCGCCGTGCGCGGTCCACAGCACCGCCGGGAGCTCGGCGGGGTCGACGGCGTACGGGTAGGCGGCCACCAGCGCCAGCACGGTGGCCGGGTTCGCCGCGCGGGCCGCCCGCAGCAGCCGCTCCTGCTGCCCGGGCAGGCGCAGGGTCGTACGGTCCTCGGTCTCGCGGCCGTTGATGTGCGGGTCGTTGCCCGCGACCACCACGACGATGTCGGCCGCGGCGGCGGCACGCGCCACCGCCTCCTCGCCGCGCTCGGCGACGACCAGCTCGAAGACCTCGGGATCCTCGTCGGCAACCTTCACGCCGTCGGCGGAGACACACACGTGCCGACCCGTCCCCAGGTGCTTCAGGAGGTGCCCGCTCCCATGCGGTTGCAGGCGGAACGTCTCCTGCACGAACCAGCCGCCCGGCTGGTCGGCGGAGGCGCGCAGGCAGCCGTCGTCGGCGACCGAGAGATAGCGGCCGTCCGGGGCGCGCAGGGTCAGCACGCCCTCGCCCCAGTCTGCGAGCGCCAGCTCGGTGCCGGTGGCGTCGGTCGTGAGCACGGGCAGGTCGGTGCGGCCCCTGAGCAGCGCCGGGTCGAGCGCGCCCTCGGCGCCGCGCACCTCGCCGGCGACCCCCTCGGCCGCCGGCACGTGCAGGAACGCCCCCGTGGAGGTCTTCAGCCGGACCCGGTCCACACCCTCCGCGAACTCCACGCGCTCCGCGCCGAACCGCTCGTACAGGCCCTCCAGCGGGGTCGAGCGGTGGATGAGCGCGCCGCTGTACCAGTCGAGCTTGCACTCGTCGGCGAGCAGGCCCACCACGGCGATCCGGGTGTCCGGGGCGAGCGGCAGCACCCCGTCGTTCTTGAGCAGCACGATCGCCTGCTCGGCGGCCTCCTGGGCGAGGGCGCGGTGCGCCGGGGTGTCGAACTCGCCGGTCGCGTCGTGCGGGTCGTGGCTCGGGTCGAACTCGCCGAGCCGGAAACGCACCGACAGCTGACGGCGGACGGCCGTGTCGAGATCGGCCTCGGTCAGCAGGCCGCGCTCCAGGGCGCCGCGCACCCGCCCGATGATCTGCGAGGAGTCCGTGCCGTGGTCGGTGAAGCTGTCGACACCCGCGACGAGGGCGGCGGCGGTGGCCTCCTCGTGGGTGTCGAAGTAGTGCTCGGAGTCGACCAGGTTGCTCGGCGCCCCCGCGTCCGAGCAGACCAGCAGTTCCTCCTCGGTCCAGGTCCGCAGGTGCTCGGCCAGGTACGGGGAGACGTGGTTGGGGCGCCCGTTGACCAGGTTGTACGCCGGCATCACCCCGGCCACCGCGCCCGCCTCCACGGTGTCGCGGAAGGCCCGCAAGTCGTACTCGTGCAGCACGCGCGGGCGCACGGAGCTCGACGTCGTGGAGCGGTCCGTCTCGTTGTTGTGGGCCAGCCAGTGCTTCAGCACCGGCGCGGTGCGCCAGTAGGTGGGGTGCTCGCCGCGCAGACCGTGCGTGTAGGCCGTGGCGATCGCGGAGGTGAGCTTCGGGTCCTCCGAGTAGCCCTCCTCGTTGCGGCCCCACAGCGGGTGGCGCAGCAGGTTGACCGTCGGGGACCAGACGTTCAGGCCGACCCGGTCGTCCTTGGCGCGCATCGCGCGGATCTCCCGGGACACCGCGTCGCCGACGCGCCGCACCAGCTCCGGGTTCCAGGTGGCACCGAGGCCGACCGCCTGCGGGAACACCGTCGCCGGGCCCATCCACGCCACGCCGTGCAGGGCCTCCTGGCCGGTGCGGAAGGCGGCGACGCCGAGTCGTTCGACGGCCGGCGCGAACTGGTGCAGGAACGCGGTCTTCTCCTGAGGCGTGAGCCGGGACAGGAGGTCGTCGATCCGCTTCGCGAACGGCAGTTGCGGATCACGGAACGGTTCGGTGGATGGGGTGTGTGCGGTCACGTGGGGATCCCCTTGCGATGGATCGTGGAGGCGCTTTCGAAGCGCTTCGATGCTGAGTTGCCGAGAGGCCGAGTGTCAAGGGAGCAGCACCATGACTTCAAGCAGTGCATGAGGAAAGGTCCCTTCTCGCGCGGCGGAGGAAGTTTGCGAACGACCCTTGTGCGCCCTGGGGTGTTCACTTAACCTCACAGCAACATCGAAGCGCTTCGACTACGGCAGTCCCCGGTGGGTCGACAGCTCGCTTCGGCTCAGCCAGTTCCACTCGAGACACCGCAGCCGACGGCTCTCCGCCGGGTGTCCTGGTGTGCCATGAAGGGTTGACGCAATGACGCCGAACGCCGCCTCCGCCTCCTCCGGTCCGAGCCGGAGAAGTTTCCTCGCCTCTACGGCGGTCGCCACCGCGGCCGTGGCCGGCGGGATGCCGCTGCTCGCCGCCTGCGGCGGTTCGGACGGCGGCTCGAAGGACGGCACGACGTCCGGCAAGAGCGCCAAGAAGCTGCTGCCGGCCTACGTCGCGAGCAACGTGGTCTCGCCGGACATCCCGTCCAAGAACGGCTCGGCCATGGGCTTCACCGGCAGGCTCGACCTGGCCGACCTCAAGACCTCGGTCCCGAAGAAGCTCGGCAAGGGCAGCCGCATCAAGATCATGTCGCCGTTCTGGGGCACGCCGCCGAAGGGCGACAACGCCTACTACACGGCGATGAACGACCTGATCGGCGTCGACATCGCCTGGCAGAACCAGGACGGCAACACCTACGACGAGAAGCTGGGCGCGGTGCTCGCCTCCAGCGACCTGCCGGACGTCGTGGTCATTCCCAGCTGGAACATGGGCGGCAAGATACCCAGCGCCATCATCAGCAAGTTCGCCGACCTCGGCCCGTACCTGTCCGGGGACGCGATCAAGAAGTACCCGAACCTCGCGGCCATTCCGAGCGGCGCCTGGCAGTACTCCATCTTCGGCGGCAAGCTGCGCGGTCTGCCCCAGCCAGCCCCCGCCGTGCCCGGCATCGTGCCCTTCTACCGCAAGGACGTCTTCGACAAGGAGGGCTACGAACTCCCCAAGTCCCCGGACGAGTTCCTCGCCCTCGCCAAGGAGATCAGCCGGCCCAAGGCCAAGGTGTGGGCCTGCGACGACATGAAGTGGTCCGCCTTCGAGTTCTTCGGTGTGCTCTCCGGCAGCGAGAAGCCGCTCGGCTGGAACCTGGCCGACGGCAGGATGGTCTACCGGGTCGAGACCGAGGAGTACCTCGAATCGCTGGAGTGGACGCGCAAGCTGTACGCGGCGGGTGTGGTCCACCCCGACGCGAAGGCGGTCCAGGGCACCGCGGGCGACCGGTTCACCGCCGGTCAGGTCCTGATGTACAACCAGAACATCTCGGACTGGTGGGGCAAGATGGCCGAGCAGGCGGGCCAGAAGACCGACTTCCGCATCTGCGGCATGGACATCTTCGGCGCCGACGGCGGCGACCCCACGCTGTGGGCCGGCTCGCCCGCGGGCATCTTCGCCTTCGTCAACAAGAAGGCCTCCAAGGCCGTCGTCGAGGACGTCCTGGCCGCCGCCAACGTCACCGCCGCCCCGTACGGCACCAAGGAGTACATGCTCACCAACTACGGGGTGGAGGGCACGCACTACACCGTCAAGGACGGGGTGCCCACCAAGAACGACAAGGGCAACCAGGAGGTCATCAACGCCTATGTGATGCTCGCCAGCCCGGCTCCGACCATCGCGCATCCGGACCTGCCGGAGATCGCGAAGGAGCAGGTGGAGTGGCAGCAGCGGATGGGCGCCTTCACCAAGAAGTCCACCTTCTGGGGCATGCAGATCACCGAACCGGCGCGCTACACCAACCTCTCCAACGACTTCGAGCAGCTGGAGGACGACACCGTCCGCGGCCGCAAGAAGATCAGCGATGTGCAGCAGGCCGTCTCCGACTGGAAGAAGCAGGGCGGCGACAAGCTGCGGGACTGGTACCAGAAGCTGCACGACACCAACGGTTCGGCGCAGTGACCCGGCGCTGAGGCAAGGAGACATCCGTGTCCAACAGCACGGTGCCGCGCAGCAGGGCCGAGGCGGAGACCACCGGGACGGCGTCCAGGGCGGCGGACGCCACCGGGCAGCGGCCGGGGAAGAGGAAACGCTCCGGCAGGCTGAGCCTCAGGCTGCGGTTCCGCCGCGACCGCACGCTGATCCTGATGACCCTGCCGGCCGTCGCGCTCGTATTGGTCTTCAACTACATCCCGATCCTGGGCAATGTCGTCGCCTTCCAGGAGTACGACCCCTACGTCAGCGACAACGGCTTCGTCGCGATGCTGGAGAGCCCCTGGGTGGGCGTCGAGCAGTTCCAGCGGATCTTCGCGGACTCGGCGTTCTGGGACGCCGTACGGAACACGCTCGTGCTGTTCGGCCTCCAGCTGGTGCTGTTCTTCCCCATCCCGATCGTGCTCGCGCTGCTCATCAACAGCGTGCTCAGGCCCCGGATCCGGGCGGTGTCGCAGGCGATCCTCTACCTGCCGCACTTCTTCTCCTGGGTGCTGGTGATCACCGTCTTCCAGCAGATCTTCGGCGGGGCGGGCATCATCGCGCAGACCCTCCGACAGCACGGCTACGAGGGCTTCGACCTCATGACCGACCCGGGGATCTTCAAGTTCCTGGTGACGTCGGAGGGCGTCTGGAAGGACGCGGGCTGGGGCGTCATCGTCTTCCTCGCCGCACTCGCCTCCGTGAGCCCCGACCTCTACGAGGCGGCGGCCATGGACGGGGCCGGGCGCCGGCGCCGGATGTGGCACGTCACGCTGCCCGCGCTGCGGCCCGTGATCGCCCTGCTGCTGGTGCTGCGCGTCGGTGACGCGCTGACCGTCGGCTTCGAGCAGATCCTGCTGCAACGCGACGCGGTGGGAACGGGGGCGGCGGAGGTCCTCGACACCTATGTGTGGTGGAACGGCGTCCGCAACCAGGACTTCAGCTACGCGGCGGCGGCCGGCCTGATCAAGGGCCTGGTGAGCGTGGCGCTCGTCCTCGCCGCGAACAAGGTGGCCCACTTCATGGGCGAGCAGGGGGTGTACAAGAAGTGACCGCCGTCATCGACAAGGCCGCCTTCGACGAGGCGGCGCGCGAACCCCGCTTCTGGGAGGCCCCGCCGCGGCCTGTCTGGGAGGAGGATCCCAGCAAGGCCGGGGTCGCGGCCAAGGGCGTCGTCCTGGCCGGCGCGTGCCTCGCGGTGCTCTTCCCGCTGTGGATCGTCATCGTCACCAGCCTGTCCTCGAAGCAGACCATCAACGCGGCCGGCGGCCTGGTGGTGATCCCGAAGGGCGTCACCTTCGTCGCCTATCAGGAACTGCTGAGCGGCGGGCAGGTGACCCGGGCCGCGATCGTCAGCGTGTGCGTCACCCTCGTCGGCACGGTGTTCTCCATGACGGTGTCGGTGCTGGCCGCCTACGGCCTGTCCCGCAGCGGGTCGCTGGGTCACCGCTGGCTGCTGATGACCCTGCTCGCGACGATGTTCTTCGGGGCCGGTCTCATCCCCACGTATCTGCTGGTGCAGTCGCTGGGACTGACCGACTCGTATCTCGCGCTGATCCTGCCGAGTGCGGTCAGCGTCTTCAACATCCTGGTGCTGCGGGCGTTCTTCATGAACATCTCGCCGGAGCTCGTCGACAGTGCGCGGATCGACGGGGCGGGAGACTGGCGGATCCTCCGGCAGATCGTCCTACCGCTCTCGCGGGCCGTCATCGCGGTGATCACGCTGTTCTACGCGGTGGGCTACTGGAGCGCCTGGTTCAACGCGTCGATCTACCTCAGCGACCAGAGCATGATGCCACTGCAGAACGTCATGATCCAGCTGGTGCAGAAGCAGGAGGCGCCGGTCGGGGTGAGCCAGGCGATCAAGACCGGGCAGATCTCCGCGCTGGCGATCCAGATGGCCGTGATGGTGATGGCGTTGCTGCCGGTCGCCGTGATCTCGCCGTTCGTCCAGAAGCACTTCAAGAAGGGCATGCTCACCGGGGCCGTCAAGGGCTGACCGTAGGGCTGTCGGCCGGCCGTCGGCCGCGGCTGCCTCGTGGCTTGTCGCGCAGTTCCCCGCGCCCCTTCGGGGCGCTTCCCCCCTCCCTTCAGAACGACGAGGTATGTGTCATGCATGCGTCCAGCCTCTCCAGGCGTTCCGTTCTCGCCGGGACCGCGGTCGCCGCCGCGGCCGTCTCCCTGCCGCTGACCCAGGGGCGGGCACAAGCCGCCGCCACGCCCGCGACGAGCGGATACCGCTGGCGCAACGCGGTCCAGGGCGGCACCGGATTCATCACCGGGGTGCTGTTCCACCCGTCCGTGCGCGGGCTCGCCTACCTCCGCACCGACATCGGCGGTGCCTACCGCTGGGACGACCGGAGCGGCCGGTGGATCCCGCTCACCGACCACCTCGGCTGGGACGACTGGAACCTGCTGGGCGTAGAGGCCATGGCCGTCGACCCGGCGCATCCGGACCGGGTCTACCTCTCCCTCGGCACCTACGCGCAGCCCTGGGCCGGCAACGGGGCCGTGCTGCGGTCCGAGGACCGTGGCGCGACCTGGCAGCGCACCGACCTCACCGTGAAGCTCGGCGCCAACGAGGACGGCCGGGGCTGCGGAGAGCGGCTGCTCGTCGATCCGCGGGACAGCGACACCCTGTGGCTCGGCACCCGGCACGACGGGCTGCTCAAGTCCACCGACCGGGGCGTCACATGGAAGGCCGCGAGCTTCCCGGCCGTCCCCGGCGCCACCGGCCAGGGCATCACGCTCCTGGTCGCCGCGGGTCGCAGCGTCTACGCCGGCTGGGGCGACTCCGACGGCACCTCCGCGAACCTCTACAGAACCGCCGACGGTACCACCTGGGAGGCCGTACCCGGCCGGCCCACCGGCACCGCCGCCAAGGTCCCCGTCCGGGCCGCGTACGACCGGCACACCCGCGAGCTGTACGTGACGTACGCCAACGCGCCGGGACCCAACGGCCAGTCCGACGGCAGCGTGCACAAGCTGCGTACGACCACCGGGAAGTGGAGCGAGGTCACGCCCGTCAAGCCCGGCGGGGCGACGGGCGACGGCGGGACCGACTCCTTCGGCTACGGCGGTGTCGCTGTTGACGCCCGCCACCCGGGGACCGTGGTCGTCTCCACCAACAACCGCTGGTCGCTGGTCGACACCCTGTACCGGACCACCGACGGCGGCCGCTCCTGGACATCCCTGAAGGACAAGGCCGTCCTCGACGTCTCCGAGACGCCCTACCTCAAGTGGGGCGCCGACAAGCCCAAGTTCGGCTGGTGGATCCAGGCCGTCGGGCTCGACCCGTACGACTCCCGGCACGTGGTCTACGGCACCGGCGCCACCCTCTACGGCACCCGCGACCTCAAGCACTGGGCCCCGCAGATCCGCGGGGTGGAAGAGGCGTCCGTACGCCAGTTGATCTCGCCCCCGAGCGGCGAGGCCCACTTGCTCAGCGGATCCGGGGACATCGGCGTGATGTACCACGAGCGGCTCACGGCATCGCCGTCCCGCGGCATGGCGTCGAACCCGGTGTTCGGTACGGCGACGGGCCTGTCGCTGGCCCCGGCCAAGCCGTCCTACGTGGTCCGGGCCGGCTGGGGCGACAACGGCAACGGCGCCTTCTCGAACGACGGCGGCAGGACCTGGGCGCCCTTCACGGCCCAGCCGGACGTGGCCAAGTCCGCGCCCGGCCCGATCGCCACCAACGCCGACGGCAGCGTGCTCCTGTGGTCCTTCGGCACCGCCAACCCGGCGTACCGCTCGGCGGACAACGGTGCCGGCTGGTCCGAGGTCGCCTCCTTCCCGAAGGGCGCCGTGCCCGTGGCGGACCCCGTCGACCCGACCCGCTTCCACGCCTTCGACACCACCACCGGCACGCTCTACGCCAGCACCGACACCGGCCGGACCTTCACCGCGCGGGCCACCGGCCTGGACTCCGGCGACACCGAGTTCCAGCTGGTCGCGGCGCCCGGGCGCTCCGGTGACCTGTGGCTGAGCCTCAAGTGGAACGGGCTGTACCGCTCGACCGACGGCGGTGCGACCTTCACCAAGGTCGCCAGTTGCCGGGCCTCGTACACCCTCGGCTTCGGCAGGGCGGCCGAGGGCGCCTCCTACCCGGCGGTCTACATGGTCGGTGCCACGGAGACCGACACGGCCGTGTACCGCTCGGACGACGAGGCGAAGTCCTGGACCAGGATCAACGACGACCGGCACCAGTGGGGCTGGATCGGCGCCGCCATCACCGGCGACCCGCGCGTCCACGGCCGGGTCTACATCGCCACCAACGGACGCGGCGTGCAGTACGGGGAGCCCGCCCGATGACCGTGCGGAAACGACCCGGCCTGAGCGACGCCACCCGGGGCCGGCTCCTCTTCGGAGGGGACTACAACCCGGAGCAGTGGCCCGAGGAGACCTGGGACAAGGACGTCCGGCTGATGAAGGCCGCCGGCGTCAACTCGGTCACCCTCGGCGTCTTCTCCTGGTCGAAGCTGGAACCCGAGCCGGGAGCCCGGGAGTTCGGCTGGCTGGACACGCTGATGGACCTGATGCACGCGGGCGGCATCGGCGTCGTCCTCGCCACCCCGACCTCCTCGCCCCCGCCCTGGATGGGCCGGCTGCACCCCGACACCCTGCCCGTCACCGAGGACGGACGCACCGAGTGGTGGGGCGGCCGGCAGCACTTCTCGCACTCCAGCGCCACCTACCGGCGCTACGCCGCCGCCATCACCGAGGACCTGGCCGCCCGCTACGGCGACCACCCGGCCCTGACGATGTGGCACATCAACAACGAGTACTGCACCGTCGACTTCGGCGACGAGGCCGCCGCCTCCTTCCGGCGGTGGCTGCGCGAGCGGTACGGCTCGCTCGACGCCCTCAACGAGGCCTGGGGCACCGCCTTCTGGAGCCAGGGCTACGACACCTGGGACGGCATCCTGCCGCCCCGCCTGCCCCATTACATGCGCAACCCCGGCCAGGTCCTGGACTTCCGCCGCTTCACCTCCGACATGCTTCTGGAGTGTTACACCGCCGAGCGGGACATCGTCCGGCGGCACACCCCGCATCTGCCGGTCACCAGCAACTTCATGCCGCTGTGGTTCGGGCAGGACGCCTGGCGCTGGGCCGAGGAGGAGGACGTCGTCTCCGTCGACCTCTACCCCGACCCGCGCGACCCCCTCGGCGCGCAGAACGGCGCCCTGGTCCAGGACATGACCCGCTCCCAGGCGCGCGGGCCCTGGATGCTGATGGAGCAGGCGGCCGGGCCGGTCAACTGGCGGGGCGTGAACCACCCCAAGCCGCGCGGCCTCAACCGGCTCTGGTCCCTCCAGGCCGTGGCCCGGGGAGCCGACGCCGTCTGCTACTTCCAGTGGCGGCAGTCCCGGCAGGGCGCGGAGAAGTTCCACTCCGGCATGGTCAGCCACGCGGGGGAGGAGGGCCGGACGTACCAGGAGGTCAAGCGGCTCGGCGCCGACCTGGAGCGGATCGCCCCCGAGGTGACCGGCCGGCACCTCACCGCGAACGTCGCCGTCCTGCACGACTGGCACGCCTGGTGGGCCGGCGCCCAGGACGGCCGCCTGTCCGGCCTGGTGGAGCACCCGGACGTCCTGCGCGCCTGGCACCGGGCCCTGTGGCAGGCGCACCTCACCACCGACTTCGCCCACCCCGAGCACGACCTGACGCCGTATGCGCTGGTCGTCGTGCCGCAGCTGTACTCCCTCACCGACGCCGCGACCGACAACCTCCTCGCCTACGTACGGCAGGGCGGCACCCTCGTCTGCGGCTTCCAGACCGGCGTCGCCGACCAGGACGACCGCGTCCGCCCCGGAGGCATGGACGTCCGGCTGCGCGAGCTGTTCGGCATCCGCACGCTGCACGAGTGGTGGCCGCTGGACGCGGGGGAGACGGTCGCCTGCGAGGGCTTCCGGGGCACCCTGTGGTCCGAGGAACTGGAGCCGGACGGTACCGCCGACGAGACCGTCCCCTACCAGGGCGGCGAACTCGACGGCCTGCCCGCCCTCCTGCGCAAGGGCCGGGCCTGGTACGTCTCCACGCTCCCGGAGCCCGAGGCGCTGCGCGACCTGCTGGCGTCGATCGCCGCGGGTGCGGGCGTCCGGCCGGTGCTCGACGCTCTCCCCGAGCAGGTGGAGGCCGTGCGGCGCGGCGAGGTGCTGTTCGTGCTCAACCACGGCCGCGAGCCGGTGACCGTCGAGGTGCCCGGCACCCACCGCGACCTGCTGTCCGGGACGGACGTCACCGACCGGGTCACCCTCGGCCGCTACGAGGCGGCGGTGCTGCGGCCATGACCGAATCCGCCCCCGTCCACGGCACCTGGGAGCCGCACCCGGCCGCCGGCTGGGAGGACGCCTTCCTCAGCGGCAACGGCCGGCACGGCGCCCTGGTGTTCGGCGATCCGCACGCCGAGCGGGTCGTCGTCACCCACCACACCCTGCTACGGCCGGGTGGCCGGGACCCCCGCCCGCCGCAGCTCGCCGGTGACCTGCCCGGCCTCCAGGACCGTCTCCTGGCGGGCGACACGACCGCCGCCGAGGACTTCACGGACGGGCGCCCCCTCCAGTGGGTGCAGCCTTTCCATCCGGCTTTCCAGGTCCGGCTGGACCGGCCCAAGGTCGGCGGCCACGACCACCGGCCCGAGGTCGGCGGCCTCGACTACCGCCGGGACGTCGACTTCACCACCGGAGTGCCAGGTCCTGGACGGCGACTTCTTCCACGCCTCCCTGATGAGCGCGCACTACCCCGCCCGCGACGTCTACAACGCCGACGCCGCGCACACCCTGCCCGCCGTACTGACCGAGATGCTCGTCCAGTCGACCCCCGACCGGCTGGTCCTGCTGCCCGCGCTGCCGTCGGCATACCCCGAGGGCGCCCTGCGCGGGGTACGCACCCGGTTCGGGGCCGAGCTCGACCTCACCTGGACGCGGGACGGTGCCGTCGTCGTCATCAGGCCCGCCCGCACCCACCGCGTCGAACTGCGGACTTCCTCCGGCGCAGAATCCCTCCACCTGGTCGCCGGGGAAGACCACGTCCTCACCCTGAGGGCGTGGTAGTTCCCCCCATCCCCCCACCTCCATGGAAGGGACACCATGGCATCACGCACGCTGAGCAGGGTCACCAAGGCCCTGCTGGCCCCCGCCCTGGCCCTCGGCGCCACCGTCGGCCTCGCCTCCGCCCCCGCCTCCGCCGCCGTCTGGAACTCCTGCGACCAGTGGGGCAACACGAGCCTGAACGGCTACACGCTCTACAACAACATCTGGGGCTCCGGCGCCGGCAGCCAGTGCATCTGGGCCAACTCCGGCACCAACTGGGGCGTCTGGGCCGACCACCCCAACACCGGCGGCATCAAGTCCTACCCGAACCAGACGAAGGCGATCAACAAGTCGATCACCTCGCTGGGCTCGCTGTCCAGCAGCTACAACGTCAGCGTCCCGTCGTCCGGCGCGTACAACACGTCGTACGACATCTGGGACACGGACCACGACTACGAGATCATGCTCTGGGTCAACAAGACCGGAGCCGTCGGTCCCATCGGCACCTCGCAGGGCAGCGTCAGCCTCGGCGGTCACTCCTGGAACGTCTTCAAGGGCACCAACGGCGCCAACGAGGTGTTCTCGTTCATCCGCACCGCCAACTCCAGCTCCGGCACCGTGAACATCCTGCCGATCCTGAAGTGGATCAAGGACACCAAGAAGTGGATGGGCAACGAGACGATCGGTGACGTGCAGTTCGGCTACGAGGTCACCTCGTCGTCCGGCGGGCTGAACTTCACCACCAACAACCTGACGGTCAGCAGCAGCTGACCCGTCGCGGGGCCGGGGCCGGCCATGCCGTCAGGCGCGGTCGACTTCGGCCCGCAGTACGTCGTGGTCCGCGAAGGCCGATTCGACCTCGTCGCGGGTCAGCCCGTAGCGGGACAGGGTCGTAGGTGTGCCTGCGGGTGCCCTTGGGGCGGGCGACCGCCGCGGGGAGCCGGGCCGCGTCGGCCTCGGTCCACCGGGTGCCGACGGCCGCGAAGAGCTTCGGGGCGCCGGTCGCGGGATCGGAGCCGAGCCACGCGTACGGGGCGTCCACCAGCTGCTGCGCCGGGATGGCGGCCCGGGCCGCGAGACCGCGCGTCATGGCCCGGCTCAGCAGCCCCAGCCAGGTGGCGCCGATGCCGGTCAGGTCGACGGGGCGGGTGCTGACGGCCATGCGGTGCTCGATCAGGGAGCACAAGGACGCCATGACGGTGACCGGGTCGCGGTGGCACCACACGATCGTGGCGTCCGGGAAGACCGTGCGCAGCGCGTCCAAATTCTCCAGGTGCATGGGGGACTTCAGCATCCCGCGCCGCCGCGGACGGCCGTACTGGAGCACCTGGTAGACCTGCTTGAGATACCGGTAGTCGGCGGTGAAGTCCCGCGCGCAGTGCCACTCCCGGTACGCGGGGATACGGGCCAGGGAGAACGGCGTCAGGGCGTGCGGCAGCGCGAACGTGCACTCCTCCGGGCCCTCGGCGGCCATCGCGTGGATGTCGCGGAAGCGCGGCGCGAACAGGTCCGTGCCCCGCACCATCCGGCGCCCGGCCGAGATCGCCCGCCGCCGCTGCCGGGGCGGCAACTCCAGGTCGGGCGCGAGCGGTTCCCAGAGCAGCGGACTCCGGTGCGCCTCGGAGACGGACAGCACCGCGTGCGTGACGGTGGTCGCGGTGCGGGGCAGCCCCACGACGACCACGGGCCGCTCGATCGGCTCCCGCTCGATCTCCGGGTGCTCGGCGATGAGCCGCCGCACCCGCGCCCGGTTGGCCAGATGCCTCCGGACGTGCCCCTGCGCGGCCTGCCAGCCGACCGGGGTGAGGTGCTCGGCCTTGGCCCACCAGCCCAGCAGGGCCCGGAAGTCGTCGACGAACTCCCGGTCCCCCGGCGCCTCGCCGGTCTCCACCACGATGCGGTCGAAGATCCGGCCGGGGTTCCTGCGGGAGCCGAAGGCGGGCCGCAGCGCCAGGTCGGCGAGGGTGAGGGCGAGCGGAGTCGAGGAAACGCGGGAAACCGTCCGTCCGGAACTCGCCTGCGCTGGAGGGAAGTTGGCCGATCGGTCGGAAGGAGATGGCCGGAAGACCTCCATCGACCCGGCCGTCCCCTCCGACGCGGCTACTCCGCCACCGGCAGCCGTGCCCCGTCCCGCAGGAACAGCGGGATGCGGTCCAGCGGGGCGTCGACCGTCACGGCCCGGCCGCCCTCGTACGTCTCACCCGTCCACGCGTCCGTCCAGGACGCCCCCGCCGGCAGGTACGCCGTACGGGCGGTGGCGCCGGCCGTCAGCACCGGCGCGACCAGCAGGTCCGGGCCGAACAGGTAGGAGTCGTCGACCGACCAGGCCGCCGGGTCGTCCGGGAACTCCAGGAACAGCGGCCGCATCACCGGCAGGCCCTCCTCGTGGGCCGCCCGCATCACGTCCAGCACGTACGGCTTCAGCCGCTCGCGCAGGCGCAGGTACCGCTCCAGGATCGCCCCGGCCTCCTCGCCGTAGGACCACACCTCGTTGGGGCCGCCGGTCATCTCCGGGCCCAGCGGCATGCCCGGGTCGCGGAAGCCGTGCAGCCGCATCAGCGGGGACAGCGCGCCGAACTGGAACCAGCGGATCATCACCTCCCGGTACGCCGGGTCGTCCGGGTCGCCGCCGTGGAAGCCGCCGATGTCGGTGTTCCACCACGGGATGCCCGACAGGGCCGTGTTGAGGCCGGCCGCGATCTGGCGGCGCAGGGTCGGGAAGTCCGTGCCGATGTCACCGGACCACAGGGCGGCGCCGTAGCGCTGACTGCCCGCCCACGCCGAGCGGTTGAGGGTGACGATCTCCTTCTCGCCGGTGGCGGCCAGGCCCTCGTAGAAGGTGCGGGCGTTCTCCGCCGGGTAGGCGTTGCCGACCTCCAGGCCCGGGCCCGCCCAGTAGCGCAGATTCTCCTGGAAGCCCGGCTTCAGCTCCGGCTCACAGGCGTCCAGCCAGAACGCCGTGATGCCGTACGGGTCGAGGTAGTTCTCCTTCACCTTCGACCACACGAACTCCCGGGCGTCCGGGTTGGTGGCGTCGTAGAAGGCCACCTGGACCGTGGAGGCGACCTCCTTGTCCGGCCAGTCGGCGTGCGCCATCGGGCCGTACTGGGTGCCGATGAACCAGCCGCGCTGCTCCAGGACCGGGTGGTTCTCGCTCAGCGGCGACACCGACGGCCAGACGCTCACCACCAGCTTGATGCCGAGCTCCTCCAGCTCCCGCACCATCGCCGCCGGGTCGGGCCACTCCTTCGGGTCGAACTTCCAGTCGCCGAGGTGCGTCCAGTGGAAGAAGTCGCAGACGATCGCCGAGATGGGCAGCCCCCGCCGCTTGTACTCCCTGGCCACCGCCATCAGTTCGTCCTGGGTGCGGTAGCGCAGCTTGCACTGCCAGAAGCCCGCCGCCCACTGAGGCAGCATCGGGCTGCGGCCGGTCACCGCGCTGTAGCGGCGCTGGCCGCCGGCCGGATCGCCCGCCGTGATCCAGTAGTCGATCTGCCGGGCCGAGTCGGCGACCCAGCGGGTGCCGTTGTGGGCCAGCTCCACGCGGCCGATCGCCGGGTTGTTCCACAGCAGGGTGTAGCCGCGGCTGGAGGTCAGCACCGGGATGCCGACCTCGGCGTTGCGCTGGATCAGGTCCAGCACCAGGCCCTTCTGGTCCAGGCGCCCGTGCTGGTGCTGGCCGAGGCCGTACAGCTTCTCGTCGTCGTAGGCGGCGAAGCGCTGCTCCAGGCGGTGGTGGCCGTTGCCGACGGCCGTGTAGAGGCGGGAGCCGGGCCACCAGAAGTGGGCGCGGTCCTCGGCGAGGATCTCGGCGGAGTCGTCCGTGCGCAGGAAGCGGATCAGACCCTCGGCGCTCACCTCGACGGTGAGCGCGCCGACGGTCAGCAGACCCCGGCCGTCCTCGATCTTCACCGCGGCCGGCGTCGCGGGAGCCCCGTCGAGCAGGGCGCCCGGCAGCCCTTCGAGGACGGGGCCGCCGAGCCGGGCACGCACCCGGACCGCGTCCGGACCCCAGGGCTCGATCCGGACGGTCTCCTGGCGGCCGCTCCACTCCAGCGCGCCGTCCCGCTCGCGGAACGTGCCGACGGTCGGGGAGGACTGCGCCAGGCTCACCTGGGGCTGGGTTTCAGCAGGCTGATTCACGAGGCGGGCTCCTGTGCGGAAGCAGACATGGGGGTGCCCCGGAAGGGGCGCTGTGCAATGGCGGGGAGTGACTACGACCGGCTCGGCGCCGGCCCCGTGCTGCCCCGGACCGTCAGCTCGGGCGCGAGCAGCACGACCTCGTCGCTGCCGCGTCCTTCGAGCTTGGCGACCAGGTGGTCCACGGCGTGCCGGCCCATCTCCTGCGCGGGGATGGCCACCGACGTGAGCCGCACCGAGGCCTGCATCGCGACCTGGTCGGGGCAGATCGCGACCACCGACACGTCCTCCGGCACGGCCCGGCCCTGCTGGCGCAGCAGCGCGAGCAGCGGCTCGACCGCCGACTCGTTCTGCACGATGAGCCCCGAGGTGCCCGGGCGTTCGTCGAGGATCCGGGCGAGCGTCACGGCCATCGCGTCGTACCCGCCCTCGCACGGCCGGTGCAGCAGCCGCACGCCCAGCTCCCGCGAACGGGTCCGGAGTCCGTCGAGGGTACGTTCGGCGAAACCGGTGTGCCGTTCGTAGACGGCGGGCGCCTCCCCGATGACGGCGATGTCCTGGTGCCCCTGCTTGGCCAGGTGCTCCACGCACAGCGCGCCGGTCGCCCGGAAGTCCAGATCGACGCAGGTCAGACCCGAGGTGTCGGCGGGCAGCCCGATCAGCACGGACGGCTGGTCCGTCGCGCGCAGCAGCGGCAGCCGCTCGTCGTCGAGTTCGACGTCCATCAGGATCATCCCGTCGGCGAGCCCGCTGCCCGCCACGCGGCGCACCGCGTCGGGCCCCTCCTCACCGGTGAGGAGCAGCACGTCGTACCCGTGGGCGCGGGCGGAGGTGGCCACGGCGATGGCGATCTCCATCATCACCGGCACGTACATGTCCGTGCGCAGCGGGACCATCAGCGCGATGATGTTCGACTTGCTGCTGGCCAGGGCGCGGGCACCGGCGTTCGGGTGGTACCCGAGCTCGCGGATGCTCCGCTCGACCCGCTGCCGGGTGTTCGCGGAGATGGACCGCTTGCCGCTGAGGACATAGCTCACCGTGCTCGCCGAGACTCCGGCGTGCTGGGCGACCTCGGCGAGGGTGACCATCCAGCTCTCCAAGCTCTTGTGAAGCGCTTCGACAGTGCGCGAAGCTGATAAGGGTGGGGGAGGGTGGTTCGACAGTAGCTCCAGCAGGAGTGGGTGTCCATAGGTTGTCGAAGCGCTTCGATGCCGATTTCCCGGAGCGCTCTCAGAGCAGGACGCGTCCCCCGGGACGGCACCTCGATGCAACACCGTCGTCAGGCGTGCGACAAGTGCCGGGCGCAGCGCGCCCCCTTCGGCCGAACGGACGCGCGAGGACTGGTGGGAGCGTCCGGATTCGGGTACCAACGATCCAGTAGCACTGGTCGGTAACGAAACGGTCCTCCATCTTCTAGTTGCGGCGAGGTGCCCCTCATGTCCGCTTCCACCACCCCCTCTTCCCGTCCCGCCGTCACCGAGCGGGAGGCCCGTGAGGTGGCGGAGGCCGCCCGGGAACAGCACTGGCGCAAGCCCAGCTTCGCCAAGGAGCTGTTCCTCGGCCGCTTCCGGCTCGACCTCATCCACCCCCACCCCCTCCCGGACGAAGAGCTGGCCCAGCGCGGCGAGGAGTTCCTCGCCAAGCTCCGCGACTTCGTCGAGACGAAGGTCGACGGGGGCCTCATCGAGCGCGAGGCCCGCATCCCCGACGAGGTGATCGACGGGCTGAAGGAGCTCGGCGCCTTCGGCATGAAGATCGACACCAAGTACGGCGGGCTCGGCCTCGGGCAGGTGTACTACAACAAGGCGCTCGCCCTGGCCGGTTCCGCGAGCCCCGCGATCGGCGTACTGCTCTCCGCACACCAGTCGATCGGCGTGCCCCAGCCCCTGAAACTGTTCGGCACCCAGGAGCAGCGGGAGCGCTTCCTGCCGCGCTGTGCCCGCACGGACATCAGCGCCTTCCTGCTCACCGAACCCGACGTCGGCTCCGACCCGGCCCGCCTCGCCACCACGGCGATCCCGGACGATGGGGGCACCTCCCGCTCGAGCGGAGCCGAGAGTGGGGGAGACTACGTCCTCGACGGCGTGAAGCTGTGGACCACCAACGGAGTCGTCGCCGACCTGCTGGTCGTCATGGCCCGGGTCCCCAGGAGCGAGGGTCACCGCGGCGGCATCACGGCCTTCGTCGTGGAGACGAACTCGCCGGGCGTCACCGTCGAGAACCGCAACGCCTTCATGGGCCTGCGCGGCATCGAGAACGGCGTCACCCGCTTCCACCAGGTCCGCGTCCCCGCCGCCAACCGCGTCGGCGAGGAGGGCCAGGGTCTGAAGATCGCCCTGACCACGCTCAACACCGGACGGCTCTCCCTGCCGGCCTCCTGTGTCGCGGCCGGCAAGTGGTGCCTGAAGATCGCCCGGGAGTGGTCGGCGGCCCGCGAGCAGTGGGGCAAGCCCGTCGCGCACCACGAGGCGGTCGGCTCCAAGATCTCCTTCATCGCGGCCACCACCTTCGCCCTGGAGGCCGTGACCGACCTGGCCTCCCAGATGGCCGACGAGGACCGCAACGACATCCGCATCGAAGGCGCCCTCGCCAAGCTGTACGCCTCCGAGATGGCCTGGACGATGGCCGACGAGCTGGTCCAGATCCGCGGCGGCCGCGGCTTCGAGACGGCCGATTCCCTCCGGGCCCGCGGCGAGCGCGGCGTCCCCGCCGAGCAGCTGCTGCGCGATCTGCGCATCAACCGCATCTTCGAGGGCTCCACCGAGATCATGCACCTGCTGATCGCGCGCGAGGCCGTCGACGCCCACCTCTCGGTCGCCGGCGACCTCATCGACCCCGAGAAGTCCCTCGGCGACAAGGCCAGGGCGGGCGCGAACGCGGGCGTCTTCTACGCCAAGTGGCTGCCGAAACTGGTCGCGGGACCCGGCCAGCTCCCCGCCTCCTACGGCGAGTTCAAGCACGGCGTGGACCTCTCCGGACACCTGCGCTACGTCGAACGCACCGCCCGCAAGCTCGCCCGTTCCACCTTCTACGCCATGTCCCGCTGGCAGGGAAAGATGGAGTCCAAGCAGGGCTTCCTCGGCCGGATCGTCGACATCGGCGCCGAGCTGTTCGCCATGAGCGCGTCCTGCGTCCGGGCCGAACTCCTGCGCAGCCAGGGCGACCACGGCCGCGAGGCCTACCAGCTCGCCGACGTCTTCTGCCGCCAGGCCAGGATCCGCGTCGAGGAACTCTTCACCCGCCTGTGGACCAACACCGACGACCTCGACCGCAAGGTCGTCAAGGGCGTCCTGTCCGGCACGTACGAGTGGCTGGAGCAGGGCATCGTCGACCCGTCGGGCGACGGCCCCTGGATCGCGGACGCGACACCGGGACCCTCGCAGCGGGAGAACGTCCACCGGCCGATCAGGTAGACCCGGCCCTCCCAGGGGCGTGCACCGTCATGGCGCGCGCCCCCAGGAGGGGATGCGCTGTCCTCACACACCGGCCTTACGGCAACAATGGAGGAATGAGCGACAGTCCAGCCCCCCTCGCCGACCCGCACCTCGTCTACGACCCCGTGGCGGGCGACGGCCCCAAGGACGTGGTGATCCTCGGCTCCACCGGGTCCATCGGCACCCAGGCCATCGACCTCGTGCTGCGCAACCCCGACCGGTTCCGGGTCACCGGCCTGTCCGCCAACGGCGGCCGGGTCGCGCTCCTCGCCGAGCAGGCGTACCGGCTGCGCGTGCGCACGGTCGCGGTGGCCCGCGAGGACGTCGTACCCGCCCTGCGCGAGGCGCTCACCGCGCAGTACGGCACGAGCGAGCCGCTTCCCGAGCTCCTCACCGGCCCGGACGCCGCCACACAGCTCGCGGCCTCCGACTGCCACACCGTGCTGAACGGCATCACCGGCTCCATCGGACTCGCCCCGACCCTCGCCGCCCTGGAGGCGGGCCGCACCCTCGCGCTCGCCAACAAGGAGTCGCTCATCGTCGGCGGCCCGCTGGTCAAGGCCCTCGCCAAGCCCGGGCAGATCATCCCGGTCGACTCCGAGCACGCCGCCCTCTTCCAGGCTCTGGCCGCCGGCACCCGCGCCGATGTCCGCAAGCTGGTCGTCACCGCCTCCGGTGGCCCCTTCCGCGGCCGTACGAAGGCCGAGCTCGCGGGCGTCACCGTCGAGGACGCCCTCGCGCACCCCACCTGGGCCATGGGCCCGGTCATCACGATCAACTCCGCGACCCTCGTCAACAAGGGTCTGGAGGTCATCGAGGCGCACCTCCTCTACGACATTCCCTTCGACCGCATTGAGGTGGTCGTGCATCCCCAGTCGTATGTCCACTCGATGGTTGAGTTCACGGATGGATCGACACTGGCCCAGGCGACCCCGCCCGACATGCGCGGGCCCATCGCCATCGGCCTCGGCTGGCCCGAGCGCGTGCCCGACGCGGCGCCCACCTTCGACTGGAGCAAGGCCTCGACCTGGGAGTTCTTCCCGCTCGACAACGAGGCCTTCCCCTCGGTGAACCTCGCCCGGCACGTGGGCGAGCTCGCGGGCACCGCCCCGGCGGTGTTCAATGCGGCGAACGAGGAGTGCGTGGAGGCGTTCCGCCAGGGCGCACTGCCCTTCAACGGGATCATGGACACCGTCACCCGGGTGGTCGAGGAGCACGGCACCCCCCGTACGGGAACCTCACTCACCGTGTCGGACGTCCTCGAAGCGGAGACCTGGGCGCGGACCCGGGCCCGGGAACTGGCGGCACAGACGGCGGAGGCCCGTGCATGACGACCCTGATGTTCATCCTCGGCATAGTCCTCTTCGCGGTCGGCCTGCTCGCCTCGATCGCGTGGCACGAGCTGGGGCACCTGTCCACCGCCAAGCTCTTCGGCATCCGCGTGCCGCAGTACATGGTCGGCTTCGGCCCCACTATTTTCTCGCGCCACAAGGGCGAGACGGAGTACGGCATCAAGGCCATCCCGTTCGGCGGCTACATCCGCATGATCGGCATGTTCCCGCCCGGCCCCGACGGCCGGATGGAGGCCCGCTCCACCTCCCCGTGGCGCGGCATGATCGAGGACGCCCGCACCGCCGCCTACGAGGAGCTCAAGCCGGGCGACGAGAACCGCATGTTCTACACGCGCTCCCCCTGGAAGCGCGTGATCGTGATGTTCGCGGGCCCCTTCATGAACCTGGTCCTCGCGGTGGCGCTGTTCCTCACCGTCCTGATGGGCTTCGGCATCACCCAGCAGACCACCACGGTCAGCTCGGTGTCCCAGTGCGTCATCGCGCAGAACGAGAACCGCGACAAGTGCGAGAAGGGCGACCCGGCTGCCCCCGCCGCCGCGGCGGGCCTCAGGGCGGGCGACAAGATCGTCTCGTTCAACGGGGTGAAGACCGACGACTGGAACAAGCTGTCCGACCTGATCCGCGCCACCCCCGGCAAGGAGGTGCCGCTCGTCGTCGAGCGGGACGGCCGGGACGTCACCCTGCACGCGAAGATCGCCACCAACCAGGTCGCCAAGAAGGACTCCTCCGGCCAGATCGTCGAGGGCCAGTACGTCCAGGCCGGCTTCCTCGGCTTCAGCGCCGCCACCGGCGTGGTCAAACAGGACTTCGGCGACTCGGTGACCTGGATGGGCGACCGGATCGGCGAGGCCGTCGACTCCCTGGCAGCCCTCCCCGGCAAGGTCCCGGCGCTGTGGAACGCGGCCTTCGACGGCGCCGAGCGCGAGGCCGACTCCCCGATGGGCGTGGTCGGCGCGGCCCGCGTGGGCGGTGAGATCTTCACCCTCGACATCCCGCCCACCCAGCAGCTGGCCATGGCCCTGATGCTGGTCGCCGGCTTCAACCTCTCCCTGTTCCTGTTCAACATGCTCCCGCTGCTGCCGCTCGACGGCGGCCATATCGCGGGAGCCCTGTGGGAGTCGCTGCGCCGCAACACGGCCAAGGTGCTGCGCCGGCCGGACCCGGGCCCCTTCGACGTGGCGAAGCTCATGCCGGTCGCCTACGTCGTCGCCGGGATCTTCATCTGCTTCACGATCCTGGTCCTGATCGCCGACGTGGTTAACCCGGTGAGAATCTCCTAGTCATACGGCGTTCGTGGCGGCCCGGCATGCTTTTCGCCGGGCCGCCTCCCATTGAGTGGCACGGTGGGTGGGATGTGCTCGCGCCGAGGTGTGTGCCGTAATCTCGAAGCTCGGAGCCCGCTGCTCACGGGACCGGACCTTGATCCACGACTTGGGGTTGCACAGCAGATGACTGCGATTTCTCTCGGCATGCCGTCCGTTCCGACCAAGCTCGCCGAGCGCCGGAAGAGCCGCCAGATCCAGGTCGGATCCGTGGCCGTCGGCGGAGACGCCCCTGTCTCGGTGCAGTCGATGACCACGACGCGCACCTCCGACATCGGCGCGACGCTCCAGCAGATCGCCGAACTCACCGCCTCCGGCTGCCAGATCGTCCGCGTCGCCTGCCCGACGCAGGACGACGCCGACGCCCTCGCGACCATCGCCCGCAAGTCGCAGATCCCGGTCATCGCCGACATCCACTTCCAGCCGAAGTACGTCTTCGCCGCGATCGAGGCCGGCTGCGCCGCCGTCCGGGTCAACCCCGGCAACATCAAGCAGTTCGACGACAAGGTCAAGGAGATCGCCAAGGCGGCCCGGGACCACGGCACCCCGATCCGCATCGGCGTCAACGCGGGCTCCCTCGACCGGCGCCTGCTCCAGAAGTACGGCAAGGCCACCCCCGAGGCCCTGGTGGAGTCGGCCCTGTGGGAGGCGTCCCTCTTCGAGGAGCACGACTTCCGCGACATCAAGATCTCCGTCAAGCACAACGACCCGGTCGTCATGATCGAGGCCTACAAGCAGCTCGCCGCCCAGTGCGACTACCCGCTGCACCTCGGCGTCACCGAGGCGGGCCCGGCCTTCCAGGGCACGATCAAGTCGGCGGTCGCCTTCGGCGCGCTGCTCTCGCAGGGCATCGGCGACACGATCCGCGTCTCGCTCTCGGCGCCCCCCGCCGAGGAGGTCAAGGTCGGCATCCAGATCCTGGAGTCCCTGAACCTCAAGCAGCGCGGCCTCGAGATCGTCTCCTGCCCCTCCTGCGGCCGCGCCCAGGTCGACGTCTACAAGCTGGCCGAAGAGGTCACGGCCGGCCTCACCGGCATGGAGGTCCCGCTCCGCGTCGCCGTCATGGGCTGCGTCGTGAACGGCCCCGGCGAGGCCCGCGAGGCCGACCTCGGCGTCGCCTCCGGCAACGGCAAGGGCCAGATCTTCGTCAAGGGCGAGGTCATCAAGACCGTCCCCGAGTCCAAGATCGTGGAAACCCTCATCGAAGAGGCCATGAAGCTGGCGGAGCAGATGGAGGCGGACGGCGTGACCTCGGGCGAGCCGTCGGTGGCGGTCGCGGGCTGAACTCTCGCACCGGCGGCTTCCCCGTGCCCTGTCCTTTCAGGGGCGCGGGGAACTGCGCGCCCAGCCACGTCGGACCCGCACACGCCGCCGAGCGCTTCCCCCTGAGCTCCCCGGCGTCGGCACAAGCAGCGCAGCTATAGTGCGGAGACCAGCAACCCCAGTTCGTGAGGCCCGCACGTGTTGACCCAGACGACCTCACGGGTCCTCGAACCGAGCGACCTGGACGCCGTGCTCGCCGTCCTCGACCGCGAGCCGGTCGCGAACGCCTTCGTGACGTCGCGCGTGCAGATCGCCGGACTCGACCCGTGGCGGCTCGGCGGTGAGATGTGGGGCTGGTACGAGGACGGCATACTCACGTCCCTCTGTTACGCCGGCGCCAACCTGGTCCCGATCTGCGCCGGCCCGCGCGCGGTCCGCGCCTTCGCCGACCGTGCCCGCCGGGCCGGCCGCCGCTGCTCCTCCATCGTCGGCCCCTCCGGCGCCACCTCCGACCTGTGGCGGCTGCTGGAACCCCACTGGGGCCCGGCCCGCGAGGTCCGCCGCCACCAGCCGCTCATGGTCGCCGACCACCTCCCGGCCGACATCACCCCGGACCCCTACGTCCGCCGCGTCCGCAAGGACGAGATGGAAACGATCATGCCGGCGTGCGTGGCGATGTTCACCGAGGAGGTCGGCGTCTCCCCGCTGGCCGGTGACGGCGGCCTGCTCTACCAGGCCCGCGTCGCCGAACTCGTCGGCTCCGGCCGCGCCTTCGCCCGTTTCGACGCGGACGGCAAGGTCGCCTTCAAGGCCGAGATCGGCGCCGCGACGGACCGCGCCTGCCAGATCCAGGGCGTGTGGGTGGCCCCCGAGTACCGCGGCACCGGCCTGGCGGCCCCCGGCATGGCGGCGGTCCTGCGCTACGCCCTCGCCGACGTCGCCCCGGTCGTGAGCCTGTACGTCAACGACTTCAACACCGCGGCCAGGCGGACGTACCAGAGGGTGGGCTTCCAGGAAGTGGGAGCTTTCATGAGCGTCCTGTTCTGAAATGGCCTCAGGGGCGCGGGGAACTGCGCGAGCAACCCCCGTACAACCCACACCCGGCTGATAACCGAAACCCCCCTGTAGGCTCCCCGCATGGACCTCGTGATCGGCCCACTCGACCTCTGCGCCCACGTCGACGAGGCCCTGGCCGTCCAGGCCGTGGCCTTCGGCCTGGGCCCCGACGAAGTCGCCGTCCGCCGCCAGATCGTCCTGCGTCACATGACCTACCCGGGCGCCCGCGCCCTCGGCGCCACAGCCGACGGCACCCTCGTCGGCTTCGTCTACGGCATGCCCAACGACCGCACCCACTGGTGGTCCACCGTCGTCGAGCCCTACCTCCGCGCCCTGCGCAACGACCACTGGCTCGACGACTCCTTCGTGATCACCGAACTGCACGTCCACCCCGCGTATCAGAACCGCGGCCTCGGACGCTCCCTGATCACCACGATCACCGACGGCGCCGACGAACCCCGCTCGATCCTCTCCGCGATCGACACCGACAGCCCCGCCCGCGCGCTGTACCGCTCCCTCGGCTACCAGGACCTGGCCCGCCAGGTCCTCTTCCCGAGCGCGCCGAAGCCGTACGCCGTCATGGGCGCCCCTCTGCCCCTGCGCCGCGGATAACCGATTTCCACCCCCGCGCACCCCCCGGATAACCTCCTGCCATCACCTTCCCCCACTCTCGGCTCCGCTCGAGCGGGGGACCCCAAGCAGCAGGAGCAGAGGAACCATGGCGAACGCACCGGTCCAGCGCATGTCCCAGTTGTTGGCGAAGACGTTGCGCGACGACCCGGCCGACGCCGAGGTCCTCAGCCACAAGCTCCTCGTCCGCGCCGGCTACGTACGCCGTACCGCGGCCGGCATCTGGAGCTGGCTGCCCCTCGGCAAGAAGGTGCTGGCCAACGTCGAGCGGATCGTCCGTGAGGAGATGGACGCCGTCGGCGCCCAGGAGGTCCTGCTCCCTGCCATCCTGCCGCGCGAGCCCTACGAGGCCACCGGCCGCTGGGAGGAGTACGGCCCCGAGCTGTTCCGCCTCCAGGACCGCCGGGGCGGCGACTACCTCCTCGGCCCCACCCACGAGGAGATCTTCACCCTCCTGGTGAAGGACCAGGCGTCCTCCTACAAGGACCTGCCCGTCATCCTCTACCAGATCCAGAACAAGTACCGCGACGAGGCCCGCCCCCGCGCCGGCATCCTGCGCGGCCGCGAGTTCCTGATGAAGGACTCCTACTCCTTCGACACCGAGGACGAGGGCCTCGCCAAGTCCTACGCCCTGCACCGCGAGGCCTACCAGAAGATCTTCGCGCGCCTGGGCCTCGACTACCGCATCTGCGCCGCGACGGCCGGCGCCATGGGCGGCTCCAAGTCCGAGGAGTTCCTCGCCCCCGCCGAGGCCGGCGAGGACACCTTCGCCGACTGCCCGAACTGCGACTTCGCCGCCAACACCGAGGCGATCACGTACGAGTTGACGTCCGTCGACGCCTCGGACGTGCCGGCCGCCGAGGACATCCCGACCCCCGACACCCCCACCATCGAGACCCTCGCCGCCTCCCTCGGCGTCCCGGCCTCGGCCACGCTGAAGAACCTCCTCGTGAAGGTCGACGGTGAGATCGTCGCCGTCGGCGTCCCCGGCGACCGTGAGGTCGACATGGACAAGGTCGAGGCGCACTTCGCCCCGGCCACCGTCGAACTGGTCACCGAGACGGACTTCGCGGCCCGCCCCGACCTGGTCCGCGGCTACGTCGGACCGCGGGGCCTGGAAAAGGTCACGTACATCGCCGACCCGCGGGTCGCCCCGGGCACGTCCTGGATCACGGGCGCGAACAAGGCCGGCACGCACACGAAGAACGTGGTCGTGGGCCGGGAATTCGAGGTCAGCGAGTACGTCGACGTCGTCGTCGTGCAGGAGGGCGACCCCTGCCCCAAGTGCGGCACGGGCCTCGTCCTCGACCGCGCCATCGAGATCGGCCACATCTTCCAGCTGGGCCGCAAGTACGCCGACGCCCTGAAGCTCGACGTCCTCGGCCAGAACGGCAAGCCGGTCCGCGTCACCATGGGCTCCTACGGCATCGGCGTCTCCCGCGCGGTGGCCGCCCTGGCCGAGCAGAGCGCCGACGACAAGGGCCTGTGCTGGCCCGCCGAGGTCGCCCCGGCCGACGTCCACGTGGTCGCCGCCGGCAAGGCCCTGCAGACCGAGCTGGCCCTCGACATCTCCGGGAAGCTGGCCGCGGCCGGTGTCCGGGTCCTGGTCGACGACCGCCCCGGTGTCTCCCCGGGCGTCAAGTTCACGGACTCCGAGCTGATCGGTGTACCGAAGATCCTCGTGGCCGGCCGGCGCGCGGCCGACGGCGTGGTGGAGCTGAAGGACCGCCGCACCGGCGAGCGCGAGGAGCTGACGGTCGAGGAGGCCGTCGCCCGCCTCACGGCGTAGCACCGACGCCTCGCGGGCGGCGTAGCACCGACGCCTCGCGGGGCAGTACCGACGCCTCGCGGGCGGCGTAGCACCGACGCCTCGCGGGGCAGTACCGACGCCTCGCGGGCGGCGTAGCACCGACGCCTCGCGGGGCAGTACCGAA